>NZ_JABBXF010000177.1 GCF_013030945.1 Streptomyces morookaense | reverse complement strand
GCCGGGAGGCGGGGGGCGGCGCCTCGCAGGGCCCGTGGTCCGGCTCGGGGGACGGCTCCGGGGCCGGGGCGTCCTCGGGGGCCCGGCGGGGGCGCCCCACCGCGGGGGGCGGGGCGGGCACCCCGCAGAGGCGGGGGTCGCCGTCGGTACCCGGCGTGACGTGACCGTCCGGCTCGGCCTCGGGACACTCGGGACCCCGGTCGGCCACCGCGGCGGCGGACCGGGGACGGGCACCCGCCGTCGGCACCCGTTCGCCCCCGGCAAGCGCATCCGCCGGGGCGGCCGGCCCGTCGGGCGCCATGGCTCCTGCCCCGGCGCGCGGGCGTGCCCCGCGCGCCGTGCGTCCCGGCTCACCCGGCGGCGGGGCCGCCCCCGGTGTTCGGGCCGTCACCCGGGGCCCCCGGGGTGGCGGGCCGGACCGGCGACGGAGGGGCGGTCGGGGCGGTTGGGGTGTTCGGGATGATCCGGGTGATCAGAAGGGACGTTTCGGCTGACCTGAGCGGCGAGTTCCGGCGGCGGTGGTGCCGGGTGCCAGCGGTGGTGGGTCAGGGCCCGGGAGAGCGCCTCGACCATGCGGGGGTCGAACTGGGTCCCGGCGCAGCGGTCCAGCTCCTCCAGGGCCGCGGGGACCGGCCGTGCGCGCCGGTAGCTGCGTGTCGAGGTCATCGCGTCGAAGGCGTCGGCGACCGCCACCACCCTTGCGAACTCGGGGATTTGACGTCCTGTCAGACCATAGGGGTAACCGCTGCCGTCCAGGCGCTCGTGGTGGTGGAGGATCGCCGCCCGCGCCTCGTCGAGGAAGCCGATGCCGCGGACCATCTCGTGCCCGTACTCGGGGTGCAGCTCGATCACCCGCCGCTCCTCCGGCGTGAGCGGCCCGTCCTTGCGCAACACCCTGGTGGGGACGCCGAGTTTGCCCACGTCGTGCAGGATGCCCGCGAAGCGCAGCGCCTCCAGGCGCTCCCCGCTCATGCCCAGTTCGCGGGCAATCAGCACGGACGCGCGGCCCACGCGCTCGCTGTGGCCGCGCGTGTAGCGGTCCTTGAGGTCGACGGCCTGCACCAGGGCCCGCACCGTGGCCTGGTGGGCGGCCCGTTCACGGCGGCAACGGTCCAGTACCCAGGAGGAGATGGAGAGCGGCAGCAGCACCAGCAGCGCCGCCACCGGACCGTAGACGCTGTGCCACAGGACGGCCATCATCAGGCCCGCCGGGCCGTGGACCAGCGGAGGCACCAGAGCGCCGGGCAGCCGGCCCCGCCACGCCGAACGCGGCGGCCGGCCCTCCGCGGTGACCAGAGCACCGCCGTCGAGGGCGGCCATGACCAGGGCGAAAACGATGCCCGCCGCCAAAGCGGGCAGCAGCGCGTACGGAAAGCCCCGTCCACCGGGCACGCAGGAGAAGACCTCCGCGGCCAGGCCCCCCGCCAGCACGTACTGCCCCGCATGCCACAGCCGCCGCACCCACACCGGCCGCAACTCGCCTCGCCCGGCGAGCGCACCGGGCACGGCGACCAGCCCCGCGGCGGCGGGCGGCAGCAGGAAGGCCCCGGCGAGCAGCACGGGAAGGACGGGCGCACAGCGCGGCACCCGCTCGCACACCGCGCACACGGCGGCGAGGAGCAGCACGGCACCCCAGGGGATGCCGGCTCCCGGGCGCACGGCGGGCAGGGCGCACACCGCGGCGGCCAGCACCACGCAGGCGATGTAGCCGCGCGCGGCCGCTGGAAGTGCCCCCATGGCGCGCCCCTCCCCGTACCGTCCCGGACATGACGTCAGGTTGGGGAGGATAGGCTTCCGGCGGGCCGGGCAAACGGGATCCGGGTATTGGACCGTCCGTTCGGGTGACGTTCCCCGGTGCGGTGGTTTGGATCACCCCGGAACCTGTCCGGAGCCCCTCCGGGCGCACCCGCCCCGGCGCCCGCCCCGCGGCCGCCGGCCGCGGACGGCCGGCTACCGGTCCTGGGCGACGCTGCGCGCCTGGGCCTCGGCCGCCTTGGCCTCGGCCACCACGTCCTGCTCGGGCACCGCCTGGCCGGCCCGGATCATGTCGATCCGGCCCATCACCTTCGACCGCAGGTCGGCGGGCACGTCGTCATGGCCGCAGCAGCGCTTGACGAGCTTCTTCACCGCCTGCTCCAGGCCGTACTTCTCCAGGCAGGGCGAGCATTCGTCGATATGCACCTCGAACTCGGCGCACTTGCCCTCGGGCATCTCGTGGTCGAGGAACTCGTAGAGATGGTCGAGGACTTCAGAGCAGTCCGTCTCGTGCGGGTCTCCGCAGCTCATGAGTCCGAGCCTTTCCGATTGTGCGACTCGTCGGAACCGTTCGGCACGTTGCCGGCCCCCGCGGGGACCAGACCGCGCTCACGGGCGTAGTCCTCCAGCAGTCCGCGCAGCTGACGGCGGCCGCGGTGCAGCCGGGACATCACCGTGCCGATGGGCGTACCCATGATGTCCGCGATCTCCTTGTAGGCAAAGCCCTCGACGTCCGCGAGGTAGACCGCTATGCGGAATTCCTCGGGAATGGCCTGGAGGGCCTCCTTGACGTCGGAGTCGGGAAGGTGGTCGAGCGCCTGGGACTCGGCGGAGCGCAGCCCGGTCGACATGTGCGACTCGGCACGCGCCAGCTGCCAGTCCTCGATCTCCTCGGACGCGCTGCGCAGCGGCTCGCGCTGCTTCTTGCGGTACGAGTTGATGAAGGTGTTGGTCAGAATGCGGTAGAGCCACGCCTTGAGATTCGTCCCGTCACGGAACTGGTGGAAGGACGCGTAGGCCTTGGCGTACGTCTCCTGCACCAGGTCCTCGGCGTCCGCGGGATTACGCGTCATGCGCAGTGCGGCCGAATACATCTGGTCCAGGAAAGTGAGCGCATCACGCTCGAAACGGGCACTGCGCTCGGCGGCGCTCTCCGTGCCCGCACCCTCGGTGCGCTCCACGGGCTCCCCCGCGTCGGTACCGGCGACCGGACCCACCTCCTCCAGCAGCGCTGCGGGACCGGAAAGGGACCCGCTCGTTTCGGAGAATAGACGACGATCCGGTCCGCCCGCCGCTCCGGCCGCCGTCGGCAGGCCCGCGCTCATGACCGCCCATCCGAGGTCGGCCGTCTGCGGGCGGGACGGGCATGCGATCGAACCCATGCGGGGAGCTCCCATTCCATACGTCGTGCCGGTGCGTTGCTTTGCTACGTCGGGTTAACAGCCGCGCCGCGCGGCGCATTCCCGCTTCACCGGGGCCTCGTCGGTGACTTCACCCGGGTCCTCACCGGAGTCACCCGAGCCGGAGACCCGCGAGCCATTCCGCCACCGCACCGGTGATCACCGCGAGGGCGTCCTCCTGGGTGATGTCCGCCTTCTTCGGCACCGCGAAGCCGTGGTCCCCGAAAGGCACCGCGACCGGCGCGCTGCCGGACGGGAATTCCTCGGGGCGGCCGAACGGGTCACGCGCGCCCTGCACGACGAGCACGGGCAGGCCCGTCCCCGTCAGTTCGTCCGCACGGGACTTCTCCGGCTTGCCCGGCGGGTGCAGCGGAAAGCTCAGTGCGAGGACGGCCGCGGCGCCGAGCTCCCGCGCCGTGCGGCAGGCGACGCGCGCCCCCGCGCTGCGGCCGCCCGCCACCACCGGCAGGCCGGGGGCGGCGAGCGCGG
>NZ_JABBXF010000176.1 GCF_013030945.1 Streptomyces morookaense | reverse complement strand
GGTTCGAGTCCCTGGCGGCGCACAGACTGAAGAAGGCCCCTCGTTCCGACGAGGGGCCTTCTTCGTTCAGGCTCAGTACGGACCTTCGCACGGCCGGGGACGAGAGGAGGAGGCAGATGCCGCACCGGTACCGCACGTCGGCGGTCTCCGTGCTCGTCCTCCTCCTCGCCGTCGTCTTCGGCCCCGTCCTCTGCGGAGCGACGGGCGCGCCCGTCCCCTCCACGGAGACGAGAACCGGCGCGCAGATGACGTCCGCCACACCGGCCGGCTCCGGCAACGGCAGCTGCCGTCAGCAGGACGTGCCGATCAAGGGGGCCGAGGTCGCCGTCGCCCACGGCTCGGCCGACCCGCTCACCGCCCCCGGCACCGCGCGCACTCCCCTCCCCCAGGCGCGTGCGCCCAAGGCCACCGCGCCCCGCGCCCCGCCCGCGCCGGTCACAGGCTGCTCCGAGCTGCTCCCCGTCCTACGGATCTAGGTCCGCCCCGCCACGGCCCGCTCCCCCGCGCGAGCGCCCGGCCGTGCTCCGGCATGCCCAGATTCCGTACGTCCCAGGGGGTTCCCCGCTCATGTCCGCACGCCCGCCCAAGAACACCGAAACCAGCAAGACCGCCAAGAACGCCAAGCCCGCCAAGCCCGCCAAGAGCAACAAGCCCGGCAAGAACACCAAGCCCTCCCGTCGCATCGCCGCCATCGGCGCGATCGTCGCCCTGGTCGTCGCGGTCGCCGCCGCCGGCATCGCGATCGGCAAGAGCGCGGGCGGCTCCGGCAAGCGCGAGCCCTCCGCCACCGCGGGTGCGGCCGACGACCCGCAGCAGAAGGCCTACGACCAGTACGACAAGGCCACGGCCCGCCGCCAGGACGGCGACCCGCTCGCCCTCGGCAAGGCGGACGCCCCGGTCGTGCTCGTCGAGTACGCCGACTACCAGTGCTCCTTCTGCGGCCGCTTCACCCGGGAGACCCAGCCCGAGCTGATCAAGAAGTACGTGGACACCGGCGTCCTGCGCATCGAGTTCCGCAACTTCCCGATCTTCGGCGACCCGTCCGTGCGCGCCGCCCGCGCCTCCTGGGCCGCCGGGCAGCAGGGCAGGTTCCACGCCTTCCACGACGAGCTCTTCGCCAAGCTGCGCAAGGGCGACGCCCTCGCCGAGGACAAGCTCGTCGACATGGCCCGCACGGCCGGCGTGACCGACCTGGACAGGTTCCGTACGGACATGAACGGCTCCGCCGCCGAGGCCGCCGTCAAGAAGGACCAGGAGCAGGGCTACGCCATCGGCGTGCAGAGCACCCCGTCCTTCCTGGTCAACGGCCGTCCCCTCGCGGGCGCGCAGCCGCTGTCGGCCTTCGAGGACGTCATAGCGCAGGCCAAGGCGGCCAAGGAGGCGCAGGCCGGCGACGGGAAGCCGGGCAAGTGAGCGACATCGGCTACCTCGCCGCGTTCCTCGGCGGCGCCCTCGCCCTGCTGAGCCCGTGCAGCGCCCTGCTGCTGCCCGCGTTCTTCGCCTACTCGCTCGCCACCCCCGGCCGGCTGCTGGCCCGTACCGGCGTGTTCTACCTGGGGCTGGCCACCACACTCGTGCCGCTCGGCGCGGCCTCGACCGCCGCGAGCCGGCTCTTCAACGGGCACCGCGACGTACTGATCACGGCCGGCGGGTGGATCGTCGTGGCCCTGGGCCTCGCCCAGATCCTGGGCCTGGGCTTCGCCTCGAAGAAGGCCCAGGAGGCGGCCGGGCGGATCACGCCGCGGTCGGCGGCGTCGACGTTCCTGCTGGGCTGCGTCTACGGACTGGCCGGCTTCTGCGCCGGACCGATCCTGGGCGCGGTGCTGACGGTGACGGCCGTGCACGGCAATCCGGTGTACGGGGCGTCGATGCTCGCCGTCTACGCGCTGGGCATGGCCCTGCCGCTGTTCGTCCTCGCCCTCTTCTGGGACCGCTTCCGGCTCGGCAGCCGACAGTGGCTGCGCGGGCGGGAGTTCCGGGTGGGACGGCTGCGGCTGCACACGACGTCGCTGCTGTCGGGGCTGTTCTTCATCGGCATCGGCGTCCTGTTCCTTGTATACGACGGGACGACCGGACTGCCCGGCATCCTGGACGCCGATCAGGAGTTCACGCTGGAGGAGTTCGCCTCCGAGGTGGGCAACGCCGTGCCCGACTACGCCCTGCTGGCGGTGGTCGCGCTGGTGGTCGCGGGCATCCTGGCGCGGATCGCGCTGAAGCGCGACCCGGACGAGTGACGAGTGAGGTGCCGGGGGCGGGGGACCGTCCCGCCCGCCCCCGGCACCCGTTCAGAACTGGACGTCCGAACAGGCGTAGAACGCGTTGCCGGTGTCCGCGATCGTCCAGACGGCGAGGATGAGCTGCTTGCCGGTCCGCCCCGCGGGGAGGACGCCGTCGTGGGTGACGGTGGCATCCGGGATCCGGCCGTCGTAGGGCACCGTGAGGAAGGGCTCGGGGTCGAGCTCGTCCCGGGTGAGCGGTTTGGCCGGGTCGTAGCTGCTGTTGGTGAGGTAGTAGCGGAAGTCGGTGGTGGCGTGGCGGGCGGTGAGCCGCCACCGGAAGGTGAGGTTCTGGCCCGCGGTGACCGGCGTGGCCGGCCAGTTCCCGTTGCGCGGGTCGTCGAGCTCGGCGAAGCGGCTGTTGCCGCCGGCGCAGAGGGTGCCGTCGGAGGGTCCGGCGTCCGGGAAGCCCTTGGGGCCCTCGACGCTCTGCGGCTCCCACCGGATCGCGCCGCAGTCCTGGACGGTGCCGTTGGCGCAGAACGCCTGGCGGCTGGTGGGCGCGTCGGTGTAGCCGTGGCCGACGGCGGGGCCGGTGGAGAGGGCGGAGACGCAGGCGACGCCTAAGCCGATGATCACCGCACTGATCTTTTTGCGCATGCTGAAGCACTCCTCGGGAACGTGGGGGGTTCGTGAGTCGTGTGGGGATGAGCGGTCCAGACCAATACGGAGGCTAGTACCGGCCAATAGTCATGTCCAGGCCAAGCGCATGCTCACCTGACCACGGGCCGCCCGTAGAGGTTCGGGCTGTAGCGGGAGAAGGTCGAGATCCGTACCTTCGTGCCCGGCCGGGCCGCCTCGATGTAGCGGCCTCCGCCCAGGTAGACCGCCACGTGGTGAACGCCGGACGCCCGGCCGTCGGAGGACCAGAAGACCAGGTCGCCGCGGCGCAGCGCCTTGCGCGTGATCCGGGCCGACGCCCGGTACTGGTCGGCCGCGGTCCGCGGCAGCCGGACGCCCGCCCGGCGGTAGGCCTGCTGGACCAGCCCCGAGCAGTCCCAGCGGTGCGGGCCCGCGCCCCCGAGGGCGTACGCATCGCCCACATGGCTCATCGCGAAGTCCACCGCGGGCTCCAGCCCGCGCGCCCCCGCGCCCGCCTCCGCGCCCGCCTCCGCCGCGGCGTCCTCGTTCGCCGCGGGGTCGGGCGGATCCGCCAGGGCGCCCGGGACCGCCGCGGCCGTACCGACGATCACCGCGGCCCCGACAACCGCCGCCAGAGCCCCCCGCAGGGAGGATCGTCCCTGGTGGGCGGCGTGATCGTCGTCGGGTATCCCGTCCGGCATCTCCTCGCTGCCTTCCATGAGACAAACCGCAGATCAATAGCCATTACGACACACATACCGGCATACGGCCTGCCGGGGTGGTCAGGAGCACCCTCCGGCGTCCTGTAAAGTTTCCTCTGTCAGCAGGCGCCGCTAGCTCAGTT
>NZ_JABBXF010000175.1 GCF_013030945.1 Streptomyces morookaense | reverse complement strand
TGCTCTACCAACTGAGCTACGTCCGCATTTCGCTCCGCGCTTCCGTGCGGTGCGGGTACCACTATAGCCAACCCTGAGCGCGTGCTGTGCGCGCTGCCGCGTGACGGTTCTCCGCACCCAGCTTCGCAGCGGCCGAGGAGAGGTAGTTCCGGACCGTCCCCGGCGTCAGCCGGGCCCGCTCCGCGATCTCCGCGATGGGGGCTCCGTCCTCCGCCAGTTCCAGCAGTTCGGCCTCGCGCGCGGTCAGCGGGGAGTCGCCCGCACTGATCGCGTCGGCAGCCAACTCCGGGTCCACGTAGCGGTTTCCGGCGTGCACGCTGCGGATGATCTCGGCGAGCCGCTGCGCCGAGACCGTTTTCGGGACGAACCCCCGCACCCCCGCCTCCAGGGCCCGCTTCAGGTGCCCGGGGCGGCCGTGACTCGTCACGATCATGGAGCGGCACGAGGGCAGTTCGGCGCGCAGGGATGTGGCCACCATCACACCGTCGGTGCCCGGCATCTGGAGATCCAGCACCGCCACATCGGGCCGCTGCGCCCGCGCCATGGCGAGCGCCTCCGGACCGGACGCGGCCTCGGCGACGATCTGCAGGTCCTCCTCCAGCCCGAGCAGCGCGGCGAGGGCGCCGCGGATCAGGTGCTCGTCGTCGGCGAGCAGAATGCGGATGGGGGCGGAGGTCCCGCCCGTTCCCTCGGTCATGCGGCTGCCGCCTCCCCGATCTCGGCCGTCACCCGGAACGTACCCCGGTCACCGGGCCCGGCCGTCAGCGTGCCGCCCAGCACCGCCAGCCGCTCCCGGAGCCCCGCGAGCCCCGAACCGCCCTTCCCGGACGGTGCCGGACCCGCGGGGCGGACGCCGTCGTTCTCTATGACCAGCACCGTCCGTGCCCCCGCGTCCATGACGCGCAGCCGCACCGCGCAGCGGGTCGCCTCCGCGTGCCGCAGCACATTGGTGGTCGCCTCGCGCACCACCCACGCGAGGGCCGACTGCACGGGTGCCGGCAGCCGGTCGCTGCCCGCGTCCTCGATGCGGCAGTCGATCCCGGCGGCGCTCAGCACGCCGCGCGCGCCCACCAGTTCCGTGTGCAGGTCGGCCTCCCGGTAGCCGCGCACGACCTCGCGGACCTCGCGCTGGGACTCCTGCGCGATGCGCTGCACCTCGGCCATCTGGTCCACCGCGGCCTCCGAGCCGCGCCGGGCGAGCTGCACCGCGAGCTCGCTCTTGAGCGCGATCACCGCCAGGTTGCGGCCCATCACGTCGTGCATGTCCCGCGAGAACCGCAGCCGTTCCTCGGCCACGGCGAGCCGGGCCTGGATCTCCCGGGCGGCGTCGACCTCCCAGACGATGGCGAGCATCCAGCCGGACATGCGCACCACCAGCACGATCCATCCGCAGATGAACAGCAGGAAGACCGCGTCGCCCACCGTCTCCGGCATCGTCGCCCCGGCCGCGCCGAACAACAGCGCCGTCAGGACCGAGCCGACCGTGGTCACCACTGCGTAGACGCGCTTGCGGACGAGCAGGCAGTAGGCGCCGAGGGGCGGCGTGGCGGTGGACATCGTCATCATGAGCCCGGGATGCACGCCCGGCTCCGTCGGCGAGGGCAGCGCGATGATGAGGCCCGTCGTCACCGCCAGCAGCACCAGCGAGCAGGCCATCCGCCGGCGCAGCTCGGCCGGTTTGCCGAGGTAGCGGTCGAGGGCCCGTTGCAGCAGGCCCATGCCGACCCAGCACTGCGCTGCGGTCGCGACCACCAGCGCCAGGGCGATCGGGCCCGACATGCTGCCGTCGGCGTTGGCCACGACGGCGGCCGCCTGGACCACGAAGGAGAACCAGGGGACGACGTTCAGCGCCCAGCGCATGTACAGGTCGATCTGTCCGACCTTGTTCCGGCTGCGAAACGTCCGCACCCACCCGACCACGCCTGCCGCCCCCCGTTCCCTGCGTTCAGTGCCGCGGTTCCCAGCGGAACCACCGGCGTACAGCAAACACGGCCACCACGGTCCAGGCCAACGCGGCCCCGAGGTGCCCCAGCGCCTCGCCCGTGCCCGCACCGCCGAGCCAGCCGGCACGCACCAGTTGGAGAACCGGCGTCATCGGCAGCACCTCGCAGAACGTCGCCAGTCCGTCGGGCATGGACTCCAGCGGCCAGAAGATCCCGGAGAAGACCAGCGAGAGCATGACGAACGGCAGCGCCGTGAGCTGGGAGCTCTCCGACGTCTTGGTGAACCGGGTGAACACGGCGGCCAGCGCCGCGAGCATGACGATCCCCGACAGCATGCCCGCGACGAGCAGTTCGGGCCGGGCCGGTGCCCGCATGTGCAGCCACAGCGAACCGACCACCACCAGCAGGACGCACTGCGCGAGGGCGATGGCCGCGGAGGGCAGCGCCGTGCCCGCGAGGATCTCCGCGTCCCCCGCCTCGCTCGTCCGCAGCCGCTTGAGCACGAGCTCCTGGCGGCGCGCGGTGTAGACGGTGATGAGGCTGGTGTGGACGACGAAGAGCAGGACGTAGCCGAAGGCGCCCGTCATGGTCACCTCGGTCAGGGACATCCCGGTGGCGCTCAGGTTCGCGTTCTTCGTCGCCGACCGCAGCGCGTAGATCATGAGGAACGGCATCATCAGGGCCGTGTAGAGCCCCACCCGGTTGCGCCCGAGCAGCCTCAGTTCCGCCCGGCCGAGCGCCAGCGCCCGTCCCACGACGGTCGTCGTGCCCGCCGAGACCCCCGTACCCGCCGTGCCCGTCGCCATCACGCGTCCCTCCCCGATTCCGCCGCCGTACCCGCTATCGCCAGGAACGCCTCCTCCAGCGAGGCGGTCCGCGCGTCGAGCCCCTCCAGCTCGACGTCCTTGTCCCGGGCCCACAGCAGCAGCCCGGTCAGCGTCCGCTGCAGCTCCCGTGTCTGCAGCTCCACCCGTCCGTCCGTCTCCTCGTGCCGGAGCACCCCCAGCTCGCCCAGCGGCGGCAGGTCGCCGACGAACCAGCCGTCCGGCATCGCGAAGCGGATCCGCGCCGGATACGCGCCGATCACCTCGCCCGGCGTCCCGGAGGCCACGATGCGCCCCCGGTGCATGATCGCCAGCTGGTCGGCGAGGGCCTCGGCCTCCTCCAGGTAGTGCGTGGTGAGCAGGATCGTGGTGCCCTCCGCGCGCAGCTGCCGGACCAGCTCCCAGGTGGTGTGCCGGGCCTCCGGGTCCAGCCCGGTGGTGGGCTCGTCGAGGAAGAGCACCTCGGGCCGCCCGAGCAGGGCCAGCGCGAGGTCCAGTCGCCGCCGCTCGCCGCCCGAGAGCTGCTTGACGCGCACGTCGCGCCGCCCGTCGAGCCGGACGAGGCCGAGCGCCTCGTCGACGGGCCGGGCGCCGCTCGTGCAGCCGGCCCACATCGTCACCGTCTCGGCGGCCGTCAGCTCGGCCGGGAAGCCGCCGTCCTGCAGCATCATCCCGATCCGCGGCCGGACGGCCCTGCGCTCGGCGTACGGATCGTGGCCGAGCACCCGCGCCGAGCCGCCCGTCGGCCGGGCGAGGCCCTCCAGCAGTTCGACGGTGGAGGTCTTGCCCGCACCGTTCGTCCCCAGCAGCGCGAAGAGCTCCCCGCGCCGGACGTCGAAGGAGACGTCCCGTACCGCCTCGTATCCCTTGTCGCCGGCCGGACCGTAGCGCCGCCGCAGCCCTGAGGCCGTGATCACACTGTCCCCGTGGTTCATGTCCCCAAGCCTTCCGGCGGTTCCGGGCGGAAGGCAGTGCGAGCTGTCACGACCTGGGATGACGAATGTCATCCGGCGGCGCACGGGCATACGACGAAGGCCCCGGTCGCAATGACCGGGGCCTTCGTTCCCTGAGCGGACGACGAGACTCGAACTCGCG
>NZ_JABBXF010000174.1 GCF_013030945.1 Streptomyces morookaense | reverse complement strand
CGCCCACACCATCATCGAGCAGGCCCCGGCGGCCGAACCGGCCGCCGTCGCCCCGGCCGAGATCGACTCGGCGACCGTCCCGTGGGTGCTGTCGGGCAAGTCCGAGGCGGCCCTGCGGGACCAGGCCGAGCGCCTGCTGTCCCTCGCCGCGCAGACGGACGACCTGTCGCCCGCCGACATCGGCCTCTCGCTGGCCACCACCCGGGCCGGGCTCGAACACCGCGCCGCCGTGACCGGCGGCGACCGCGACCGGCTCGTCCGCGGCCTGCAGGCCCTGGTGGCCGGAACCCCCGCCCCCGGCCTCGTGCTCGGCCGCGCCGACGCCGGCCAGACCGGCTTCCTCTTCTCCGGCCAGGGCTCGCAGCGCTTGGGCATGGGCCGCGAACTGTACGAGGCGTTCCCGGTCTTCGCGGAGGCGTACGACCAGGTGTGCGCCCACCTCGACCGGCACCTCGACCGGCCGCTGCGGGACGTGGTCTTCGGCGAGGACGCCGACGAGCTGAACCGCACGGTCTACACCCAGCCCGCGCTGTTCGCCGTCGAGGTCGCGGTCCACCGCCTGCTGGAGTCGTGGGGCATCCGGCCCGACGTCCTGGCGGGCCACTCC
>NZ_JABBXF010000173.1 GCF_013030945.1 Streptomyces morookaense | reverse complement strand
TCGAGGTCGCGGTCCACCGCCTGCTGGAGTCGTGGGGCATCCGGCCCGACGTCCTGGCGGGCCACTCCGTGGGCGAGATCGCCGCGGCCCACGTGGCCGGGGTGCTGTCGCTGGAGGACGCGGCCACGCTGGTGACGGCCCGCGCCCGGCTGATGCAGGCGCTGCCGGCCGGCGGTGCGATGGTGGCCGTGCAGGCCACCGAGGACGAGGTGCTGCCGCACCTCACCGACGAGGTGAGCATCGCGGCCGTCAACGGCCCGCAGTCCGTGGTGATTTCGGGTGCCGAGGACGCGGTGACGGCGATAGCGGAGGTCTTCACGCAGCAGAGCCGCAAGACGTCCCGACTGACGGTGAGTCACGCCTTCCACTCGCCGCTGATGGACCCGATGCTGGCGGACTTCGCCCGCGTCGTCGACGGCCTGCACTTCGAGAAGCCGCGCATCCCGGTCGTCTCCAACGTGACCGGCCGGCTCGTGGACACGTACTCCGCCGAGTACTGGGTGCGGCACGTCCGCGAGGCCGTGCGTTTCGCCGACGGGATCCGGACCCTGGGCGACATGGGCGTCACCCGGTTCGTGGAGGCCGGCCCCGGCGGCGTGCTGAGCGCCATGGCTCAGGGCTGCCTGGACGGCGCGGTCACCATCCCGGCCCTCCGGGGCGACAGCCCCGAACCCGAGGCGATCACCGGTGCCGTCGCGCAGGCCCATGTGCACGGCGTCCCCGTCGACTGGAACGCCTTCTTCGCCGGCCGCGGCGCCCGCCGGGCCGACCTGCCGACCTACGCCTTCCAGCACCAGCGGTACTGGCTGGAGACCACCGCCCCCACCGCCGCCACCGGCACCGACCCCGTCGAGGCGGGCTTCTGGGAGACGGTGGAGCGCGAGGACGCCCAGTCCCTCGCCGCCACGCTCGACCTGCCCGCCGAACAGCTGGACGCGGTCCTGCCCCGGCTGTCCGCGTGGCGCCGCCGGCGGCGCGAGGAGTCCGTCGTGGACGGCTGGACCTACCGCGCCGGCTGGAAGCCGCTGACCGGCCGCTGGACGGGCGAACTGACCGGCCACTGGCTGTTCCTGACCACCGCCGCAGAGGAGGCCGAGGACACCGCGTGGACCGCCGCCGTCGGCGACGGACTCACCGCACGCGGCGCCCGCCTGGTCCCGGTCACGGTCGACCCGGCCACCGACCGCGGCACCCTGCAGCAGCAGATCGAGACCGCCGTCCGGGAGACCCCGGTCGACGGCGTGATCTCCCTGCTCGGCACCGACGAGCGACCCCACCCCGGGCACCCGGCCCTCTCCGTGGGCACCGCACTGTCCATCACCCTCGTCCAGGCCCTCGGTGACGCGGGCGTCGGCGCCCCGCTGTGGGCGCTGACCAAGTCGGCCATGTCCACCGGCCGTTCGGACGCCGCACCCAGCGCCGTCCAGAACGCCGTCTGGGGCCTCGGCCGGGTCGCCGCACTGGAGCACTCGCGGCGCTGGGGAGGTCTCGTCGACCTCCCGGAGACGATCGACGAGCGGGTCGCCGGCCGACTGGCCGCGGTACTCGGCCAGTCGGCCGGGAACCAGGATGGGAACCAGGTCGAGGACCAGGTCGCCATCCGCGCCCGGGGCGTCTACGGACGCCGGCTGTCCCACGCCCCCGCCGGCCGCAAGGGCCGTGTGTGGTCGCCGCGGGGCACGGTGCTGATCACGGGTGGTACGGGTGCGCTGGGCGGTCATGTGGCGCGCTGGCTGGCCGGTGCGGGCGCGGAGCACCTGGTGCTGACGAGCCGTCGGGGTATCGACGCTCCCGGCGCGGCGGACCTCAAGTCCGAGCTGGAGGCGCTGGGTTCGCGGGTGACAGTCGCCGCGTGTGACGTGGCCGATCGTGCGGCGGTGGCCGCGCTGCTGGCCGAGCACCCGGTGAACGCCGTCGTCCACACCGCAGGCGTGGACCACCTGGAGGCCTTCGAGGCCATGACGCTCGGCTCCTTCGCCGACGTGGTGTCCGCCAAGGCGGCCGGTGCACTGCACCTCGACGAACTGCTCGCAGACCAGGAACTGGACGCCTTCGTCCTCTTCTCCTCCATCGCCGGCGTGTGGGGCAGCGGCCACCAGGCCGCCTACGCCGCCGCCAACGCCGTGCTCGACGGCCTCGCCGAACGGCGCCGCGCCCGGGGCCTGGCCGCGACCGCCGTGGCCTGGGGACCCTGGGCCGGCGGCGGCATGGCCGAGAACGAGGGCGCCGACGAACGGCTGCGCCGCCGCGGCCTGATCCCGATGCCCGCCGCCCTGGCGGTGTCCGGCCTCCGGCAGGCCCTGGACTCCGGCGAGACCACGGTGACCGTGGCCGACATCGACTGGGAACGGTTCATCATCCCCTTCACCGTCGGACGGCCCAGCGCACTGCTCGGCGAACTCCCCGAGACCGAGCGGGCCCTGAGCACCGGCACCCGGACCGAGGAGGCCGCCACGGCCGCCGCCTCGCCGCTCGCCGCCCGGCTCGCCGGACTGCCCGAGGCCGAACAGCACACGCTGCTGGTCGATCTCGTCCGCACGCACGCGGCGGCCGTCCTCGGCCACAGCGGCGCCGGCGAGGTCGAGGCCGACCGGGCGTTCAAGGACCTCGGCTTCGACTCGCTCACCGCCGTCGAACTCCGCAACAAGCTCAACACCGAGACCGGCCTCGCCCTGCCCCCCACGCTCGTCTTCGACTACCCCAACGCCCACGCCCTCGCCCGGCAGCTGCGCACCGAGCTCACCGGCCGCACCGCCGCAACGGCACCGGACGTGGTCACCGCGGCGGCCGCGGACGACGACCCGATCGCCATCGTGGGCATGGCCTGCCGGTACCCGGGCGGCGTCCGCTCGCCCGAGGACCTCTGGCGGCTCGTGGCCTCCGGCACCGACGCCGTCGGGGAGTTCCCCGCGGACCGCGGCTGGGACCTGGACGGCATCTACGACCCGGACCCCGACGCATCCGGCAGGACGTACACGCGGCACGGCGGATTCCTTTACGAGGCCGGGGAGTTCGACCCCGCGTTCTTCGGGATCAGCCCGCGCGAGGCCACGGCCATGGACCCCCAGCAGCGCCTGCTGCTGGAGACCACATGGGAGACCTTCGAACGGGCCGGCATCGACACGGAGTCGGTGCGCGGGACCCGGACGGGAGTCTTCGTCGGATCCGGCTACCAGGACTACGCCGCACAGGCGTTCAACGCCGTCGACGACTCCGAGGGATTCTTCGGCACCGGCAACTCCGCGAGCATCATGTCCGGCCGCATCGCCTACACCTTC
>NZ_JABBXF010000172.1 GCF_013030945.1 Streptomyces morookaense | reverse complement strand
GTTGGGCGCGGCAGTGGCAGCGGGGTTCTGAGGGCATGACGCATGCGACGGCACCGGACGGAACCCGCATTGCCTACCAACTCCAGGGCCAGGGACCGCCGCTGGTCCTGCTGGCGGGCCAGGCCAACAACCACCACTGGTGGGACACGATTCGCGCCGACTTCCATCCCGCTCGCAGCACCCTCACGCTCGACTACCGCGGCACCGGCGACAGCGACAAGCCCGACACCCCTTACAGCACCGAACTGTTCGCCCAGGACGTCATCGCCGTCCTCGACGAACTCGGCATCGACCGGGCCGACGTCTACGGCACGTCCATGGGCGGCCGGGTGGCCCAGCAGCTCGCGGCCCGCCACCGCCACCGGGTGGGCGCCCTGGTCCTCGGCTGCACCTCACCCGGCGGCCCGCACAGCATCGAACGGGGCGACGACGTCCGCCAAGCCCTGGCCCAACCTCAGCCTGAAGCCGTGCAACAGGCCTTGCTGGAGCTGATGTACACCCCCCGATGGCTCGCCTCCCATCCCGGTTCGCACCACACCCTCGGCGACCCGGGTATGCCTGCCCACGCCCGGCGCCACCACCTCGCAGCCAGCAACCGCCACGACGCCTGGGACATCCTGCCGGACATCAGCGCACCCACCCTGGTCGTCCACGGAAGCGACGACCGGCTCAACCCCACCGCCAATGCACTCCTGCTCACCGACCGCATCCCCAACGCCCGCCTCCATCTGATCCCCGAGGCCCGGCACGCCTACTTCGAGGAGTTCCGCACTCATGCCGGCCCTGTCGTCCTGGACTTCCTCACCACAAGCCGTAAGTGAGTGTTTTTGACCCGGCGGAGCCCCCGGACCATAAAGAACAAGCTGAGACGTGCCGACCGGTACAAGGCCGGGGCGGAACACCCCTCCTTTTTGGAGTGGCTGGTCTAGGTGTGGGGTGCCGAGCGTGGCTGGGGTGAACGACTTGAAAGGGGCGAGTGGTGGCCGCGCTCGGCCCGTGAGGTGGGCCGCTGTGGCTCCCGAATTCATCGAGATTGACCATGTGTTGGGGCCGCGCAGTGACTCCCGTAGTCGTGTTGAGGCGACTCCTGCTCCCGTGTGCGTATCCTTTTCTTGTCGGTGTGTTCCGGGGGTCTGGTGTTTACCAGCGGATGCCGAGTTGGTTGAGGTCCGCGCGGCGTTGTGTACTCAGCTTTGCGGCGCGTTTTCGTACGTTGTTGATGAAGGTGCCGAGTTTCACCTTCATCACCTGGCCGGCTGTGTCTTGCATCATCTCTACGTGTTTTCTGGGGATGTTGAGGTGGCCTTCGCGTTGGTGGTATTGGCGTGCGGCGTGGAGGTTGAGGACCCACTTGTCTTCCTGCGTGCGTTTCACGGGCTGTTGGTGTTCTTCTGCCGGGGTGAGGTTGAGGATGTTTTCGAGGAGCCATTGCTGGACGGGGAGCAGGTCGTCCCAGCCGTGGCGGCAGGCGGTCGCCCAGCGTCCGAGGTCTTCGCCCTGTACAACCATCTCACCCGCCGTTATCGGCAGTTTCCCGCCGCTTTCGACGTGGGCTTGTGCGAGGCGGAAGCAGCGTTGCCACCCGGTGTCCCATGCGGGGCACCAGCCGGGGTCGATCTCCTCCAACGCCTCACGCCGTGCCTCGGTGAGACCTCCGGTGCCGGATCCGGCGGGAAGGCCGGCCGTGCGGCGTTCGGCGATGGTGTCCGCGAGCCGGGCGGCGGTGCGTTGGTTCTTCGCCCAGGTCCCGACCGGGTACCCGTCCCAGACGGCGGTGGCCGGCGGCAGGAAGTGTCCGTGCACTGCAGCCCACGCGCGGGCGGCAGCCAGTCCTTCCTCGAACGCGAGGTCCTGGTGCGACCACACCATCCCCAGCCCGTCCAGCTCGGCGACCCGGTCCGCAGCCAGACGCCCGGCCTTCCTGAAGCGCCGCTGGTCCGCCAGCCACGTGCCTAGCGGAAACCCGGCCGGCGACCACTCCGGCGGGGTGACGAAGCCGTAGGGCACCCGCAACTGCACGGCACCGGTCTCCTGCACATACCGCACACACGCTTCGACCCCACGCCGCCAGAACGCGTTCTCCGGCTCGATCACCCGCAGCCTCACAAACCGGGCCAGCAGCGCCGGATCCCGCGGCAGGGAGAACTTCAGCAACTCCCGCGCAGACACACTCGCCCCCCGCCCACCCTCCTCCGGCTGCTCCCGGCCGCCTTCACCGGCTCCGGCGGCCCCCTGCGCCGGGTAACTGCCACTGCGCACACGGGGATCGGCGAGCGCTTCGATGGTGTCGGTGTCGTGGGCGCGGAGTGCTGCGAGGACCTTCACCAGGGTGTTGTAGGCCGGTGAGGTCAGCATGTCGTCCGGACTCTCACCCGGCGCGAGGAACACCGGAACGACCAGCGAAGCGATTTTTCCCTCGCCGGGCTTCATCCGGAGTGCCCGGCCGACCATTTGCACGATGTCGATCATCGATCCCCGCGCATCACAAAAGGCGACGGAATCACAATTCGCTGTGTCGACCCCTTCACCGAGCACCTTCACGGAACTCAGCACGCGCAGAGCGGCCGGCCGCACCCCGCCCCCGCCCTCGATGACGTCGGAGGCGAACTCGGCCAGCACCGCCCGCCGGTGGCCGGGGACGTGATCACCGCACAGCCAGTCGGCCCACACCCGCTCCGGCGCCGGGAAACGGCGCGGATCGTCCTGCCAGAGCCGCCGCGCGACACCGACGACCCCGCTGGCCATGGCCTCGGCCTCACTGACCTTGCTGTGGAACGCCAGAACCTTGCGCAGCTGCTCCTGCGCCGCCGCGGTCAGGATGCCGGTCTGCAGTGCCGCGAGCCGTGCTCCGCGGACCTCGTCCGAGCCGGCACCGGCGACCTGGTGCGTCTGGTGGAGTTCGGGGTCGGTGATGTCGACGCACACGACCTGGTACGGGGCCACCAGTCCGCGACCGACGGCCTCGGACAGGGTCAGCTTGAACGCCACCGGCCCGAAGACGGGGGAGTCCTCATCCATGCTCGCGATCAGCCGCGGTGCCTCGTTACGACCGTTCCCGGCCGCTTCCCAGACGCGGGCCGTGGCGGTCATGTAGAGGCGACGGGCCGCCGGGATCTTCCCCTGATCATGCACAGCCGCCCACGGCCTGCCTGCGTCCCCGCTGGTCCGGTGCGCCTCGTCCACGACCATCAGATCCCACACATCCAGCCCCTGGGCATGGGCACGCTGAAGGATGCCGAGGCCGACCGCGGCATAGGTGGCGAACACCGTCACCCGCTCCAGCCCCCGCACCCACGCCACGAGCTCGACCGGATCCGTCGTACACGGCACGCCCTCGGAGTCGGCGGCCCGTAGCGAGCAGACCCCGACCACCGGCCCGGTGCGGCCGCCCTCCCGCCATGCGGCCGCGGTCTGTGTCAGCAGATCCAGAGTCGGCACCAGGACCAACACCCGCCGGGCAGCCAGCTTCCGGGCGGTCTCGGCGGCGATCAGCGTCTTGCCCGAGCCGGTCGCGGCGATGACCTGAGCCCGCAGCCCCTCGGCCGGCATATGCCCGTCGGCGGGCGCCTGCAGAACACGGAGCACGGCATCGACCGCCTCCACCTGATGCGGGAACAGAGCTTTCCCCGGCATACAACTTCCCTCCGCCGCGCACTTCTGGCGGCCCCTCTGATCCGCTGAAACCTGTTTACGCTCGCACCCGGAAACCGCGACTCCCGTCCGGCTGCAACGGCAGTGACCTCTCTCCCCATAAACTATCGGGCCAGCCAGAATGACGCACGCCGCTTGCCCCAAGTGTTGAGAGCCGCCCCCTCCCGACCCCGAAACCTTGCGCCGAGCATGGCCGCCCACTTCGCCCAGGAATCCTCCCCAACAACCAAGCAAACCTGATCACTTGAGCACCCATCACCCCGAAGCCGCCACCCCCACCCCTCCAGCCAGCCCCAGGAACACGCGGAGCGTGTTCCGTCAGGCCGGATCGCGGAGCGATCCGAGCCCGAGGCCAACGGAGTTGGCCT
>NZ_JABBXF010000171.1 GCF_013030945.1 Streptomyces morookaense | reverse complement strand
GGGAGGAACTGCGCGACCAGCCACAGCAGACCCGCACCCGACAACGAACCGCCCCCCGGCGGAGCGTCACGGCACCAGCGCGTCGATCGCCTTCACGATCCGCTTGTCCGACACCGGATGCGCCGTACCGAGCGCGTGCGCGAAGTAGCTCACCCGCAGTTCCTCGATCATCCAGCGGATGTCGAGCGCCTCCTGCGGCACCGGCCGGCCCTTGGGGAACTGCTCCAGGAGCCAGGCGTGCTCGTCCTGCATCTCCTTGACCTTGGCCATCCGGGTGCGGTCCCGCTCCGCGTTGGCCGGCAGCTGGGTCAGCCGCCGGTCGACCGCCACCAGGTAGCGCATGAGGTCGGGCAGCCGCCGGACCCCGTGGGCGGTCACGAAGCCCGGCTTGATCAGCGCGGCCAGCTGCTCCTTGACGTCCGTCAGGGACGGGAGCAGGGTCGGGCTCGTCGTCGCCTTCAGGCGGCGCTCGCACGCCTGCCAGGCGGCCAGCACCTCCTGGACCTTGCGGACGGTGTCCAGCGTGGCGTCCACGATGTCGGCCCGCACGGCGTCGAAGAGCTTGCGGAAGGACTCCTCGTCCCAGGCGGGGCCGCCGTGCGCCGCGATCAGCTTGTCGGCGGAGGCCGCGACGCAGTCCTCGAACAGGGCCGGGATGGAGCCGTGCGGATTGCGGGCGAGGGCGAGCTTCTGCTGGTTGCCGAGCTTGTCCTGGGCGAACTTGGCCGGGTTGGACGGCAGGTTGAGCAGGATCAGCCGGCGGTTGCCGCGCCACATCGCCTCGCGCTGCTCCGGCTCGGTGTCGAAGAGCCGCACCGCCACCGAGGAGCCCTCGTCGACCAGGGCCGGGTAGGCCTTGACGGGCTGGCCGCCGCGCCGGGTCTCGAAGGTGCGGGGCAGCGTGCCGATGGTCCACTGCGTCAGGCCCGAGCGCTGCTCCGGGCCGCGGGCGGCGGGCGCCTCCCCGCCGGCCGGTCCGGCGGTGCGCTTCCCGGCGGCGGCCTGCTCGAAGGCCTTGTTGATCGCGGCCTGCGTCTTCGGCTTGAGCCGGAGCCGCAGCGCCTCCAGGTCCTTGTCCTCGGCGATCTTCCGGCGCCGCTCGTCCACGACCCGGAACGTGATCTTCAGGTGGTCCGGGACCCGGGCAGGGTCGAAGTCCTCGGCCTCCATCCGCACGCCCGTCATCCGGTGCAGATCGCGCGCCAGGGCCGCCGTCAGCGGCCCCTGCAGCGGAACGGCGCCGTCGAGGAATCGCGCGGCGAAGTTCGGCGCCGGGACGCAGTTCCGCCGGATCGGCTTGGGCAGCGAGCGGATCAGCTCCGTCACCAGGTCCTCGCGCAGTCCGGGGATCTGCCAGTCGAAGCCCTCGGCCGAGACCTGGTTGAGCACCTGGAGCGGAATGTGGACGGTCACGCCGTCCGCGTCCGCACCGGGCTCGAACTGATAGGTCACCCGGAACTTCAGGGCACCCTGGCGCCACGAGTCCGGGTAGTCGGCCTTGGTGACCGCCTCGGCGTTCTCGTTGATGAGCATGGAGTGCTCGAAATTGAGCAACTCCGGCTCCTCGCGCCGCTTGTGCTTCCACCACGAGTCGAAGTGGGCACCGGAGACGACGTGTTCGGGCAGCCGCTGGTCGTAGAAGTCGAAAAGCGTCTCGTCGTCCACGAGGATGTCGCGGCGCCGCGCACGGTGCTCCAACTCCTCGACCTCGCCGAGGAGTTTCCGGTTGTCGTGGAAGAACTGGTGGTGCGTCCGCCAGTCGCCCTCGACGAGCGCATTGCGGATGAACAGCTCCCGGCTGGTCTCCGGGTCGATCCGCCCGTAATTGACCTTCCGCTCGGTCACGATCGGCACGCCGTAGAGCGTCACGCGCTCATAGGCCATCACGGCGGCCTGCTTCTGTTCCCAGTGCGGTTCGCTGTACGTGCGCTTGACGAGGTGCTGGGCGAGCGGCTCGATCCAGTCCGGCTCGATACGGGCATTGACGCGCGCCCACAGGCGGGAGGTCTCCACCAGCTCCGCCGACATGATCCAGCGCGGCGGCTTCCGGAAGAGCGCCGAACCCGGGAAGATCGCGAACTTGGCGCTGCGGGCGCCCAGATACTCGTTCTTGTCGGTGTCCTTGAGGCCCAGGTGCGACAACAGGCCCGCCAGCAGCGACTGGTGAATGCGCTCCGGCGCCGCGTCCTCCTCGGCGAAGTGGATCCCCATCTGCTTGGCGACCGTGCGCAGCTGCGAGTAGATGTCCTGCCACTCGCGTATCCGCAGATAGTTCAGATACTCCGACTTGCACATGCGGCGGAAGGCCGAGGACGACAGAGCCTTCTGCTGCTCGCGCACGTAGCGCCAGAGGTTGAGGAAGGCGAGGAAGTCGCTCGTCTCGTCCTTGAAACGCGCATGCTGCTGGTCGGCCTGCTGCTGTTTGTCCGAGGGCCGTTCGCGCGGGTCCTGGATGGACAGCGCGGCCGCGATCACCATGACCTCGCGCACACAGCCGTTGCGGTCGGCCTCCAGGACCATCCGGGCCAGCCGGGGGTCCACCGGGAGCTGCGCGAGCTTGCGGCCGAGCGGGGTGAGCCGCTTCTTCGGATCCTTCTGCTCCGGGTCGACCGCGCCGAGCTCCTGCAGCAGGGCCACGCCGTCCTTGATGTTGCGGCGGTCCGGCGCGTCGATGAAGGGGAACTTCTCGATCTCGCCCAGGCCGGCCGCGGTCATCTGCAGGATGACGGATGCCAGGTTCGTCCGGAGGATCTCCGCGTCGGTGAACTCCGGCCGGGAGAGGAAGTCGTCCTCCGCGTACAGCCGGATGCAGATGCCGTCGCTCGTGCGGCCGCAGCGGCCCTTGCGCTGGTTGGCGCTGGCCTGGCTGATCGGCTCGATCGGCAGGCGCTGGACCTTCGTGCGGTGGCTGTAGCGGGAGATGCGGGCGAAGCCGGGGTCGATGACGTAGCGGATGCCGGGGACGGTCAGGGACGTCTCCGCGACGTTCGTGGCGAGGACGATCCTGCGCCCGGTGTGCCGCTGGAAGACCCGGTGCTGCTCGGCATGGGAGAGGCGGGCGTAGAGGGGAAGAATTTCCGTGAAGCGGAGCTTCTTCTTCTCCAGCGCATCCGCCGTGTCCCGGATCTCCCGCTCGCCGGAGAGGAAGACCAGGATGTCGCCGTCGCCCTCGGCCTGCAGCTCGTCCACGGCGTCGCAGATCGCGGTGATCTGGTCGCGGTCGGCATCCTCCGACCCCTGCTCCAGCAGCGGCCGGTAGCGCACCTCCACGGGATACGTGCGGCCGCTGACCTCGACGATCGGCGCGTCGCCGAAGTGCCGGGAGAAGCGCTCGGGGTCGATGGTGGCCGAGGTGATGACGACCTTGAGGTCGGGGCGGCGCGGCAGGAGCTGGGCGAGATAGCCCAGCAGGAAGTCGATGTTGAGGCTGCGCTCGTGTGCCTCGTCGATGATGATCGTGTCGTACTGGCGCAGCTCGCGGTCCGTCTGGATCTCGGCGAGCAGGATGCCGTCCGTCATCAGCTTGACGAGGGTGTCGTCGCCGACCTGGTCCGTGAAACGGACCTTCCAGCCGACCGCCTCGCCCAGCGGGGTGCGCAGCTCCTCGGCCACCCGCTCGGCGACCGTGCGGGCCGCGATCCGGCGCGGCTGCGTGTGCCCGATGAGGCCCTTGACGCCGCGGCCCAGCTCCAGACAGATCTTGGGGATCTGCGTGGTCTTGCCGGAGCCCGTCTCGCCCGCGACGATCACCACCTGGTGGTCGCGGACGGCCGCCAGGATCTCGTCCTTCTTCTGGCTGACCGGCAGCTGCTCCGGGTATGTGATCGCCGGGACGGCCGCGCGGCGGGACCCGACGCGGAGCTCGGCCTCCGTGATCGCCTCGGCGATCTCGGCCAGCACGGCCGTACGGGCCTCGGGCTTGCGGACACGGCGCGCGCCGTCGAGCCGGCGCCCCAGCCGCTGCTGATCGCGGAGCGTCAGCTCGGGCAGGCGGCCGGAGAGGTCGGCGAAGGTGGCGAGGGCAGGCTGCGTAGACATACGGGGTCCAGGATCGCACCAGCCGCCGCGAAGCGGCGAACGCATTTAGGGGTGCCCTGCAAAGCACTGAGCCCCCCGTCCGAGGACGAGGGGCTCGTTGTGGCTGGGGCCGGGGTCGAACCGGCGACCTTCCGCTTTTCAGGCGGACGCTCGTACCAACTGAGCTACCCAGCCACGCGATCTGCAAGAGATCGCAGCGGTCCTGACGGGATTTGAACCCGCG
>NZ_JABBXF010000170.1 GCF_013030945.1 Streptomyces morookaense | reverse complement strand
ACCCATGTCGAACTTCACGAGCTCACCACCCCCACACCTCTTGACGACAACTCGAACAACATGTCTATCAACATCACCAATGTGATCACAAAGACCTTTGGCTCCGCCGGTGACCGCGTGTCATCAACCTTGCCACGCCCCACTGACAACGGGCGGGGTGCTCACCGCACCCCGCCCGTTTCACCCTGCTACGCACTCAATGCCACAGTTCCTGTCCCGGCCGGCGTGGCCACGGCAGTCTGCGCGCGTCCGCATCGCGCTCTGCTACGTGCCTTCCCTCTGTCGTCCAGCTCACCGAAGAGTTCGGCATTGCCAGCGTGACTGCCCCGAAGGTGCACCGCGCTCTGCGCACCGAACGCCGGATCCGCACCGAGCCCGGCATGGGCTCGTTTGTCTCGAAGAAGCAGTGAGGGCGGCCGGTTGATCCGGCCGCCCAAACAAACATCCCTACCCATTTTTAGGGCAGCATGTTGCCCACCGCAGCCCGCACCGCGTCGTCCCCGGCAGTCGCCAGGTACTCGGCGAACCGCCGGACCTCCGGGTCGGCGCCCGCCCGGTGGGCGATCGCGACCGCGTGCATCAGCGCGCGCTGCGACGGCTCCACCGCGCCCAGCACGCTCATCGCCAGCTCCACCGCCAACGGGCCGTCGGCCGACGCCACCGCGCACGCCAGGTCCACCAGTTGCGTCGGCAGGTCGAACGAGTACCGCTCCCCCGCCGCCAGTGACCGCGCGCCCCTGCCGACGACGTCCTTGATGTCGTCGAGCAGTGTCACCAGCACCGCAGTGTCGAAGAGTTCGCCCAGCTTGTCCTCGAAGTACTCGCCGTCCGCGATGCGGACCAGCGCGCGCAGCGCCTCCGTTCGCAGCGGGAGCGTGCCCTTCTCCTCCGCCAGGTCCTTCTCCGACGCCGCCTCCGCGAGCTGCGCGAAGGTGCTGTCCACCGAGAACTTGCGGTCGATCAGCGTGTCGTACCAGGGCGACCGCTTCGGGTCCGCCGCCGCGCGGATCACCGCTTCGTAGCCGGCCTGCTCGCCCCAGGTCGTCAGGGCGAGGCAGGCGAGGAAGCGCTCGTTCTCGGGAGCCGCCGGGTCGTTCATCAGCTCGACCAGGCCGGGCACCCGGTCCCGGTGGGCCGGATCGTCGAATGCGCCGAAGATGACGTCGTCGATGTCGTCCGTCGGCTCACCGTCGAAATCCGTGCCGAGCAATTCACGGAAGCGCGTCATGATCAATGCCTTTCAAATGCCTTGGCGGTCGGACTTCGGACTTCGGACGTCGAACGGCGAACGTCACGACGCTTCATGGATGTACTCGTGCGGCACGACGCCCTTGATGAGCCACTCGGAGTCGCGGCGCGTGTGCATCATGTCCTTGATCCGCTGCTCGATGCGCTTCGTCTTGGCCTTGCCCCAGCCGTGTTCCTTCGCCATCTCCGCGGCCCGCTTCGAGATGTCGTCGTAACTCGTCCCGGGCGGTACGTCGATGTTCACGTGCTCGCCCGCGATCTTATCGGCGCTTTGCTGGATCGCCGCCTCGACCTCCTTCGGCGAGTACACCTCGACGCCCTTGACCTTTCCGTCGGCGATGTCCTTCACCAGGTTCGGCAGGTCGACGCGGATCTTCTTGCCGCCGTAGTCCTTGGCGTCGGCGCCGTCCTCGCTGAGGGACGTGTACGGGCTCTCGGACTTCTTCGGGTCGCGGCCCACGATGTGGTCGACGATCGACGCGTCACCGTTGGGGTCGGCCGGGACCAGGTCGCCGTCCGCGTTCAGGTGGGACTTCCGCTGGCCCTTGCGGTTGTGCTCGGCCCCGAAGTTGTCGTCCTGGCGCTGAAGGTGCGGGATCTTGTCGTCCGGGCCCGGGTTGTACGTGCCGCCCTCGTGCGGGGGCGGGGGCGTACCGCCGCCGTCGTGACCGCCACCACCATGGTCACCGCCACCACCACCGTGACCGCCACCACCGTGACCGCCCGGCGGCACATGGCCGCCGCCACCGCCGCCCAGGT
>NZ_JABBXF010000017.1 GCF_013030945.1 Streptomyces morookaense | reverse complement strand
CCCTGACCGCGACGGCGGGCCCCGTGCCCCGGCGCGTCGCCGCCCTCCTGGCGGCCCCCGCCGCGACGCGCGCGATCCCGGCGGGCCGCACGGCGCGGGCCATAGCGTTCCTGCTGGCCGCCTGCCTGCTCGCCTCCGGCGCCGCGGCGGCGGACGCGACGAACGACCTGCACGACAACATCGAGTCGGCGCAGCACGCCGGCCCGCCGAGCCCATGAGAAAGCCGGGCCCATGAGAACGGGTCCGGGGGTTCGTACCCCGGACCCGTTCAGCCCTGTCCCCGCCGGAACCGTTCCCCGATCGCTCCCTGGTCGGTCTCCCACCACGGCCGCATCATCCCGGGCTCCGGCGCCGCCGCCCCGGCGTCGTCGGCCGCCGCCGCGGGCCGCGGTGCCGGCGCGGCGGCCAGTTCCTCGTCCAGCCTGCGGTCCAGCGCCGCGGTGGTGCCCTTCTCGGCGCGCACCCACTCCACGAACACGGCGATCAGGAACGGCAGTCCCACCAGCTCCGCGATCGTGAGCATCAGCCCGCCCCCGATCTGCTGGTCCCGGTCGGCCCCCGGCCCCCACCCCGGCGTGTGCGCCCGGTACCAGCCGCCCGCGATCAGCGTGCTGCTGGTCATCACGACGATGCCCGGCACCGCGTCGACGAGCCCGTCGACGAAGACGAACAGCGCCCGCACCGGATAGCCGCACCACGAGGGCAGCATCTCCTCGTGCGAGAGCATCGGCAGCACGAACAGGCAGCCGGTCAGCACGAGTTGCAGGTACATCACCTGATGCACGGCCCCGTGCCGCAGGGCGGTCTCGAAGTACGGGGTGAAGTAGATGCTCAGCTCGCTGGCCAGGACCAGCACCGTGCTGAGCAGCGGGAAGGTCAGCGTGCGCACCAGCCGGCCGCGCAGCGCGCGCTCCAGCCGCTCCCCGGCCCGGGCGGGCAGTGCCCGGCGGGCCAGCGCCAGCGGGTCGCCGAGGGCCAGGCCCAGCGGGGCGATCAGGTCGAGCAGGATGTTCTGCACGGCGGCGGGCCAGAACAGCACCCGGTCGTACACCGCCAGCGCGGACATGGTCGCGACGGCCGTCGTCCCCAGGCCCAGCACCGCGAACGCGAGCGTCCGGGCGACCGGCCAGCGCTCTCCGCGCCGCGCCAGCCCGACGACGCCCCATGCGTAGAGCCCGCCCAGGACGACGACGGCCGCGATTCCGAACGGATCGGCCTGCCACGTCCCGAGCATGCGTCCGGGCGTGAGTTCAGGAAGGTTTGCCACTGCCACGGACGTTCAGAGTAGAGGCGGCGAAAAAGGATCACTCGGCGGGTTCGTTCTCTTTGCCAACGCACAAGAGAAGGCTGTATTCGGCCAAGTTCGCGTCAAGGGCAAACCATGGAAACACCCCCTTGCGGTGAAGTTTGGTCAAGTCCCTGAACGGGCGCGGGAGCATGAGGCAGGGGTGCGACGCGGGGGCGTGCACCGGGAGGAGGACGGCAGATGACGCACGAACAGGGACCGGTGCCCGCGCCAGGGGTACGGCACAGGAAGCGCCGGCTGCAGTACGAGCTGATCGGGTGCGGCCTGCACGGGCACAGCCTCGTCGGCACCGACGCCGCGCAGGTGCGTCCCGGGGACGCGCTGCTGGTGCGCGAGACGGACGACGGGATGCGCTGGCACCGCTGTCTGCGCTGCGACGCCTGGCTGCCGCTGCCGGCCCCGGACCGCCCCGCGGTGCAGACCGTGCCGGAGCGGCACACGATCGACCTCCCGCTGCGCGGGCGTCCGCTGCGCGACCGTTACGTCCTGCGGCTCATCGCCGTCGACCGGCTGGTGCACTTCCTGGTCCTCGGCGTGCTGGCCGTCGCCGTCTTCGCCTTCGCGCACGAACGGGAGCGGCTGCGGGGCCCGTTCTACCGGATCATCGACGCCGTGCAGAACGGTGTCGGCGGCCCGAGCGGCACCGGCCGCCACGGTTTCCTGGGCGACCTGGACAAGGCCTTCGCCGCCCACACCTCCACGCTCTGGGTGATCGGTGCGGTCGTCGCGGCGTACGCGCTGCTCGAAGGGATCGAGGCGGTCGGCCTCTGGCTGGCGAAGCGGTGGGCCGAGTACCTCACCTTCGTGGCGACGGCCGTGCTGCTCGTGCCCGAGGTCTACGAGCTCACCGGGCGCATCAGCGCCACGAAGATCCTCACCCTGATCATCAACATCGCGGTCCTGGTCTACCTTCTGTTCGCCAAGCGGCTGTTCGGAGTGCGCGGCGGCGGACGCGCGGAGGAGGCCGCGCGGGAGCACGACATGGGCTGGGAGGCTCTGGAACGGGTCCACCCGGGCCCGGTGCGGAACGGCTCCTGAATGACGGTGCAGCAAACGGTGCAGCAAGCGGAGCGCCGCCCGGCGGACGTGCTGCGGCGGCTGCCCGCGACCACGGTGTACGTGGCCGTGCTGCTGGCCACCGCCGGCTGGCTGGCCACCGAGTCCAGATCCGGGCAGGCGCGGTTCATCCGGCACATCAGCAGCAATGTGCACCACCTGAAGGTGGGCAAGTGGTGGACCCTGCTCGCCAGCGGGCTCGTCGTGGACGGCGTCCCCGCGCTGCTGGGCATCGGCGCGGTGGCCGCGGCCCTGGGCCTGGCCGAGTGGCGCTGGGGCACGCTGCGCGGGATGGGCATCTTCCTCTTCGGCCACCTCGTGGCGACGCTGCTCACCGAGGGCGCCATGTGGCTGATGCGCCTGGCCCACCTGCCCGGCGCCCTCAGCCGGGCCCGGGACGTGGGCATCAGCTACGGCCTGGTGGCCACCGTCGCCTGCCTGCTCGCCGTCGGTGGCGAACGGACACGGCGCTACGGGCTCGGCCTGCTCACCGCCGCCCTGACGACGGCCTGGACCATCGACCACGAACTCGCGGACGCCGGGCACCTCGTGGCCCTCGGCCTCGGTGTCCTGGCCGCCCGCAGCCGCTGGCTGTCAGCGCACCCGGACCGTGGTCACGGGTGAGGTCCGCAGCAGGCTGGGGTGCCTGTCGTCGGGGCTGTCCATCTTGTACAGCACACCCCGGAACTGCATCGTCCCGCGCCGCTGCGGCATGATGCGGGTGTCGACCCTGGCCCCCGCGCCCGAACTCGCCGGACTGCCGCACGACACGAGGCGCCAGGTCTCCTGGCCGCCGTCGCGCTCCTCGACGCACGCCTGCAGATAGTGCGCCGCATCGTCATCGCCCGCACCGCTGACCCGCACGACCTGCCCGGAGCGCACGGTGTGCGCGGCGGCACTGATCTCCATAGCGCCTTTCGCAACGGCAGGCCCCGCAGCCAGCACCACCACCACGACAGCGACGAGTACGCGCCGCATGAGCGTTCCTTCCCTGAGTACCGCCGGTACCGCGCCCCGAAGGGGCGCGGGGCTGCACTGCATATGCGGCTCCGCCGCGTGGGCGCGACCAGCCACATACGACCCGCACCCGAACAACCCCGAACCCGAGTGGAACGCTAACCGCTACGCGGCCGTCTGGAGTCGATCCGGATGGACTGCAGAAGCCCGACGGCCCCGCACACGGCGAACATCGACGAACCGCCGTAGGAGACGAACGGGAGCGGGATCCCGGCGACGGGCATGATGCCCAGCGTCATCCCGATGTTCTCGAAGGACTGGAACGCCAGCCAGCACACGACCCCGACGGCGAGCAGCATGGCGAACATGTCCCCCGCCCGGCGGGCGATGACCAGGGCCCGCCACAGCACCACGCCGACGAGGGCGATGATGGCGCCCGCCCCGAGGAAGCCGAGCTCCTCGCCGGCGACCGTGAAGATGAAGTCGGTCTGCTGCTCGGGGACGAAGCCGCCGTTGGTCTGGTTGCCGTGGAAGAGGCCCTGCCCCACCAGCCCGCCGGCCCCGATGGCGATGCGGGCCTGGTGGGTGTTGTAGCCGACACCGCCCGGGTCCAGCCCGGGGTCCGCGAAGGCGGCGAAGCGGTTCAACTGGTAGGCGCTGAGCAGGTGCAGGGAGAAGACGGCCGCCACGACGGTCGCCGCCACGCCCCCCAGCGCGGCCAGGTACCGGGCCGGGACCCCGGCGGCGAACAGTATCCCCGCCGTGACCGCCGCCAGCACCAGGCTGGTGCCCAGTTCGTGGCTGGCCATGATGACCAGCGCGGGCACCCCGAACAGGGCCAGGGCCGCCAGCATGTGCCGCGGCCCGGGCGCGGCCGCCTCCCGCGCGTCCTTCGCCTCGGCCAGCAGCGCCGCAAGCATCACCACCAGGGCGAGCTTGACGAACTCCGAGGGCTGCAGGGAGAAGCCGCCGCCGATCACGATCCACGAGTGGGCGCCGTTGATGGTGCTCGCCAGCGGGGTGAGCACGGTGGCGAGGAAGAGCAGCGCGGCGCCGTAGAACACCGGGGCGTAGCCGCGCAGCCGGCGGTAGTCCACGATGCTGAGGGCGAGGCACAGGACGAGCCCGATGAGCAGGTTGAGCAGGTGCCGTTTGAGGTAGGTGTGCGGGTCCGTGCCGGTGACGTCCTCGCGGTGCATGGTGGCCGACCAGGTCAGCAGCCCGCCGATCGTGCCGAGCGTCACCACCGCGCCCAGCAGGACCCAGTCCAGGCGCCACAGCGGCGAGGCGCGGCCGAAGGCCCGCAGGGCGGGCCGACGGGCAGCGGCCTGCGCATGCACGAGTGAGGTTCTCACGGTCACGCCCTCCGGATTCGCCGCGGGGAACAGCCAAAGCGGTGGGGCAGACTCTACAGTTAACGGCTTGCGCAAACGTTGAAGCTATTGTCGTTCAAATGTGTCGGTGCTGGTGAAGGGCGCGAAGGCGTGGCTGAAGTCCCAGGTGTTCTGCTGCAGTCCGGAGCAGGTGTCCGACCCCTTGGTGCCGGGGCAGCCGCCGTTGTCCCGCTGGAGTGCCCAGAACGACAGGGTGTTGACGCCTCGTGAAGCCGCCCAGTCGGCGACCTTGGCCGCGTCCTGGACGGTGAAGGTCTCGGCGGGCCCGTAGTCGTCGATACCCGGCATCTCCGTCACGCCGGTCATGGCCCACAGCGCGTCCGAGGACTTGTCCGGGTAGAGCCGGGCCAGTTGGTCGTGCAGCCCGTCCGCCGCCGAGACGGTGTCGGCGGCCATGTCGTGCGTCGCACCGTCGTAGTAGTCGAAGGTCATGATGTTGACGACGTCGACACGGGCGCCGTTGGCGACGGCGTTGTTCAGGACCGCGAGGCCGCTGTCGGCCAGACCGTGTGCGGTGGTCGGCAGGGTGTACGAGAACTGCACGGTGCGGCCCGTGCTCGCCGCCCAGTCCTGCACCTGCCGGACCGCCTTGTTGCGGCGGTCGATTCCGGCCGTGTCGGTCAGGGAGTTGTCCTCGATGTCCAGGTCCAGGCGGGTCACCCCGTAGGTGGTGATCACGTTCTCGTAGGCCTGGGCGATGGCGCCGACGTCCGTGCAGCTGTCGGCGAGTTCGGTGCCGCCGTTGTCGGCGGCGTAACCGCCGAAGGACGGGATGACGTCGCCGCCGTTCGCACGCATGGTGCTCACGTCGGAGCCGAACACGGCCTGCGAAACGGGCTTGTTGGTGTCGCCGTTCCAGTACGGGGTGCACGAACCGCGGGCCTCGGTCTGCAGGAACGCCAGCGTCAGGTACTTCGCCCCCGACTGGGCGGAGAGCGCGGCGGGGCTTCCCGGTGTGTAGGTCTCGTAGTACGGCGCGAAGACGTGCGGCGGCAGCGCCTGCGCTGCCGCCAGCGCCGTTCCGCTGCCGCCGCCCAGGACCAGAGTTGCGGCTGCGGCTGTGGTGGCCACTGCGGCTGTCACGGTGCGGAGGGGTATGAGTCGTCTCACGGAGGCTCCCGGTGGCCGATGTTGTGCACTGAGGTGGGGGCTCTTGTGCGGGGAACATCGTTGGACCGGACCAATGCCGTGTCAAGAGGCGGAACACGCCCTGTACGCAGAGGAATTGAGCGCTGTGCGAGACGGGCGGTGCATCTCTGCGGGCACAGAAGAATCCCCCCGCTCCGGGTGCCCGTACACCCGGAGCGGGGGGGGGGG
>NZ_JABBXF010000169.1 GCF_013030945.1 Streptomyces morookaense | reverse complement strand
CGCCACCACCACCGTGACCGCCACCACCGTGACCGCCCGGCGGCACATGGCCGCCGCCACCGCCGCCCAGGTGCGGACCCGGCTTCGGCACCGGCTTCGGCGCCGGGTTGTCGCCGCCGCCGTGGCCGCCACCACCGTGACCGCCACCTCCGTCACCGCCCGTCGGCACATGGCCGCCACCGCCACCGCCACGACCCGGCGGCGGACCCGGCTTCGGCACCGGCTTCGGTGCCGGCGCCGGATGATCGCCGCCATGGCCCGCGCCCACTCCCGCGGGCACACGGTCGTGCGACGGCGTACCGGCCGGATGCTGCGTCGCGCGCTCCGCCGCCGACGGCTCGACCGGGACCGGCTTCTGGCTCGGCTTGCCGTCCGGCAGTTCCATCCTGCCGTCGTGGTGGACGATCGAGCCGTCGGGCATCTTCACCGACGTCTCGGGGAGCCGGTACTTCCCCGTGCCGTTCAGGAAGTCCGTGTACGTGCCCTTGTAGACGTTCTTCATCCCGGACATCAGGTCGCCGACCTGGAGCTTGACGAATTCGCCCGCCTTGCCGACATACGTCATCGGGTCGACGAGCCGGCCCGTCTTGCCGAGGGCGTTCGCCACCTTCGCGGCAGCGCTCACCTTGCTCGCCGCACTGCCCGCCTCGCCCGCCTCGCCGGCCTTCGCCGCCAGGCTGCCCGCCTTGCCGAGCTTGAGCAGCGAACCGGAGCCGATGGTGAGGACGTTGAACAGGACCGTGCCGCCGGCACGGGTCGGGTTCTTGCCCCATTCGTCCCAGGCGACGAGCGACTTGCCGAAATCGCGGAGCGCCTTCTTCTGGCGGTCCGTGTCGCTGTGGTCCACCGGGCCGAACATCTTGTCCATGGCCCAGTCGTACGGGGTCATGATGTACGCGCTGACGCCGCCGAAGACGTCGCCGATACCGCTCCACGTCTTCTTGAACGTGTCCCAGTCGAAGACGTTGACCATGTTGCCGAGGCCCTTCAGGGTGCCCCAGACGCCATCGACGAAAAAGCCCTTGAGCGCGCTGCCCACGTGGTCCGTCGTCCAGTGCCAGGCGGCTTCCAGGCCCTCGTATTTGCGCTTGTCGACCTTGCCCCAGGGGGTGTCGTCGGCCTTGGCCGCGTCATCCGTGCTGAAGCCGTACATGCCCTTCTTGTGGGAGCCGTCGTCGACCGTCCACTTCGTGCCGCTGCCGGCCGCATCACTGATCTTGCCCGCGGCCTTGCGTTCGGCCTCCTGGAACTCGCCCCAGACCCGGCCCACTTCGTGGACCAGGCTGGCATTCTTGTCGACCTTGCTCTGGTCCTTCTGCCAGTCCTTCTTGCCCTCGACCGACTTGCAGAACGCCTCCGCCTGCGACTTCAGCTCCGCCATGCGCGAGACCAGCGGCCGCGCGTCGCTCGCGAACGTCGACAGGGCGCTGCTGACGGACTCCAGCTTCGTGGCGAACTTGTCCGCACCGTCCTGCACGGGCAGCGTCGTCGCGAACAGCTGCTCCGCTTCCGGAGCGGTGTAACAGGACTTGAGTCCCTGGAACTTGGTGTGAACCTCTCCGCCCGTCGAGCGGATGTCGGACGCAGCCTTCTTCAGCGTGCCCGCGTCCTTCTCCAACTGCTCCAGATCGCCGGAGAAGTCCGGAATGGAACTGACGTCGATCACTTGCCGTCGCCCTTTCCGTCCTTGCCGCCGTCCTTGCCCAGCGGCGGAAGCTTCGGCGCGCTGAGGGCGTCGTTCTGGGCGTCCTGCGCCATCTTCAGGTCACCGTCGATGTACTCCTCGGTGGCCTTCACGGCACCGCTGATCGACTTGCCCGCCCGGGCGGGCAGGAACTGCAGGTCCTTCATGGTGTTGTCCGCGAATTCCTGCAGTGCTGCCGCGACCGGGCCGGGAGTGCCGCTCTTGGGGGCGACCCCCGGGGCCATCGTGCCGGCGGACTTCGCCGCGCTCGCCATGCTGTTGCCGTAGGTCGTGAACTCGCCCTCGAACTTGCCCGCGGCTGTATCGGTGTCGCTGAGCACGGTGCGCACAGCTTCGACGTGAAGGTCCCAACCGGACACGAAATACCCCCGTATTTCCCTGAATTGCAGTGGTGCGTCGGCCGTCAGCCGATGCCGTCGACGGCGGCCTTCGCCTTCGCCAGCGTCGACTGCGCCGTGCCGTCGTTCTTCTCCATCGTCGTCCGGAGCAGATTGATGATCTGGCGGACCTCGTGCGCCGCACGCTGCCAGCGCAGTTCCTTGTCGTGGTACTGGTCCGAGACCCCGTCCGCCTGGAAGTCGGACATTGCCGCCTTCACCGCGGCATCGCGGTCGGTCAGGACCGACTCCAAGCGGGAGATGATGCCCTGCAACGAGCCCTGCAC
>NZ_JABBXF010000167.1 GCF_013030945.1 Streptomyces morookaense | reverse complement strand
GGCACGCTGTTGGGTGTCTGAGGGTACGGACTACGGTCTGAACCTTCTGCGATGCCGGCCCCAGTGCACTCTGGTCCTTCGGGACTGGGGGTGATGGGTGGCTGGTCGTTGCTTGAGAACTGCACAGTGGACGCGAGCATCTGTGGCCAAGTTTTTAAGGGCGCACGGTGGATGCCTTGGCACCAGGAACCGATGAAGGACGTGGGAGGCCGCGATAGGCCCCGGGGAGCTGTCAACCGAGCTGTGATCCGGGGGTGTCCGAATGGGGAAACCCGGCAGTCGTCATGGGCTGTCACCCGCTGCTGAACACATAGGCAGTGTGGAGGGAACGCGGGGAAGTGAAACATCTCAGTACCCGCAGGAAGAGAAAACAACCGTGATTCCGGGAGTAGTGGCGAGCGAAACTGGATGAGGCCAAACCGTATGTGTGTGATACCCGGCAGGGGTTGCGCATGCGGGGTTGTGGGATCGCACTTTCATGGTCTGCCGGCCATGAGGCGAGTCAGAAACCGTATGGA
>NZ_JABBXF010000166.1 GCF_013030945.1 Streptomyces morookaense | reverse complement strand
CGAAGGACATGCGAAAGGTCCGGCGTAGAGGGTAAGACCCCCGTAGCTGAAATCTATGCGGCTTGCTTGTGAGACACCCAAGTAGCACGGGGCCCGAGAAATCCCGTGTGAATCTGGCGGGACCACCCGTTAAGCCTAAATATTCCCTGGTGACCGATAGCGGATAGTACCGTGAGGGAATGGTGAAAAGTACCGCGGGAGCGGAGTGAAATAGTACCTGAAACCGTGTGCCTACAAGCCGTGGGAGCGTCGCCGTCAAGCTTGCTTGGCG
>NZ_JABBXF010000165.1 GCF_013030945.1 Streptomyces morookaense | reverse complement strand
AATGGTGAAAAGTACCGCGGGAGCGGAGTGAAATAGTACCTGAAACCGTGTGCCTACAAGCCGTGGGAGCGTCGCCGTCAAGCTTGCTTGGCGGTCGTGACTGCGTGCCTTTTGAAGAATGAGCCTGCGAGTTAGCGGTGTGTAGCGAGGTTAACCCGTGTGGGGAAGCCGTAGCGAAAGCGAGTCCGAATAGGGCGTTTGAGTTGCACGCTCTAGACCCGAAGCGGAGTGATCTAGCCATGGGCAGGTTGAAGCGGAGGTAAGACTTCGTGGAGGACCGAACCCACCAGGGTTGAAAACCTGGGGGATGACCTGTGGTTAGGGGTGAAAGGCCAATCAAACTCCGTGATAGCTGGTTCTCCCCGAAATGCATTTAGGTGCAGCGTCGTGTGTTTCTTGCCGGAGGTAGAGCACTGGATAGGCGATGGGCCCTACCGGGTTACTGACCTTAGCCAAACTCCGAATGCCGGTAAGTGAGAGCGCGGCAGTGAGACTGTGGGGGATAAGCTCCATGGTCGAGAGGGAAACAGCCCAGAGCATCGACTAAGGCCCCTAAGCGTACGCTAAGTGGGAAAGGATGTGGAGTCGCAGAGACAACCAGGAGGTTGGCTTAGAAGCAGCCACCCTTGAAAGAGTGCGTAATAGCTCACTGGTCAAGTGATTCCGCGCCGACAATGTAGCGGGGCTCAAGCGTACCGCCGAAGTCGTGTCATTCACATATGTAGCCTTAACGGGTGTGTGGATGGGTAGGGGAGCGTCGTGTGCCGGGTGAAGCAGCCGTGGAAACGAGTTGTGGACGGTTCACGAGTGAGAATGCAGGCATGAGTAGCGATACACACGTGGGAAACGTGTGCGCCGATTGACTAAGGGTTCCTGGGTCAAGCTGATCTGCCCAGGGTAAGTCGGGACCTAAGGCGAGGCCGACAGGCGTAGTCGATGGACAACCGGTTGATATTCCGGTACCCGCTTTGAAGCGCCAAACATTGAATCAGGCGATGCTAAGTCCGTGAAGCCGTCCTGGATCCTTCGGGTGAAGGGGAGTGGTGGAGCCGATGACCCAGACTTGTAGTAGGTGAGTGATGGGGTGACGCAGGAAGGTAGTCCAGCCCGGGCGGTGGTTGTCCCGGGGTAAGGGTGTAGGCCGTGTGATAGGCAAATCCGTCACACATTGAGGCTGAGACCTGATGCCGAGCCGATTGTGGTGAAGTGGATGATCCTATGCTGTCGAGAAAAGCCTCTAGCGAGTTTCATGGCGGCCCGTACCCTAAACCGACTCAGGTGGTCAGGTAGAGAATACCGAGGCGTTCGGGTGAACTATGGTTAAGGAACTCGGCAAAATGCCCCCGTAACTTCGGGAGAAGGGGGGCCATGTCTGGTGATGGGATTTACTCCTTGAGCTGGGTGTGGCCGCAGAGACCAGCGAGAAGCGACTGTTTACTAAAAACACAGGTCCGTGCGAAGCCGTAAGGCGATGTATACGGACTGACGCCTGCCCGGTGCTGGAACGTTAAGGGGACCGGTTAGCGCATCTTCGGGTGTGCGAAGCTGAGAACTTAAGCGCCAGTAAACGGCGGTGGTAACTATAACCATCCTAAGGTAGCGAAATTCCTTGTCGGGTAAGTTCCGACCTGCACGAATGGCGTAACGACTTCTCGACTGTCTCAACCATAGGCCCGGTGAAATTGCACTACGAGTAAAGATGCTCGTTTCGCGCAGCAGGACGGAAAGACCCCGGGACCTTTACTATAGCTTGATATTGGTGTTCGGTTCGGCTTGTGTAGGATAGGTGGGAGACTGTGAAGCATGCACGCCAGTGTGTGTGGAGTCGTTGTTGAAATACCACTCTGGTCGTGCTGGATGTCTAACCTGGGTCCGTGATCCGGATCAGGGACAGTGTCTGGTGGGTAGTTTAACTGGGGCGGTTGCCTCCTAAAGGGTAACGGAGGCGCCCAAAGGTTCCCTCAGCCTGGTTGGCAATCAGGTGTTGAGTGTAAGTGCACAAGGGAGCTTGACTGTGAGACCGACGGGTCGAGCAGGGACGAAAGTCGGGACTAGTGATCCGGCGGTGGCTTGTGGAAGCGCCGTCGCTCAACGGATAAAAGGTACCCCGGGGATAACAGGCTGATCTTCCCCAAGAGTCCATATCGACGGGATGGTTTGGCACCTCGATGTCGGCTCGTCGCATCCTGGGGCTGGAGTCGGTCCCAAGGGTTGGGCTGTTCGCCCATTAAAGCGGTACGCGAGCTGGGTTTAGAACGTCGTGAGACAGTTCGGTCCCTATC
>NZ_JABBXF010000164.1 GCF_013030945.1 Streptomyces morookaense | reverse complement strand
CAACAAAACAGACAATAATCAGGGCAGCAGTAATCAGAGTCAGAGCAGTAATCAGAGTCAGAGCAGGAGGAAAAAGAGAATAATCAAAGGGAAGGTGATGTGATTTCTGGTAAGTCATAAACAGAGAAGGCGGGGGAAAAGAACGGGCGCCGCAGGCGCACGTTCATCCCCGTTCCCGGAGGGAAACGGCCTTCCTGGCAGTCTGGTTGTTCATGCCCGTACAATGCCAGCAAGGAGAAAGGGGCCACCGGCGAACCAGCAGCCCCTTTATAAAGGCGCTTCAGTGCAGTCAGACCAGCATCAGCCCTGAAAAGGCGGGCCTGCGCCCGCCTCCAGGTTGCTACTTACCGGATTCGTAAGCCATGAAAGCCGCCACCTCCCTGTGTCCGTCTCTGTAACGAATCTCGCACAGCGATTTTCGTGTCAGATAAGTGAATATCAACAGTGTGAGACACACGATCAACACACACCAGACAAGGGAACTTCGTGGTAGTTTCATGGCCTTCTTCTCCTTGCGCAAAGCGCGGTAAGAGGCTATCCTGATGTGGACTAGACATAGGGATGCCTCGTGGTGGTTAATGAAAATTAACTTACTACGGGGCTATCTTCTTTCTGCCACACAACACGGTAACAAACCACCTTCACGTCATGAGGCAGAAAGCCTCAAGCGCCGGGCACATCATAGCCCATATACCTGCACGCTGACCACACTCACTTTTCCTGAAAATAACCCGCTCATTCAGGCTGTTTACGGGTAATCTGTGTGATTGTTGCCGCATCACGCCGCCTCCCGGAGTTTGTTCGGCACCATCCACCGCTCCATCTCACGGACAGCGTGACCGGCCTCTCTTGCTGCAAGACTGGCTTCCGCAATAACCTGCCAGAACGGCATATCCTGCCACTGCCAGCGTTCCATTCCGGCCAGTGACGGAAAACGCTCACCCCACTGCCAGAACAGGGTTTCCAGGTCATGCTCTGCCACCCGGTCACTCCAGCGTGCATGCCAGCTTCCGACTGTTTCCGGCGAATGGAATGCCAGTTCGATTTCAGCCTGAGCGACCAGCGCCTGGTACGCACGGGCTTTCTGCTCTGCCTCCCTCGCCTGCTGGCGGCTGTACTTTTGCATGACCAGTGCGGATTTGTGGCGACTGCGCTCCCTGACACGGAACCGCACCGACGGGAACAGCCGCTCTGCTGCATCGCCGGGAAGGGGAAGAAGGCAGACCTCGCCCTGAGTTTCAATCAGCACATCGACGGCATACAGCCACTGAGAACGGTTGCCGCGCAGTTCTTCTGCGGTCAGGGACGGCATGAAAAATCGCAGGTCAGACAGCGATATCCTGCGGCTTCCGTTCAGACAGCGGAAAAACGCCCCCGCATACGGATATTCCGCCAGCGTGTTTCCCTGGTGGCGGCGTTTTTCTGTCTCCGCCACCGCCCGCCATGCGGCCTGTTGCTCTGCGCTGAGGGGAACCAGTGCCTGTGAACGTGCGCTCATGCCTGACCTCCTTCCGCCATCAGGATATGGATGATGTCACTGACGCTGTACCCCTGCGCGTCCAGTGACGCCGCCAGTGCCAGTGAATGGCTGACGGCTTCCGGTGCAAACCGCCGCTGTACCTGAACCACCGCAAACGGCTCACCACCGGCATTCACCAGAACCAGCACCCAGACCTGAGAGACATCGCCCGGTGAACATAACGCCAGGTGAAAACGTTCGTGGGCAGGCGTGAAACGGACCTGGACGGGGAAAAAGCCGCCGAACTCGCTGCCATACTCGCCGTTCATCGTCCAGTTATCCGGCGCATCCAGCTCCCGCATCACGGCATGTGTGAGTTCACGACGTTCATCACTTCCGGCAGCCCGGATATCTTCATATTCCTGTGCGCTCATGGTCTGTAATACATTCAGGGTCAGTTCAGTTTTCATCACGGTATCTCCCTTGCTGCCGCCCCGTCTCCGGCAGGGCGGCGTGATAAATGGTTTATGACTGGCGGTCAGGCGGCTTCTGCCTGGTCGTCACGGTACTCCGTGGTTTCCGTCTCTGCCTGTGGACGTGGTGTACACATCCAGCCAGGCACCCAGCGGTTGTCTTTCATGTGGAACTCTGCATGTTCAGCGGCATCGCCTTTCTTCATTTTCTCCGCGTCCCGCGCAGCACCGGACAGTCCGGCATCATTCAGGGCATCGATAATCTGCGGCTTTTGCAGGTGTCCGAAGAAGTTTGCTTTCGTCGGCTGCCACCAGTCGCGCATGTGGAATCCGATAGCGCTCTCCAGCGAGTCCAGCGGACTGCGTGACGTGTGACCATGCTCGCGGGTCTGAACGCCGTGGATGCTGCACGCGGTGCAGAAACTGAGCAGGGATAACAGTACCTCCTGGCTGAGTGACAGGAATGTCGTCATATCCCGTGACCATCCCTCCGGTAACAGGGCTGCAAGACGGGCTTTTTCTGCCATCAGCGCCAGGAATGCGGCACCGTCCTTCCCCGATGGCGCATCGCTGGTCAGCGAATAATGTTTACATTCCAGGCTGATTTGTGCTGGTTTACTGTACGCTCCGCTGCCAAACACATTCAGGCAGAGCGCTGATGAATCCCCTAATGATTTTGGTAAAAATCATTAGGGGATTCATCAGGGCAGAGCGTCCATGCCAGCAGTGCCAGAGATTTGTCCGGTTGCTGCATCAGTGCTGCCTGGACTGCCAGCGTGCGTTCGGAAGACATTTTCGTCAGCAGTGGCAGACTGATTTCCTCCACGGGCGCTTTCTCCTGCACCTGTTCCGTGCGGTCAGCGTCGTCAGCCGCATCATCCTCGCTGCGCAACTGCACACCACGCTGGACACACACGTTGCCATAACGCCAGGACACCACCACACCGCTTCCGGCACGCATCTCCGGCGTCCACGCCCTGACCTTCGCCATGCAGCGCATCAGCTTCATTTCTGCTTCCAGCAGGTCAGATTCCTCACACTGGTTTTCCAGCGCGTCGTAACGCGTCATCAGTTCGTTCAGACGTTCTTCTTCCGCCTCCGTCAGCACCGCTTCCGGCTCCGGCAGACAGCGGTATGTTCCGGCATCCTCACGGCACTCACCGACAGGCTCCATGCGTCCGGCGCACCATCCCCAGCCTTCGGCTTCCCGAAGGTGTTCAGCAACAGCCTGGAGTTTTTCCAGCAGGGCGGCATCGAGCGCCACGCAGTCCACATAGCCACCCTCGTCGTCGCTGAACAGGTCAGTGCGCAGTTCATCTGGCGAGAAGGCATCAGCCCCCACGAAGCGGAATTTACTGTTCCCTGCCACCGCCACTTCACTTTCGGTCACCAGACGACGAATGGTCTGTACTTCCGGTTTACCGCCCCATCCCGACTGACAGGCGGCTTCAAACACCTGCACCTGACGCGCGGTGTCGTTCTCCAGCGCCAGCGCCTGACAGTGCTCGGTGGTGATGAGGTCTTCTGCCAGCGCATCGAGGATGACAGGCGCAAGGTCAGCCAGTTTCAGCATTCGCTGAACGTGGCGGGGTGAATAGCCCAGCAAATCACCGATTTGTGCAGGTGTTTTGCCTTCCTGCGCCATTGCACAGAATCCGGCAATCTGTTCGGCTGGGTGCATATCCCGACGATGACCGTTCTCGGTCATCGATGCGGCCGTCGCCAGTTCCTGCGAAATAATTTTCACGCGGACAGGCCAGTCAGCCGGAATGATGCCACGCTCTGCCAGCATGTTGAGTGCTGCCAGTCGGCGACCACCTGCGGCGACACCGTGGCGGTCACCTGGCAGGGCATGAACAACCAGATTCTGCAGCAGGCCGACCCCCTTAATGGAATCAGCCAGTTCGCTGACGGACTCCGCAGAATACGGCACCGTGCGCACATTCAGTGGTGACTTAATCAGCGAGGCCAGCGGCACGCTCACTTCCTCCGTCTGCGCCAGCAGGGCAGACAGGACAGTTTCCTGCGTTTTTGCAGGTTTACGGCTTGCTTTACGGGTAGATTTTGGTTCAGACTTTGTTACTGACATGACTATCCCCTTATTGTGTAGTTAATGTCTGCCGGACGTGATCCCCGTCCGGCACCTCTCTTACTTAAGGATCCCGAAATCACGGATGACATGGTTCATCCAGTACCCGGCACCGTCCTCAAAATTCCAGGTACGCCAGACCATTGTTCCGTTATTACGGACAACCAGGCGAAACTGTTCGCCGTGGTCATCCTCGATAAAGACGTTCCGGTACTGTGCGGCAACGGCTTCGGCCTGTTTGCGGGTAAAAGGACCGTCAGGCAGTCCCTGAAGTATTCTGAAATATTCGCTCATCCTCATATCTCCGGTGATGCCCCGCGCAGGACGGGGCGGTTATCACAGTCAGGCCAGTCAGAACGGGATATCGTCTGAAAACCCGTAATCCTCCCCCTCCGGTGGTTGCGGCTGAGGCTCCGGCTGCGCAGCCTTACGTCCACGGCCTTTCGTTTTCGCGCTCCCTTTTTTCGTCGCGTCAGCACTCTGTGACTGACCATTCTGCTGAGGCTGCGGTTGCACCTGAGCGTTCTGCTGTGGTGCACTCCCCAGCATCTGCATGGTGCCCGTGGTTTTAACAAGGATTTCGGTGACGTAACGGGTAATACCGTTATCTTCCCAGCTACGGGTGCGAAGCTGGCCTTCAATGTAGACCTGCGCCCCCTTACGCAGATATTCACCTGCCACTTCCGCGAGCTTGCCGAACAGCACCACGCGGTGCCATTCCGTCTGCTCCTTCATTTCCCCCGTCTGTTTGTCGCGCCAGGTTTCTGACGTGGCCACCTGCAGGTTTGCCACTGCGCCCCCGTTGGGGATGTAACGGACTTCCGGATCTTTTCCCAGACGACCGACAAGAATGACCTTGTTAATGCCACGAACTGCCATGATGTGTCTCCTTCTGTTGATGTTTTCAGCCCCCATCATCTGTT
>NZ_JABBXF010000163.1 GCF_013030945.1 Streptomyces morookaense | reverse complement strand
GCCGCCGCGCCGGCGGTTCCCGCCCCGCGCCCGGCGCCCGGGACGGGTGGCGGACCGGCGCGCGGGGCGCCCACGCCCAGCGCACTCGCCGAGCGGATGTGCGACAGCGCGTTCGGAGCGGTCAGCACCGGCCGCGACGCGGACCGCGACAGCACCCGGCGGGCCTGCGAGGCGGCGGTGCGGCTGACCCTCTCCTATGTGATCGCCCCGGCGGCCTCGGACGAGGAGGCGGCCGCGAGCGTCGCCCGCCTGGTCCGCACCCTGCGGGGCGACGCCGTGCTCTGACGCGCGGTCAGTGCGCCGACCCCGACAACTGCAGGCCGATCACCCCGAGGATCACCAGGGAGATCGAGACGAGCTTGAGCGTGGAGACCAGGTCGCCCAGGAAGACCATGCCGTAAATGGCCGTGCCGGCCGCGCCGATGCCCGTCCACACGGCGTACGCCGGGCCGACGTCGAGCTTCCGCAGCGAGAGGGTCAGCAGGCCGAAGCTGCCGAGCGCGAAGCAAGCGAAGGCGATCGTGGGCCACAGGCGGGTGAAACCGTGCGAGAGCTTCAGACAGACGGCGAAACCGGTTTCCAGCAGACCTGCGACGACCACCAGCAGCCACGCCATCAGATTGCCTCCCGTGTCCGTGACCGCCGTGCGCACCACGAGCCTCAGCGCCCCTGATGCCCTTGCCGCGGGCGGTCACCCGCAAACGTAGGCGATCAGTCGCCTTCGCGCCGCTCCCTGGTCGCGAGCAGCCGGCGCAGCGAGTAGAGCCGCTGCGGATCGGCGTGACCACCCGTCACCCACCGGTCCAACGCGCAGTCCGGCTCGTCATGGCTGCACGCGCGCGGGCACTCCTCGGTGCCCGGCTCCAGGTCAGGGAAGGCGTGGATGACACGCGACGGATCGATGTGCGCCAGCCCGAAGGACCGCACGCCCGGGGTGTCGATCACCCAGCCCGAACCGTCCGGCAGCGGCAGGGCCAGCGCCGAGGTGGTGGTGTGCCGGCCGCGGCCGGTGACCGCGTTGACGTGGCCGGTGGCCCGCTGGCGGTCCGGGACGAGGTGGTTGACGAGGGTCGTCTTGCCGACGCCCGAGTGCCCCACGAACGCGGTGATCCGGCCCTCCAGCCGCTCCCGCACCCGGGCGGCCGCGTCCCCGTCGGCCAGCTCCTCGCGGTTGGTGACCACGTACGGCATGCCGAGCGCCCCGTACGACTCCATCAGCTTCTCGGCCGGGGCCAGGTCCGACTTCGTCAGCACGAGCAGCGGCTCGAGCCCCGCGTCGTAGGCGGCGACCAGACAGCGGTCGATCAGCCGGGGGCGCGGCTCGGGGTCGGCGAGGGCGGTGACGATCGCCAGCTGGTCGGCGTTGGCGACGACCACGCGCTCGAACGGATCGTCGTCGTCGGCGGTGCGGCGCAGCACGGAGCTGCGCTCCTCGACGCGGACGATGCGCGCCAGGGTGTCCTTGGCGCCGCTGAGGTCGCCCACGACGGCGACGCGGTCGCCCACGACCACGCCCTTGCGGCCCAGTTCGCGCGCCTTCATCGCCACGACGGTGCGGTCCTCGACGAGGACGGTCAGTCGGCCGCGGTCGACGGTCAGGACGAAGCCCTCGGCCGCGTCCTCGTGCTTGGGGCGGATGCTGGTGCGGGGGCGGTTGCCCTTGCGGTTGGGGCGGACGCGGACGTCGTCCTCGTCGGTGTGCTTGCCGTAGCGGCGCATGGGACGTACCGGCTTTCTCAGGCTCTCGACACCGTCGTCGCCCCCGCGGCGGACCCGAGCATGCCGGCCCACAGCGCCGGGAAGTCGGGGAGGGTCTTGGCGGTGGTCGCGACGTTCTCCACCCGGACCCCGGACACGGCCAGGCCGATGACGGCGGCCGCGGTGGCCAGCCGGTGGTCCTCGTAGGTGTGGAAGACGCCGCCGTGCAGCGGGCGCGGCCGGATGACCAGCCCGTCCTCGGTCTCGGCGACGTCGCCGCCGAGCTCGTTGATCTCCTTGGCGAGTGCCGCGAGCCGGTCGGTCTCGTGCAGCCGCAGGTGCGCGATGCCGCGCAGCACGGACTCGGAGTCGGCCAGCGCCGCCACCGCGGCGATCACCGGGGTGAGCTCGCCGACCTCGTGCAGGTCCGCGTCGATGCCCGTGATCCGGCCGGTGCCGGTGAACGTCAGGCCGGCCTCGGTCAGTTCGCAGGAACCGCCCATGGCGGTGAAGATCTCGCGCAGCGCGTCGCCCGGCTGGGTGGTGCGCTCCGGCCAGTCGGGGATGGTGACCCGGCCGCCGGTGACGAGGGCCGCGGCCAGGAACGGCGCCGCGTTGGACAGGTCGGGCTCGACGACCAGGTCGCGGCCGAGCAGGGCGCTGGGGGAGACCCGCCAGATGTCCGGCTCGCCGCCCGACTCGGGGGTGTCGACCTGGGCGCCGGCCGCGCGCAGCATGTCCACGGTCATCCGGATGTGCGGCAGGGAGGGCAGCGCGGAGCCGACGTGACGGACCTCGACGCCCTGGTTGAAGCGCGGCCCGGACAGCAGCAGGGCGCTGACGAACTGCGAGGACGAGGAGGCGTCGATCTGCACCGGGCCGCCGTCGAGGGCGCCCGCGCCGTGGACGGTCAGGGGGAGCGCGCCGCGGTCGTTGTCGTCGATGCGCGCGCCGAGGGCGCGCAGCGCGTCGATCACGCCGTGCAGGGGGCGCTCGTAGCTGCGGGGGTCGCCGTCGAAGCGCACCGGGCCGTCGGCCAGCGCGGCCACCGGGGGCAGGAAGCGCATGACCGTGCCGGCGTTGCCGACGTCGACCGTGGCCGGGCCGTGCAGCCGGGCGGGAATGACGCGCCAGGCCTCGCCGGTGCCGTCGGGGCCCACGCCCTCCTCGATGCCGACGCCCATGGCGCGCAGCGCCTCGGCCATCAGCAGGGTGTCCCGGGAGCGCAGCGGCCGGCGCAGCCAGCCGGGCTCGGCGGCCAGGGCGGCCAGGACGAGGCCACGGTTGGTGACCGACTTCGATCCTGGCACGGTGACGGTCGCGTCGACGGCTCGCGTGGCGAGCGGTGCGGGCCAGAGATCGGTGTGCGCGGGGCTCTCGGTCATGCCCCTAACCTTACTGAGGTTTTGTTCATGGCTCTGTCGTGCTTCTCGCCGTCACACCCCCAGCAGCCAGCGCGCGCCCGCCGCGAGCGAGCACAGGGTGACGACGTGGAAGAGCAGCAGCCAGGCTGCCGCCGGAACGCTCGTCAGGCGCGCGAGCTGGTCCGCGTCGGAGTCCGCGGCGCCCCCGCGGCGCCGCTTGCGCTGCAGCTCGAACGGCGGTCGGACCCCGCCCAGCAGCAGGAACCACACCACGCCGTACGCGAACGCGGCCTGCACCTGCGGCCCGGCCAGCCAGGACACCAGGACGAAGGCGGCGCCCGTGAGCACCACCGTCAGCATCCCGTAGGCGTTGCGGATCATCACCAGCATCGCGGCGAGCAGTACGGCCGCGCCCCACAGCAGGGCGGTGATGTGCCCGGCGGCCAGCAGCCCGGCACCGGCCAGGCCCAGCAGGGAGGGTGCGGTGTAGCCCGCGGCGGCGGTCAGGATCATGCCGAGGCCGGTCGGCCGGCCCCGCGAGACGGTCAGTCCGGACGTGTCGGAGTGCAGCCGGATGCCGTCGAGCCGGCGCCCGCTGAGCAGGGCGACGAGCGCGTGGCCGCCCTCGTGCGCAATGGTCACGGCGTTACGGGTGATGCGCCAGACGTTCCAGGGGACGACCGCGCCGAGGGCTATCGCGGCGGTGAGGATCACGAGCCACAGGTCGGGGGCGGGCTGGCTGCCGACGACGCGGTCCCAGAGCTCGGTGGCGGTGGTGCTGTCCATCGGTGATCCGCTCCTTGCGTCTTCGTGGCACTGTGGCACTCATGTGCGGTCGATATGCGGCGAGCCGGAGGCCGGAGGACCTCGTCGGGCTCTTCGGGGTGGAGAAGTGGGAACCGGAGGAGACGCTGGCTCCGGACTGGAACGTGGCGCCGACGAAGAGCGTCCATGCGGTGCTCGAGCGTCCTCTGAAAGACGCAGCGGACCGGCGTCCGGTTCGTCAGCTGCGCGTTCTGCGCTGGGGGCTGGTCCCGTCGTGGGCCAAGTCGCCGGAGGGGGCGGCCCGGATGATCAACGCCCGGGCGGAGACGGTCCACGAGAAGCCGTCCTTCCGGAGGGCGTTCGAGTCCCGGCGCTGTCTGCTCCCGGCGGACGGCTACTACGAGTGGGTCACGGGCGCCCAGGAGCGCGAACTGGAGGAAAAGGGGCGTAGGAAGAGGGCCCGGAAACAGCCGTACTTCGTCACTCCCGCCGACGGTTCGGTGATGGCGCTGGCCGGGGTGTACGAGTTCTGGCGCGACCCGACGCTGCCGCCGGACCACCCGCAGGCGTGGTGGGCGACCTGCTCGGTGATCACCACCGAGGCGGAGCCGGAGCCGTTCGCGCAGGCCGCGCCGCCGGCGGAGGCCGGCGAGCCCGGACCCCGCTCGCTCGCGGAGATCCACCCGCGGATGCCGCTGGTGCTGCCCCCGGACCGGTGGGCGGCCTGGCTGGACCCGGCCGCCACCGACCCCGCCGGGCTGCGGCACCTGCTGACCCCGCCCCCGCCCGGGTCGGTCCGGGCGTATCCGGTGGCCACGGCGGTCAGCGACGTCCGCAACAACGGCCCCGAACTGCTGAAGGAACTGCCGGCACCGGAGGAGACGACGCTGTTCTAGACGCTTCTCCAGCGGTGCCGGGCCCGTTGCCGGATCCCGTTGTCAGTGGGCGGCGGCAGGATGGGGACGTGACCAACGCATCACAGAGCCATATCGAATCCGTCGGCACTCCCGGTGGCGAGGCCCGCATCCACTGGTACCCGGCTGCGGGGAAGCCCCGCCTGGTGCTGGCCCTCGGGCACGGGGCCGGTGGCGGCGTCGAGGCGCGCGACCTGGCCGCGCTGGCCGCCGCCCTGCCCGGCAGCGGCGTGACCGTGGCCCTCGTCGAGCAGCCCTGGCGCGTGGCCGGCCGCAAGGTCGCGCCCGCGCCCAAGGCGCTCGACGAGGCGTGGCGCGCCCTGT
>NZ_JABBXF010000162.1 GCF_013030945.1 Streptomyces morookaense | reverse complement strand
GGCGGCGGCCGGCAGCCGCTCGCCGCGGCAGCCGGTGAGCGCGGCCCGCACCAGCGGGTTGGCCCGCGCGGCACGCAGCGTCCACAGGGCGAGGGCGGCGCAGCAGTCACCCGCGTCGGCGCCGTCGCGGGCGGTGTCGGCGAGGGAACGTTCCGCCCCGGCGAGGAAGGAGTCGGCCTCGCGGCGCACCAGGGCGCGCGCCAGGCCGTCCTTGCTGCCGAATTCGTTGTACAGCGTCTGCCGGGAGACCCCGGCCGCGGCCGCGACGTCGACCATCCGGACCCCGTGCCAGGGCCGGGCGCCGAGCGCCGTGAAGGCCGCGTCCAGCAAGAGTTCTCGTGCCGCGGGCATCGTCGCCTCCTGGGCCGTTCGGCCGCACGACGGTCGTGGCCACAGAATTGACGTACCGCCAGACGGTGTCAAGACCCACGGGCGGGCCGCACGTGCCGGGAGCGGGGCCGCGGGTAGTGTGCTTGCCATGTCCGACTACCACGATGATCTGCGTCTGGCCCATGTGCTGGCGGACGCCGCCGATGCGGCGACCATGGACCGGTTCAAGGCCCTGGACCTCAAGGTCGAGACCAAACCGGACATGACTCCGGTGAGCGAGGCGGACAAGGCCGCCGAGGAACTGATCCGCGGCCAGCTGCAGCGGGCCCGGCCGCGCGATGCGGTGCTGGGCGAGGAGTACGGCAGCGAGGGCGCCGGCCCGCGCCGCTGGGTGATCGACCCGATCGACGGCACCAAGAACTATGTGCGCGGGGTGCCGGTGTGGGCCACGCTCATCTCGCTCATGGTGCACGGCCCGGGCGGCTACCACCCGGTGGTGGGCGTCGTCTCGGCCCCGGCGCTGGGCCGCCGCTGGTGGGCGGCGCAGGGCTCCGGCGCATACACCGGGCGCAGCCTCTCCTCGGCGACGCGGCTGCAGGTCTCGCGGGTCGGGCGGATCGAGGACGCGTCCTTCGCGTACTCCTCGCTCTCGGGCTGGGAGGAGCGCGGCAGGCTGCCGGGCTTCCTGGACCTCACCCGGAACTGCTGGCGCACGCGCGGCTACGGCGACTTCTGGCCGTACATGATGGTCGCCGAGGGCTCGGTGGACATCTGCGCGGAGCCGGAGCTGTCGCTGTGGGACATGGCGGCGAACGTGGTCATCGTCGAGGAGGCGGGCGGCCGGTTCACCGGGCTGGACGGGGCGCCGGGGCCGCACAGCGGCAACGCCGCGGCGTCGAACGGCCTGCTGCACGACGAACTGCTGCGCTACCTCGGGTCGTAAACTCCCCCTTTCCTCCACCGGACACCTCTTGTCCGCCTCCTGACGGCGTGTGAAGATGACACCCCGATGCTTGTGAACTTGTGAATCCCTGTTCGGGTTTCACGGTCCGCCAAGGAGGTGGCTGAAGGCCATGCTCGTCCGCGACGCCATGAGCACGGTGATCCTCACCATCGGTCCCGCACACACGCTCCGGCAGGCAGCGCGGCTGATGTCCGAGCGCAAGGTCGGTGCCGCCGTCGTCCTCGACCCCGATGCCGGCGGCCTCGGCATCCTCACCGAACGCGATGTCCTCAACGCGGTGGGGGCCGGGCTGGACCCGGACCGCGAGAAGGCCCAGGGCCACACGACGACCGATGTGGTCTTCGCGGCCCCCGGGTGGACCCTGGAGGAGGCCGCCGCCGCGATGGCGCACGGCGGCTTCCGGCACCTGATCGTCCTCGACCGCCACGAGGCCGTGGGGGTGGTGTCGGTGCGCGACATCCTGCGCTGCTGGGTGCCGCAGCGGACGTCGGCGGGCGCGCTGGCGGCGCGCTGAGAACGGCCGAAGAGGCCGGAGCCCCATGGCGTCCGGCCTCTTCGGTGGGTACGGCAAGCGTCCGTCAGCCCCTCAGGGCCTGGACAGCGGCTTCCAGTCGCTTGCCGTAGTCGGGGTCCGCCTGGCGGAAGTTGCCGATCGCCCGCTCGACGATGTCGTCGCGCAAGACCTTGGCGATGAAGCCGGCGAGGTTGGCGATCAGGCGCTCCTTCTCCGGCTCGGACATCAGCCGGTAGAGGTTGCCCGCCTGGACGAAGTCGTTGTCCTCGGCGTGCACGGGGGCGGGGTGGGTGCCCGTCGGCCCGGTGACGGGGGACGGCTGCCACAGCGGGCGGTCCGTCTGGACGGGGCCGCCGAAGCTGTTCGGCTCGTAGTTCTTCGCCCGGCCGTGGCGGCCGTCGTAGGCGTAGCCGTCCCGGCCGTTGGTGCGCGCGACGGTGGCGTGCGGGCGGTTGACCGGCAGGTGGTCGGCGTTGATGCCGACGCGGTAGCGGTGGGCGTCGCCGTAGGCGAAGAGCCGGCCCTGCAGCATCTTGTCGGGCGACGGGCCGATGCCCGGGACGAAGTGCGCCGGGGAGAAGATCGACTGCTCGACCTCGGCGAAGATGTTGTCGGGGTTGCGGTTGAGCTCCAGCTTGCCGATCTCGATCGGCGGGTAGTCCTCGTGCGGCCACACCTTGGTGAGGTCGAAGGGGTTGAAGCGGTAGTGCGCCGCCTCCTCCGCGGGCATGATCTGCACCTGCACGGTCCAGCTCGGGAACTCGCCGCGGTCGATGGCCTCGCGCAGGTCCCGCTGGTGGCTGTCGGGGTCCTCGCCGGCGACCCGGGCGGCCTCGGCCGCGGTCAGGTTCTTGATGCCCTGGTCGGTCTTGAAGTGGTACTTGACCCAGAAGACCTCGCCGGCCTCGTTGTTCCACTGGTACGTGTGCGAGCCGTAGCCGTTCATGTGGCGGTACGAGGCCGGGATGCCGCGGTCGCCGAAGAGCCAGGTCACCTGGTGGGTGGACTCGGGCGACAGGCCCCAGAAGTCCCAGACGTTGTCCGCCTCCTGGGAGCCGGTGTACGGGTCGCGCTTCTGGGTGTGGATGAAGTCCGGGAACTTGATGGCGTCCTTGATGAAGAACACCGGGGTGTTGTTGCCGACGAGGTCGTAATTGCCCTCCTCGGTGTAGAACTTGAGCGCGAAGCCGCGGGGGTCGCGCACCGCGTCCGCCGAGCCGAGGTTGCCCGCGACGGTGGAGAAGCGCAGGAACGTCTCCGTCTGCTTGCCCACCTCGGAGAGGAACTTCGCCCTGGTGTACCGGGTGACGTCCGCGGTCACCGTGAACGTGCCGTACGCACCGGCGCCGCGGGCGTGCACGACGCGCTCCGGGATGCGCTCGCGGTTGAAGTGCGCGAGCTTCTCCATCAGCAGCTGGTCCTGCACCAGGACGGGGCCGCCGACGCCCGCGGTCTCGCTGTTCTGGTTGTCCGCGACCGGAGCTCCGGACTCCGTGGTCAGCGGGCCCGTGGTCGTTGCCGCCTCGCCGTTCGCCGTCACGTATGCCTCCGTCGTCTCGACTGCCTCGCCGGGCCGTCTGGCCTCGTCTCGAAAGCGATCCTACATTGGACTTAGTCCAAGTCAAGATGAGAGCAACCTGAAGACCGAATCCATGGATGGACGAGGGCCACTGCTACGCTGGTCCTATCTGACTGATAGGTGAATGGCATGAGTGACCTGCTGGAACGGCTCCGGGGACGTGGCTGGCGGCTGACCGCACAGCGGCGCGTCGTCGCGGAAGTGCTCGACGGGGACCACGTCCACTACACCGCGGACGAGGTCCACGCCAGGGCTGCCGAGCTGCTGCCGGAGATCTCGCGCGCGACGGTGTACAACACGCTCGGGGAGCTGGTCTCCCTCGGCGAGGTCCTCGAGGTGAGCACGGACGGCCGCGCCAAGCGCTACGACCCCAACGCACACCACGCGCACCAGCACCTGGTGTGCTCCCGCTGCGGCACGATCCGCGACGTCCACCCGGCCGGCGACCTGCTGGCGGGCCTCCCGGCCGGCGAACGCTTCGGCTTCACGGTCTCGGCGGTCGAGGTGACGTACCGCGGCATCTGCCCCGGCTGCGCGGCCACGGCATGACGAAGGGCCCGGATCCACTGGATCCGGGCCCTTCGTGAGCAGTAGCGGGGACAGGATTTGAACCTGCGACCTCTGGGTTATGAGCCCAGCGAGCTACCGAGCTGCTCCACCCCGCGTCGGTGAACCCACCTTAACCCCCGCGTGACAGGAGAAGCAAACCGCTTCCCTCACGCCGTGAGCTCCTGCTGCAGCGCGTCCCGCAGCCGGGCCGCCCGCTCGGAGACCTCCGCAGGGCCCAGCTCGACCGCGTGGGCGCACCACATCTGCCCCTCGGCCAGGTCGCCCCGGCGGGCCGCCAGCAGGGCGAGCCGCAGGGCGGCGCGCCCGTGCCCGGCCTCGGCGGCCCGGGCCCACCACATCGCGGCCTCCGGCTCGCTGCCCTCGCGGGCCAGCAGCAGCCCCAGGTTGAAGGCCCCGTTGCGGCTGCCCGCCTCGGCCGCCTCGCGGTACCAGTGCGCCGCCTCGACCACGTCGCCGCGCTCGGCGACGAGCATGCCGAGGCGCACCTGGGCGCGCCGGTGCCCCTGCCGGGCGGCCACCTCGTACCACTCCTCGCTCTGCGCCCGGGTGTCGTCGTCGCGGTCGAGCAGGGCGCCCAGCCGGAACGCCGCCTCCGCGCTGCCGCCGCGCACGGCGATGCGCAGATGCCGCTCGGCCTCCCCGTCCTCGGCGCCGCCGTCCCGCAGCAGGGCCATGGCGACCTGGAGGGCCGCCTCCGTGTGCCCGGCCGCGGCGGCGCGCTCGTACCACTGGAAGGCCAGCTGCTCCTCGTCCCGCCCGGCGTAGAGGATGCCCAGGTTGAACGCGGCGTCCACGCTGCCGGCCTCGGCGGCCTTGGAGAACCACGGCTCGGCGCCGGCCGGGTCGCCGCCCTGGAGCAGCAGCACGGCCAGGGCGTTGGCGGCCTCCCGGTGCCCGGCGTAGGCGGCGCGGCGGTACCACTGCTCGGCCTGCGCGGTACGGCCCTGCTCGGCGCAGAGCAGGCCGAGGTTGTACGCGCCGTTGACGTCGCCCGCGTCCAGGGCGGCGCGGTACCAGCGTTCGGCCTGCTGGGCCTCGCCGCGGTCGGCGTGCAGGGCGCCCAGCGCGTTGGCCGCGTTGCCGTCGCCCTCCTGGGCGGCGCGGCGCCACCAGACGGCCGCGCTGTCCAGGTCCCCGGCGTCGCGCAGCAGGAAGCCCAGGGCACAGGCGGCGCGCGGCTCCCCGTCCTTGGCGGAGGTCAGGTACCAGCGGGCGGCCTCCTGGGTCTCGCCGCGTGCCTCCAGCAGGGTGCCGAGGTGCAGGGCGGCGCGCCGGTGGCCACGGGCGGCGGCCTGCCGGTACCACTGCTCGGCCTCGCCGGCCGGGCCGTCGGTGCGCGGGCCCTTGGCCGCGTGGGCGCGCAGGTCGCGCACGGAGGTGTCCCCGCCGCCCGCGCTCACCTGCCGGGGGATGGCGGGGCCGAGGCCGCCGGCGAGCCCGCCGG
>NZ_JABBXF010000161.1 GCF_013030945.1 Streptomyces morookaense | reverse complement strand
AACTCAACGGCTACCGCGTCGAACTGGACGAGATTGCTGCCAAGCTGACCCGGCTGCCGGGTGTCGACCGTGCGGTCGCCAGGATTCAGCAGGGCGACAAGCACGACCGGCTGGTCGGCTACCTGGTTCCCTCCGCCGACTACACGCCGCTGACCGGTGCAGGTGACCCTCAGCTCGACAAGCAGGCGTTCCTCATGAGCGGGCACGGCGTGCTGGAGGGCACCGCTCCCGGGACCCCGCTGGTCCCCCGGACCGACCCGGCCGCATACACCCGCGCCAAGAGTTACCGGCACTTCCTGCCCGAGGACATCGATCCGGCTCTCCCGCGCAAGCACTTCGCCGAGGTGCTGGCAACGGCCACGCCGGCCCCGAACGGCACCGGCGGCCGGGCCGGCCTCGGCGTCGAGGACTGGACGGCCGTGCTGGAGCAGCTGTCCGCCGTCTCGCTGCCCGACCGGGCTCTGCCCAAATACCGTTATCCGTCCGCCGGAAGCACGTATCCGGTGCGGACGTTCGTCAAGCTGTCGGGCCGCACCGAAGGCCTGGGCAGCGGGCACTTCTCGTACCACCCGCCGACCGGCGAGCTGCGCCCGCACGGCCTCGACGCCGTGGCCGCCTTCTCGGCCGCCGGGGCCGCCGAGGGCGCCGAGGGCGGTGCAGGTGACGAGATCCAGCTCGTCGCCTACTGGCCCGCCATCACTCCGCTGTACGGGGACCAGGCGCGGCGTCTGGCGCTGCTGGAGGCCGGGCACATGCTCGCCCTGCTGACCGACGTGTTGGACGCGCGCCGCATTCCGTACACGGTCGAGCTGGCGGACCGTGAACTGGACGGCGACCACACCGCGGTGTGCCGCATCGTCCTGGGCACGTCCGGCGGCTTCGAACCGTCGCAGCTGGGCCTGGCCTGCTTCCTGAGGGAGGCGGGCGCCGTCGACTACACCGAGCACGAGGGCAGTCGTCGCTACGCCGCCGGTGACCTTCCGGTCTTCGACCGCGCGAGCGACGTGTGGGCGGTCCTCCGCCGGGCACGGTGCCTGCTGGCCCTGGAGGGCGGCGAAGGCGCTGCGGAGGCGGTGTCGGCCGGCTTCCTGTTCCAGCGGCTGAGCGAGCGGCTGCGGGCCGAGGGCCTGGGCACCTGCCCGCTGGGTCTGCAGCTCACCGACCGCGGCGTCTACACCATGGCCGTCGGCGCGGTGGACGAGCAGGCGCGTGCGGCGTCCGACAGTCCTGCCGATCCGCCGACGCTGACCGCCGCGGTCACCGAGGAACTCGCCAAGGCCCTGCCGGAGTACATGCTGCCCAGCGGTTACGGCGTCCTGGACGCGCTGCCGCTGAGCGCCAACGGAAAGCTGGCCGCCGACCGGCTCCCGCCGGTCGAGTTCGCCGGCGTCCATGTCGCGCCCGCGACGGAGACCGAACGCGCCCTGGCCGCCGCCTGGGCGGACATTCTCGGCCGGCCGGCCGAGGCCATCAGCACGAACGACAGCTTCTTCTCGGTCGGCGGCAATTCGCTGGCCGCCATGAAGCTGGTGCGCCTGCTCCAGCAGGACCTCGGATTCGAGCTGAAACTCCGGGACCTGTACCGGAACGACACGATTCTCAAGCTTGCTGAGCACGTCGGCACGGCCCTGACGGACGCCGTGCGCGAAGAGGGAGAGCTGTGAACCCCGAGCTGGAACTGCTGAACGACCTCCGGTCGGCTCGCGTTCTCATCTGGAACAAGGGCGACGACCGGCTCGGCTTCTCCTTCCCCCAGGACACCGGCTTCCCGCAGGAGCTCAAGGACCGGGTGAAGGAGCGCAAGGAACAGCTGCTGCACGTCCTGGAGCTGTCGGGCATCGACTCCCAGGAGCGCGCCCGGCAGGCCACGCACTACAAGCTGCCGGACGCCGCGTACGACAGGACGCTCAGGTCCATCCAGAAGGGGATGTACCTGCAGAGCCGGATCGACGAGCTCGGGTTCACCTACACCATCCCGCTGTTCGTCGAGCTGCCGGGCGCCGACGCGGAGTCGGCCGAGCGGGCGGTGCGCGCGCTGCTCGCTGCCGAGCCGATCCTGCGGATGCGGGTCCACGAGGACCTGTCGTACGAGCTGCTGCCGGCCGAGGCCTTCGACATCGCCTTCACCCGGATCGCCTCCGGCGAGCTGGACGCGCTGCGCGACGACCGGGCCCGTACCGTCTTCCCGCTCGCAGACGGTCAGCTGATCCGTCCCGAGATCGTCGAACTGGCCGACGGGCAGGGCGTGGTGGCCGGACTGACGCACCACCACATGCTGTCCGACGCGTACTCGATGGAGCTGCTCGCCGGTCGGCTGGCCGAGCTGCACGACGCACCGGCCGGTGCGGATGCCGCCGCCCGTGCGCTCAACTACTTCGACCTTGCGGAGCAGCAGCGGATCGACGTGGCGCGGCCGGAGTACGCCGCCGCACGCGACGCGCTGGCCGCCCGGCTGGCCGCCGCCGAGAAGCTGCGGCTCAAGCGGACGCCCGCCCACGGTGCCGACAACCGTGCCGGGACGCTGCGCTACGAGCTCGCGCCGCAGCAGCACCGGGCACTGGCGGAGCTGTCCGGCCGGCACGGGCTGAGCCTGTACGCGCTGCTGTTCACCGGCCTGTACCAGACGCTGAGCAGCTTCGCGGGCGGACAGACGGACTTCGCCGTCGGCATCACCGTCGCGAACCGCCCGCCCGCCTTCCAGCCGGCCGTAGGCCCGTTCATCAACACGCTGCCGCTGCTGCCGGAGTTCCGCGGCAGTGATCGGTTCCTGGACAACGCCCGGCGCGTCAACGAGGCGGTCGTCGAGCTCAACCAGCACCACCAGCTCAACCTGAACATGCTGACGGACGCCCTGCCGGGCGGTGCGGCGGATCTGGCCGACGTGCTGCAGGTCCTGTTCACCATGCACAACTTCGCTCCGGTGGAGAAGGCGGCCACGGCTGCCGGGCACCGGGTGCTGCCCTACGACGACCTGGCAGAGAAGTTCGGCATCTCGGTCATCGCCAAGGAGGACGGCGACCGGGTCTCGTTCACGGTCACCTATACGGAGGCCCGCTACGAACGCGCCTACGTGCAGGCGCTCTTCGACGCCTACCTGACGCTGCTGTGCTCGGTCGCCGCGGCCCCGGAGGACGAGGTCACCGACCGGCTGGAGCTGGTGGACGCCGACGGGCTGCAGCAGCTCGCCGAGTGGAACCGCACCGAGTGGGACCACGGAAGCGTGCAGACGGCCGTCGAGATGTTCGAGCGGCAGGTGCAGCGCACTCCGGACGCTCCGGCCGTCGTCTTCCGTGACCGGCAGCTCACTTACTCCGAGCTGAACGAGCGCGCGAACCGGCTGGCCCACCTGCTCGCTGAACAGCACAACGTCCGTACCGGCAGCCTGGTCTGTCTGCTGCTGGACCGCAGCGAGCACATGCTCGTCGCGGTCCTGGGCGTCATGAAGGCCGGCGGCGCGTACGTCCCTGTCGACCCCGGCTCGCCGCACGAGCGGATCCGGTTCATCCTCTCCGACACCGGCAGCCCGCTGCTGCTCACGGACGAGCGGAACGCCACCGACTGCCGCGGCGCCGGGCTGCCGGTGCCCGTGCTGTCCGTCGACGGAGCCGGCGATGCACTGGCCGCACAGCCTGCCGGCAACCCGGGCCTGCCGCTCACCGGTTCCGACCTCGCCTACGTCATCTACACGTCCGGCACCACCGGTCAGCCCAAGGGCGTGCTGTGCGAGCACGGCGGCCTGGTCAACCGCATCCAGTGGATGAACCGCGCGTTCCCGCTGGACGCGGCCGACAGGGTGCTGCAGAAGACTCCGTACGTCTTCGACGTGTCCGTGTGGGAGCTGCTGTGGGCCAACTGGTTCGGCGCGACGATCGTGTTCGCCGAACCGGAGGACCACAAGGACCCCTACGCGCTGATGGAGCTGATCGAGCGCGAGCAGGTCAGTGTCGTGCACTTCGTGCCGTCGATGTTCAGTGCCTTCCTGGAGGCGGTCGAGGCGTCGGCCGGGCCGGCCCCGCAGGGGCTGGCGAGCCTGCGGTACGTCTTCTGCAGCGGCGAGGAGCTCAAGCTCGCCCAGGTCCGTTCCGCACACGCGCTGCTGCCCGGTGCGCGGCTGCACAACCTGTACGGCCCGACCGAGGCGTCGATCGACGTCCTGCACCACCCGTGCACCGACCCGGCGATGGACGCCGTCCGCATCGGCACCCCGATCGACAACACCCAGGCGTACGTGCTCAACGCGGCCCGCACCCCGCTGCCCGTCCACGCGATCGGCGAGCTGTACCTGGGCGGCGCCGGCCTGGCGCGCGGCTACCTCAACCGGCCCGAGCTGACCGCCGAGCGCTTCGTCGGCAACCCGTTCGGCACGGGCCGCCTCTACCGCACCGGCGACCTCGTACGGCGCCTGCCCGACGGCGGCATCGAGTACCTCGGCCGCAACGACTTCCAGGTCAAGATCCGCGGCTACCGCATCGAACTGGGCGAGATCGAGGCCGCCCTGGCCCGGTTCCCCGGCGTCAAGCAGGGCATCGCCCTGGTCCGGCAGCCCGACCCGCAGCGGCCCGAACTCAAGCACCTCGTGGGCTACTACGTCGCGGACCACCCGCTGGACGAGACGGCCCTGACAGGCGCGCTGAACGCCTCCCTGCCGTCCTACATGGTCCCGCACGCCCTCGTGCACCTGACGGCCGTCCCCGTGACCGTCAACGGCAAGCTCGACCGCAAGGCGCTGCCCGACCCCGGCCCGACCGACGCCGGCCGGGAACGCATCGCCCCGCGCACCACCCTGCAGGAGCAGGTGCACGCGCTGTGGGCCGAGCACCTGGGGCTGCGCCCCGACGAGCTGGGCATCCGCGACGACGCGACGCGGCTCGGCATGGACAGCATCGTCGCCATCCGGCTGGCGAGCCGGCTGCGCCAGCAGCTCGGCCTGGCGGTCGGCGTCCGGGACGTGTTCTCCCTGCCGACCATCGAGCAGTTCGCTGACTTCGTCGAGAGCCGCCGGGCCGCGGCATCCGAGCCGCGGGCCGATGTGCTCACCGAACAGGGTGCGCTGACGGGCGAGGTGGAGCTGCTGCCCATCCAGTCCTGGTTCTTCGAGCAAGGCTTCGCCCGGCCCGAGCACTGGAACCAGGCGTTCCTGGTCCGTACGCCCGAACTGACGCTGTCCCGGCTGGAGTCCGCCCTGCGTGCGCTCGCCGAGCACCACGATGCGCTGCGGCTGCGCTACCGCGGTACGGAGCAGTTCTACGACCCGGCGGCCCCGTTCCCCGGCCTCAACGTTCTCGACGTGCGCGGCCTGCCCGCGGCCGAGGGCACCCCGGAGTTCACCGAGGCCCTGCACCGGACGCTGACCGGATGGCAGCGCGGCTTCGACCTCGAGCACGGTCCGATGTACGCCGTGGGCTATCTGCACGGCT
>NZ_JABBXF010000160.1 GCF_013030945.1 Streptomyces morookaense | reverse complement strand
CTCCCCGCCCGGCCGCGGCAGCGCCGCCGCGTCCGCCCGCCGGCGCCGCCACGCCGCGCGCAGCGACCGCATCCCCTGCGCCGAACCGACCGCCCTCACCGTCCGCACCAGGTCACGACCGTCCATGCTGCTCACCCTGCCACCGCGGCCGCCCGGACCGTGCTCCGTTCAACTGCCGTTCACCCCCTCCGGACCGGTGTCCGACGCCGTGCGCGAAACATCAACCCCTGGTGCCCGAGTCGATCACATGGCATCGTCCTGGACAGCCGCGTCGCGTGCATACCCCGCCCGTGTGCGCGCAGACGCCCACGACGCGTACAGCCGGGAGCAGCCAGATGACCACCGCACCGCAGCAGTCCGCCGACAGACCAGAGCCCCTGTGGCGCCCCGGCGAGGACCGCATCGCCCGTGCCCAGGTCACCCTCTTCCACGCCTGGGCCGCCCGCGAGCACGGTGCTCCCGCTCCCGTCCCCGGCGACCCCGCCGCGAGCTACGCGGCCCTGCACCGCTGGTCGACGGCCGAGCTGGAGCGCTTCTGGCAGGCCGTGGCCGAGTGGTGCGGCGTGCGCTTCTCCACGCCCTACGAGCGCGTCCTCGCCGACCGTGGCATGCCCGGGGCGGTCTGGTTCCCCGGCGCCACCCTCAACTACGCCGAACACGCCCTGCGCACGGCCGAGGACCCGGCCCGCGCCGACGAGCCCGCCCTGCTGCACGTGGACGAGACCCACGACCCGCAGCCCGTCACCTGGGCCGAACTCCGCCGCCAGGTCGGCTCCCTGGCCGCCGAGCTGCGCCGGCTGGGGGTCCGCCCCGGCGACCGCGTCAGCGGCTACCTGCCCAACATCCCGCACGCCGTCGTCGCCCTGCTCGCCACCGCGGCCGTCGGCGGCGTATGGACCTCCTGCGCACCGGACTTCGGCGCCCGCAGCGTCCTGGACCGCTTCCAGCAGGTCGAGCCCGTCGTCCTGTTCACCGTCGACGGCTACCACTACGGCGGCAAGCGGCACGAGCGCACCGACGTCGTCGCCGAACTGCGCGCCGAACTCCCCACCCTGCGCGCCGTGGTGCACATCCCGCTGCTCGGCACGCCCGCCCCCGAGGGCGCGCTGGAGTGGGACGACCTCACCGCCGCCGACACCGAGCCCGTCTTCGAGCAGCTGCCCTTCGACCACCCGCTCTGGGTGCTGTACTCCTCCGGCACCACCGGCCTGCCCAAGGCCATCGTCCAGTCCCAGGGCGGCATTCTGCTCGAACACCTCAAACAGCTCGCCCTGCACTGCGACCTGGGCCCCGGCGACCGGTTCTTCTGGTACACCTCCACCGGCTGGATGATGTGGAACTTCCTCGTCTCCGGCCTCCTCACCGGAACCACCGTCGTCCTCTACGACGGCAGCCCCGGCCACCCCGACACCGCCGCCCAGTGGCGCATCGCCGAACGCACCGGCACCACCCTCTTCGGCACCTCCGCCGCCTACGTGATGGCCTGCCGCAAGGCCGGCGTCCGCCCCGGGCACGACTTCGACCTCTCCCGTGTCGCCTGCGTCGCCACCACCGGCTCGCCGCTGCCGCCCGACGGGTTCCGCTGGATCCACGACGAGGTCTCCCCGGACACGTGGATCGCCTCCGTCAGCGGCGGCACCGACGTGTGCAGCTGCTTCGCGGGCGCGGTGCCGACCCTGCCCGTGTACATCGGCGAGCTCCAGGCCCCCTGCCTCGGCACCGACCTCCAGGCGTGGGACGCGCAGGGCAGGCCCGTCGTCGACGAGGTCGGCGAGCTCGTCGTCACCGCCCCCCTGCCCTCCATGCCCGTCCGCTTCTGGAACGACCCCGACGGCAGCCGCTACCGCGACAGCTACTTCGAGATGTTCCCCGGCGTCTGGCGCCACGGCGACTGGATCACCCTCACCTCGCGCGGCACCGTCGTCATCCACGGCCGCTCCGACTCCACCCTCAACCGGCAGGGCGTCCGCATGGGATCCGCCGACATCTACGAGGCCGTCGAACGCCTCCCCGAGATCCGCGAGTCCCTCGTCATCGGCGTCGAACTGCCCGACGGCGGCTACTGGATGCCCCTCTTCGTCCACCTCGCCCCCGGCGCACAACTGGACGACGCCCTCCTCGACCGCATCAAGCGCACCATCCGCGAACAGCTCTCCCCGCGCCACGTCCCCGACGAGGTCATCCAGGTGCCCGCTGTCCCGCACACCCTCACCGGCAAGCGCATCGAAGTCCCGGTCAAGCGGCTGCTACAGGGGACACCGCTGGAGAAAGCGGTCAACCCGGGCTCGGTCGACAACGTCGGACTGCTCGACTTCTACGAGGAGTTGGCACGCAAACGCCGCGGCTGAGCCCGTTGTCAGTGCCCCCGATTACGGTGAGTGAGCAAATATCACTCGCGTCGAGGGGGAGATGACGGACATGGCGCACCACGGCAAGGGCAGGGACCGACGGCTGCTGAGCAGAGAAGTCACCGGCACAGTGGCCGTTCTGGCCGACGAGCGCGACTTCGCCGCCATGAGGCGGTACGCAAGCTTCCCGCTCTTCGACGACCACGCTGCGTATCTACGGCAGATGGAAAGGCTGCTGCGCACCCGCACCGCCCGGGGCACGCACACCAGCGTCGCTCTCTTCGATCCCGTCCGGTACGAGGAGTTCTGCGCGGAGGAGCGCCTCGACCCCGACACCCCCGCCAGCCGCAACCGCTACACGGCCGAGGTCGCGGCGGCGGGCACCACGGTCGCCTACGAGGGCGAGCCCATCCGCCGCCTGCTGCCCCGCCTCGTCAACGAGACGGCGCAACAGGCCACTTGGGAGTACGCATCCGACCTCCTCGCCCGCACCGGCGACTGCACCTCCTGCGGCGAGGACGTCGGCCAGGCCGCCTTCGCCAGGGCGACCCGGGCCCTGCGCCGGATCGTCGAGGCGTTCGGAGGATGGAGCAGACACCACCACCTGGTCTGCACCGTCCCCCGCCCGGGCGGGGTCCCGCTCGTCGGCGTGCTCGATATCGATGTCGACGCGTGCGGCACGGTGGAAGTGGGCGAGGCCGACGCCCTGGTCTTCTGCACCGTCGTGGCCGCCGGCCTGACCGTGGAGCACTCGGGCGCGATCGTCCTGCGCACCCTCACCGGCGGCGCGGAGACGGTCTGCGGCTGGGGCATGGCGGACGGCGCCCTGAGACCGCTGACCGAGGGCGAGGTCTTCGCCGCCTACTGCACCGACATCGTCACGGGCGAGCCCGTGCCGCCGGAGCAGGGGGTCGTGTACAGGGAAGCACCGGAGATCGACCTGGAATGACGAAAGGGGGTGTCCCACCGAACCGGTGGGACACCCCCTCCCTCTCACGACCGGCTCACTCGCCGGACAACACCGCCTGCGCGGCGATCCGCGCCTCTTCGGCCGTGTCCGTGGCACGCGCCGCCGCAGCCGCACGCTCGCACTGCGCCAGCGTGTGCTTGGCCAGCGCGGCACGCACATACGGAATCGACGCGGCACCCATGGACAGGCTCGTCACACCCAGACCCGTCAGCACGCACGCCAGCAGCGGGTCCGAGGCGGCCTCGCCGCACACGCCGCAGCTCTTGCCCTCGGCCTTGGCGGCCTCCGCCGACACCGCGATCAGGTCGAGCAGCGCCGGCTGCCACGGGTCCTGAAGCCGGGAGACGGCACCGACCTGACGGTCCGCGGCGAAGGTGTACTGCGCAAGGTCGTTGGTCCCCAGCGAAAGGAACTCGACCTCCTGCAGGATCGAACGCGCCCGCAGCGCGGCGGACGGAATCTCCACCATCGCACCGAACTTGGCCTGCAGACCGGCCTCGCGGCACGCGTCCGCGAACGCCTTGGCGTCCGTGCGGTCGGCCACCATCGGAGCCATGACCTCGAGGTAGACCGGCAGCCCCTCGGCGGCCTTGGCCAACGCGGTCAGCTGCGTGCGCAGCACCTCCGGGTGGTCCAGCAGCGTCCGCAGACCCCGCACGCCCAGCGCGGGGTTCGGCTCGTCGGCCGGCGTCAGGAAGTCCAGCGGCTTGTCCGCACCCGCGTCCAGCACCCGCACGACCACGCGCCCCTCGGGGAACGCCTCCAGCACCTTGCGGTACGCCTCGACCTGCTTGGCCTCGGACGGCGCCTGCTTGCTGTCGTCCAGGAACAGGAACTCGGTACGGAAGAGACCGACGCCCTCGGCACCCGCCTCGACCGCCGCCGGCACATCGGCGGGACCGCCGACGTTCGCCAGCAGCGGCACCTTGTGACCGTCCGAGGTCGCACCCGGACCGGACGACGCGGCCAGCGCGGCCTTGCGCTCCTCCGCCGCCTTCGTCAGCTCGGCCCGCTTCTCCGGGCTCGGGTCGACGAAGATGTCGCCCGTGCTGCCGTCCACCGCCACGACCGTGCCCTCGGCCAGCTCGCCCGCGCCCGGCAGCGCCACCACGGCCGGAACACCGAGCGCCCGCGCCAGAATGGCGCTGTGGCTGGTCGGCCCGCCCTCCTCGGTCACGAAACCGAGCACCAGCGTCGGGTCCAGCAGCGCCGTGTCGGCGGGGGCCAGGTCGCGCGCGATGAGCACATAGGGCTCGTCGCTGTCCGGCACACCCGGCATCGGCACGCCCAGCAGGCGCGCGACGATGCGGTTGCGCACGTCGTCCAGGTCGGCCACCCGGCCCGCCAGGTACTCGCCCGCGCCGGCCAGCAGCGCACGGTAGGCGGCAAAGGCGTCGTACACCGCGCGCTCGGCAGTGCTGCCGACCGCGATGCGCCGTTCGACGTCGGCCATCAGCTCGGGGTCCTGCGCCATCATGGCCTGGGCCTCCAGCACGTGCTGGGCCTCACCACCGGCCAGGTTGCCGCGTGCAATGAGGTCGGCGGCCACAGCCTCCACGGCCTGGCGCGCGCGCCCCTGCTCGCGCTCCGCCTCCTCGGCCGGGATCTGCTTGGCCGGCGGTTCCAGAACCGCCGTGCCCATGTGCCGCACTTCGCCGATCGCCACACCGTGGCTCACGCCGACGCCTCGCAGCGTTGTCTCCATTTCACCCGTCTCCGGTTGATGCGGCGGATCCGGCCGCCGCAGTGGATGTCGTACGTGCCGTCCCCATGCCCGTGCGGGCGGGACGGAATCGGCTCACTGCCAGCTGAAGAGCTCGTCGCCGGCCTTGACGTCGCCGTCCTCGCGCACCGAGCCGAGCGAGTCGGCGGTGGCCTCGAGCGCGACGATCGGGCAGACCGGCGACTTGCCGGCCTCTTCGACCGCGACCGGGTTCCAGCGGATGACGGCCTGTCCGCGCGTCACGGTGTCGCCCTTGTTGACGAGCAGCTCGAAGCCCTCGCCGTTGAGCTGGACGGTGTCGATGCCGAGGTGCGTCAGCACGCCGTGGCCCTCAGCGTCGACGACGACGAACGCGTGGGGGTGCAGCGAGACGATGACACCGTCGACGGGAGAAACGGCCTCGCCCGGTTCGCGGACCGGGTCGACGGCGGTACCGGGGCCCACCATCGCGCCGGAGAACACCGGGTCGGGCACTGCCGCGAGTCCGATGGCGCGTCCGGCGATAGGGGACGTCACGGTGGTCATGGGAAGCCTCCCAGGGATGGAGAATCATCACGCGCCGTCACTACCTGTCCTGGACGGCGCACTGAGTCAGCAGCCTAAGTCATAGGAACTGAGGGTTCCGCACGAGCGAGAGCCCCCTCGCGCCCCCTCCGGCCCATCGCGGTCCGTAATCGATTTGCCTCGCCCCAGCGGGAGCTGTACTGTCGGATCCCTGCCCACGACCGAGGCCTGCGGACATCTGCCGGCGAGGCGAGGGCGGCACTCCATCGGACACGATCCATTCCGGATCCGCTGCTGTGTGCCTGCATGCCTTTTTGGATATGCGGAAAACGGCGGTGGTGAAGGGGCAGGAAAAGTCCTGATAGAGTCTGAATCACCGAAGGGAAGCGCCCGGAGGAAAG
>NZ_JABBXF010000016.1 GCF_013030945.1 Streptomyces morookaense | reverse complement strand
GGGGGGGGGGGGAATTCCGTCCGACTACCGCGATCGTCAGCCGTTGGCCGAGCCGTTGCCCGAAAGAATCGGGATCTCGTCCAGGATGTGCGACAGCGCGTCGTCGCCGTCGTTGATCGTCGAGTTGTCGGTGCACTGCTGCTGCTGCTGCGAGGTGAGGATCGGGATGTCCTGCAGACCGATGTTGATCAGGCCGATGAGCGACTGGATCTCGGCCTTGCCGATGGCGATGCAAGGCTTGTTGAGCGTGCCCTGGATCAGGCTCATCTGCGGGCTCTCCTGGCCCCCGGTCTTGGTGTTGCCGTAACCGGTCTTGGCGCCGTTCGCGTTGGCAACGTCGGTGTCGTTGCCGATGGCCATCGCCGGGGCGGCCATCGTGCCGACCGCGGTAGCCGTCAGGGCCGCCGTGGCGAGTACCTTCTTGAGCACTTCTCTAGCCTTTCGATCGATCGAGCGTTTCCCACTGGGAAGTGAACTGAGTAACTCCGGGCAAATTAAGAAGTTCCGGACTTTCACTCATTCGACCCATTGCCCCGCGCGCCGGTTCGGCGCAGTGTGTCCCATCGGGCGTGTCCGGCCGGGCCGTTCGGCCACGGATGGCGACAAGAGACCGCGGGTTTCGCCATGCTGGGGCCCGTCCCGGCCGAATCCGGTGGACCCGATGGAGGCGCACCCATGACCGTCGAATACGTCCGCTACCGCATTGCGGACCCCGAGCGCCGCACCGCCTTCGAGAAGGCGTATGCGACAGCGGTGCAGCACCTGTACTCCGCACCCCAGTGCCTCGGCTACGAACTCTCCCGCGGAGTGGAGGAACCCGAGCGCTACGTCCTGCGCATCGAATGGACCTCGGTGGAGGACCACGAGAACGGGTTCCGGCGCGGTCCGCACTTCCCGCCGTTCCTCGCGGAGATCCGGCCGTTCACCGGCGACATCGAGGAGATGAGGCACTACGAGCGGACGCTGGTGGTCGACAAGGGGAGGGGCTGAACGGGAGGTGTGACGGTCCCCACCCGTTCCCGGGGCTTCCGCCGTGGCGCGGACGTATTACCCTCAGGGATGTGAATCTGCTCGTCAAGCGCCGCCACGTGGACTTCGTCCGCGTCACGACCATGTCCTGTCGCCGCTCCGCCTGACACTTCACGCTGCCTGCCGGCCCCTCTGGCCGTTGCCTTCTGCTCTTCCTGTATTTCGAGCTCTGCCAGCTTTTCCTGCTTTCCTAGCCGCTTCCCGGCCCCCGCGCTTCCGCACACCTGCGGCGGCTCCGCGGGCCACCCGGTCACCACCGGGTGCGACCGGGCCTTCACGCTGTGGGACACCCCATGATCAACGAGCTTCCCGTCATCGACCTCTCCGCCGCCTCCGGTGGGCCCGACGCCCGCGCACGCCTCCACGACGCGCTGCACACCGCCGCCCGCGACGTGGGCTTCTTCCACCTGACCGGCCATGGCATCACCCCCGCCGAGACCGATGCACTGATGAGCGCCCTGCGCGCCTTCTTCGCCCTGCCCGAGGCCGAGCGGCTGGCCATCAGCAACCTCAACTCCCCTCATTTCCGCGGCTATACGCGCATCGGCGACGAGCGCACCGGTGGCAGCCGGGACTGGCGCGACCAGCTCGACATAGGCGCCGAACGGACCCCGCACATACCCGCCGGCGACGAGCCCGGCTACTGGTGGCTGGAAGGCCCCAACCAGTGGCCCGCCTCCCTGCCCGAACTGCGCACCACCGCCCTGCACTGGATCGACCGGCTCAGCTCCGTGGCCCGGCAGCTGCTGCACGAGCTGCTCGCGTCGATCGGTGCCCCGGCGGACTTCTACGACGAGGCCTTCGCCGAGCGCCCGCACCTGCACCTCAAGATGGTCCGCTACCCCGGCAGCGCCCCCGACGGTGCCGGGCAGGGTGTCGGCGCCCACAAGGACTACGGCTTCCTCACCCTGCTGCTGCAGGACCAGGTCGGCGGCCTCCAGGTGGAGAACCCGGACGGCACCTTCATCGACGTGCCGCCGCTGCCGGGCGCCTTCGTCGTCAACCTCGGCGAGCTGCTCGAAGTGGCCACCAACGGCTACCTCAAGGCCACCAACCACCGGGTGGTCAGCCCGCCCGGACAGCGGGAGCGCTTCTCGGTCCCGTTCTTCTACAACCCGCGGCTGGACGCCCGGATCGCTCCGGTGCCGTTCCCGTACGCCGACCGCGCCCCCGGCGTCACCCAGGACGCGGCCAACCCGCTGTTCGCCGAGTACGGCCGCAACGAGATCAAGGGCTGGCTCCGGGCGCACCCCGAGGTCGCGCGCCGCCACCACGCGGACCTGGTCGAGGCGGGGGCCGCCGTCGCCTGACGGGAGGAGGACCGGAACCGGCGGAAGGTCCCGGAAGCAAAGATCACACACGGATCCCGTTTCACCCCCTCGGTCAAGGGTTAGTAAAGTGCGGGGAGGGAATGACTCTCCGTACAGGGCGCCGGGCGCCACGGGGGAGCACGAGGGGCGGGATCATGAAAGTGCTGGGGACGGGCATCGGCTGGCGGCCACAGATCGCCGAAGCCGTCGAAGGGATGCCGGGCGTCGACTGGGTGGAGGTCGTGGCGGAGAACATCTGCCCGGGCCACCTTCCCGACTCCCTCGGCAGGCTGCGCGAGCGGGGCACGCCCGTCGTCCCGCACGGCGTCTCCCTCGGCCTGGGCGGCGCCGACCGCCCCGACCTCGGCCGCCTGGTCGAACTGGCCGAGCGCGCCGAGGCGTTGGGGGCGCCCCTGGTCACCGAGCACATCGCGTTCGTCCGGGCCGGCGCTCCCCGCATGGAGGCCGGGCACCTGCTGCCGGTGCCCCGCACCCGCGACGCCCTGGACGTGCTCTGCGAAAACGTGCGCATCGCCCAGGACGTGCTCCCGGTCCCCCTGGCCCTGGAGAACGTCGCGGCCTTCCTGGCCTGGCCGGACGAGGAGTTCACCGAAGGACAGTTCCTCTCCGAACTGGTGGAGCGGACCGGCGTGCGGCTCCTCGTCGACGTCGCCAACCTCCACACCAATCACGTCAACCGCGGCGAGGATCCCGCGGCCGTCCTGGCCGAACTGCCCGTCGAGGCCATCGCGTACGTGCATGTGGCAGGCGGCTTCGAGCGCGAGGGCCTGTGGCACGACAGCCACGCCCATCCGGTACCGCGTCCGGTGCTGGAGATCCTGGCCGCGCTCTGCGAACGGGCCACGCCCCCCGGCGTCCTGCTGGAGCGCGACGACAACTTCCCCGAGGCGAGCGTGCTGTCGGCCGAACTCGACGCGATACGGGCCGTGGTGGCGGCCGGGGGAGCGCCTCGGCGTGTCTGACCCCGGCACCACGGCGGCCCGGCAACGGCTCGCCCGGGCGCAGTCCGCGCTGCTGTCCTCCCTCGTGGCCGGCGCACCGCCGCCGGCCGGCTTCGACCCCGGGCGGGTGGGCGCACAGCGGCGTGCGCTGCTCGACAAACGGGCCGGGGTGGCGGCCAGGACGGCCCCCGAACTGCGCGAGATCCTGGGCCGGGACTTCCGGCGCCTCTTCCTCGCCCATGCACAGGGACGGCCCATGACCGACGGCTACCGCCGTGATGCGCTCGACTTCGCCCGCGCACTGCTGAGCACGCCCGGCGCCGTCCCCGAACCGGACCGGCGCCGGCGCCTCGCCGCCTGGGTGGCGGAGCGGACGGCTCCGCCCCCGCGCCCCGGACTCCTGCACCGCCTGGCCACGGTACTGCGGCTGACGCGTGCCGCGCGCTGAACGAAAGGCAACCGACCGATGATCATCGCTGCTCTCGTGGCACTGCTGTGCCTGCTCGTCCCTTCCGCATGGCTGGTGCGGCTGCGGTGGCGGGCGCGGGGTGCCGGGTTCCTCGAACCCGAGCCGAGCCTGGTGGAAGCGGCCTACCTGCGCGGCGGCGCGGGCCGGGTCGCCGACGCCGTCATCACCAGGATGTACGACGACAAACGCATCACGGTGAAGAACGACAAGGTCATGGTGGTCGAACCCATGACCCGCAACGCCGTGGAACGCGCGTTGTTGAAGCACTGCGCCACCTGGAGCAGGAGTCTGCGCACGCTGCGCAGTGCAATACGGCGCGACCATGCCCTGGAGGCCGTGCACGACTCGCTGGTGAAGCAAGGACTGTTGCTGACGGCGAAGACGTGGCGCATATGGCGCCGGATGGTCACCGTCCAGCGGGCAGGGCTCTTCGCCGCGGGCTTCATCACGCTCCTGATCCTGCTCAACCCGCGCTCCTACCCTGCGCCGTTGATCCTCCTGCCCCTGGTGATCGCCGGAATCGTGGTACAGGTGACGTGCCGCCCCGGCAAGGGATGGATCCCGTACACCGATCGCGGCCGGGCCGTGGCCCGGGACCTGGTGGCGAAGGGCCCGTGGCGGGAACTGGATCCTGCAGTGCACCCGGAGGGCCTTGCCGGGGTCGTGGCCGTGCGCGGATTCACGGCTATGACGGACGACGGTCTGCGCAAGCAGTTCGAAAAGGCCGCCGAGCAGAGCGAAGCCGCACGTCGTGCCGCCCGGCGCCGCCGGGCGAGTGCCTACGGTTCCTCGTCGTCAGTCTCCTCCTGCTCGACGGTCGTCGTCGGAGCCTCCTGCGACTCCGGCAGCGGATCCGGCTGCGGCTCGGGCCACGGGGGCGGCTCCGGCTGTTCGAGTTCGTCGAGCTGTTCCAGCAGCAGTTGTTCCTCCAGCAGTTGCTCCTCTTCCAGCTGCAGCAGCAGTAGCTGTTCCTGAGCCGTCCGCGCCGCCGATCGCCCGGAGTGCCGGTGCCGCCAGGCGCCACCGCCGGGTCGGCAGGACCGCCGCGAGACCCAGGTACAGGTACGTCAGGACGGGGCGCGCGCTCTCGGACGGCAGGAGGAACTGGGCCACGAACCCACATGATCGATTTCGCCGGGCACGAGTGCCGGCCCGGCACGCTGCTGTGGATCCGCCCGGGCCAGGTCCACCGGTACGCCCCCGAGGCGGGGATGCAGGCCCGGCTCGTCCTCTTCACCCCGGACTTTCCGTCGCCCTCCGCGGCCCGGGGTCTGGTGGACGACCCCCATGGCCCGGCGCACTGGCAGGTGTCCGGACCCGACCGGGCCGAACTCGCCCTGCACACCGACCTGATCGCCGCCGCCCACGCCGTGCACGAGCGGCAGTCGGCCACCGAGCTGCTGCGGCACCTGCTCACGGCCCTGCTGCTGAGGATCGCCCTGCTGCCGGGCCCCGAACGCGGGCCCGCCCCGGCCGGGGCGGCCGAACTCCTCGCCCGGTTCCGGGCCGCGCTGGAGGAGACGTACGCCGATCACCGGTCCGTCGCCGCCCACGCCGCCGCCCTGAACACGACGCCGAAGACCCTCACCAGGGCCTGTCGCCAAGGAGCGGGGATGTCCGCGAAGGCCGTGATCGACGCCCGGGTGGCGCTGGAGGCCAAGCGGCTGCTCGTCCACACGGACCTGTCCGCCGCTGCGATCGGGCGGCGCCTGGGATTCACCGAGGCGGCCAACTTCGGCAAGTTCTTCACGCGTGCCACCGGGCAGTCGCCCGGTGACTTCCGGCGCGGTCCCTCCGTCACGGCAGCCGGCCCGGAATGAGCCGGCGGTTGGGCCGTCCGGCTGAATATGGTCCGCGAGCGTTTGGCCTCCTGCGGAGTTGCCGGGACCGCGCGGGGGCGGGCACAGCACCATACGTCTGGGACCGACGGGCGGACCGGCAAGGAGCGTCGTGAAAAGACTTGGGCACGCGGTGACCCTCACCGGGGTATGCGGTCTGGTGCTGTTCGGCAGCGGCATCGCGCAGGCGCAGACAACGACGCCGACGAATCCCCCCGGCTCCCTGCTGGGCGCCGTGGTGGGCGCGGATCTCGGCACCGTCACCGAAATGGTGTCCGGAGTGGTCTGCAACAACCGTCTGGTCGAGTACAACTACAACTCGCCGAGGAACCACTCGCCGCACCCGTGCATCAACGGTCCGGTCGACAGCGGGAACAGCGTGGACAGCAACAACTTCCTCAACCACGGAAACCCGGTGGACAGCGGCAACATCAAGTCCGCCGCCGGCTCGACCAATGCCCTCAACGAGGTCAACGGTCCGCGGTCCAACAGCAGCAACGACACCTCGCTGGGTCACCCGGTCTTTCCCTAGGAGGCGCCGGACGAACGCCTCGGCCCCCGGGCGACCGGGGGCCGAGGGCATCGGGTCACAGGTACTGGCTGCCGCCCCCGCCGGTGTGCTCCAGGTGGTTGGAGCTGCGGGACGAGGAGCCCGTGACGGACGAACCGGAGTTGACGGAGCCGCTGTTGTTCACGGGGCTGCCGCTGCTGCTGGGCGTTCCGACCAGCCGGACGTTCTGCGCATTGCTGGTGTTGCCGCTGTTCACGGCTCCGTTGATGCAGGTCCGGGCTGCCCTGCCTTCGCAGGAGAATCCGGAGGAGATCCGGACGTACGTATTGCCTTCGGCGCCGCCGTCCGGCCAGCGTCCCCAGGCCATGGCGGGCGACGCCGTGCCCCCGACCAGAAGCAGGCCGAGAAGACCTGTGGCCGCCGTCTTCGTGCGACTGGTTCTCTTCACTGTGTGGTCCTGACGCTCGCGATTGGTGAATTTCCGGCCTTGCTACCGGGAGCGCCGGCGCCGGCCAAGTCTGCGCAGCGTCCGGTCCGTCACGTTCACCCTCTCCGACCACCGCATTCACCGTGACGGCCCTTCGGCGGAAAAGCGGAAAGGCGTGGGACGGGTTCAGTCCGCGGCCGCCTCCACGATGGACGCGAAGCCGGGTGTCGGCAGGGTGCGGATGTGGCGCAGTCCGGAGCGGGCGAAGAGGGCGTCGAGTTCGGCCGGGGTGCGGGTGCTGCCGCCGAGGGCGGTCATCATCAGGAGGTCGAGGTCCTTGCCCGGGTGCGGGGCGTTGCCCGGCGGCGGGACGGCGTCGACGACCAGGACCCGGCCGCCCGGGGCGAGGGCCCGCCGGCAGGAGTTCAGGATGCGGACGCAGTCCTCGTCGCTCCAGTCGGGCAGGACGTGCTTGAGCAGGAGGACGTCGCCGTCGGGGACGGCGGCGAAGAAGTCCCCGGGCTCGGCCCGCCAGCGACCCGTCAACTCCTGCGTGGCGAGCAGGGGTTCGCGTACCGCGGCGGCCCGGTCGAAGAGGACGCCCGACAGGCCGGGGTGGCGCAGCAGCACGGCCCGCAGCAGGCCGCCCCGTCCTCCGCCGACGTCCACCACCGTGCCCCGCTCCGGGAACGGGTACGCGGCCGCGACCACGTCGTCGAGCGGACCCGAGAAGGCCGCCATCCCGGCGTCGAAGACCTCCCGGGCCGCGCCGTCGGCTTCGAGGTGCTGGAAGAAGGGGGTGCCGAAGACTCCGGGGAAGGCGGATTCCCCGGTGCGCACGGTCTCGGCGAGGCCGGCCGAGGAGTGCAGGAACATGTCGTCGGTGAGCAGCAGCACCGCGGGGTGCAGCGATCCGGGGACGTCGGTGCGCAGGGCGTGCCCGGCGGGCGTCAGCCCGAACGCGCCCGTGTCGTCCTCCCGGAAGACGCCGCGCGAGGCCAGATGACGCAGTAACCGCTGCAGCGCGGCGCCGTCGGTGCCGGTGTCCGCGGCGAGTTCGGCGGCGGTGCGCGGTCCGTCGGCGAGCCGGTCCGCGAGCCGGAGCGAGGCGGCGGCCCGCAGCGCGGCGGAATGGAGGAACCCGAAGGCCTCCTCCATCAGCCGCAGGGCTCCTGAGGGGTCGGGGGTGGCCGGGTGGCGGCCGGACGAGGGCTCCACGATGATCTCCCGGGGTCGGCTGGGGGTACGGACGATCACCACCCTTCCAGCCGGCGGCCGGACCGCGGCACCGGCGTTGTGCGGATCTCCGGCTGGGACTTCCGTCCTACGGCGCTCACAGCAGCCGGTACGCGGAGTCCCTCGCGTCGGTGATGAACATGTGCCCGGGAGCGTGGGTGATGGCGAACGGCGGGGCCGAGGCCATGAGAGCGGCCTGGGGCGTCACCCCGCAGGCCCAGAAGACGGGGACCTCGCCGCTGCGGATCTCGACCGGGTCGCCGAAGTCCGGTGCGCCGAGATCCGTGATGCCGATCGCGGCGGGGTCGCCGACGTGCACGGGTGCGCCGTGGACGGCGGGCATGAGGGCGGTCAGCCGACGGGCTTCGGCCACCTGCCGTGCGGGGACGGGCCGCATGGAGACCACCAGGGGGCCGTGCAGCCGACCGGCGGGCCGGCACGGGCGGTTGGTGACGTACATGGAGACGTTGCGGCCCTGTTCGATATGGCGCAGGGGGATGCCCGCCGCGCTCAGGGTCGCCTCGAAGGTGAAGCTGCAGCCGATGAGGAAGGCCACCATGTCGTCGCCCCACAGGCCGGTGACGTCGGTGGGTTCCGCCACGAGCCGGCCGTCCTCCCACACCCGGTACCTGGGCAGGTCGGTGCGCAGGTCGGCGCCGGGGGCGAGCGGGGTGTGCGGGACGCCGGGCCCGGTGACGTCGAGGACGGGGCAGGGCTGGGGGTTGCGCTGGGCGAACAGCAGGACGTCGTAGGCCCAGTCCTGCGGTACGGCGATCAGGTTGGCCTGCGTCCGGCCGTCGGCCCAGCCGGCGGTGGGCACGGCCGTGCCGGCCCGGAAGGCCGCGCGCGCCTCGGCCGGTGTTGCGGACGCCTGCGGTCCGGGCGGGCGTGGGGCGATGGTTCCCATGCGCACCTCGCGGAGGTGAGGGGGTGGAGGGCGGCGAAACGGCCGCCGGGTACGGCAGCGTAGAGGATTGTTGAACAAAATCACAAGGCTTGTCCGAACCTCAACTCGGCGGCTTTCGGCAGGAGTTGACGGGCCTCCCACGGCGGCGAGCCGGCAGCGCCGGACGGGGGCAGGGGGAGACGCACGTCACCGGAGGAAGCCCCCGCGGCCGGCGGCGTCACGGGCGAGGTGTGGGCGGGCTGAACGTCATCCTCCAGCAGCCGGCCGGCGACTACCGGCCCGGCCGGTTCGCACAGCGACGAGTGCTCGGAGGGCTGCTGTTGCCAACTCACCTGGCAACAGCAGCAGTCGGTGTTGCCGTTTGGCCGTTCGCCTGGCGCAACGGCTTCGCTTCCCACCATCCTGTGGCTCACCTTCCGATCAGGTGCCGAAAGAGGAGCCGAGGAGCCATGGACCGTTCCCTGCTGTCGACGAGAGCGACGCTGGTGCTGTTACTCGCAGTGCTGGCCGGAGCGGCAGTCGGCCTGCTGTCGGCGTTCGCGGGGGAGGGGCCGGCGCGTTGCGTGCTGTGCGGGTTCGCCGCTGCGGGCGGGGCCCTGCCGGTGGCCAACCAGGTGATCGCTCCTGATGCCGCCGGCCGCGAGCCGGGGGCGTTGCGGACGTCAGGGGACGACCGTGGGTGAGCTCAGGCCGCTGGCCCCGGAACTCACGCCCGAATCCCGGGCCCTGGCGCTGGCCCTGCGGGAGCTGTTCGAGGGCCTCGACGTGTCGGCACGCCGATATGCGGCGCGGCGCTTCCGTGATGCCGGCACCTTCTCCCGCTATCTCAACGGCACCCGCGTCCCGCCGTGGGAGGTGGTGATGGACCTGCTCACCGACGTCGCCGAGCACCGCGGCACGGCCGCGACCCCCGAGGCCGTCGAGCTCGTCCGCCGCCTGCACCGGGCCGCGGTCGAGACGAGTGCCTCCCCGCGCCACGCCGTGGAGGTGCTGGAACAGCAGCTCGCAGAAGCCGACCGGGTCTCGCGCCGTTCCACGGCACGCGGCGATGCCCTGGGCGACGCTCTGCTGGACCGCAAGCACCGCATCGCGGACCTGGAGGTCCGCCTGAGCCAGCTCGAAGCGGAGTGGGGCGCGGAGCGGGAGCGGGCCGACCGGCTGGCCGCCGCCAACCCCGACGTCACCGAGCTGCTGCGCGAACGCGATGCGCTGCAGGGCGAAGTCGCCCGGCTGTCGGCCGACCTGCACGCCGCGCACAAGCAGCGCGAGGACGCCGAGGAGCGGTGCGCCCTGCTCGAACGGCAGCTGCAGGCCGTCGAGGAGGCGCGGCAGACCGCCGGTTCCCTGCCTGCGGCGACGCCGCAGGCCATGCCCAAGGTCCTCGTCGTCGACGACCAGTCCGACAACCTGCTGGCCATGACCGCCGTCCTGTCCACCCTCGACCAGGAGCTGGTGGCGGTCTCGTCCGGCCAGGAGGCGCTCAAGGCGCTGCTCGATCACGACGACTTCGCCGTGATCATCATGGACGTCCAGATGCCGGACATGGACGGCTACGAGACCGCCGCCCACATCAAACGCCGCCCCCGCAACCGTGACGTCCCCATCATCTTCCTCACCGCCATGGGCGCGGACCCCGAACACTCCGCCCGGGGCTACGCCGCGGGCGCCGTCGACTACATCGGCAAGCCCTTCGATCCTTGGGTGCTGCGGGCCAAGGTTGCCGTGTTCACGGGTATTTACCTGGAGCGGAGGCTTGCGGACGACCGGTAGGACGACCGGTGGGAGAACCGCTGGGGCAGTGCGTCGGCTGTGGGCCCGGCGCCCCCGCCCGCAGGCCGGCCGTGACGAGGTCGAAGAGGCGCCGCGCGCGCTCGTGGGCGTCGTCGTGCGTGCCGATGTGCCACAGGCCGGCTATGGCGAGGAGGAAGTCGTCGGGGGTCACGCCGGGACGGATCGTGCCGGCCGACTCGTTGGCCTCCAGGAGGAGTTCGACGGCCGCCGTGACCGGTGAGTGGCCCCAGCGCGCCGGGGTGGCGGGGGCGCGGGTGCACTCGCGCATCGCGTCGGCCAGCCCTGCCTTGGCCGACGCGTACTGGGCGAGGCGGTCGAGCCATTCCCGCAGGGCCTGTTCGGGCGGCCGGGTGTCCAGCAGGTGGCGGGCGGCCTCGAAAACCTGTTGCACCTCGAAGCGGTAGACCTCGAGGATGAGCGACTCGCGGTCGGGGAAGTTGCGGTAGAGGGTGCCCTGCCCGACGCCTGCCTTCCTCGCGATCGTGCTGAGCGGGACGGCGGGGGAGCGGGTGAGCTCGGACAGGGCCGCTTCCAGGATGCGCTCGCGGTTGCGCAGGGCGTCCGAACGCCTGGGCAGAGGCTCCTCGTTGGGCTGTGTCACCGTCGTGTGCACGTGCGTCCCTCGCCCTCGGTTCGTTCCCGGTCCGGCAAGCCTTGCTGAGCGGACAACTGTCCGCTAACTTCGGAGACTCGGACAATTTTCCGGACAACCGTCCGTTTGAGTTCACTCTAGTGGCAATCGCCGTCGCAGTGCGAACCCCTCACGCCGAAAAGGGCAGTTCATGACCGCATCGACGTCCAGCGTCATCACCTTGCACGTCAACGGAGAACCGCGCACCCTCACCGTCGACCACCGCACCACCCTGCTCGACGCGCTGCGCGAGCACCTCGGCCTGACCGGCACCAAGAAGGGCTGCGACCACGGGCAGTGCGGTGCCTGCACCGTGCTGCTCGACGGCCGCCGAGCCGTGGCCTGCCTGCAGCTCGCCGTCGCGGCCGAGGGTCGCGCGGTCACCACCATCGAGGGCGTCGCCGAGGACGGCCGACTGCACCCGGTGCAGGAGGCGTTCCTCGAACTCGACGGCTACCAGTGCGGCTACTGCACCCCGGGCCAGATCTGCTCGGCCCTCGCGGTCCTGGACGAGCACGCGGCGGGCTGGCCGAGCGCCGCCACCGCCGACGTCCGCCCCGAGGCCGGCCCGCCCGCCCTCACCGACGACGAGATCCGCGAGCGGATGAGCGGCAACCTGTGCCGCTGCAGCGCGTACCCGGCGATCGTCCGGGCCGTCGCCCAGGCCGCCAAGGCGGTGTCGGCGTGAGGGAGTTCCGCTACGAGCGCGCCGCCGACATGGCCGGTGCCCTCACCCTGCTGGCCGCCGAGCCCGGGGCCCGCCCGCTCGGCGGCGGCACCAATCTCGTCGACCTGATGAAGAACGGGATCGAGCGGCCCGCGCTCCTCGTCGACCTGCGCGACCTCCCCCTCGGCCGGATCGAGCCCACCGCCGACGGCGGCCTGCGCATCGGCGCGACCGTCACCAACAGCGACCTGGCCGCACACCCCGATGTGCGCCGCCGCTACCCGGCGCTGGCGCAGGCCGTCCTCGCCGGTGCCTCGGGGCAGCTGCGCAACATGGCCACCGTCGGCGGGAACCTGCTGCAGCGCACCCGCTGCGGCTATTTCACCGACGCCGCCGCGCCGTGCAACAAGCGCTCCCCGGGCAGCGGTTGCGCCGCTCTCACGGGTGAGCACCGCAACCATGCCGTCCTCGGCGCCTCCCCGCACTGCGTGGCCGTCCACCCCTCCGACATGGCGGTGGCCCTGGCCGCCTTCGACGCGGTCGTCGTCTACGAAACCCTGGACGGGCCGGGGGAGTTGCCGCTCGCCGAGTTCTACCGTCCGGTGGACAGCAACCCGCAGCTGGAGACCGCCCTGCCGCCCGGCGCGCTGATCACCGGCGTCGTCCTGCCACCGGCCCCGGTCGCCGCCGCCTCCCGCTACCGCAAGGTGCGCGAACGCGCCTCGTACGCCTTCGCGATCGGCTCGCTCGCGGCCGCCCTCGACATCCGCGACGGCATCGTGCACGACGTACGTCTCGCCTTCGGCGCCGTCGCCTCCCGCCCGTGGCGGGCCCGGCAGGCCGAGCGCGCCCTCACCGGGGGCCCGGCCGACGCCGCGGCGTTCGCGGCCGCCGCGGACGCCGAACTCGCCGCCGCCCGGCCCCTACCGCACAACGGCTACAAGCTGCCGCTCATGCGCAATCTGGCCGTCAGCGTCCTGACCGAACTCGCCGAGGAGGCAGCCCGATGACACCGGCAACGACCACCGGACTCGCCCCCCGGGCCGTCGGCACGCCGCACGTCCGCCTGGAAGGCCGCGACAAGGTCACCGGCGCGGCCCGCTACGCCGCCGACTTCCCCGCCGACGGACTCGCCCACGGCTGGATCGTGACGTCCACGGTGGCCCGCGGCCGCATCGCCTCCGTGGACGACCTTCCCGCCCTGAAGATGCCCGGCGTGCTCGCGGTCCTGCACCACGGCAACGCGCCGCGTCTGAAAGAGGACTTCGCCGGAACCTTCGGGCCCGACGCCACCACGCAGATCCTCCAGCACGACCGCGTCCCGCACGCGGGCTGGCCGGTCGCCTGCGTCGTGGCCGAGACCCCCGAACAGGCCAGGGAGGCCGCGGAGACGCTCGTCGTCACGTACGACACCGAGCCGCACGACGTGGACTTCCGCCCCGGACACCCCGCCGCCTACACGCCGGACGCGTCGCCCGCGGGGCCGGGCCGCGCGGAAAAGGGCGACGTGGAGGCCGAACTCGCCGCCTCCGACGTGGTGGTGGACGCCCACTACAGCACCCCGGAGCTGTACCACAACGCGATGGAGCCGCACGCGGCCATGGCGTACTGGGACGACGGCCGGCTCGAAGTCGTCGACACCACCCAGGGCGCGTACGCGACGGCACAGGACCTCGCCCAGCTCTTCGGCCTCGACCCCGCCTCGGTCCACCTGCGGTCCGAGCACGTCGGCGGCGGCTTCGGCAGCAAGGCCCAGGTCCGCGCGCACCTCATCCTCGCCGTCATGGCGACGAACCTGCTCGGGCGTCCCGTCCGCATCGCGCTCACCCGGCCGCAGATGTTCTCGCTCATCGGCCACCGCAGCCGCACCGCCCAGCGCGTCCGGCTCGGTGCCGGCACCGACGGCCGGCTCCGGGCCCTGGAGCACACGGCGCTCAGCGCCACCTCCACGCTCCGCGAGTTCGTCGAACCGAGCGCCGCGTACGGGCGCACCATGTACGACGCGAACGGCCACCGCACCGTCAACAACGTGCTCCCTCTCGACGTGCCCACCCCGACCTACATGCGTGCGCCGGGCGAGGCCCCCGGGTCGTTCGCGATGGAGTGCGCGCTCGACGAACTGGCCGAGCGGTGCGGCCTGGACCCGATCGCCCTGCGCGCCCGCAACGAACCGTCCGTCGGTCCCGTCTCCGGACTGCCCTACGCCGGGCACCGCCTGCTCGACTGCTTCGCCGAAGGCGCCCGCCGGTTCGGGTGGGCCGAACGTGACCCGCGGCCCGGTGTGCGCCGGGACGGCCGCTGGCTCATCGGTACCGGCACGGCGGCGGCGTCCTTCTTCACGGGCGTCTTCCCGGTGACGGCCGCCGTCACGGCGAACGCGGACGGCACCTTCACCGTGCGCATCACCGCGGCCGACATCGGGACCGGGGCGCGTACCGCCCTGACCCAACTCGCCGTGGAGGCGCTGGACGTGGAGCCCTCCCGCGTCCGCCTGCTCATCGCCGACAGCGACTTCGGCAACGCGTGGCTGGCCGGCGGCTCCATGGGCACCCGCTCCTGGGGCTGGGCGATCCAGCTCGCGGCCCGCGAGCTGCGCGAGCGCCTCGCCCTCGGCGCCGCCGTTCCGGCGGACGGCCTCACCGTGCGCTCCGACACGGAGCAGGCGGTGCGCGCCCTCGCCGCCGCCGAACGGCACGCGTACGGGGCCCAGTTCGCCGAGGTGGCCGTCGACCCGGGCACCGGTGAAATCCGCGTTCGGCGCATGCTCGGCATCTTCGCCGCGGGCCGGATCGTCAACCCGCTGACGGCACGCAGCCAGTTGACCGGTGGCATGATCTGGGGCCTGTCCGCGGCCCTGCACGAGGAGGGCATCCGGGACGCCGCCTCGGGCGCCCTGGTCAACGCCGACCTCGCGGGCTACCACTACGCGGCCCACGCGGACGTCCCCGCCATCGAGGCGGACTGGCTCGACGACCCGGACCCCGACGACCCGGTCGGGATCAAGGGCATCGGCGAGATCGGCGCCGTGGGCTCCGCGGCAGCGGTCGCCAACGCCGTCTGGCACGCGACCGGTGTACGCCACCGGGACCTGCCGATCCGGCCCGACCGCGTCCTGATACCGGAGCAGGAACGTGCTGGACATAGCTGAGGAACTGGCCCGATGGGCCGCCGAAGGGCGGGACTTCGCCGTCGCCACCGTCGTGTCCGTGAGCGGCAGCGCCCCGCGCGGCCCCGGCGCCGCCCTGGCCGTCGACGGCCGGGGCGAGGCCGTCGGCTCGGTCTCCGGGGGCTGTGTGGAAGCGGCGGTGTACGACCTGTGCGTCCGCGCGCTCCAGGACGGGACGGTGCTCCGGGAACGCTTCGGCTACAGCGACGACGACGCCTTCGCGGTGGGCCTGACCTGCGGCGGCACTCTTGAGGTCGTGGCCGTTCCGTGTCCCGCGGCCGCATCGGGCCGCGCCGTGCTCGCCCGCGCGCTGACGGCTGCCGCCGGAGGCGAGGCGGTGGCCCTGGCCCGGGTCGTCCGGGGCCCGGCCGAACTCCTCGGCGGAATGCTGCTCGTCCGGCCCGACGGGAGCGCCGAGGGCGGCCTCGGCGGCCGCCCGGAACTGGACCGGACGGCCGCGGCCGAGGCACGTGCACTGCTCGACGCGGGCCGCACCGGCACCGTCGAGCTGTCGGAGGACGGGGCGCACTGCCCCGGTGGCGTGACGCTCCTGGTCGAGTCGGGCACGGAGCCGCCGCGCCTGATCGTCTTCGGGGCGGTCGACTTCACGGCGGCGCTGGTCAGGGTCGGCAAGTTCCTCGGCTACCACGTCACCGTGTGCGACGCGCGCCCCGTGTTCGCCACGGCGGCACGCTTCCCCGAGGCGGACGCCGTCGTGGTCGACTGGCCGCACCGCTATCTGCGCCGCACCGCCGTCGACGCACGGACGGCGCTGTGCGTCCTCACGCACGACGCCAAGTTCGACGTGCCGCTGCTGCGGGACGCCCTGCGCCTTCCGGTCGCGTTCGTCGGCGCGATGGGGTCGCGCCGCACCCATCACGACCGCGTCCGGCGGTTGCGCGAAGCGGGCGTCGGCGATGCCGAGTTGGCCCGGCTGCGTTCGCCCATCGGCCTGGACCTGGGCGGCCGTACACCGCAGGAGACGGCGCTGTCCATCGCGGCGGAGATCGTCGCCGCCCGGCACGGTGCCACGGGCCTCCCGCTCACCGGAACCGGCACGGCGATCCACCGCGTCCCCGGTCCGCGGGAACCGGGTGCATCGGGGCGGCACCCGGCCTCCTCCGCCGGGTATGTTCCTGGACGGTGACCGAACCTGTCGGCAGCCTGCTGCCGCGGAAAGGTGGGGAGATGACCCGGCCCGCCCCGGTCGAAGGACCCACGGCCTGGAACGGACATGCCCTCGGCGAGGCGGACTGGCTGCTCCCATGGCCGCCCGGCGCGGCCCTGGCGGACCTGGCCGCGCATGTCGCCCGACGCCTGCGGCACGGCCGCGGATTCGCCGTGATCCGCGGCTGCCCGGTGGCCGGCCGCACCGACCAGGAGTGCGCCGCGATGTGCCGGCAACTCGCCGCGTCGCTGGGCATGCCGAGGCCGGCGGACCCCGGTGACTTCGTCACCGTGGCCGACAACGCCGGACTGGGCAAGACCGACCTCGCCCTGGGCCTGCACACGGACCGCACCCCGGCACCCCGACCGCCCGGAGTGCTGGGGCTGTTGTGCGTGCGGCAGGCGGCACAAGGCGGGGACACGCTGCTGGCCAGCGGCCACACCGTGCACAACCGGCTGCTCGGCGACCACCCTTGGGCCCTGCCCCGCCTCTGCCGGGACTTCCACTTCGGCCGCGGCCCCGGCTTCGACCGGCGCCGCCCCGTCTTCCAGCGGCACGGCGCCGGCCTGCGCGTGCACTACAACAGGCGCGGGATCGAACGCGCCCACCACGAAGCCGGCGCGCCCCTGACCCCCGATGAACGCGCAGCCCTCGACGCCGTCGACCGGATCCTGTCCGACCCGCGCACGGTCCTGCGCATTCCCCTGCAGCCGGGAGACCTTCTCTGGCTGGACAACACCGTTGTGCTGCACGGCCGTACGGCCTTCACCGACGCGCCCGAACCGGGTGCCCGGAGATGCCTGGTGCGCGTGTGGGTGGACTGAAGCGCCTGTTCTCCCCCTAGGGAAGGAACGCCACCTCCGGGAAGGCCGCGGCCGGGCCGTCGAGCAGATGCCCGCGCCGGTGCCGCAGATGCAGGTCGAAGAACGCGAGCGGGTACGCCTGCTGGATCCGTACCGCGCGGGCCGGATCGAGCGTGCCGATCCAGTCCCTGAGCTGCTCGTCCGTCATCTCGACCACTTTCGCCAACTGCGGGATCAGCGCCTGGTTGTCGCCGTACGAACTGTGGATCGCGCCTGCCGCCTGTACGTTGAGCCGCCATCCCCGCAGGTGGGACCAGAACTCGGCGACAGCGGGCTCCGCGGCCCGGGTGAACTGGGCGGTCATCATCATGAACGGCCGGTCCAGGTCGGCGGTGATCGTCGGCAGCATCGGGCCGTCGAGACTCAGCCCGGCCCGCACGCGCCGGTCGTCGATCATGACGCGGGCGGTCGCCGTGCCGCCCTTCGACCAGCCGAACATGCCGATGCGGTGCAGGTCGAGGGCCCCGCGCAGTCCGGCGGGCAACCGCCGCTGCCCGGCGTCGGGGTTGCGTCCGGCGTCGAGGTCCTCGATGCAGTCGAGGATGAACCGGATGTCCGTGGCGAAGTCCGCCGGTCCCAACGCGTACTTCGGGCCCCGGAGCGGGACGACGACCCGGCCGTCGGGGAACTCGCCGATGGCGTCGTACGTGTGGTCCACCGTGACCACCACGTAGCCGTGACTGGCGAGTTCCTGCACCATGACGGTGTGGTCGGCACGGTGGCTGTGCGCGCCGTGCGAGTACACGACGACGGGAAGCCTTCCGCCCGTCCGCCGCACCGGAGCACCCTCGTGGCCGGCCGTGAGCGGCGCCGCGACGGCGTCCCGCTCGAACCCCGCGGAGGCGAGGAGCTCCTGCAGGGGGCGGGCGAGCATCCACGGGGCCTGCGGATACCGCCGGGTGTCGTGGGCGGGGTACCAGACACTGGCCATCAGTTCGCGGTGACGACCCGGCCCGGCCACCGGGTCCGGACGCGAGGCGTCGACGAGGTGCAGTGCCACTGTGCCCACCGGGTACGGTCCGGTGGGTCCGGGCAGGGTGAGTTGCGTCGGGCCGGCGGTGGCCGGTGCCGCCCATGCGGGGAGCGCGGCACCGAGCGGCACGGCGGCTCCGACGGCCAGCGCGGCTCCCAGCATGCGGCGGCGCGAGAGTGCGGTTCGGTCTGTGAACGGCGTGGTGGTGATGGCCCCTCCCCGGGTCGTCGGACAGCACCTGGTCGCTGTCCGGGTCCACGGGCGGAACGTTGTCACGCGGGGCACCGGGGCACATCCAACTGCCGGGCTAGCTCTACAGGGTGATGCGTCGGCTCACTAGAGTTGCCCCTGTTGCCGGATGAAAAGGGAGAGGGGACGGCACACATGACCGACAGAGCGCTCCTCGTGATGGACGTCCAACAGGACATCGTGGACATCGTCGACGACGGCTCCGGATACCTGCCGCGCCTGCGCACGGCGATCGACGGGGCCCGGGCGGCCGGCATCCCCGTGATCTACGTGGTCATCGGGTTCCGGCCCGGTCACCCGGAAGTCGGTACGCGCAACAAGGTGCTGACCGCCATCGCACGGGACGGCCTCTTCACCGAGGGCGCCCCCGGCACCCGGATCCACCCCGACGTCGCGCCCGAGCAGGGCGACATCGTGGTCACCAAGAGACGGGCCAGCGCGTTCTCGGGCAGTGACCTCGATGTCGTGCTCAGGGCGCGCGGCATCAACAGCCTTGTCCTCACCGGCCTCTCCACCAGCGGCGTCGTGCTGCACACCCTGTGCCAGGCCAACGACCTGGACTTCGGCCTCACCGTCCTGGCGGACGCCTGCCTGGACACCGACCCCGAGGTGCACCGGGTCCTCACCGGAAGACTCTTCCCGCAGTGGGCGGACGTCGTCACGGTCGAGGACTGGCTCGCCGCCGTCGCAGGCGCGGAATCACCCGGGGGACGCGCTGCTTGTACTCCTCGTACGCACCCGGGAACGCCTCCGTCATCAGCTTCTCCTCGACGCTGATCTTCCACTGCATGAGGACGACCGCCAGCAGCACGGCCACCACCCAGCCGCCGAGGAGCATCAGCAGCGCGGTGCCGATGAACATGCCGAGGATGCCGGTGTAGATGGGGTGCCGGACGATCGCGTAGGGGCCGTCGGTGCGCAGTTCGTGGCCCTGTTTGGCCACGGGGGCGGACGTCCACATCAGACCGAGGCGGATGCGGGCCCAGATCGCGAAGGCGGTCGCGCCGACGAGCACGACGGCGCCGACGGCACGCAGCCACTGCACGTGCACGGTGAGCGGGTCCCATGTGCCGTGCGGCAGCAGTGAGTTCACCGTCACCGCCACGACGATCCCGGCGAGGACGCTCCATCGCTGGAGCGGCTGCCCGCGCTTGCGCACGGCCGGGGAACGGCGGGCGTTGTAGAGCGCGCCGAGAGCCCAGACGGTCAGGAACGTCAGCCAGCAGACGACGTCGATCCCCGTCGCGATATGGCGCCACTGCGAGTCGGTCATGGCCGCTTCGCCCCCTTCGGCCGGGACGAGCATTTTACCTGTGGGGGGAGAAGCGTGCGACTGCTCCGCCCGGGTAAGCGCGCGGCTGGCCGTTTCACTCGGCCAGAAAAAGCACCAAACCGCGCATAAGGATTGAATAGGTATATGGACGCCGACCACAGGAAGCCCCCGAGGCCCGGTCAGGTCAGGTCGCCGAGGGAGAGCACCCCCGCGACCGACCGGCTGGTGCGCATCGCGCTGCGCCGCCGCAAGAGTGCGCTGAGCATCGAGGAGGTCATGGTCACGGACCGTCCCGAGGTGCGGAGGGCCGTCTCGGCGGCGGCGCTCGGCAACATGATGGAGTGGTTCGACTTCGGGGTGTACGCCTACCTGGCGGCCGTGCTCGGCAAGGTGTTCTTCCCCGGCAGTTCCCCCGGCATCCAGGTGATCGCGTCCTTCGGCACCTTCGCCGCCGCCTTCCTGGTGCGGCCGCTGGGCGGACTGGCCTTCGGGCCGCTGGGCGACCGCATCGGGCGGCAGCGGGTGCTGGCGGCCACCATGATCATGATGGCGGTGAGCACCTTCGCGGTGGGCCTGCTGCCGGGCTACGGGACGGTCGGCCTGCTCGCGCCCGTTCTGCTGCTGCTCTGCCGCCTGGTGCAGGGCTTCTCCACCGGCGGCGAGTACGCGGGAGCCACCACCTACATCGCCGAGTACTCCCCGGACGAGCGCCGGGGCTTCCTGGGCAGCTGGCTCGACTTCGGCACCTTCGTGGGATACGTGCTGGGCTCCGCGCTCGTCACCGCGCTCACCGCGGCCCTCGGCGAGAGCACCATGGTCGACTGGGGCTGGCGGCTGCCCTTCCTGCTGTCCGGGCCGCTCGGCCTGATCGGGCTCTATATGCGGATGCGGCTGGAGGAGACACCCGCCTTCCGCGCCGCGGCCTCGGTCGGCACGGCCGGCATGGCCAACGACCCCGACGAAACCCCGCAGGCCCTCGAGGAACACGCCGAAGAAGCCCGGCAGTCCGGGCACGGGCGGCTGAAGGAGACCTTCACCAAGCACTGGCACGCGGTGCTGATCTGCATGGGCCTGGTGGTGGTCTACAACGTGACCAGCTACATGGTCACTTCCTACCTGCCGACCTACATGACCGAGACGCTCGGCCGGGATTCCACCACCTCGCAACTGCTGGTCCTCTGCAGCATGATCGTCGTCGCGCTCACCATCACCACGGTGGGCCGCTACTCCGACGTCTGGGGACGCCGGCCGGTCTTCATGGCCGGCAGCGCCGCCCTCGTGGCCCTCGCCATCCCGGCCCTGCTGCTCATCCGCGCCCAGGGCGCGGTGCTGCCCGCCGTCGGCTGCCTCATCCTGGCCCTGCTGCTGGTCTGCTTCGCGGGCACCGCCGCGTCCACCCTGCCCGCGCTCTTCCCCACCCGGCTGCGCTACGGGGCGCTGTCCGTCTCGTACAACATCTCCGTCTCGCTCTTCGGCGGCACCACCCCGCTGGTGGTGTCCGCCCTGATCGAGAACACCCGCAACCAGATGATCCCCGCCTACTACCTGATGGCGGCCGGTGCCATCGGCTTCGTCTCCGCGTTCTTCCTGCACGAGACGGCCGGCCGCCCGCTGCGCGGCTCCGGGCCGATGGTGGAGAGCGAGGAGAAGGCCCGCGAACTCGTGGCCCGCAGCCGGGTGGAGGCCGGGCGCGGGGCCCGGGACGTGTGGGTGCGGCTGCGGCATCCGTGGCACGGGCACCATACGGAGCGGTGAGGGCCCGGCCCCTTCGCGGACGGTGACCTGTACGCCCGGCCGCCGGGGAGGACGGGGGAGCCTTGACAGGCGGCCGGGCGCCGACCGACCGGAGGTGCCGCACACCGTGCCTGCTGGGCCGGGTGGTTGAGGGATCGGTCAGGCGGACGCGGGTGCGGCCGTGAGCGGGAACCTCCGGTCGGTCGCAGCCAGCATGCCGCACCGGACCCGGCCCGGACCGGGTCCGAGCGGCCCCTCTCCGGGGCCGTTGGGCCCTGGCCGACTACCCCCGCCCCACCGCCCCCACCCGCACCGCCGACGTCCCCAGCCCCGACGGCACCCCGAACGGCCCCGGAGCGGCGGACGGCATCGCCGGTGCACCATGGTGCCGCTGCAGGTCCGCCTCGCCGTACCTCCGGCACTCCCGGTGCCACACCAGGATTCCCGACATCCAGTTCTGCAGGTCCTCCGCGTACCGCTCCACCGCGGCCCGTGCCCGCTCGTCCAGCTCGAACTCCTCGAAGAACACCGGGAGCTGGGTGCCGACGACGTGCTCGAACTCGCGCATGCGGGAGTTCATCAGGTCGGCGACGATGTCACGGGCCGTCATGCGGTCGCAGTCGAAGAACTTCTCCACGACGAGCACGGCGTTGTGCAGCTCGCCCTGGAACTGGATCTCCTTCTGGTAGGAGTGGAGATCGTTGGTCATGCAGCCGTAGTCGGCCGCGGCGTTCTCCATCGCCTGGACCGGGCGGCTGCAGACCAGTTCGGGCGGCAGCCGGTGCTCGAAGCGGCTGAGGGCCATCGTCATGTCGGAGCCGAAGGTCTTGCGCCGCATCTCGATGTAGTCGACGGGATCCGGGATGCGGTGCTGCATCTCGTTGGTCAGTTCCCATAGCCAGCTCTCCAGCATGCCCTGGACGGCGGTGCGGAGTTCGCGGCGCGCCTCGACGGGCATCGGGCCCACGGTGCGGGACCACAGGTCCGCCAGGCCGCGTTCCAGGGTGTACTGCGGTTGCGGCATGGCGCGCAGGTCCAGCGGCATGAAGGTCAGGAGCCGTTCGTTGCAGAGCCTGGCCGCGGCCGTTCCGCCGGGGGTGCGGCCGAAGGCTGCGGGGTAGTAGTCGTCGCCGTAGGTCCCCCACGCGAGCCAGTCCGAGGCGAGGTCGAGGGCGGCCGGGGAACCCTTGGGGTGCAGGCCCGCGGCGCAGAGGGGGAAGTCGAAGTCCCTGAGCTCCGCCTCCGTCCAGTGGCCGGAGTCGGGGATGCCCGGCAGCGGCTCCAGCAGTCCCGTGCGGTGGCACCAGTCCACGAGGTGCCGGCGCGAGTGCTCCAGGTGCGGGTTGAAACGGGCCTCGTACGGCATGTGGAGATCCGGCAGCGGGAGATGGCCCGTCACCTGGAAGGGCACATGGCTGAAGCTGCGCAGGCGTACCGGCGTCGAGGCGATCAGGGAGGGGACGATGCGCGCTGCCGCCGTGCCCAGGCCGAGAGGGCCGGCGGGCAGCGGGGTCGCGGGGTGAAGGGCGCCCTGCGCGGTGCCGTTCATGTAGCGGCTGGAGCGCATGTGCCACTCGTGTCCGCCGGCCTGCCAGTCCTGGAGTCCGCGGATGTATGTGAGGACTGCGACGGCGGCCTCCGGGCCGAGGCCGTGCTCCTGCAGGAGGGGGCCGATCTCGGTGAGCGCGGTGTGCTCGAACTGCTGCAGCCGGGAGGTGAGCAGGTCGTTGACGCGGTCGGCCGCCTCCTGCGTCGGGCAGCCGAGGAAGTGCTCCAACACGAGGACGGCGTTGGCCAGTTCGCCCTCGTCCTGGGTCTCGCGCTGATACGAGAAGAGGTCGTTGCGCAGGTGGACCCCGTCGGCGAAGGTGTCCTTGAGGACCCGCATCGGGCGGCTCGCCGCGATGACCGCGGGGACCTCGGCCCGTACCGCGTGCTCGACCAGGTTGGCGGACCAGGGGGCTCCGCCGACCTTGCGCCGCATCTCGATGTACTCGACGGGGTTGGCGACGCGCTCGGCGCTGATGTTGGCCAGCTCCCACAGGGACTCCTCCAGCAGGTGCCGGGTGCTCTCCCGGAAGCGGCGCCGCCAGTCCTCCGACATGCCGGGGACCGTGCGCGCCCACAGGTCCGCCAGGCCCGCCTCGACCTGGTTGGCCGGCTCCTCCGGGGCCGTCTCGTCCGGGCCGACCGGCATGAAGGCGGGGAGGCGGTCGAGGTAGGCCTTGGCCCCGGCGGTGTCGCGGGTGCGCTTGAAGACGTCCAGGAAGTGGTCGTCGAAGAAGAAGACCCACACGTACCAGTCGGTGACGAGCTCCAGTTCCGCGGCCGGGGCCTCGGGGTGGGTGTAGGAGCACAGCAGCGCGTAGTCGTGGGAGTCGAGGTCGCTCTCCTCCCAGATGCCCGAGCCCTCGACCATCCCCATGTCCCTGGCCCATGCCTTGGAGTGCGCCCGGGCCTGCTCCAGATGGGGGTTGAGACGTGCCGGGTGCGGCATGTAGAAGCGGGGGAGCTCGAAGGGGTTCGCCATCGCGTGCGCGGCCTTTCGCCGGGACCGGTGGTTCGCACGCCACGCTAGGCGGACGGGCGGCAACGCCCCTGCCTGCTCCGGTTCTTCCCCTCGATATGATGAAAACCACGGGAGTCCGGTTAAGGATCTTGGGGGTCTCGTCCGCGGTGGCCTGCTTCCGCCGGGCCGGACGGACCACTTCCGCACATTAGGCCGCATGGATGCACAGCCGGACCGGCGTGGTCGGCGGACGCGGACGACGGGTATCGGACAGCCCGCTCCCTCACCGTCCGTTAATCGCAGCCGGACGTACGGGAGTTGCCACGCGTGTGCACCTCCGTGACCTCCGGTGCTGCCGGGCGGAATCGAAGGCGGCGGGCCTGTGGCGCGCGATCGCGGGCGACCGGATGTTTTCTTGTGGGGTGACATGACCGGCCTGATACTCGGTCGCACGACTCTTGGCATGGACGCGACGCATTTCGGTCGCTTCTCCGGCCGCCACGTCCTCCGGGCCCGCCGACCACGACGGGCACACCCCCCTCACAGGAGGCCCGAGTTGAAGGACTCACGCATACCCAGGAGGCGCACGGCCCTGGCCGTCGCCGGCGCCGTGGCCCTGGCCACGGCATCCTCCCTCACCTTCCAGACCGCCCACGCCGCACCGGCGTCCGGCACCGCCGCCATGTCCGCGGCCCGGGCCGCCCAGGTCGGGCAGCAACTGGCCGCCGGCCTCGGGTCCGGCACGGCCGGCTCGTACTACGACGCGGCGGCGGGCACGCTCGTCGTCGACGTCACCGACGCATCCGCCGCCGCCACCGTGCGGGCCGCCGGCGCACAGGCCCGGTACGTCCGGTACTCGGCCGCCCAGCTCGCCTCGGCCAGACGGACACTGGAGCAGCAGGCCGCCGTCCCCGGCACCGCCTGGTCCGTCGACCCCAGGACGAACAAGGTCGTCGTCAAGGCCGACAGCACCGTCAAAGGCGCCGAACTGGCGCAGCTGAACAAGGTCGTCGCACAGCTCGGCGACAGGGCCGCCCTCAAGCGGACCTCGGGCACCTTCCGGCCGCTGCTCGCCGGCGGCGACGCCATCTGGGGCAGCGGCGTGCGCTGTTCGCTGGGCTTCAACGTCACCAAGGGAGGCCAGCCCTACTTCCTCACCGCCGGGCACTGCGGCAACGCCTCGGCCACCTGGTCCGACTCCCAGGGCGGAGCCCAGGCCGGCTCCACCGAGCAGTCGGTCTTCCCCGGCAACGACTATGCCCTCGTGGCCTACACCTCCGGCGTCGACCACCCCAGCGCGGTCGACCTCTACAACGGCAGCCAGCAGTCCATCAGCCGGGCCGCCGACGCGACCGTCGGCGAGAACGTCCAGCGCAGCGGCAGCACCACCCAGGTCCACGGCGGCCAGGTCACCGGACTCAACGCGACGGTCAACTACGCGGAGGGCACGGTCAACGGCCTCATCGACACCAGCGTCTGCGCCGAGCCGGGCGACAGCGGCGGAGCCCTCTTCGACAACGACAGCGCACTCGGCCTCACCTCCGGCGGCAGCGGCGACTGCACCAGCGGCGGCGAGACCTTCTTCCAGCCGGTGCCCGCGGCGCTGAGCGCCACCGGAGCCAGCCTCCCGTAGAACATCCCGCAGCACCCTCCATGGACGCGCCACCGGCAGGCGCACAGGCGCGGCCCCTGGACCTTCCCCCGGGTCCAGGGGCCGCGCCGCACCCGCGTACGGGGAACGTCAGGAGGAGCGCGCCGGAACCTCCGGCGCCGTGCCGAGCGTCCAACTGGCCAGCAGCCGCAGGGACTCGGCGGACTCCGAGCCCGGCTCGGCGTGATACGTGACCAGCTGCTGGTCCGGGTCGGCCGGCAGCACCAGCGTCTCGCACGACAGGGTCAGGGGGCCCACCACCGCGTGGTGCAGCCGCTTCACCCCGTAGCACTTGTCCCGCACGTTGTGCGCGGCCCACAGACTGCGGAACTCCTCGCTCTTGACGGATAGTTCGCCCACCAGCGCGGTCAGCCGCGGATCGTCCGGGCGGCGGCCCGCCTCCAGCCGCAACATGGCGACGAGGTCGGCCGCCTTGGACTCCCAGTCCACGTACAGCTCGCGCGTGGCCGGCTCCAGGAAGACCTGCCAGGCCATGTTGCGCTGCTGGGCCGGTATGGCGGGGAAATCGCCGAGCAGGGCGCAGGCGAGCCGGTTCCAGGCGATGATGTCCATCCGGCGCCCGACCACGTACGCCGGCACGTTCTCCATGGTGTCGATCAGGTTCTGCACCGCCGGACGCACCCGCTGCGGACGGGCGGCCGCCGTGTGCGTGCGGCGCCCGGCCGGCCTGGCCAGGTGCGTGAGGTGGTCCCGCTCGGCCCGGTCCAGCCGCAGCGCATCCGCGATCGCGTCCAGCACCGACGCCGACACGTTCTGCCCCCGGCCCTGTTCGAGCCGCGTGTAGTAGGCCACGCTCACACCGGCCAGCTGTGCCAGCTCCTCGCGCCGCAGCCCCGGCACCCGCCGCCGGGCCCCGTACGCCGTCAGCCCCACGTCCTCCGGCCGCAGCCGGGCGCGGCGGGAGCGGAGGAACTCGCTCAGTTCGGTGCGCTGGTCCATACCGACCAGTATGCGGGTGCCGCCGGACACCCAGGGTGGTCCTGCCAGTGGTAGGAACGGCAGGCGTACGCTCGACCGGGTCCTGGCTGCGATCTTCCGGCTGCCGCAGGATCGGGACCATGACGCACACCACTGCCCACGCCTACGCGGCCCCCGCCCCCAAGGCTCCCCTGGAGCGCACCACCATCACCCGCCGCGCGCTGGGCGAGCACGACATCCTGATCGACATCAAGTACGCCGGCATCTGCCACTCCGACATCCACACCGTGCGCGGCGAGTGGGGCCACGAGACCTTCCCCATCGTCCCCGGCCACGAGATAGCCGGCATCGTCTCCGCGACCGGCCCCGGCGTCACCCGCTACGCCGTCGGCGACCGCGTCGGCGTCGGCTGCTTCGTCGACTCCTGCCGCGAGTGCGACAACTGCCGCGCCGGACTGCAGCAGTACTGCACCGGCGAGCCCGGCATGACCGGCACCTACGCGGACACCGACCGCCACGGCGACTTCACGCACGGCGGCTACTCCACGAACATCGTCGTCGACGAGAACTACGCCCTGCGCATCCCCGAGAGCATCCCGCTGGACGCCGCGGCCCCGCTGCTGTGCGCCGGCATCACCCTGTACTCGCCGCTGGCCCACTGGCAGGCCGGCCCCGGCAAGAAGGTCGCCGTCATCGGCCTCGGCGGGCTCGGCCACATGGGCGTGAAGATCGCCCACGCCATGGGCGCCGAGGTCACCGTGCTCAGCCAGTCCCTCCGCAAGAAGGACGACGGCCTGCGGCTCGGCGCGGACCACTACCACGCCACCTCCGACCCGGCCACCTTCGAGGCGCTGGCGGGCACCTTCGACCTGATCCTCAACACCGTCTCGGCGGACCTGGACCTGAACGCGTACTTCGGCCTGCTGAAGACCGACGGCACCCTGGTCCAGCTCGGCGCCCCCGAGAACGCGCTGACCGTCGCCCCGGCCGCCCTCTTCCGGCAGCGCCGGTCCATGGCCGGATCGATGATCGGCGGCATCCCGGAGACCCAGGAGATGCTGGACTTCTGCGGCGAGCACGGCATCGCCTCCGAGATCGAGGTGATCCGCGCCGACCAGATCAACGAGGCGTACGAGCGGGTCCTGGCCAGCGACGTGCGCTACCGGTTCGTCATCGACACCGCGACGATCTGACGCGCACCACCCCTGCCGCGGCTCCGGCACCCGGACCTCTCCCCTGTGGACCGGGCGCCGGAGCCGCCGGCTTCCGTGCCCGCGGTCAGGCGAGGTTCTTCTCCAGAGCGGCGATGTAATGGCGCAGGGAGTGGTCCCGCACGCCGGCGCTCGCCGGGGCGAACGCATCGGCCGTCAGCCCCCTGGCCCGGTCCGTCAGACCGTCGAAGAACGAGATCGTCTCGTGGACCTTGCCGTGGGAGTCGATGTACCGCAGAGCGTCGACGTGCGTGTACGCGGGCTCGGGCGGCAGCTGCGCCACGATGTCGTTGTTGTTGACGAACCGGAACATGCGCTGTTTGAAACCCTTGTTGTACGCGTCGGCCAGCAACCGGTCACAGGTGCGGGGCTGGCCGTAGGTGTAGACGCCGTCGGCCAGCAGCCTGGGATCCTCCAGGTAGAGGCGCGCACCTGCGAGCATGGCCAGGGCGCCGCCGAGGCTGTGCCCCGTGAACCACAGGGTCTGGCCGTTCGTCCGGAACTCGCGAAGGGTGTCCTCGACCTCGGGGTAGATCGACTCGAGGGCCTGGCCGAAGCCGTGGTGCACGTATCCGGTCTTCGCCGGGCCCGGCCACGGCGGGGTATTGGCGTCGGAGAGCCAGTCGCGGATCTCCGAGGGCTCCGTGCCCCGGAAGGCACTGATGATCATGTGGTCGCTGGCCATCGTGTACGCCTGGGTGTCCTGCAGCGGGAACGGCGGTGTGAACCGCGTCTCGTGATGCCGTACCCGGTCGAACCCCCAACTGCGTGCCCGCTCCTCGATGGTGTCCTTGTCCTTGTAGGCGAGATCGGACGCCTGTGCCAGCCAGTAGGCGTGGGCCAGGCTGTAGGCACGGGCCTTGTGGTCGAGCACGGAGGGTGCGGGCACGGGGACTCCCTTTCGCAGATGGCCTGGATCCGGATGCGGATCCACCACAGACGTTGACCGGTGACCCTCGCCCCAAAGGACCGGGCGGCGACATTCATGCGAACGGGTGAGCAGGCGACCGGCCTCCTCCAGCCCCAGACGCCGCACCACCCTCCCGTGCACCCGCCGAAGCGGCCCCGGCGCCCACCAGTTGGCCCGCCCCACGGGTCCGTACGTAGTGCTCCTTCACCCGCGAAGCAGGAAGGCCGCGTCCCGGCCGAGCCCGGCCGGCGTGATCGTGCCGATGCCGGTGACGGCGACAGCGTGTTCGCTCACAGGAGAGGGCCGGGCAGCGAAGCGGGCCCCGTTCCCGGCGGGGGTGCCGCGGCCGTCGCCGCGCCCCCGGTGCCGCCGGCCAGCAGCCGCTCGATGCGGGCGGCGGCCTCGCCGAGCGTGAGGCCGCCGGGTTCCTGATCGAGGGTCACCTTCAGCCGGCCCTCGACGACGGCGAGCATCTCGGCCCGGGCGAGGGAGTCGACGTCGAGCTCCTCGAAGGTGGCGTCCGGGTGGATGTGGTCCTCGGGGACGCCGAAGTGCTCGCTGAGGGTTGTGGCCATCATCTGGTAGACGGTTTCCATCGACCGCTCTCCTCGATCGGGGCCGGTACCGGACACCCGTCCATCGCATTGCATGGTTGTCGGGTCAACCCGGTTGTCGCGTGCGCAGCAGCCTCCCCTGCCGTGCACCCGGGGACGGCCCGACACGCGCGCCGCCGCGGGCGCTGTCACCCGCCTGACCCCCTGGCGCCAAGTTCCGCACGGGACGGCCCTCATGACGGCCCCGGCCCCGGCGGTGTCGGTGGCCGGTGGCATGCTGGTGATGTGAACGGACCCGAGATCACCATCAGCTTCGCCCCCGGCCTGCAGCTCTTCGTCGAACCGGGGCGGCGGCACCGGGCCCGTACCGCCGTGGTGACCGACGGCGCGTCGACGCTCGGCCACGTGGTCGAGTCGCTCGGCGTCCCGCTCACCGAGGTCGGCCGGCTGCTGGTCGACGGCCGGGAGACGGCCGCCTCGCATGTGCCGGGCGCGGGGGAGACCGTGGAGGTCGAGGAGGTGGCCCGGCCCCAGGAGGTGCCGGGCGCGCCGCTGCGGTTCCTGCTCGATGTGCACCTGGGGACGCTCGCCCGCCGGCTGCGGCTGCTGGGCGTGGACGCCGCCTACGAGAGCGAGGACATCGGCGACCCGGCCCTCGCCGCGCTCTCCGCCGCCCAGCGCCGGGTGATGCTCTCCCGCGACCGCGGACTGCTGCGCCGCCGGGAGCTGTGGGCGGGCGCGTACGTCTACAGCGACCGCCCGGACGACCAACTGCGGGACGTCCTCGGCCGGTTCGCCCCGGCCCTCGCCCCCTGGACGCGCTGCACCGCGTGCAACGGGCGGCTCCAGGACGCGGACAAGGACGCCGTCCGGGAGCAGTTGGAGCACGGCACGCAGCGCACCTACGACGTCTTCGCGCAGTGCACCGCGTGCGGGCGCGTGTACTGGCGGGGTGCGCATCATGCGCGGCTGCAGACGATCGTGGACGAGGCGGTGCGGGAATTCGGGGGCGCGCACGTGCGGTAGCGCCCCGTTGGGGGCGGCCCCGTAAGGGGCGCGGGGAACTGCGCGACCAGCCCCCTCCGGCCCGCAGCCGATGAACCCACCCCGGGGTCCGGGGCGAAGCCCCGGTACTTCGACTGCGGGTGCGTCGTGGCCGGTCGCGCAGTTCCCCGCGCCCCTTACGGGGCACTGAGGTGCCGCGCAGACTGCTCGTCACCTCGGGCATGCGCAACGGCGAGCCCCCGGCCGAGCTCACCTGGGCGCTCATTCTCGGGCTGGCCCGCGGCCTGGTGCAGGAGAACACCGCCCTGCGCGAGGGCGGACCCTGGCAGAGCACGGTCGGCACCGACCTGTACGGCAGGCGGCTCGGCCTGCTCGGGCTCGGCCGGATCGGCAGCAAGGTGGCCCGGGTCGGCCAGGCCTTCGGGATGGACGTGATCGCCTGGAGCCGGAACCTGACGGACGAACGGGCCGCGGCCGCCGGAGCACGCCGCGCGGCGTCGAAGGAGGAGCTGCTGGCGAGCAGCGACATCGTCTCCGTCCACCTGCCGCTCACCGACGGCACCCGGGGCCTGATCGGCGAGGCGGAGCTGAAGGCGATGCGTCCCGGCGCGTTCCTGGTCAACACCTCCCGTGCCGCCATCGTGGACCAGGAGGCGCTGGCGACGGCGCTGCGCGAGGGCCGAATCGCCGGTGCGGGCGTCGACGTCTTCGACATCGAGCCGCTGCCCGCGGACCATCCGTACCGCTCGCTGCCGAACCTGCTGGCCACACCCCACCTCGGGTATGTGACGCGGCGCAACTACGACGGCTACTTCGCCCAGGCGGTGGAGGACATCGAGGCGTTCCTCGCGGGCGAGCCGGTGCGCCGACTGGGGTGAGCACGGCCGGCAGTAGACCGTTCGGGTGACCGCCGGACCGGTGCCCGCGCTGGTCAGGGGCGTGCCACGGGGGCGGGGCGAGGGCCGGGCCGCCGCCGCCCCCTGCGAGAATCCGCCCCCTGCGAGAATCCGCGCCGCGCGCCACCGCCCCCGTCGGTCCCCCCTTGAGGAATCGCATGAGCAGCCCGCACGCCCCGCACGTCCTGCTGACCGGTGAACGTCTCGCCCTGGGAATGCCCCGCCCGGAAGCGCTGGCCGAGTATCACGCCTGGGAGAGCGACCCGACCACCATCCTCGGCTACGGCGGCCGCTTCCCCCAGCCGTGGGAGGCCCGGCTCGCCACGTGGGAGCGGCGGCGGGCCGACCGGGACCACGTCCAGTTCGAGGTGCTGCGCGTGAAGGACCGGCAGTCCGTCGGCCTCACCTGGCTGCAGATCAACTCCGTCGCCGCGACCGCCGAGTTCGCCATCCTCATCGCTCCCGCCATGCGCGGCAAGCGGTATGCGGAGGAATCGACCCGGCTGACGCTGGACTGGGCGTTCCATCTGGGGGCGCTGCGCTCGGTGTGGCTGAGGGTGCTGGAGCCCAACCGTGCCGGGCTGGCCGCCTACGAGAAGGCCGGGTTCCGGTTCGCCGGGCGGCTGCGCAGGTCCGGGCACTGGCTGGGGCAGTGTGTCGACGAGCTGCTGATGGACGCCCTTCCCGAGGACTTCCCCGGCCCGTCGGCCCTGTGCAGCATCCTCGGGAAGTGACGCCCGTCAACAGCCCCGGGCCGGCTGCTCGTCGGCGGTGAGGCCCTTCGTCGCCAGGGCCTCGGCCGCGCGCCACGCCTCGTCGGCGAACCGTGCCGCCTGCGGGTGCGCGCCGTGCGAGGGATAGGCGAGGTAGGCGCGGACGACGGGGGCGTCGTCGAGGGGGATCATCCGGACCGCGGGATGGAGATGGCGCCGGGCGGCGGCCGCGGGGGCGGAGCCCACGCCCAGGCCGGCGGCCACCTTCTCCAGCCACTCGTCGTAGTTGCGGCACTCGGCGCCCACCGTGGGGCGCCGGCCCGCCGGCCACATGGCGGGGAAGGTGACGCCGCTGACGGTGTTGACGACCAGCGGCAGATCCGCCAGTTCGGCCCAGCCCAGCCGGGAGCGGGCCGCCAGCGGCCAGTGGCCGGGGACGGCGGCGACGCGGGTGTCCTCGCACAACAGGACCCCGCGCAGGCCTTTCGGCAGCGGTTCGGCGCGCAGCAGCGCGACGTCGACGGTGCCCGTGTCCAGGCCGGCCAGCGGGGTGTCGCTGCGGACGAACTCCACCGCCACCCCGGTCTCGTCCCCGAACCGGGCCGCCGTGCCCGAAAGCCCCTCGGGCAGCCCCCAGTTGAAGCCGACGCGCAGGGATTCGCCCTTGCGCAGCCCGGTGAGTGCGGTGTCGAGCCGATGCAGCAGCGGGACGAGGGAGCTGCGCAGCTCCCGGCCCTTGTCGGTGAGTGCGGTCCTGCGGGTCGTGCGGTCGAACAGGCGGACTCCCAGGGCTTCTTCCAGGGTCCGGATGCTCCGGGTCAGGGTCGGCTGGGCGAGGTGCAGGCGCCGGGCGGCGGCCGTGAAGCCGCCCTCCTCGGCCACGGCCAGGAAGTTGCGGAGATGGCGGAGGTCGACATCCATGACTCCAGAGCATAAGTGATCCGGTAAAGGCATATCCCGCCCCGTACGCGATTCTTACGGGAGTGTTGCACCGGCGTGAATGCGGTGGATGTCAAGTCGCATGCCGTGCAATTGAACAGAGGGTGTACTGCATCAATACCACACATCAGAACGGTTGTTGAGGTGGCGGCGACGTTCTTTGGTGACATTCCCCGGGGCCCGCGGACGCTGTTTCATATTTGCCGATGGCTGTGCGCCGCTTTACCCAGTCATTTTCCGCACCCGACCGAGAAAGGTATTGATGTGCCGATAGCCGAGACCCGAAACGGCCCCGTCGAGCATGTTCTCCTCGACGGCGACCCCGACCTGGCGCCGCTCGTCTTCCTGCACGGCGGGCTCGGCTGCATCGCGAGCTGGGGACGCTTCCCCGCCCGCCTCGCCGCGGCCACCGGGCGCCGCGCCCTGGTGTACTCCCGCCTCGGTCAGGGCGGTTCGGGCCCCGCCGTGCGCCCCCGCACCCCCCGCTATATGCACGAGCACGCCCAGGAGGACCTGCCCGAGCTGCTCGACCTGCTCGGTATCGGCAACCCGGTCCTGGTCGGGCACAGCGACGGCGCCTCCATCGGGCTGCTGTACGCCTCGGTCCGCCCCGCCACCGCCGTGGTCGCCCTCGGCCCGCACCTGTACTTCGAGGAGCAGAACCGCAAGGGCATCGAGGCGGCCCGCGCGTCCTTCGAAGCGGGGCCGCTGCAACGCAAGATGGCCCTGGTGCACGACGACCCGCAGGGCGTCTTCGGCAGCTGGAGCCGGGTCTGGCTCTCGGACGGGTTCCGCGACTGGAACATCGAGAAGGACCTGGACGTCACCGCGCCGGTCCTGCTGATCCAGGGCGATCAGGACGAGTACGGCACCCTCGACCAGCTCGACTCCGCCGAGCGCGCCCTGCGCGGCCCCGTGCGGCGGATCGTGCCGGAAGGTGTCGACCACTACCCCCACCTGGTCTGCCCCGACCTCGTCATCGACGCCGCCTGCGCCTTCCTCGACGAACACGACGAACACGCTGTCCCCGGCCGCCCGACCCCCGCGGAGACCCTGCAGTGACCCCCACCGCCCCCACCGCCCCCGCCGCCCCCGCCGTCACCGACGGCACCACCGGGACCGAGACCCTGCGCCTGGACGGTCTCCTGGCCCGTTCCGCCCGCCGGTACCCCGACCGCCCCGCCCTGTCCGGTGCCGGCGAGACCTGGACGTACGCCGAACTCGACCGCGCCGTCGACGCGTTGGCCGCCCGGCTCGCCGACGACGGCCTCGTCCCCGGCGAACGCGTCGGCGTCCACGCCCCCAAGACCCCCTCCACCGTGATCGCCCTCTACGCCGCCCTGCGGGCCGGTGCGGTCGTCGCCCCCCTCGACACCGCCGACCCCCCGGCCCGCACGGCCCGGATGGTGCGCAACGCCGGCATCTCGCTGCTGCTCACCACCGACCGGGCCCTGCCCGTGTGCCGCAAGGCCGCGGCCGAGGCCCGCGACGGCGCCGAGCCGGACGCGGAGCCGCTGGAGCACGGACTGCACCGGCTGCGCGTCCTGGACGGGGACGGCCGCCCGGCCCCGCTGCCCGCGCCGGCCGACCGCGGCGGGTACATCCTGTTCACCTCCGGCAGCACCGGCTGGCCCAAGGGCGTCCTGCTCTCGCACGCCAACGTCGCCCACTACGCCCGGTGGGCCGCCGCCGAGTTCGGCCTCACCGAGCACGACAGGATCGGCTCGCAGGCCGCCCTCACCTTCGACCTGACCACTTTCGACCTGTACGGCGCGGCCGCCGCCGGAGCCTGTGCGGTGCTCATGCCGGACATGCTGCGCGCCTTCCCGCGCGACGTGGTGAACTGGCTCAACGAGCAGCGGATCACGGCCTTCATGGCCGTCCCGTCCCTCTACCACAACATGCTCCAGCAGGGCGGGTTCGCCGATGCGGTACCGCCGACCCTGCGCGTGGCCTTCTTCGGCGGCGAGGCCTTCGCGCCCCAGCTGCTGGAGGAGTACCTCGAACTGCTGGGCGACGTGCCCTTCTACAACCTCTACGGGCCCACCGAGACCAACGCCTGCACCTACTGGCTGATGCCGCGCGACTGGACCGCCGACCAGGAACTGACCATCGGCCGCGGCATCGGCGGCGTCGACATCGAGGTCCTGGACGAGGACGGCCGGCCCACCGACGGCGAAGGCGAGATCCACATCGCCGGACCCACCGTCTTCCAGGGCTACCTGCGCAACGGCGAACTCACCGACCCCACCGTCACCGTGGCCTTCCGCGACGGCGCACCCCGCCGCGCCTACGCCAGCGGCGACATCGGCCGGATCACCCCCGACGGGCGCGTCTTCCTGCGCGGCCGCCGCGACTCGCAGGTCAAACGGCGCGGCCACCGCATCGACCTGCTCGACGTGGAGAGCGCCGTCCTCGACCTGCCCCAGGTCTCCACCGCGGCCGTCGTCGCCAAGGACGGCGGCGACCACGCGGGCGAGATCTGGGCCTACGCCCTGACCGACGCGGGCGAGCGCGAGCTCCTCGCCGAACTGCGCGGCCTGCTGCCCAAGCGCATGCTGCCCGACCGGGTCGTCCCCGTCGCCTCGCTGCCCACCACCACCAGCGGCAAGGTCGACCGGCGCGCCCTGAGCACCCTCGCCGACACCCCTGACGGCACCCCCCGCCCCACCTCCCACACCCTTGAGGAGAACCGCACATGAACAGCGTCGAAGAGCTCTGCACCCTCATCAGCAGCAAGATCACCTGGGCCCGCGGCGAGGACCCGCAGAGCCTGACCGCCGACACCCCCCTCCTCGAACTCGGCCTGCTGGACTCGCTGGCCATCATGGAGATCGTCTCCGCCCTGGACAAGCAGGCCGGCATCGTGCTCCCCGAGACCGAGATCGTCGCCGCCAACTTCCGCAGCCCCAAGGCCCTGTGGACCGCCATCGAGGACCTCACCGGCGGGGCCCGCAAGTGAGCACCCCCACCGACCGCCTGCTGCGGTCCGGCCCCGCACCGGCCGAGGAACTCGTCGACGCCTGGCGCGAACGGGCCCGGCCGGCCGTGGAGCAGACCGAGGGCAAGGACTTCCGCACCCAGTGGCAGGCCCTGGCCGACCTCGGCGCACTGCGCATGGACCCGCCCGGCAGCGAACACCCCGGCCCGGTCACCCGCGCCCTCGCCGCCGTCGAGGGCATCGGACTGGCCGGCGCCGACCCCGGCATCTGCTACGCCCTGGCCTCCCAGCTCTTCGGCATGCAGTTCCCGCTGCGCGCCACGCTCCCCGAGCAGGCCTGGCAGGCCCTCGCCCACGTCCAGGACGGGCGCACGATGCTGTGCCACGCCCTCACCGAACGCACCGCGGGCAGCGACCCGCTGTCCATGGACACCCGTGCCCGGCGCGACGGCGACGGCTATGTGCTCGACGGTGCCAAGACCTTCATCACCGCCGCGCCCATCGCCGACCTGGCCATCGTCTTCGCCCGCACCGCGGAAGGCCGTTCGCCGTTCGCGCTCTCGGCCTTCCTCTTCCCCGTCGACACCCCCGGCGTGAGCCTCGGCGAGACCTTCGACAAGACCGCCCTGCCCACGGTCCCCATGGGCGAGCTGGTCTTCGACGGCGCCCGGCTGCCCGCCACGGCACTGATCGGCGAGGAGGGATCCGGCCTGGCCGTGATGTCCTCCACGACCGCCTGGGAGCGCGCAGTCGTCCTCGGGTACGCCCTCGGCCCCATGCGCCGCACCCTGCAGCGCACCGCCGAATGGGCCGGAACCCGCGAGCACTTCGGCCGCCGCATGGGCGCCAGCCACCAAGTGGCCGCCCGCATCAGCGACATGGCGCTCGCACTGCACCGCTCCCGCGTCCAGCTCTACGCGATGGCCGCCCGGCTCGACGCCGGAACACCTGCCCGGCAGCTGGCCGCCGAGGCGGCCCTCACCAAGATCTCGGTTGCCGAGGACTACGTACGCCTCAGCGAGCACGCCACCGCGCTCGCCGGCGTCCGCGGCTTCCTCCCCGGATCCGGTCTGACCGCCGACCTGCACAGCCCGATGGCGGCCCATGTCTACGCGGGCCACAACGACCTGCTGCGCGTCGGTGTCGCCCGCCAGTTCGGCCTGCCGGTCGAGAACTGACACGAGGAAGGACCCCATGACCACCACCGCCACTCTGCCGGCGACCCTCGACGACCTGCTCAAGCTCGCCGAGGAGACCGGCCGGATCCTGGCCCCTCTCGCCGCCGACGTCGACGCCCAGCGCGACAACGGCCACGAGGCCTACCGCATCCTCCGCGAGAGCGGCCTGCTCGGCCTGCTCGTCCCGCGCGAGGCCGGGGGAGCCGGGCTCGGCTTCGCCGACTACTCCCGCGTCCTGGCCGCGCTCGGCGCCCACAACGGTGCCGCCGCCCTCGGCTACAACATGCACAACGTCGTCATCGGCGCGCTCTCCGAGTCGGTCGGCACCCAACTGCCGCCGTCCGCCGAGACCTTCCGAGCCTGGATGTTCGACGAGGTCGTGAACGGCCGCAAGCTCTTCGCCTCCGCCACCTCCGAGGCGGGCACCGGCGCCAAGCTGCGCGGCATCCGCACCAGTTACCGGCGCTCCGAGGACGGGCAGCACTACGTCCTCAACGGCGAGAAGTCCTTCGTCTCGCTGGCCGGCGCCGCCGACTACTACATCGTCGTCGCCCGCGCCGAGGGTACCGAGGGCAGCAGCGAGGTCTCGCACTTCGTCGTCGCCGCCGACGACCCCGGCGTGAGCTTCGGCGAGGTGCACAACCTGTCGGCGCTGTACGGCACCAGCACCGCCGCCATGAAGCTCGACGAGGTCACCGTGCCGCGCTCGCGCCTCTACCTCGGCGTCGAGGGGATGTCGCTGTTCAAGCTCGTCCGCGAACCGCACTGGATGGCCGCCGGCTACACCGGCGCCTACCTGGGCATCGCGGAGGCCGTCTACCGCTGCACCGTCGACTACGTGGCCGCCTCGCCCAAGCGTGCCGACTCCCCGGTGATGCAGCGCGACCTGGGCCGGATGTCCGCCCGGCTGCGCGCGGCACGGGCCCTGGTGCACGAGGCGGGCGCGCACGTCGACACGCAGCGCGGCAGCCTGGAGGCCAATGCCATGGTGCACGCCGCCAAGTACATCGTCGGCGAGGTCGGCCCCGCGCTCGCCCAGGACGCCGTGCGCATCTGCGGCTCGGCCGCCGTCAGCCGCGCACAGCCGCTGGAGCGCTACATCCGCGAGGTCGCCTTCTCCGCCGTGATGCCCGCCAAGCCCGACGAGTGCCTGGAGTACGTCGGCAAGGCCGCCCTCGGCGTCAACCTCTACAACGCCCAGGCGTTCGAGTGGTGAGCCCCGTGTCCTCCATCGAAACCGCCCCCGTCGAGACCGTACCCACGGTGACGCCCGACGCGTTCCGCGCGCTGATGGGCTCCCATCCCGGCGGCGTCGCCGTCATCACCACCACCGACGCCCTGGGCGACCCGCACGGATTCACCTGCACCGCCTGGTGCAGCGTCTCCCTCGATCCTCCGCTGCTGCTGGTGTGCGCGGCGAACACGAGCAGGACGCTGCCGGTGATCGCCGAACGCGGGGCGTTCGCCGTCAACCTCCTGCACGGCGCCGGACGCCGCGCGGCCGAGGCCTTCGCGGGCCGCACCGCGGAACGTTTCTCCGCGGTGCCGTGGGAACCGTCCCCCGAGACCGGGCTGCCGCTGCTGCCCGACGACGCCCACACCGTCGCCGAGTGCCGCGTCGTACGCCTGGACCGGGCCGGCGACCACACCATCGTGCTCGGCGAGGTCATCCGCACCGACGCCTCCGACGGCCCCGGCCCCGCACCCCTGCTCTACGGCAGACGCCGCTATGCCACCTGGCAGGCGTGACCAACCCCCCTTCCCCTTCCATCGATTCGAGGTCGAACCATGTACCGCACCATGATGAAGTCGAAGATCCACCGCGCCACCGTCACCCAGGCCGATCTGCACTACGTGGGCTCGGTGACCGTCAGCGCCGACCTGATGGAGGCCGCCGACCTGCTACCCGGCGAGAAGGTCGACATCGTCGACATCGACAACGGCGCCCGCCTGTCCACCTACGTCATCGAAGGCCCCCGCGACTCCGGCGTGATCGGCATCAACGGCGCGGCGGCCCGCCTCATCAGCCCCGGCGACCTCGTCATCCTCATCGCCTACGCCTCCGTGACGGACGAGGAGGCCAAGATCATGGACCCGCGCGTGGTCTTCGTCGACGAGCACAACGCCGTCAAAACCCTGGGCACCGACCCCGCGGACGTCCCCGCGGACTCGGGCCTCAAGCGCGGCGACATCCTCGAAGGATGACGCCGACCGCCGTGGTGAGCGGCGGCACACGCGGCATCGGCCTGGAGCTCGCCCTGCGCCTGTGCGCACTGGGCCACCGCGTGACCGCCCTCTACCGCACCGACGAACAGGCCGCCCGCCGGGCCGAGAAGGAGGGTGCCGGACAACTCCGCACCCTCCGGGCCGACCTGGCGCGGCCGGCGGAGATCCGGGCCGTCTGCGCGGAGATCCTCGCCACGGACGGCCCGCCCGCCGTCCTGGTCAACAACGCCGGCGTCAACCGCGACCGGCCCTTCCTCTCCCTCACCGGCGAGGACTGGGACGACGTCCTCGCCACCAACCTCTCCGCACCCTTCCACCTCGTCCGGGCGCTGGCCCCCGCCATGATCGGGGCCGGCGGCGGCAGCATCGTCAACATCGGCGCCACCACCGCCATCCGGCCCCGGGCCAACGGCGCGAACTACTGTGCCAGCAAGGCGGGACTGCTGCAGCTCACCAAGTGCATGGCCCTCGAACTGGCCCCGCACATCCGGGTCAACGCCCTGATCCCCGGCTTCACCGACACCCCCGAAGTCACCGAACGCTACCGGCTGGACGACCCGGACCGGCGCGCGGCCGTCCTCGCCACCATCCCCGCGGGCCGGATCGGCACGCCCCGGGACATCGCCGACGCCCTGGAGTTCCTCGTCACCTCCCGCAGCGCCTACCTCACCGGTCAGCAACTGATCGTGGACGGCGGCAACTTCATGGGCTGATCAGGGCCCGCCCGCGAACTCCCCTACACACCATGGAGCACTACACCATGCACCTGACCCAGGAGCAGCTCGACCACTACCACGACAACGGCTTCCTCCTCATCGAGTCCCTGCTGGATCCGCGCGAGGTGACGGCCCTGCGCGAGGCCTTCGCCCGCGACTGCACCGTCCCCGGCCCCCACCTCGTCACCGAGGAGACGGGCGAGGAGGTCCGCGCCGTCTACGCCTCCCACCACCGGCAGGCGGAGTACGCCGGACTGATCCGCGACCCCCGCGTGCTCGGCCCCGTCCGCCAGCTGCTCACCGACGACGTCTACGTCTACCAGTTCAAGATCAACGCCAAGCCGGCCTTCGGCGGCGACAAGTGGGCCTGGCACCAGGACTACCTCGCCTGGCGGCTCGCCGACGCCCTGCCCGCACCCCGGCAGGTCAACATCGGCGTGTTCCTCGACGACGTCACCGAGTTCAACGGGCCGGTCATCTTCCTGCCCGGCTCCCACCGCAACGGCATGGTGCGCGACGGCCGCAAGGCCGACGCCCGCTCGGATCAGCACCTCGACCCCGACGACATCGCCCTGACCCCCGCCCAGCTCGCCGAGCACGTCGACCGGTACGGCATGACCAGCCCCAAGGGACCGGCCGGATCGGTGGTGTTCTTCTCCCCGGAGATCGTGCACGGCTCCGCGCCGAACATGTCCCCGTTCGCCCGCCGCCTGCTCATCGCCACCTACAACGACGTCACCAACCTGCCCAGCTGGTCCGGCACACCCCGCCCCGAGTACGTCGTCTGCCGCGACAGCGTGCCGCTGCGCCCGTTGTCCGAGCCCTTCCTCGACGCCCTCCAGGGGGTGAAGGCATGACCGCGCGCACCGGAAAGGCCGTGGTCCTGGAGGAGTTCAACGCGCCGCTCGCCCTGCGCGAGTTCGGTATCCCGCAGGCCCCCGCCGGGGGCATGATCGTGGCCTGCGGCTACGGCGGCATCTGCGGCACCGACCTGCACCTCCAGCAGGGCCACCTGCCCATCCCCACCCCGCTCGTCCTGGGGCACGAGGGCTACGGCGTCATCCGTGAACTCGGCGCCGGGGAGCACCGCGACGCCACCGGCGCACCGCTGGCCGAGGGCGACGCGGTGATGTGGGCCTCGTCCATCGCCTGCGGCGAGTGCCCGCCCTGCCGGCTGCACCGGGAACCCACCCTGTGCGAGAACCGCCGCACCTACGGCGTCAACCGCCCGGTGACGGAAGGGGCCGGGCTGTCCGGCTCGTGGGCCGACCACATCGTGCTGCAGCCCGGCACCACCGTCGTCAAGGCGGCCGAGGGCGTCGACCCGCTGGCCGCGATGTCGCTGGCCTGCGCCGGGCCCACCGTGGTCCACGCCCTCTTCGAGCGCCGGCCCGTCCGGCTCGGCGAGACCGTCGTGGTCCAGGGCAGCGGCCCCGTCGGCCTCGCGGCGGCGGCCTTCGCCCAGCTCGCGGGCGCCGCCAAGGTGATCCTCGTCGGCGGCCCCGCCGAACGGCTGGCCCTGGCCGCCAAGGCCGGTATCGGCGACGTGCACATCGACATCGCCGGGGGACAGGACGCCGTTCGGCAGGAGGTGCGCGACGCCACCGGCGGCGCCGGGGCGGACCTCGTCATCGAGTGCGCCGGGGTGCCCGCCGCCGTCGCCCAGGGCCTCACCCTGGCCCGCCGCGGCGGCTCGTACCTGGTCATCGGCCAGTACTCCGACGCGGGCGACACCCTGCTCAACCCGCACCAGATCGTCCACCGCCAGCTCGACGTGATCGGCTCCTGGGCGTTCACCGGAGCCCATCTCACCGAGTACGTACGGCTGTTGCCGACGCTGGCCGCCCGGTTCGACCTCGCGGGGCTGGTGACGGCGTACCCGCTGGAGCAGCACGCCGAGGCGATGGCGGCGGTCGCCGCCGGATCGGTGATGAAGGCCGTGCTCACCAGCTGACCACTCGAAAAGAGATGGGGGAGCCGCCCGCGACACCGCGGGCGGCTCCTTCTCACGTCTCTCCGGCCAGCCGCCGTACGGCCGTTGCCGTCGCCGGGTCGTCCGGCACATAGGCCAGGAAGTGGTGGCCGGGCTCGTCGACGGCCGCCAGCTTCACGTACCGCAGATGCAGATCGCCCGCCACCGGATGGCGGAAGTGCCGCACCGCCGGGTGGAACGCCGCCGTCTCCCGCTGCCCGTACCAGCGGGCCGCCTCCGGATCGGCCAGCAGCTCCTCGACGATCTCGGCGTACCGTCCGTCCCCGGGATGCCGCGCCGCGTGCGACCGGAACTGGCCCAGCAGACTGCGGGCTTCGGGCTCCCACTGCGCCAGCAGCGTCCGGCTCGGCGGCCAGCGGAACACCAGCCACAGCAGATTGCGCTGCTTCGGAGGCAGCCGCGCCGGGTCGGTGAGCAGCGCCGCGTAGCCGGCGTTCCACGCCAGCAGGTCCCAGTGCGGGTCGATCACCACCGCCGGGTTGGGGTCCGTCGCCTCCACCAGCGACAGCAGGTTCCGCGAGACCCAGCCCGGCGCCGCCGCCCCGGCCTCCGGGGCGTCCTCGGTGAACGACAGCACGTGCGCCGTCTCGTCCGCGTCCAGCAGCAGCGCCCGCGCCACCGCGCGCAGCACCTGCTCCGAGGTGCGCACCCGGCCCTGCTCCAGCCACGCGTACCAGGAACTGCTGATCCCGGCCAGCCCGGCCACCTCGCCCCGGCGCAGCCCGGGGGTGCGCCGCCGCGGCGAGCCCGGCAGACCCACGTCGGCGGGGGAGAGCCGCTCCCGGCGGGAGCGCAGGAAGGCCCCGAGCTCCTGACGCGGCGTGCGCGTCGTGGTGTCCATCGTCCCCCGTTCCTCCCCGTGCCGGCTCCTGGCGAGCCTGTCAGCGATGGTAATCGCTTGAGGTGATCACGGCAGGCCGCCGGGGAGTGAGATGGAGGCATGGGTGAAGAGAGGAGCACCTCCCCATGACTACTGTCGCGTCCCCCGTTTCCGCGCCTCCCGCAACCGGGCTGCCCGAGCAGTCGCTCCGGATGCTGAGCGCCGCCGGATTCGTCAGCAACTTCGACCGTTTCTGCATTGCACCGATGCTCGTGCTCATCGGCACCCACCTCGGCGCGTCCCTCTCGACCGTGGTCCTCGCGGCCAGCGGTTACTACCTCTGCTACGGGCTCATGCAGCCGGTGTGGGGGGTGGCCAGCGACCGGCTGGGGAGGGTGCGGGTGATGCGGTTCTCCCTCGCGGGAGCGGCCGTTGCCGCGTTCTGCTCGGCGGCGGCGCCCGACGCGCCGGTGCTGATCGTGGCGCGGGCCGTCGCCGGGGCCTTCTTCGCGGCCTCGATCGCCGCCTCGCTGACCTATGTCGGCGACACCGTCCCCGCGGCGGTGCGGCAACGCCCGCTGAGCTCGCTGATGACGGCCTTCGCCCTGGGCACGGCCGTGGCCACCGTGGTGGCCGGAGTGGTGGCTCTGTACGTCAGCTGGCGCGTGGTGTTCGCCCTGCCGGGCCTGCTCGCGCTGTACCTCGTGTTCGCCCTGCGCCGGCTGGAGGAGCCCGAACGGGAGCCTGTCGGCTCGCTGTTGGCGCCGATGCGGGACGTGCTGCGGTCGGGCTGGCAGTGGTACGTCATGGCCGTGGCCGCCCTGGAGGGCGCGGTGCTGCTGGGCTTCCTGACCTACATCGCCCCGGCGCTGGAGGCACGGGGCGTGCCGACCGCACTCGCCGGTGCGGTGTCCGCGCTCTACGGCGTGGGCTCGATGTCCGCCGCCCAGTGGGTCAAGCGCCTGGTGGGCCAGTGGGGTCCGGTCCGGCTGATCGTGGCGGGCGGCGTGCAGATGGCCGCCGCCTACGCGGTCGCGGCGGTCAGCCAGTCGGTGCCGGCGCTCGTGGTGACGGCCCTGCTGCTGGGCGGCGGCTGGTCGTTCATGCACTCCACGGTCCAGTCGTGGGCGACCGGCCTGTCGGCGACGGCCCGGGCGACCGGTGTGGCGATGTTCGGCGTGGCCCTCTACGTCGGCAGCGCAGTGGCCAGCGCCATCTCGGCCGGCGCGGCCGGGGCGCACCACTACGGGCCCCTGTTCACCGTCGCGGCGGTCCTGACGGTGCCGCTGACGGTGGCGGCGGCGGTGGGACGGTCGCGGTACGGGAAGCAGTAGTTGGCGGTGGTGCTGCTCCTGCCGGGAAGATGTCGTCCCGGCAGGAGCAGCATTCGTTCGTACCGATGTCCCGGGAGGCCGGCGTGACAGCCGTGGTGCATGTGTTCGAGCGGTTGGTGGGTGTCGAGCGGGCACAGTTCGCCCTGTGCGACGCGGAGGCGCCGTTCGGCGGGCGGCCGTGGCAGCTCCCGGCGCTCGACGGGCGGGAGTTGGCCGTCAACGGCAGCGGGTTGATGGTCGCCAGCACCGTTGCGATGCACGATGCGGATGTGCGGTTCGAGGTGTGGGACGGGCCGCCCCCGGAGCAGCCGGCCGGGCCGCCGGTGGGGGAGTGCGTGCTCGACGTGCCGTCCGGCGCCGTGACGGCCTGGGCGGTGGCGCACGGTCCGGCGGGCGAGCCGGTGGAACTGGGCGGGCCCGGAGCGTACGCCGTGCGCCTGTACCGGCATGGAGGAGGCCCGGAGGCGCGGGCACGGCAACGGGCCGCGGACCCGCCGTTGTTCACCGGTCTGGAGCGGTACGTCGTCCAGCTGTGGGCCCGGGTCCGGGGATGACGTACCGCCGACGGTCAGGTCAGTGGATGACGACGTAGAAGGCGTCCTTGTGCAGGATGCGGTCGGCCAGGTACCAGTTGTTCAAGTCGGTTCCGGCGTTGCCGTTCTGGGTGCCGTCGACGTACTTCACGGAGAAGTTGCCGTCGCCCTTGCCCGCGCCCTCCCAGGACGATGCGAAGGGGTACTCGTCGCACTCCTCGCCCGCCTTGTGCGGCAGGTGGGCGCAGGTGCTCTGGACCTTGCTGCGGTTCTTGTTGTACTCGGTGGTGGCCGTCGCGTCCCAGGTGGACACCAGCCGGTGCAGCGGCCTGCCGGAGGCGACGCTGCCGGGAATGGACTTGGTGTGTCCGGCGGGCGCGGGCGGATAGGTGGCCGCCGGGTTGGTCTGGGCGAGCTGTATGTGGCGGGCGACCGCTCCGTTGCGCGTGCTGCGGACGCCGTACTCGCCCATCGTCGGCATGACCCGGTCGAATATCCCCGCGCCCTTGATGCCGAGGTACTTCGCGGAGTCGAACCGGACGCCGTTGTCGAGGAACGCCCCGGTGCCGCCGCTGTTGGTCACGGACGAGCGGATCGCGCAGCGTGCCACCTTGTCCTGGCCGTAACCGTCGCTCACCGGCGAGGCGATGGTGTGGATGGCGGTGCCGCCGGCCTGCCACTCGCTCAGCAGGTTCGGCCCGGAACCGAAGACCCCGCACGCCTTGTTGCTGCCGTCCGGCCCGCGGTAGCCGCCGGTGGTCCACCCGATGGAGAGCAGCCCGTCGGTCGTCACGCCGACCCGCCGGAACCGGTCCATGCCGGTCACCAGCCGGATGACCCGGGAACCCTTGGTGCCGTCCCCCGCCGTGGTGTTCCGCCACGAGACGGTGCCGATCACCTTGCCGCCGCTCACGACGGAGTATCCGAGCGGGGTGACGCGGCAGTACGCGTAGTGGTTGAGGATCTGCTCGCCGGACGTCGGCAGCAGCCTCCGGCACGTGGCCAGATCCGCACCGGCGGCGAGAGCCGACGCACCGTGGGCCGTGGACGTGTAAGTGACCCCCAGCCGTTGCGCGGTCACGTCACCGTGCTCGTGCAGTGTGGCCGGCGGCTGCGGTACGGAATCGCGCCACTGCGCGGACCGGTGCTGGGCTCCGGCATCCCATCTGCTGCCGACGGCAGGCAGCGGATGCGCGGCGTCGACGACCTGTACGGACGTCGTGGTGACGGCGGTGTTCGCGGCTGTACCCGGTTGTGCCACTGCCGAGGTGGCGGGGAGAACGGTGCAGGCGGCGCCGACCAGGGCGGCGGTCAGCGCACGGCGTGTCGGCCAGTGCATGGGCGCTCCTCGAGTCGCTCCGCGCGGCCTGATGGCCACGGGAGGGCGACGCTAGGCACGCCGAACACATGAACCAATAGTTCCGGCCGAACCGCCCTCGGCCGGAGGGCGGTTTTCGGCCACGAGAGCCGCGAGGTGCCCCTGCGCCTCACCATCCCACCGGCATCGCCCGCGGCCCGCGGACCAGCATCTGGGTCTTCCAGACGATGTCACCGGCCAGTTGGAGACCCGGGAGCCGCAAGGAGAGGGCTCTCAGGGCCTCCTGCAGTTCGACGCGGGCCAGCGGGGCGCCGAGGCAGTGGTGGACGCCGTGGCCGAATCCCAGGTGCTGGTTGCCCGTTCGGCCCAGGTCGAGTGCGTCGGGGGCGGCGAAGCGCCGGTCGTCGCGGTTGGCGGCGCCCATCGACACCAGGACGGCCTCGCCCTCGCGCACCAGTGTCCCGCCCACTTCGACGTCCTCGGTGGCGTAGCGGGGGATGCCCGCCGCCATGCCCATGGGGACGAAGCGCAGCAACTCCTCGACCGCGGGCGGGATCAGGGCCGGATCGGCGCCCAGGCGCGCGAGTTCGCCGGGGCGGCCGAGGAGGGTCCAGACGAAATTGGGGATCTGGGTGGCCGTGGTCTCGTGCCCCGCGACCAGCACCGCCACGCACAGGTCGATCAACTCCTGCTCGGACAGCCGGTCCCCCTGGTCACGGGCCTCGATCAGGGACGTCATCAGGTCGTCCGCGGGCCGGACGCGGTGCCCGGCGATCAGCTCCGCCATGTAGGCGCGCAACTCCTGCCGGCTGGCCTCGGCTTCCTCGGCCGTCAGGGAGCTCGTGGAGAGCGCGTCGTCGCTCCACTTGCGGAAGAGCGGCCGGTCGGCCTCGGGCACGCCGAGCATGCGGCAGATGACGGAGACGGGCAGCGGCAGCGCGAAGGCGTCGACCAGGTCGGCCGGCGGGCCGGCCGCCACCATGTCGTCCAGCAGGCTCTCCGCCAGGGCGCGGATGTCCGGCCGCAGCCGCTCCATCCGCTGCACGGTGAACGCCCCGGCCACCAGCCTGCGCAGCCGGGAGTGGTCGGGCGGGTCCATGGCGAGGATGCCGCTGTTGTTCTGGTTCTCCGACTGCCGGGGCTCGTCGTGCGCGACGCATGCGGCGCGGCTGAAGCGCTGGTCGCCCAGGACGAGCCGGGCGTCCGCGTACCGCGTGACCAGCCAGGCCGGTTCGCCGTAGGGCAACTGGACGCGCGGCAGGCCCTCGTGGGCGCGCACCTCGGCGTACCGCTCGGACAGTTCCAGGCCGGCGGCTTCGTTGAAGGGGTAGGCGGCGGGCTCGGCGGGGGAGACGGACATCCGGACTCCTCGTTCGTCGTTCCTTGTTGCTTCACAAGGGGCAGTAAGGTCTCGCGGCGGTGCAGGAGCATGATGTAAGCAGGTGCTTACAACGACCGTAGGGCGGGGCGGGGCAGGCGTCAACAGGGCCTGCCGGCCCGGCGTTTGAGGAGGACCGGACATGACCGCAGAGAAGCCGCCGCGCCGCCGCGATGCCGAGGCCACCCGCAGATGCCTGGTCGAGGCGGCGGCGCAGCTCTTCGCCGAACGGGGCTACGACCGCACGACGGTGCGCGCGATCGCCGACCGCGCCGGCGTCAACCAGGCCCTGCTCTTCCGCTACTTCGGATCGAAGACCGCGCTCTTCGGCGAGGTCGTGGCGATGAACGGCCGCCGCCAACTGGAGGAGACCCCCGCCGAACACCTGCTGCAGTCCGCTCTGAAGAACCTGCTCGCCCCCGGCGGCACGGCGGCCGCCGACCGCTCGCTCGAAGTGTTCCTGCGCTCGGCCGGCAGCGACGACGAGGCGGCCCGGACGAACAGCCGCCTGACCGAGGAGTACACCACTGCGCTCACCGGCCTCACCGACGCCGCCGATGCCGAACTGCGCGCCGCACTCGTCCTCGCCTGGCTGCTCGGCATCGGTCTCACGCGCGTCGTCGTCCGCCAGGAACCGCTCGCCAGTGCCGATCCGGAGCACGTGAGCCGGCTGATGCTGGATGCGGTCCGCAGACTCCTGGAACGGCTGCCGTGACTCGACCTGGCCTGGCCTGACTTGACTTGACCTGACCGCCACCGCCCCCGTCAGCTGCCGACGTACTCCGCCAGATGCTCCCCCGTGAGGGTGGACCGGGCGGCGACGAGGTCGGCCGGCGTGCCCTCGAAGACGATGCGGCCGCCGTCGTGGCCCGCACCGGGGCCGAGGTCGATGATCCAGTCGGCGTGCGCCATGACCGCCTGGTGGTGCTCGACGACGATGACCGACTTGCCGGAGTCGACGAGCCGGTCGAGCAGGCCGAGCAGGTGCTGGACGTCGGCGAGGTGGAGCCCGGCCGTCGGCTCGTCGAGGACGTAGACGCCGCCCTTCTCCGCCATGTGCGTGGCCAGTCTGAGCCGTTGCCGCTCGCCGCCGGACAGCGTGGTGAGCGGCTGGCCGAGGCTGAGGTAGCCGAGCCCGACGTCGGCGAGGCGCTCCAGGATCCGGTGCGCGGCCGGGGTGCGCGCCTCGCCGGTGCCGAAGAACTCCTCGGCCTCGGTCACCGGCATCGCGAGCACCTCGCTGATGTCGCGCCCGCCGAGGCGGTACTCCAGCACCGACGCCTGGTACCGCTTCCCCTCGCACTCCTCGCAGACGGTGGCGACACCGGCCATCATCGCCAGGTCGGTGTAGACCACCCCAGCGCCGTTGCACGTGGGGCACGCACCCTCGGAGTTGGCGCTGAACAGCGCCGGCTTCACGCCGTTGGCCTTGGCGAACGCCTTGCGGACCGGTTCGAGCAGCCCTGTGTACGTCGCCGGGTTGCTCCGCCGGGAGCCGCGGATCGCGCTCTGGTCGACGGACACCACCTCCGTCCCGGGCGGGATGGACCCGTGCACGAGCGAGCTCTTCCCGGAGCCGGCGACACCGGTGACGACGGTCAGCACGCCGAGCGGGATGTCGACGTCGACGCGGCGCAGGTTGTGCGTCGTCGCGCCGCGGACCGGCAGCCGGCCGGTGGGTCTGCGCACCGTCTTCTTGAGGGCGGCCCGGTCGTCGAGATGCCGGCCGGTGACGGTGCCACTGGCCCGCAGCCCCTCGACGGTGCCCTCGAAGCAGACGGTGCCGCCCGCCTGGCCGGCGCCCGGACCGAGGTCCACGACGTGGTCGGCGATCGCGATCACCTCCGGCTTGTGCTCCACGACGAGCACCGTGTTGCCCTTGTCCCGCAGCCGCAGCAGCAGTTCGTTCATCCGCTGGATGTCATGGGGGTGCAGGCCCGTGGTGGGTTCGTCGAAGACGTAGGTGACGTCGGTGAGCGAGGAGCCGAGGTGGCGGATCATCTTGACGCGCTGTGCCTCGCCGCCCGACAGCGTGCCGGACGGCCGGTCGAGCGAGAGGTAGCCCAGGCCGATCTCCACGAACGAGTCGAGCGTGTGCAGGAGTTTGGCAAGCAGCGGCGCCACCGACGGCTCCTCGAGACCGCGGACCCACTCGGCCAGGTCGCTGATCTGCATCGCGCACGCGTCGGCGATGGTGATCCGCTTGATCTTCGACGACTTGGCCCCTTCGGCGAGCCGGGTGCCGTCGCACTCGGGACAGGTGGTGTAGGTGACCGCCCGTTCCACGAACTCCCGGACGTGCGGCTGCATCGCCTCCTTGTCCTTGGCGAGCATCGACTTCCGGATCCGGGGAACGAGACCCTCGTAGGTCATGTTGATGCCTGCGATCTTCATCCGGACCGGCTCGTGATGGAGGAAGTCGTGGAGTTCCTTCTTGCTGTACTTGCGGATCGGCTTGTCCGCGTCGTAGAAACCCGACTCGCTGTAGAGGCGGTGGTTCCAGCCACCCGCCTTGTATCCCGGGACGGTGATCGCGCCGTCGGACAGTGACCTGGAGTCGTCGTAGAGCTGGGCGAGGTCGAGATCGGTGACCGTGCCCCGGCCCTCGCAGCGCGGGCACATGCCGCCGGTGCGGGAGAAGGTCGCCTTCACCGTCTTCTGCGCACCGCGCTCGACCGTGATCGCACCGCTCGCCCTGACCGAGGGGACGTTGAAGGCGAAGGCACCGGGCGGGCCGATGTGGGGCTTCCCGAGTCTGCTGAAGAGGATGCGCAGCATGGCGTTGGCGTCGGTGACGGTGCCGACGGTGGAGCGGGGGTCGGCCCCCATCCGCTGCTGGTCCACGATGATCGCGGTGGTCAGGCCGTCCAGGACGTCGACGTCGGGCCGGGCGAGGGTGGGCATGAAGCCCTGGACGAAGGCGCTGTAGGTCTCGTTGATCAGCCGCTGCGACTCCGCGGCGATCGTGTCGAACACCAGCGAGCTCTTGCCCGAGCCGGAGACGCCGGTGAACACCGTCAGCCGCCGCTTGGGGATCTCGATGCCGACGTCCTTGAGGTTGTTCTCGCGCGCACCGTGCACGCGGATCAGCTCGTGGCGGTCGGCGGCGTGCGGCGCGGACGACCGCGGGGCGGCCTGCACGGGCTTCACCGTCTTCTCGGCGACCTTCTTCGTGGCTTTCTTCGCGACCTTCTTCGTTGCCTTCTTCGCGGCCTGGCTCATCGCGTCGTGCGGGGCTGGGTGAAGCGGAGCATGTTGCCGGCCGGGTCGCGGAAGGCGCAGTCGCGGACGCCGTAGTGCTGGTCCATCGGCTCCTGGAGGACCTCTCCGCCGGCGGCACGGATGCGTTCGAAGGTGGCGTCGCAGTCGTCGGTGGAGAAGATCACGCCGCGCAGCATGCCCTTGGCCAGCAGTTCCGCCATCGCCTGCTTGTCGGCCGGCGAGGCGTTGGGGTTGGCGAGCGGCGGTTCCAGGACGATCTGCACGTCCGGCTGCTCGGGCGACCCGACGGTCACCCAGCGCATGCCCTCGAACGCGACGTCGCCGCGCACCTCGAGGCCGAGGACGTCGCGGTAGAAGGCGAGCGCCTTGTCGTGGTCGTCGACTGCGATGAAGCACTGGGAAAGCTTGATGTTCATGCCCCCGACGCTACGAGGCGGCGGCGGATTCCGCTTCTCCGATCCTGACCGGTTCGCCGTTCCTGCGCGGCCGCGTGAAGATCTTGGCCACGCACGCCGGGATCGCGGCAGCCTCCTCATGGCCGCGGGCCCGGTAGGCGCTGGGGCTCTCGCCGACCAGCTCGGTGAAGCGGGAGCTGAACGACCCGAGCGAGGTGCAGCCGACGGCGAAGCAGACCTCCGTCACGCTCAGATCGCCCCGCCGCAGCAGCGCCTTCGCCCGCTCGACGCGGCGGGTCATCAGATAGCTGTAGGGCGTCTCCCCGAAGGCGGCGCGGAAGCTGCGCGAGAAGTGGCCGGGCGACATGAGGGCGATGTCCGCCAGCGCCGGGACGTCCAGCGGCTGCGCGTAGTCGCGGTCCATCGTGTCCCGGGCGCGGCGCAGCCGCACCAGATCCTCCAGGTTCATGCGCTCCAGCATCGCACGGCGGCGCCGGCCCGCCTCCGGGACCGGAAGCCATGGCCCGCGCTTGACGGGCCGGGCACCCAGCAGGAAACTCATCGCGTGATGAATTATGGCGTGGGGTCCGCCCCCGCGATCCGTGCCGCGGGCCTGACGGTCGTCCGCGGCGGCCGCACCGTCCTGCACGGCCTCGATCTCGACGTCCCCCGCGGCTCGGTCACCGGGCTGCTCGGCCCCAGCGGCTGCGGCAAGACCACGCTGCTCCGCTCGATCGTCGGCGTGCAGCGCGTGGCCGGGGGACGGGTGGAGGTGCTCGGCAGCCCGGCCGGAAGCGCTGCGCTGCGCGACCGGGTCGGCTACGTCACCCAGGCGCCTTCCGTCTACGGCGACCTCAGCGTCACCGAGAACCTGCGCTATTTCGCAGCCGTCCTCGGCGCACCGCCCTCCGACCCTGGCCGCGTGATCGCCCAAGTCGGCCTCACCGCCCACGCGCACGCCCTCGTCGCCCGGCTCTCCGGCGGCCAGCGGGCCCGCGTCTCGCTGGCCGCGGCCCTGCTCGGAACCCCCGAACTGCTCGTCCTGGACGAGCCCACGGTCGGCCTGGACCCGGTCCTCCGGCAGGACCTCTGGCAGCTCTTCCGGCAACTCGCCGACGGGGGCGCCGCCCTGCTGGTCTCCAGTCACGTCATGGACGAGGCCACCCGCTGCGACCGCCTCCTGCTGATGCGCGACGGACGGCTGCTCGCCGCCGGCACCCCCGCGGAACTGCTGCGCAGGACCGGGGCGTCCGACATCGACAGCGCCTTCCTCGCCCTCGTCGCCCAGGACCCGGACGCGACCGCCGCCCTCCCCACCGGAGACCCCTCGTGAACACCACCCGCACCCTCGCCACCGCCCGCCGGGTCCTGGCCCAGCTCCGGCACGACCCGCGCACGATCGCGATGCTGCTCGTGGTGCCCTGCGTGCTGCTCGCCCTGCTCCGCTACATGTTCGACCAGCAGCCCCAGCTCTTCGACCGCGTCGGCGCGGCGCTGCTGGGCATCTTCCCGCTGCTGGTGATGTTTCTGGTGACCTCGGTCGCGATGCTGCGCGAGCGCACCACCGGCACGCTGGAGCGGCTGCTCACCATGCCCCTGGGCCGGCTCGACCTGCTGCTCGGGTACGCCCTCGCCTTCGGCGCGGTCGCCCTCGTGCAGGCGGTTCTCGCCTCGGCGCTGACCCTCGGGCTGCTGGGGCTGAAGGTGGCGGGCCCCGCCTGGCTGCTCTTCGCGGTGGCGGTCGGCGACGGCCTGCTGGGCATGGCGCTCGGCCTGCTGGTCTCCGCGTTCGCGGCCACCGAGTTCCAGGCGGTCCAGTTCCTGCCCGCCGTGATCCTGCCGCAGTTGCTGCTGTGCGGGCTCTTCGTGCCGCGCGCGAACATGGCGGCCGTGCTGCGCTGGATCTCGGACGTCCTGCCGCTCTCGTACGCGGTCGATGCGATGAGCAGGCTGACCGTCGCCACCGGCGTGGACGCCCTGCTGGTACGGGACTTGGCCGTCATCGCGGGCGCCGCCCTGCTCGCGCTGGCGCTCGGCGCGGCCACGCTCCGCCGCCGCACGGCCTGAACCGGACCGTACGGCACGTAAAATAACAACAGGCCGACCTAAAGGGCGCGTAAAATCCCCTCATCCTGATTTTTCTCGATGTGGGGGTACTCCGCCCTGTGGGCACTTCTCTGCGCGCCCTGCGTGCGCTTGTGCTGCTGGCCGGCTTCTATCTGCTCGCGCTTGTCGTGCTCGGCGTGTTCGTCGGCGTCGACGTGGCGGCGTGGATGCGGGCGCCGGCCGTTGCAGCGATCAAAATAACCGCGGTCACCGTCGTGCTCGGACTCCCCGTGCTGAAGGGCGTCTTCGCGCTCGGCGCGTCCAAAGGCGGGGAGGAGCACGGGCTCCCGGTGACCGAGGGCCGGCAGCCCGAACTGTGGCGCGCCGTACGGTCCCTGGCCGAGCGGTCGGGCACCCGGGCGCCGGACGAGATCGTACTGACCGGTGACGTCAACGCGGCCGTCTCCGAGGACACCCGGATGCTGGGCCTGCTGCCCGGCCGGCGCCGCCTGTACCTCGGCGTACCGCTGCTGACGGGCCTGACCGAGCCGCAGTTGCACGCCGTCGTCGCACACGAACTCGGCCACTACGGCAACGCGGACACCCGCGTCGCCGGCATCACACGGCGCGGCCGCGACGCCGTGCAGCGGACGGTGGAGGCCTTCCAGGAGCGCGAGCAGAGGGCCGTCGAGGACGAACGCTCGCGGCAGGAGCGGGCGGCCGCCAAGCGTCTGCGCAAGGGCAAGAAGCCCCGCAAGGTCAACACCGGTGGCGCGGGCTTCGGTTACCGGATGACGGCCAAGCCGTTCCAGGCGTACGCACGCTTCTACCTGCGCGCCACGCACAGCGTCGGCCGGCAGCAGGAGCTCGCCGCCGACCTGCTGGCGGTCCGGGTCGCGGGCCGGGACGCCACGGCCTCGGCCCTGCGGGCGACCGCGGCCCTCGACGCCGCGCACGACCACTACATGGAGCGGTACGCCACGCTGGGCGTCCCGGCGGGCGTGCTCCCGCCGCACGGCGAGGTCTTCGGCGGCCTGCGGCACCTGCTCGCCGACCCGCACCGCCAGGCCGACCTGGCCGAACTGCGCGGCGAGTTGCCGCCCGACGAGCTCTCCCCCTACGACTCGCACCCGCCGGTGGCCGAGCGCGTACGGCTCATCGAGGAGCTCCCGGACGACGGCATGGCGGCGGCACCGGCGCGCCCCGCACTGGAGCTGCTGCGCGACCCCGAGCGGGTGCTGGTGGAGCTGGAGGGCGCGGTCCTCACCCCGGAGGCGCTGGCCCTGGAGCGGGTGGAATGGCCGGAGTTGACGCACCGGGCCGTCCACACGCTCGTACAGAAGGCCGCGCAGCCGCTGCGCTCGGCGATCTCGGAGGCCGGACTGGCGGCAGGGCTTGCCGCGGACGACCTGAACGCCCTGCTGGACGCCGCCGACGCCGGCCGGCTGTGGCAGGTCGCCGGTCACCTGCCCAAGTCGCCGGAGGCGGCGCAGGCGACGGGCCGGGCCGCGCGCGAGTTCCTGCGGCCCGCACTGGAGGCCGGCGTGACCCGGCTCGCGGAACTGGCCCTGGTGGAACGGGCCGGGGCGCGCTGGGAGCTGTCCTGGTCCGCGCCCGCCCGGCTGGTGCTGCCGGGGGCCGGGGACGTGGACGTGGCGGACGCGCTGGCGGCGGCGGTGCGGAGTGCCGTCGCGGACCTCCCGGACACGCTGCCGCTGCGCACGCTCCTCACCGACTGAATCCGAAATCCCCGACAACCGTAGAAAACCGTACCTGTGAGAATTTTCCCCATCCTCGTCCTCGCCGCCATGCTCTTCTTCTGGCTGCGGAACCGGCGGCGCGCCGCGAAACTCGCGCGCGAAGCGGCCGTCGCCGGCGCGGACCTGCTGCCGCCGGAGCGCCAGAACACGGACCGGGCCGCCGCGGACCCCGAGGCGGACGCCATGAACGCGGCCCTCGCCCAGGGCACATGGGAGCCCGCCGCCCGGGCCCTCGCCGCCGCGGGCACGGACTGGGAGCGCCGCTCCTGCCTGGTCGGAGCCGCGGCCGCACGGGCGGTCGAGGACGACACCTGGCTGCAGGCCTGGCGGGCCGCGCACCCCGACGACCCGGACGCCGCCGTGATCCATGCGACCGCGAAGGTGTGGGTCGCCTGGGAGATCCGTGGCGGGCGCTGGGCCGAGGACACCACCGCCGAGCAGTTCGCGGGCTTCCACCGCGTCCTGCGCGAGGCCCGCGAGGACTTCGAGCGGGCCGCGTCCCTGGCCCGTCCCGAGGACCCCACCCCGTACCTGCTGCAGATCCCGCTGTACATGGGCCTGGGTGCCCCGCACGACGCCCTGCACGAGCTGTGGGCCGAGGTCACGTCCCGTGCCCCGTACCACTACGAGGCGCACTGGCGCGCCCTCAATTACTGGTACGCCAAGTGGCACGGCTCCGAAGAGCTCTCCCGCGACTTCGCGGCCCGGGCCGCTGCAACGGCGCCCCCCGGCAGCCTGCTCACCATGTTCCCGCTCCTCAACTGGTACGAGACCCACGACGACAAGGCGCCCGCCGAGGCCTACGGCTGGCCGGAGGTCACCGCTCTCGTCGACGCCGCCCTGGCCGACGTGGCGGCGGCCCGCCCCGACCATCCGCGGCTGGCCGAAGTCCGGCACCTGCTCGCGTACTTCCTCACCAAGGCAGGCCGCCACGAGGCGGCCCTGATCCAGTTCCGGCTGGTGGACGGCCATGTGGGCGCCGTGCCGTGGAGTCACTACAAGAACCCGGCGAAGGTGTTCTGCGCCTACCGCGACAAGGCGCTCAAGGGGGCGCTGGGAGCGGGGCGTTCCTGAAGTGCTTGCGGTGGCCCGCCGTGCGAATCCGCACGGCGGGCACGGTCGTGTCAACCGGTGAAGGCGGCCAGGCCGTTGGGCGTCCCCAGCCCGGTCGGGCCGTCGAAGCCGGGCCCGGCGGTGCACAGGTAGGAGGGGGAGCACGTGGTGGTCGAGCCGCTGGTCACGTCGTTGAGCGAGCCCGTGTGCGCGTAGGGGAACGAGGACGGGTACAAACCGGCGGACGGGGTGCCGGCGTCCGCGTACACGCTCGCGATGATCGGCGAAGCGGCGCTGGTGCCGCCGTAGACGCTCCAGCCGGAGCCGCCGTAGGTCTGGTACACGGCGACACCGGTGGCGGGGTCGGCGACGGCGGCGACGTCGGCGACCGTGCGCTGTGCGCAGCCGCCGTCCGTCTGCCAGGCCGGCTTGGTGTCGTAGGCCGAGCAGCCGGAGCCGGTGCCCTCGGTGGAGCTGGTGTTCCAGACGCTCTCGTTCCAGCCGCGGCTGCTGGAGTCGCGCTTGAGGGAGGTGCCGCCCACTGCGGTGACGTACTGCGAGGCTGCCGGGTACTCGACGCCGTAGCCGCTGTCCCCGGAGGACGCGGTGATGACCACGCCGGGGTGGTTGTAGTAGCTCTCGTCGTAGGAGGCGTCCGAGGCCGACTCCGGGCCGCCGTAGCTGTTGGAGACGTACTGCGCGCCGAGCCGGACGGCGGTGTTGACCGCCGTGCCCAGGTCGGCCGTGCTCGCGGTCTTTGCCTCGACGAGGATGATGTGGGCGTTGGGCGCGATCGCGGAGACCATGTCGAGGTCGAGGGAGATCTCGCCGGCCCAGCCCGTGCTGTTGCGCGGGTAGCTGGTGCCGCCGTGCTCGTCGGTCTTCCGGAAGCACCCGTTGGCCGTGGTGCAGGCGGGCAGCCCGTACTGGCTGCGGTAGGTGGCCAGGTCCGACTCGGCGTTGGGGTCGTTGTAGGCGTCGACGATGGCGATCGTCTGCCCGCTGCCGCCGCCGGCCGGCAGGTTGTAGGCGCTGAGCAGGTCGGCGGGACCGTAGCCGGAGGGAGTGGCGTCGGCGGTGACGCCGAGCGGCTTGACGTGCTGGCGTGCGTTGGTCACGCGCAGGGCGTTGCAGGCCATGGCGCCCGGGGTGGTGGCCTGCGCGCAGGAGCGGACCCACGCGGCGCCGTGCGAGGAACCGGTTGCGGCCTGTGCCTCGGCCGGGGCCGAGGCCATCAGGCCGGAGAGGCCGAGCGCGGCGGTTCCGAGGACGGCGAGGACGGTGCGGCGGGGGGCACGGGATCTGTGGCGTGCCGATATGCGGTCGCTCAAGGTGCTTCCTCCTGAGGCGGATCGACCCGGTGGGCGGGTTGCGCAGACCGTAGTTTTGTCGGTGGACGGTCAACAAGGGGAAGGGGCGGATCCTGGGGAATCCTTGATCTGTTCATGGCGATCACGAGGGGTGCCGGCGCTGCGTCCGCCGGCAGGGCCCCTGCGTCCCGACCCCCGGCCGGCGTGGTGCAGGATGATCATCCGCGCGCCGGCCCGCCCCCGTGGCCCGGCGCGATCGTGATCTCTGGGACAGGCAGGTGGAAGTGACGCACCATTACCTCGACGACCGCGGTTGCAGACCCGGGCTCCGAGCGGCGGGCAGCCGTTCCGCTCGGCGCGGCATACGGGCAGGGGGAGGCCGGTGAACCGGACCCTGACGCTGCACGACGCCGTCGTCGCCGGCATCGCGGTGGCCGCGGGGCTGGCCGCGGCGCTCGTCCTGCGGGTGATCCTGCGCTGGCTCGCCGAACGGGCCCGCAGGACGCGGTGGAACGGGGACGACATCATCGTGGACCTGCTGCGCACGTCCGTGCCGTGGGCCGCGGTGGCGGCCGGTGTCGCGGCGGGTGCTGCGGCTCTGCCGCTGAACCGGGCCGTCGGACACACCGTCAATCAGGTGCTGGAAGTCGTCGTGATCTTCACGGTGACCCTCACCGTGGCCCGCGTCGTCGGCGGGCTGGTGCACTCCGTGGCACAGTCCCGCTCGGGCGTGGCGGGATCGGCCACGATATTCGTCAACATCACGCGGATCGCGGTGCTGGCGATGGGCTTCCTCATCGTCCTGCAGACGCTCGGCATATCCATCGCCCCGCTGCTCACCGCCCTGGGTGTGGGCGGTCTGGCCATCGCACTGGCGTTGAAGGACACGCTGGCCAACCTCTTCGCCGGAGTGCACATCCTCGTGTCGAAGACCGTCCAGCCCGGCGACTACATCCGCCTCAGCAGCGGTGAAGAGGGCTACGTCGTCGACATCAACTGGCGCAACACCGTGGTGGAGCAGCTGGCGAAGAACCTCGTCATCATCCCCAACGGCAAGCTCGCCGGCACGAATATGATCAACTTCAGCCGGCCCGAGCAGAAGCTGTCCGTCACCGTTCAGGTGGGCGTCGCCTACGACAGCGACCTCGAAGAGGTCGAGCGCATCACCATCGAGGTCGCCGAAGGCGTGATGAAGGACGTCACCGGCGCCGTCCCCGACCATGAACCGGCCGTCCGCTTCCACACCTTCGGGGACTCGCGGATCGGCTTCACGGTGATCCTCGGTGTGGGCGAGTTCAGCGACAAGTACCGCATCAAGCACGAGTTCATCAAGCGCCTGCACCAGCGCTACCGCGCCGAGGGCATCCGCGTTCCCGCACCGGAGCGGACCGTTTCGCTGGTGCCGCCGGTCCCTGTCAGCAGGGCGGAGCAGACGGCCCGTTCTGGCGTGTGAGGTTGTCGTCCGACATCCAGCCCGAGGTGTTCGTGCCGGCCACGCGGACCCAGGTCCACGTATTGCCATAGGCGTTGACGACGGAGCAGTGGTACCAGAGCTTCGTGCCGGATTTGGCCAGGGTCACGGACGGACACATCTGGTACGGCCCGGTCTGTATGTGGCTGCTGACGGCCATGAAGCCGTAGGTGCCCGGCTTGGGGTCCGCGTGACTCCAGCCGGTGCAACTCGTCGACACCGGGCTCGGCTTCGCCGTCTGCGGGTTCTGTGTGTTCTGCGCGTTCTGCGAGGGCGACGCGGACGGGGCCGCGCTGCTCGCCGCCGGGCCGGGCTGCTGCGAAGGGGCGGCGGACGGCGGGGCCGATGCCCGGCCGCCGCTGGGGGAGGGGGACGCGCCTCCGTGACGCACCGCGTGCAGCGCGTCGGCTCCGGAACCGTCGTGCCCGCCCGTCAGGGCGTAGGTGACGCCGCCGCCGGCGAGCACGACGGCGGCGGTCGAGGCCGCGATCACGACACGGGTGCGCCGCCGGTTGCGGCCGGCGGCCGCGGGTCCGGGGTCCGCGGCGGGCGGGGGGCCGAAGCCGGGGGCGGGCGCGGGGGTCGAGAGGGCGGTGGGGGTGCGGGGAACGCCGGGGACCGGGGCCGATGGGGTAGGGCTCGTCGCCCTGCCCGCAGCGACCTCCTCCAGCATCCGCCGCGCCTGATCGGCGGTGGGCCGCTGCTCCGGCTCCTTCGCCGTCAGCGCCTGCAGCACCGGCGCGAGCGGCCCGGCCCGGCGGGGCTCGGGCAGCGGCTCCTGGACGATCGCCGTCAGCGTGGACCACACGGACGTGCGGCGGAACGGCGAAGCGCCCTCCACGGCCGCGTACAGCGTCATGCCGAGCGACCAGATGTCGGACGCGGGACCGGGCTCCCTGCCCCGCGCCCGCTCCGGCGGCAGGTAGTCGAGGGAGCCGACGATCTCGCCGCTGCGCGTCAGCTTGGCCATGGCGTCGTCGTCGCCGGAGGCGTCCATGGCGGCGATGCCGAAATCGGTCAGCACGACCCTGCCGCCGCGCTCCAGCAGCACGTTGCCGGGCTTGACGTCCCGGTGCAGCACACCGGCCCGGTGCGCGGCGTCGAGCGCGTCCATCAGCTTCGCGCCGATGGCCGCGGCCTCGTGCGGCTCCAGCGTGCCGCGCTCGGCGAGCACGTCGTCGAGCGAGGGGCCGTCGACGAGCTCCATCACGATGACCGGCAGGCCCTGTTCCTCGGCCACGTCGTGCACGGTGACCACACCGCTGTGCCGGATCCGGGCAGCGGCCTGCGCCTCCCGCTGCATGCGGGCCCGCAGATCGGCCAGTTCGGGCGCGGAGGCGTCGGTGTAGGCCCGCAGCACCTTGACGGCGACTTCGCGGTTGAGCAGCTCGTCCACCGCCCGGGCGACCACACCCATACCGCCGCGCCCGATCGTCGCGGTCACCCGGTAACGCCCACCGAGCACCTGCCCGACCAGCTCCCCGCCGTTGGCCTCCCCCGCTGTCACCGCATGCTCCGTTCCTCGCCCTCGTCCCAGCCCTCGTCGCGTCGCGACGTGGCGCGCACCAGGGTAGGCGTTCCGCTTCGGAGCACTCACCCCGCCCGGTGCCGCGGGTCCCGGTTGCCGGCCATTCACCCGATCGGGTACTTAGTCCGCCGATATGTCCAGCGATAGCGTGACTACATGTCGTGGAGGGGCTTATGGAGCCCTATCTACTTCTTAAGGGGGGAAGACATGCGCTTTTCATCCTTCAAGCGGACGGCGCCCGTGATGGTGGCCTGCCTCGCGGTATTGACGGCGACCCAGGCTTCCGGGCACGCGGCCGAGGCGAGAGCGGCGTCGACGACGGCCCGGAGCGCGGCGATGCGCCAGGAGAAGAACTACCAGGTCGAGGTGGACAACTTCTCCAGCCAGGCCTTCGACGAGATCGCCCTGGCCTTCACGCGCAACAGCACACCCGTCACTCAGATCCTCCACCAGTTCAATGTGCCGGCCTCCAGTGTGGTCATCTTCGACCTCGGCCCGTGCTCCGACGTCAAGCAGTACGCGGTGAGCGGTCTCGTGGGCGGGGAACGCAAGTTCACCACCGGCGACGTCGACGCCGATCCCGTCGGCTGCGACGACATCGTCACCATCCGGGACACGGGCGCACTCGCGATGCACCGGAACGCCCGATGAGGCGCGCGGCCGAGGCGGTTTGCGCCGCCGCGCTGGCACTCGCCGCGGCGGTCGCAACGGCCCCGCAGGCTTCGGCTGCCCACCAGGCCGAAGCAGCGCAGAACTACAGGGTGGATGTCGTCAACCACTCGGGTTTCGGCCTGGACGAGGTCGATCTCGCCGTCGCGCGTTTCAGCGACCCGGTCATCCGGCTGCAAAACCAGCGCCACGTGGTGTCAGGAGCCACCGCGAGCTTCGACCTCGGTTCCTGTTCCGACGTCCGGAAGTTCGCGGCCAGCGCCTTCATCGGCAACCGCGAGGTTCTCCACACCGGAGACATCGACCCCAGCCCGAACTGCCACACCGAAATCGAGATCACGCACACGTGAGCGCGGTGAGAAGGGAGGACTCCGTGAGGCGCCGCATGAGCGTTCTGTTCGCACTGCCTGTGGCAGCGTTGTTCACCGCCACGTCGGGCGGAGCCCCGGCATACGCGGCCAACGGCCACTTCATCTACGAGAACTCGGTCAGCAGAACGGGAGAGATGCTCAACCCGCCCTCGGGGAAGTGCATCAAATTCCCCTATGCGGTCGTCAGGGTCACCAACGCGACCAATCAAAAAGCCCACTTGTTCCAGGACGACAAGTGCAACACGACGGAAATCGCCGCGGTGGCGGCCGATCCGGGAACCGGTAGGGGGACGGCGTGGAGCAAGCCTGACGGAGCCCCTGCCGCACTGGCGGTGAGGTTCGACTGCGACCTTGTCGCCTGCTCCTGAACGGCACCGTTCCGAAGACCGGCCGTCGAAGGCCACGACATGCGGCCCGACATATGTGGTCGGGCCGCACTCGGCGTCCTGTGCACCTGAACGGCTGGAGGCTCACGTAGCGGACGTGCGGGCCGCCGAAGTGGCCTCGCACGATGTGTGGTTGACGCCGGCCGGCGACGGCCCTTCACCGGCCGAGGCCGCCCTGCGGGTGCCGATGAGAGGTCGGCCCGCTCCCGCTCCCGGGGTCAGTTCGAGCGCCGCCGGGCCTGCTTCAGCTCGCGGTCGACGGCCCAGGCGTCGGCAACCGGGCCGATGTGGCCGAGCTTGTCGGGATTGATGACGGCGCGGATGGTCTGGATCTGCCCGTCGAGCACATCGAGGGCCAGGGTGTGGAGCACCTTGCCGTCCCGGTCGCGGAAGATCGCGCCGGGCTGGCCGTTCACCTCGTGCGGCTCGTACGTCACGTCGATCCGGATGAGCCAGGGGAAGACCGTGCCCAGTACCCGGGCCACGTTCTCCGCGCCCACGAGGGCCTTGGCCAGTTGCGGGGCCTTGCCGCCGCCGTCACCGACGAACTGCACGTCGGTGGCCAGCAGTTCCTGCAGCCCGCCCACGTCGCCGTCCTTCAGCGCGTCGAAGAACCGCGTGGCCAGCTCCTGCCGCTCCTGCCGATCCGCCTCGAACCGTGGCCGCCCGGCCTCCATGTGCCGCCGCGCGCGCACGAGCAGCTGCCGGCATGCCGCCTCCGAACGCCCCACCGCCGCGGCGATCTCGTCGAATCCGAAGGCGAACACCTCCCGCATCACGAACACCGCCCGCTCCAGCGGGCTGAGCCGCTCCAGCAGCAGCAGCGCCGCCACCGACACCGAGTCGGCCAGCTCTGCCGACCGCGCCGGATTCTGGTACGGATCGCTCAGCAGCGGCTCGGGGAACCACGGGCCCACGTACTCCTCGCGCCGGACCCGCGCGGAGCGCAGCACGTCGATCGAGATCCGCGTCACCGTGGCCGACAGAAAGGCCTTGGTCGACGTGGGCTCGGTCGCCGAGGCGTCGAAGCGCAGCCACGTCTCCTGCACCGCGTCCTCGGCCTCACCCACACTGCTCAGAATCCGATAGGCGATCGAAAACAGCAGCGGCCGCAGCTCCTCGAACTCCTCGACCTTGCTCACGCCGAATCCCCTCCCCCTGAACCCCTCCCACCCGGCCGCGCGCGCCGGACAGGTACCTTCTGATGATCATCAGGGAGGCCGGCAGGCCAGGGCAACGCCTACCAGCTCGGGGCCCGCAGCGGGACCCGAGCCGTTTGCTGACGTCGTTCAGTGAAACTGTCCGGGTACGTAGTCACCGGCCGGCTGCTGGGTGACGGCGTTCATCCGGTTCGCCATGTTCATGAAGGAGATGTGGAGCACCAGGGCGGTGAGCTGCTCCTCGTCGAAGTGCTTGGCGGCATTCGCCCACACCTCGTCGGTGACCCGGATCGCGGCCCCGTCCGTCATCCGGGTCGTCTGCTCGGCCAGCTCCAGCGCGGCGCGCTCGGCCTCGGTGTAGACCGTGGCCTCCCGCCACGCCGCCACCAGGTTCAACCGCACCGAGGTCTCACCGGCAGCTGCGGCCTCCTTGGTGTGCATGTCGAGGCAGACGGCGCAGCCGTTGATCTGGCTCACGCGCAGCGCCACCAGCTCCTGCGTCGCGGCCGGCAGTGGCGAGTCCTTGATCACCTTGCCCGCCGCCATGATGTGCTTCAGGGCCTTGCCGACGGTCGGGCCGGCGAAGAAGTTCAGCCGCGCGTCCATGGTGTTGCTCCTCGGTGCTCGTCAGTGGCTACACCCTCTGGGACGAGACAGCCCGATTCCCTGTGACACGCACGAATGTGACCCGCGTCTCCCGGCCGGGCGTCGAACCGCACCGCCCACGCCGAAACCCGCGGATTCTTCCACAGACGTCAGCGTCGACCACGCTTGCGCGGTTACTTGTACCAGTAGCGAACTCCCCGGTGATGGGAGCAGGTTCCGCTGAAGCGTGCGCTGTACGAGTACGTCTTGTCCTTGCACTGGGCGGTGGCTCCGCGGGGGTGCCGACTGTTGGCCTTGCAGACACCGGTGGTGTGGTGGGCGCAGCTTGCCGCCTGGGCGGTTGTTGCCGTGATGGTCGAGGTCAGCAGCAGTCCGGCCGTGACCAGGCCGGCCGTGGCGATGCGCATTCTGATGGGCATGGCGGTCGTCCTCCTGTGAACGTGGTTCGAGGGAGCGAGCATGGCGCGTTGATTTTGCCGAACGGGTCCGATCGGATTGCCGGTTACCGGGCCGGTACGCATGAGACCGCACCGTGACCGAGTGTGCGAATCGGGAGCATGACTCGGTCTGCGCCTCCGAACTCGATCGCCCGCATTGCGCCCGCGGAGCCGTCCCTTCCGGCGGAGCGGCTCGACGTCGCCCCGTGATCTATACGCCGGGCATCGCCGCAACACGCGCAAGGTCGCTTGTCAAACGCACAGCTGCCGCAGCTCGTCGCTTCCCTCCACGGGGCCGGTGAACAAGTCCAAGGCCTCGTCCGCCAAGGCGGGGGCCGTGTTCGAGTTCTTCCGCCGGGAAACGGTGCACGCAGTCGAGCAGCAAGTCCGCCGAATCCGGGGGAAGTTCTTCCCACTGCGGCACGTAGGGAATTCCGTCCCCGGCTGCTCGGCTCGGTCGCAGCGGTACATCGGCGAGCTGCTCGCCGATGAGCTGTGCTGTCTGCCCGGCTCGGGGGAGCGGGCTGTGATGGATCACCGACAGGGGCGCGTGCGGCGCGGCCGGAGTGCGTCCAGCACCCGCTCCACGTCGTCGACGGTGTTGTAGAGGTGGAACCCCAGCCGCGCCTTGCCCGCCCGTGTGCTCGCGGTCACCCCCGCGGCCGCCAGCCCGTCCGCATCGGCGTCCAGGGCCACGATCGCGCTGCCCCGCGCGGGCAGGCCGAGCCGGGTGAGGAGCGTGTCGGCCAGGGCCGCGCAGTGGGAGTGGACGGCGGCCAGGTCCAGCGAGGCCAGGTAGGGGAGTGCGGCGGCCGCGCCCAGGTGGGCGAGCCAGACCGGGGCGAGGTCCAGGCGGCGTGATCCCTTCGCCAGGCGCAGGGGCATGCCGTAGACGGTCTGCATGGGCTCTTCGCCCGCGTACCAGCCGGCGTTGACCGGAATGACGCGCTCGAGCGCCCGTGGGTGCACCGCCATCCAGGCGGCCCCGCGCGGGGACAGCAGCCACTTGTACCCGGCGGCGACGACCCAGTCCGCCCAGTCCAGCCGGAGCGGCGTCCAGCCGGCGGCCTGCGTGACGTCCAACACCACCGGAACGCCGCTGCGTTCACGCGCCTCGCGCAGCGCGTCGAGGTCCACGCGTGCGCCGTCCGCGGACTGCACGACGCTCACGGCGGCCACATCGTGGCCGGGGAGCGCTGCCGGCAGCTCGGCCAGGTGCACCTCGGTCACCGTGACGCCGCGGTGCGCCTGGGCCGCGAACGGGAAGGTGGTGCTGGTGAACTCCCCTTCGGCCACCAGCACCTTGGCCCCGTCGGGCAGACCCGCCGCCACCGGGGCCAGCAGCTGGGACACGGCCGTGCCCACGGCCACGCGCCCGATCGGGACACCGATGAGGTCGGCGTAGCCCTGCCGCGACAAGGCCACCGCCTCGTCGAAGTCGTCCGGCGTATCGGCCCCGCGCCGCCACCGGTCCACCCCGGCCGCCACCGCATCGGCGGCCACGCCCGGCGGAATGCCGATGCTCGGCGTGTTCAAGTACCCCTGGGGAACATCGAATTCCGCTCCGAAGGCGTCACGCATGTCTTCATTTTTATCAAGGGTGGTCGGGGTATGGGTCGCCCCGCTCCTATGTCATCATGCGATGACATCGCTCGATGACATGAACTGGGGGCAACCGTGGAGTCCGGGTCCGGATCCGGGGAACAGCGGGGGGCGACGACGCCCCCCTTCACATGGCGGCAGCGGGCGCTCGTGCCCGTACTCGTCTATCTGGGCATGGTCGTGGCCATGGTCAGCAGTCTCGGCGCGCCGCTGGTGCCGCGCATCGCCGTCGTCGACCACGTCTCGCCGGCCACCGCGCAATGGTCGCTGACCATCGCGCTGCTCGTCGGTGCCGTCGCGACCCCGACCATGGGGCGCCTCGGCGACGGGCCCCGGCGCCGGGCCGTGATCCTCGGCGCGGTGGGCGTCGTGCTGGCCGGCAGCGTGCTGGCGGCCCTGCCGCTGGGTTTCGGGGCGCTGCTCACCGGGCGGGCCCTGCAGGGCGTGGGGCTCGGGCTGATACCGCTGGCCATCGCCACCGCGCGCGAGAGCCTGCCCGCCGAGCGGTCGCGGTCGACGGTCGGAGTGCTGTCGATCACCCTGGTCGCCGGAGTCGGCCTCGGCTACCCGGTCACCGGCCTGCTCACCCAACTCTTCGGCCTCCACGCCGGGTTCTGGCTCGCGGCCGTCGTCAGCGCCGTCGCACTGGGCGCCGCCGCGGTCGTCCTGCCGCCCACGCGGCACCTGACACCGCAGCCGCTGGACGTGTTCGGCGCGGTGCTGCTCGGTGTCGCGCTCGCCGGAGTGCTGCTCGTCCTCGGCGAGGGGGAGTCCTGGGGCTGGGTCTCGGCCCGCCTGCTCGGACTGGTCGGCGCGTCGGTGGTCCTGCTGCTGTGGTGGACGGTGCACGAACTGCGCACCCCGCACCCGCTGGTGGACCTGCGGCTGGTCCGGCACCCGGTGGTCCTCACCGCCGATGTGACGGCCGTGATCGCGGGCCTGGGCATGTACGTCCTCATATCCCTGGTGACCCGCTACGCGCAGACCCCGGCCGCGACGGGTTACGGCTTCGGCGCGTCCGTCGTCGTCACCGGCCTGATCCTGCTGCCGTTCTCGGCCGCCAGCGTCGTCTCCAGCAAACTGGCCGGCGTCCTGGCGCGGCGCGTGTCCACCCATGCCGTGCTGCCGGTGGGCTGCACGGTGTCCCTGCTCGCGATGGCCGTCTTCGGCTTCGCGCGCGACAGCCTCTGGGAGCTGTTCCTCGCGATGGGCATCGCCGGACTCGGCGTGGGCTGTACGTTCGCGGCCATGCCCGGCCTCGTCGTCAGCGCGGTCCCGGCGCACGAGACGGGCAGCGCCATCAGCTTCAACCAGGTCCTGCGCTGCGTCGGATACTCCGCGGGCAGCGCGCTGAGCGCGACCGTCCTGGAGGCGCACACCCCCGCGGGCCGGACGCTGCCGTCCGCCGACGGCTACCAGGCCGCCGCGCTGCTGGGATGCGCCGTGTGGCTGGTCACCATCGTGGTCACCGTCGTCCTGCCCGCGCGCTCCCGAGCCGCAACGGTGCATGTGGCGACGGGCGAGAAGAGCGCCGTCGGTGCGGCACCGCACAACGACACCCCCGCGCCCGCGGCCGCCCCGGCGCGGTGCGCACCCGACGACCGGAGGTCCCCATGAGCCCCGAGCAGCAGGCACCGTCCGGGAGCCGGAAGACGCCGCCGGCCGCCGCCCCGCAGCGCCGCCGCGACGCCGGCCGCACCCGCGAGCGGCTGCTCGACGCCGCACAGGAGCTGTTCGCCGAGCGCGGCTTCGACCGCACCACGACCCGCGAGATCGGGGAACGGGCGGGCGCCGACCCGGCGTTGATCGCCCGCTACTTCGGCGGCAAGCCGCAGCTCTACCTCGCGACGCTGCGCGCCATGTCCGACCGGGAGATCCCCGCCGACCTGCTCGACGAGGAGCGGCTGCTCGGCTTCCTGCGCCGGATCACCGACCACGGTCCGGGCCCCGTGACCCGGGCCACCGTGGTGCCGTACAGCGACCCCGTCGTCCAGGAGGCCGCCCGTACCCAGCTGTACGAGCGGCTGGTCGACCCGCTGAGCGAGCACTTCGTCCGGGACGGCGTCCCCGGGGCGCAGTTGCGGGCGGAGCTCGCGGTGGCGGCGCTCACCGGCATCGTCCTCGCCCGCCACGCCGGCGCGCTCACGGAGCTCGCCGCCGCGGATCCCGGCGAACTCCTGGGCCTCGTCCGGGCGTTGCTGGGCGGGGCGGCACGGTCGGCCGGCGACGGAGACGGCGACGAGGCGGTCTGATCCGGTCTGATCCGGTCTGATCGGTAACAGCACTCGCGTGCCGGGACGCGCTGCGGTTGCGCCCCGCGCCTCTCACACCCTTGACCTGCGATGTCAATCGTCTGTTGATCCGAGGGTGGTGCACTGCTCCGCAGTCGCTCCGACCACGAGAGAGGAAACGTTTCATGACCGCACGATCCATCTCGCCCGTGCACCTCCGCCTCTGGGCCGCCGCCGGGCTGGCGGGCGCCGTGACCGCAGGTGTGCTCGCAGCCCCGGCCGCTGCCGCAGCACCGGCCGCCGCAGCCCCGGCCGCACCAACCGGCCCCACCGCACCGGCGACACCGATGCCGTCTACAGCCGGATTACGCGCGGATTACCCCTGCGACCAATATCTGGCGGCCTACAGGGGCCAGACCGTCCGCTCGACGTGGACCTTCCACATCGACGCCCAGGGGCGCCCCGATTGGGCACGTGCCGGTATTCTGTCCGCCGGCAGGTCCCCGCGCAGCGCGTGCGAGACGACGGTGGGGAACATGGGCGGCAAGGGCTATGACGGCGGCCATCTGATAGCCAGTTCGCTGAAGGGCGTCAGCAAGCGCATCAACCTCGTGCCGTTGCGGCACTCGGTCAACATCGGCATCTACAAGATGTTCGAGAACGGCGCGAAGAAATGCCTGAAGGTCCCCGGCATGCAGGTCACCAACTACTCGGCCCTGGCGCGTTACCCCGCAGGGCCGTCCGTGATACCCGACAGCGTCACGGTGTCCATGCTGCCGAGGAAGAGGGGAACGGCGAACACGCAGATCACGCTGGACATCCCCAACAAGGACCTCTCCCCGCAGAAGGTCGCCGCACTCAAGCGGGCGCTCAACGCCGGCCTCGCGGCGAACAAGTGCGGCACCGTGTCCTGAGGATGTCCGCCCGTGGGAGCGCCCGCCCGGCGCTCCCTTGGCGGGAATCGCATTCCCCCTGCAAGGATGTGATCACATACCAAGAGGGAGGACCGCGCGTGGGAAACGTGCTTCTTGAACGCGACGAAGCATTGGCGGAAGCGGCGAGAGCCGGGAATTCCGCGCGGTCCGGGAACGGCCGTTGGCTGTTGTTCGGTGCGACGACGGGCCTGGGGCGCACCGCCCTGCTGGAAGAAGTGATACGGCGCGAGGCCGGAGCCGGCGGGATGCGCGTCGTCCATGCACGCTGCTCGCCCGATGAATCGGCGTTCCCTTTCGCGCTCCTCCGCCAGCTCTTCCCCGAGCTCCGGATTCCCTTCGCGGAGCTGCCGACTGCCGAGGAACAACGGACGTTCCACCGGCTCGTGACCGGTCTGGCCCGGATCGCCGCCCGGCAGCCCGTGCTCATGGCGGTCGACGATCTGCACCACGCCGATGCGGTGTCGCGCCGCTGGATCGGCTATCTGGGGCGCCGGCTGGCGGGGTTGCCCGTGCTGCTGGTGGTCACCGAGTGCCAGGAGGAGGGCGCCACCGTGCGGTCCGGCACGACGGGCACGGTCCTGACGCTCCGCCCGCTCGGCCCGTCGGCCGTCGTCCGTCTCGTGGCCGCCTCCCTTCCCCCCGTCCACGGACACGGCGCCGCCGGGGCCGAGTTGTGCGTCCGGGCATGTGCCGGCAATCCCGCCCTGGTGCACGCCCTCCTCGCCGACCTCGCCGAGGGACCCCTCCCGAACCGGCTCTCCGACCTGGCCGGAAGCCGCTACCGCGACGCGATCGCCCAGTGGTTACGGTCCCGGGTCACCCCGGCGTCGCGCCGCGTCGCCGTGGCTCTCGCCATCGCCTGGGGCGGCCCCGCAGTGCCCCGCAAAGCACTGCTCCGCGAGGCCGCCGGCCTCGGTCCGAACCAGCGTGCCCTGCCCGTCGGCACGTCCAGCCACGGCCGTCTCCTCTCCCACCGGCTGGCGCGCGCAGCCGTGCTCGCGGCAACGGATCCGGACGAACTGGGCGAGCTGCGCGGCAGGTTCGCCCGCCTGCTCGACGAGCACGGCGCACCCGCGGCGACCGTCGCCGCACAGCTGCTCCACATCGACCGGCCCGGCGAGGAGTGGATGACGCAGTCCTTGGAGGACGCGGCCGAGGACGCCGCACGCGACGGACGCATCGACGAGGCCGCCGCCCTCCTCCGGCACGCCCTCACCGCTCCGCTCGCCCCCGGCCGCCGCGCCGCGCTCGCCCTGCGCCTCGGCGCCCTCGAACTGCCCCGCAGCGCCGACGCCGGCATCCGCAGACTGCGCTCGGTGCTGGAGCTGCACGACGACCACCGCGACCGTGCCGCCGTCGCGCCCGCCCTCGGCGCGGCGCTCGTCGCCCGGGGCCGCACCGACACGGCCATGCACGTCATGCGCGAGGCGGGCAGCGCCGTGGAGGACGACGAGCTCGTGCGCGTCCTGCAGACCACCGCCGCCATGATGGCCTCGCACGACGCGGTCGCCTGGCGCAACGCCGTCGCCCGTATGCGGGAGTTGGCGGCGACGGCTCCGGCCGGCATCGAGCCGCTCGCCTGCGGCCTGGTCACCGAGTACGAGGCCGGGACCGGCAGGCTGTCGGCGGCCGAGGCCCTCGGCCGTGTCCTGCCGCGGCTGAAGGCGACGGTGGACCCCCGGATCCGGACCGGCTGGCTGGGCACCGCGGCCACGCTGCTGCAATGGGCCGACCGGCTGGACGAGGCACGCGCGCTCGCCGACGAGTCCCTCCCGGCGCCGCCCCTGCTCCCGGACCTGACGGACGTCGGCCGGCAGTCCCTGGTCGGCGTCCGGGCCGAAGCCGCCCTGTGGGCAGGTGACTTCCGGCGCGTGGTCGACGAGAACACCCCGCTCCTCGACGCCTGCACCGGCCAGGGCATCCGCATGCCCCACCTGATATCCGTGGTGGCGCTCGCCCGCTACGAGCTCGGTCATCGTGCCCGGGCCTGGCGCCTGCTGGACACCGTCGACGAGAAGTGCGAGGAGCGCACGGGCAGTTCATGGAAGTGGGACGAACTGCGCTATGTCCGGGGCCTCCTGCACGCCGCCGAGGGCAGGTGGCAGGAAGCGCTCGACCATCACCTCGCCTGCGGCCGGGGCCAGGAGGCCCGCGACGTCGTCAGCCCCGTGATCACCCCCTGGCGGTCCGGCGCGGCCCACGCCCTGGTCGGACTCGGCCGGCCGGAACAGGCGCTGGAGCTGGCCGAGGCGGAGCTGCGGCACGCGCGGGCCTGGGGCACTCCCCGCACGATCGGCCGGGCGCTGCGGGCCCGCGCCGCAGCCGTGGGCGGCCGCCGGGGCCTCGAGTCGCTGAACGAGGCCGTGGATGCGCTGAGACAGGCACCCGCGCCCGTGGAACTCATCGAGGCCCTGCTCGACCTGGGACACGCACGGATCGCCACCGGGAACGGCCGCAAGGGCCGCAGCGACCTGCACGAGGCCCACGCGCTGGCGCTGCAGCTCCTCGGCCCCGACTCCGCCGCCGGGCGCCTGGCCGGTGCCGCCGAGAACGCCCTGCGGGCCGGGGGCGCCCGCCGGATCGGCCATGTCACGACGGGCAGCGCCGCACTCACCCGGGCCGAGCGGCGCATCGTCGAACTGGCGGCCCGCGGCCGGACGAACGCCGAGATCGGTGCGGCGCTCCATCTGGCCCGCCGCACCGTGGAGACCCACCTCACCAACGCCTACCGGAAGCTCGGGGTGACGCGGCGCACCCAACTCGCGTCCTCCTTGGAGGGAGAGGGGGCCGGACCGTCCTCTGCGCCGGATGAGGCCGCGCTTGCCTGACCGGGTTCAACCGGCCGGAGCAGGGTCCGGGTCGGCGTCCGTGGCGTCCGGCCAGAGGTCGTCGGGGAAGAGGGCGTCGTCGGAATCCGTCTCGGGCAGCAGGGTGGCGAGCATCTGCTGGGCGAACTCGGCGTTGTCGGCGCCGCGGGGCAGCATCACGCTCTCGTAGGCGTGGAGTGCCTCGTCGACGGTGGCATGCCCGACGACGGCCTGGGCGAGTTCGGCGCCGTCGAGCAGGGCGAGGTTGGCGCCCACGCCGGCGGGCGGCATCAGATGGGCGGCGTCGCCGAGCAGGGTGACGCCGGGGACGCGCTGCCACGTATGGGGGACGGGAAGGACGAACTGGGGCCGGTTGACGAACCCGCCCTCGTTGTTGCGCAGGATGTCCAGCAGGCTCTCGTCCCAGCCCTCGAACAGGCCGAGCAGGCGGGCGCGTACGGCTTCGGTGTCCGCGAGGTCGAGGCCGGCGTGCCAGTCCTCGGGGCCGCGGAAGGAGGCGTAGGCGCGGACATGCCCGTTGCTGTTGCGCTGCAGGAAAATGGTGCGGCTGCCCGCCTTGGCCGACATGGTGCCGCGTCCGACCAGGCGGGCGATCCCCGGGTGCCGGTGGTCGACGTCGTCGTAGAGGGCCTCCACCATCGTGACGCCGGTGTAGGCGGGCCGGGCGGCGGAGAGCGCGGGGCGCACCCGGGACCAGGCGCCGTCGGCACCGACGACGAGGTCGAACTCCTCGGCGGTGCCGTCCTGGTGGTGCAGCCGGGCGGTGCCGTCGGGGAGCGGGGTGACGGACTCCACGGGCCGGCCCCAGCGGACGGTGCCCGGTGCGAGGGAGTCCAGCAGGAGGGCACGCAGCTGCCCGCGGTCGATCTCGGGCCTGCTCAGATCGCCGTCGTCGGCCTTGTCGTGACGTATGAGGGCGGCGTGACGGTCGTACATGCGCCACTCCTGGCCCTCGGGCCGGGACAGGGCGAGGAACTGCTCGAACAGACCGGCTGCGCGCAGTGCGACCTGGCCGGTGTCGTCGTGGATGTCGAGGGAGCCGCCCTGCGAGCGGGAGTCCGGGTCGGTGTCGCGCTCGAAGACCGTGACGGGCACGCCGTGCTGCTGCAGGACGCGCGCGCAGACGAGGCCGCCGGGGCCGGCGCCGACGATGGCGATGCGAGGGGTGGTGGACATGGGGAATCGCTCCGTTCCACGGAGTAGGAAGGCCAGCAGCTCCAAAAGTACAACGGCTCCGACTTCGAAGTCGATTCGTTTTACGAGCGAATCTGCCCCAGAGGGTAGGGTGAGGGCATGGCCGAGACGACGACAGGGCGCCGCGAGCGCAAGAAGGCGCGTACCAGGCAGGCCTTGGCGGATGCCGCCCTGCGGCTGTTCACCGAGCGCGGCTTCGACGACGTCGGCGTGCGGGAGATCGCGGAGGCGGCCGACGTCTCGCTGAGCACCCTGTTCAAGCACTTCCCCAGTAAGGAAGCCCTCGTCTTCGATCTGGACGAGGACATCGAGAGCGGCCTGGTCGCCGCCGTCCGCGACCGGGAGCCGGACCGGTCCGTGCTGCATGCCCTGCGCGACCACATCGCGAACACCCATGCCTCCGTACGGCTCGACGACCCCTTTTTCGTCCTCATCGAATCCACCCCCGCCCTGCGGGACTACGCCCGGCGCATGTGGTCCCGTCACGAGAAGGCACTGGCCGCCGCCCTCGCCGAGGCCACCGGCCTCGACCCGGACGCCCCCGCCGTCACCGGCCTGGCCCACTTCGCCCTCGAAGCCCCCGGCATCGCCCGCGAGAGCCCGGACCCGGCCGGGACCGTGCACGAACTGTTCGCCCTGCTGGAACAGGGCTGGGCCGGCAGCGCGTTGGGGCGGTGACCCCTGCCAGGGCCGCAGCCGCCCACGATGCCTGCCCGACCGCCCTGGGCCCGGACCGCCACCGCACCACCGAGGCCCGGGCGTTGCTCGACCGCATCGACGGCGCCCGACCGGGCGGGTGGGAAACCCGATCGCCTTCTTGACCGGGCCCTGGCACGATCCACGGCATGACGACGAACCGAAAGGCACATGCCGCGTAGCCGGCCGGCGCGCATCCGGGCCGGTCTCCCGCACCGGCCTCGGTCGCAGAGCGCGAAGCCCGTCATCGACGGGCTTTCTTCGCGGGCCCTCGCCGCGATCGCCCGTCTGGAACGCAGCAGGAGCTATCTGTCCCCCGGGGACACCGCTGCCGCCGTGCGCCTGTGGAAGGAGCACACCCGCCGGACCGAGCGCCAGTTGTGGGCCGACGAGGACGAAGACGACCCGCACTGGCTCTGCTGCGGCAACCCGCACCACGCCCGCGAACTGCTCGCCGCGGTGATGCAGGCCATGTCGCCCCGCAACGCCCGCGAGCTGCGTCAAGTGGTCGGCCGGCTGGACGCGTTGCTCGGGGATCCCTGAGACGGCGGCCCGGCCCGGCCCGCCCCCAGTCGCCGTACCCCCGGCGCCAGCAGTGCCGCCGTCGTCGCCAGGACGACCACGTCCGCGCACCCCAGCAGGGCCACATCCGCCCCGGCCGCCGCGGCGAGCGGACCGGCCGCGTAGAGCCCCACCGGCGCGAACGCCAGTGAGCCGAACCAGTCGTAGGAGCTCACCCGCGACAGGGCCGCCGCAGGCACCTCGCGTTGGAGGGTCGTCGCCCACAGCACCCCGAAGACGTCCCCCGACACCCCGGCGAGGAAGGCCACCACGACGGTCGGCCAGAGGGGTGCATGCAGGCCCAGCAGCAGCATCGGTGCCGCCGCCGGGAAGGTGGCCAGTACCGCGACGAGCATCGGGCGGCGCGGGCGCAGCCGTGCCGCCAGGGCCGCCCCCGCGATCGTGCCCACCGCCTGGGCCGCCACCACCGCGGACCAGGCGCGGGCCCCGCCCGGGCCGTGTTCGCTCACCAGGGGGCCGAGCACGCCGGTCTCCGCGCTCACCGCCGCCACGACGAACGTGTACTGGAGCACCACCACCCACAGCCACTGGCGTGACGCGAACTCCCGCCAGCCGTCCCGCATATCGCGCCACCCCGAGCCCCCGCCCGTCCGCAACGGGCGCGGTGTGCGCACCCGGATGCCCGCTATCAGGCCGGCCCCGGCGAGGAACGACGCCGCGTCCACGGCCAGTGCCCACCCCGCGCCCACCAGGGAGACCACCACGCCCGACAGCGCCAGGCCCAGCAGCATGGCCGTGTTCATTCCCATGCGCAGCAGCGCGTTCGCCTCCGTCAGCCGGTCCGCGGGCACGATCTCGGGGACCACGGCCGTCATCGCCGGGGCGAACAGCGCGGTCGCCAGCCCCGCCACCGTGGCCAGCCCGGCGAGCGCGGCCAGGGGCGCGTGTCCCGTGAGCGTCATCGCCGCGAGCCCGGTGTAGGCGGCGGCCCCGGTCGACTCGGCGGCGGCCAGCAGCCGGACCCGGGGGACCCGGTCGGCGATCACCCCGCCCACGAGGACGAACAGCAGCTGGGGGAGTGCCTGGCAGGCCAGGACCAGGGACAGTTCGCCGGGTGTGGTCCCGGGCAGCCCCAGGACGGCGAAGGACAGGGCCACGCGCGCGAAGCCGTTGCCCAGCACCGAGACGGTGCGGGCCCAGGAGAGGAGGACGAAGTTGCGGTCCCGCAGCAGCGACGGCGGACCCGTGGGGACCGCCGGCCGCAGGGAGCGGAGAGAGGGGCTGCTCACGTCGCCAAGTGTGCGGCGGGGCAAGGGGATCACTGATCCGAATACCGTCGCCGGAGGGCCGCGCAAGGTGGCCGGTAAATATCTCCAGGAACCGGATATTCCGGAGATAAACTCGACGACCGCACGCCCTCGGGGGACGGCTGATCTCGGTGAAACCGAGCCTGCCGGAAGGACGGAAGCGGGCCCATGGTGCCACGCAGGCGAGCTGTTCTGGACAATGCGATCGCGCGGTACTACGACCGGATCCAGTCGGCGCTCGACCACGTCCGCGAGCACGGCACGGCGGGCGACGGCACGCCGGAGCAGCGACTGCCACAACTCGACGACTCCGTAAGGGAGTTCCTCTCCGTCTCCGGGCTCGCCTCGGCCGCCCTCGGCACGCACCACGGCGTGCGGCTCGTCCTCCTCGACCTCATGCGCAACCCGGCCACCCGCACCACCAAGACCTTCGCCTCCCTGGTCATCGTGGCGCGCGCCGTGCGCCACATCCGCGAGACGGGGGAGCAGCTGATGCTCGTCACCCCGTCGTCGGCGAACAAGGCCACCGCCCTGCGCGACGCGGTGCTGCGCGCCGTCGACGCCGGCCTCGTCACCCGCGACCAGCTGCGCATCGCCTGTGTCGTCCCCCGGGAGTCCGCCGGCAAGGTGTGGCACTCCCGTCTGGCCGCCGATCCCGGACTGCGCGAGCGCAACCCCGTCGTCGTGCACGACGGTTCCGGTGCCGCAGTGAAGGCCCTGGCGCAGGAGGCCGCCGAAACCTGTGCGGCGGAGCTCGCGCGGGCGGCCGGAGTGCATATCTGGCATACGCTCGACCTCGACAACTACCGTGCAGCGGACACCGTACGGGCCTTCTACGAGGCCGAGTTCCTCCCGCTGCCCGAGGGCAGGATCCGCTGGCACTCGCATGCCGTCTCCAGCGCCTTCGGGCTGTTCGGCCACCACCTGGGCACCCGGCTCCTCGCCGCGGAGCCGGGCGCGCGGGACGACCCGCCCGGCTATCTCCTCGTCCAGCACCTGCGGACCCCGGACATGGTGCAGGACCTGTACGCCGGCGCCGCGTCGCCCCCGTACCGCCGGCACCCGGTGAGCGGCCTGTACGTCCAGAACGCCAACCCGGTGTTCCCCGCGGCCGCCTTCGACCCCCGCGAGAGCATCGACCCCACCTTCTACACCGAGCGGCCGGCCACCGCGCCGCGCATGAGCGCGCTGATCCGGGAGCAGGGCGGCAGCGGCATCGTGGTCTCCCTCCACGAGTGCCTCGGCCGTTACGCCCAGGTCCGCGCCCTGGTGGCGCAGGCGGACGTGCAACTGCCCGCGGATCCACGGAAGTTGCGGGAATGGTCGCTGGTGATGGTGGTGACCGGCACCCTGCTGGCGGTCGAGCGCGGACTGGTCCGCGCCGACGAGGTCGTCCTGCACGGCTCCGGCTCGTACGACGCCGACGACTACACCCCGCTGCCCGCCGACGCCCTCCGGCCCGCCGCCCAGTCGGCGGACCTGGCCGAGGTGCTGCACAAGGCCGCGGGCGTCCGGGACACGTGAGGCGGCCGATGCGCACGGGAGTCGTCATCCTTCCCGAACACCCGTGGCCCGAGGCCCGGGAGATCTGGCAGGCCGCCGAGGAAGCCGGCTTCGACCACGCCTGGACGTACGACCACCTGACCTGGCGGTCGCTGCGCGACGCACCGTGGTTCGGCTCGGTCCCGCTGCTGGCCGCCGTCGCCGCGGTCACCCGCCGGATCCGCATCGGCCCCCTGGTGGCCACCCCGAACTTCCGGCACCCGGTCGTCCTGGCCAAGGAGTTGATGACGCTCGACCACATCGCGGGCGGCCGCCTCACCGCGGGGATCGGCGCGGGCGCCGACGGCTTCGACGCCCAGGCGCTGGGCGGTCCCGCGCTGCCGCCGGGCGCCCGCACGCGCCGCTTCGAGGAGTTCGTCACGCTCCTCGACCGCCTGCTCCGGCACCCGGCCACCGACCACGACGGCCCGTTCTACACCGCACGCGACGCCCGCACGGTGCCCGGCTGCGTGCAGCAGCCGCGGATCCCCTTCGCGATCGCGGCGGCCGGCCCGCGCGGCATGCGCCTGGCCGCGCGGTACGGGCAGGCCTGGGTCACCGCGGGCGACCCGGCCCGGCCGGGCCGGGTCACGGGCCCCGCCGTGCTGCCGCTGCTGGCCCGGCAGGCCCGCGCCATGGACGAGGCCTGCGCCCGGGCGGTCCGGGACCCCGCGAGCCTGGACCGCATCGTCCTCGGCAGCCGTCTGGTCCCGGACCTGACCGACTCGGCCGACCGGCTGACCGCCTTCGCCGCCGGCTGCGCGGCGCTGGGCTTCACCGACCTCGTCCTCCACCGGCCCCGCCCCTCCGGGGTGTTCGCCGGAAAGGCCGGGACGTTCGACGCGGTCGTCGCGGCCGCCCTGCCGCACATCGCACGGCTCCGGCCGGCGCACGACGCGAACGGAGGCGCCGCCGGTGGCGACGGACCACGATGACGACTACGGCCGGACGTTCGGCGACGTCTACGACGACTGGTACTCCCTCGACTTCGACGACGGCGAGGCGGCCGTCGAGGTCCTGGCCCGCTACGGGCGCGACGGCGGCGCCCTCGAACTGGGCGTCGGCACCGGCCGCATCGCCATCCCCCTCGCCGCCCGCGGCATCAGCGTCCACGGCGTCGACACCTCGCCCGACATGCTGCGGCGGCTGCGCGCCAAACCCGGCGCCGAGCTCGTCCGCACCGAGCTCGCCGACATGACCGACTGCGACCTCGGCCGCCGCTTCGCGCTCGTCTACTCCGTCTTCAACAGCCTCTTCTGCGTGCCCGACCAGCGCCGTCAGACCGCCTGCTTCGCCGTCGCGGCCCGCCATCTGGCCGGCCCCTGCGGGCGCTTCGTCGTCGACCACCAGATCCCCGACGCCGTCGGCAGCGGCCCCTCCCTCCGCCACCTGCACACCGGACCGGACCGCTTCCGCTTCTCCGTCGTCCGTTGCGACCCGGTCTCCCAGATCATGGAACGGCAGACCATGGTCGTCGAGAACGGCGGCGTCACTCCGTACCGCTCGGTCATCCGGTACGTCTGGCCGTCGGAGATGGACCTGATGGCCGCGGCCGCCGGGCTGGCCCTCGAAGACCGCTGGCCGGGCTGGCAGGGCGGCACCGTACGGCCCGACACCCGGCGCTGCATCTCCGTCTACCGGCCCGTCACCGAGGGGGCGCCGTGAACTCCCCGGCGCCGCCCCGCGCCCCGCTGCCCTCGCGCACCGCCCTGCACGCCCGGTACGCCTGGGACACCGGCCCCTGCCTGGCCCCCGTCCACTGCGGCTGGGACGGTGTACGCGGCCGCCACCGCCCCGTGCGCGCCCGCTCGCTGCCGGCCGGCCCCGTGCGGCTGAGCTACGCGGGGCTGGACGAAGGCCCGCGCCACGTCCTGGAGTTCCTGCGGCAGCAGGGCGTCCCCACCGCGGCAGCCGGCACCGGCGACGCGCCCGCCGACATCCTGCTGCGCGGCACGACGGCCCGGGCCGTGCCCGCCCTGCCCCCGGCCACGCTCCTGCTGCCCTTCCGGGTACGCCTTGTCGTCCCGGTCGGCGAGGGCACCGAGGCGCTGCGCGCGCGGATCTCCCGGCGCGAGCGGCGCGGCTTCGCCGCCCGCCGCAGGGAACGCGGCTGGACCTGGGAACAGGCCACCGGACCCGGCGCGTTCGACCACTTCTACGAGCGGATGCACCTGCCGACCATGCGCCGCCGGCACGGCGGCGCGACCCGCAGCGTCCCGCCCGCCCTCGCCTACGAATGCCTCTTCCGGCGCGGGGCGCTGTTCTTCGTCGTCGAGAACGGCACCCGGGTCGCCGGGGTGCTGTGCGCCCGCCGGGCCCGCTCCCGGACCCTGACCATGCGACTGCTCGGCGTCCTCGACGGGGCCGAGGATCACTACGCGAGCGGCGCCGCCAGGGCGCTCACACACTTCGCCCTGGAGTGGGCCTGCATGCACGGGATGACGCACGTCGACCTCTCGGGCTGCGAGCCGTTCCTCAGCAAGGGCATCTTCCAGTTCAAACAGCGCTTCCACCCCGAATGCCGGCTGCCCGCCGACCACTTCGGCGGCAAGCGGCTCGTCCTGCGCGTCGTGCGCGACACCCCGGGCGTACGGGACCTCCTCGTGGCCAACCCGGTCGTCGCCCTCGCGGCGGGCGGCTTCGAGGCCCTCTACTTCCACGACGCGCACCGGCCGCCGCGCACCGACCTGGCCTGGCAGTGCCCCGGCATCCTGCGCGCCCGGCACCTGGACCTGGACACCTTTCTGCACCCGGTTCCCCGATGACCGGCCACCACCCCTGGTTCGGCACCGGCGAGTTGCCTCCCCCCGCCCGGCCCGGCGCCGAGGAGCTGCGGCAGACCTTCGTGCACGCGATGCGCGACGTGGGGTTCAACGGCGCACAGGTCGCCACCCGGCCGCTGGCCGTGCCGCACGCCTCGGCCGCCGAACTCTACGCCGCGTCGGCCCGGTTGCTGGCCCTCCTGCGCACGGCGCTCCTCGCCGCCGGCCCCGGGCGCGAGGAGCGCATGGCCGCCCTGGCGGTGGACGAGACCCTGCACCCGCTGTTCACCGACGACCGCACCGAGGAGCGCCACTGCGCCTGCATGGCCCGCCCGGATGTGGTGATCGGACCCGGCGGGCCGCAGTTCCTGGAGGTCAACGTGGGCGGCGCGGTCGGCGGCGCCGTGCACACCCATGTCCTCACCCGCACCTGGTGCCGCCTGTACGCGGAGGACCGCGACGGCCCGGACGGCGGGCGGCTCCCGTTCCACAGCCACTCGCTCTTCGCCGAGCGCAGGCGGCTCTTCGAGGCCGTCTGCGCCGAACTGGGGGCCGAGCGCGGCGTCGCCCTGCTCGGCACCGTCCGCGACCTGCCGGGCGTGCACGGCACCCGCTACTTCGACCTGGAGGTCGACCACCTGCGCCGGCACGGTTTCGCCGCCGAGTTCTTCGAACCCGAGGACCTGCACCACGGCCACGGCGCCGACGGACGCTTCCGGTACCCGGTCGGGCTGCGGCACTTCACCGTCACCGAGTGGCGGCACCACGGCATCGACCTCGCCCCGGTGCGCCGCGCCCTCGACGCCGGGTGCCTGTTCCTCGCCCCGCAGACGGCCTATCTCGTCTCCAACAAGAAGGTGCTCGGCTGGATTTCGGAGGGGCGGCCCTGGATGACGGGCGCGGACCGGGAGTTCGTACGCCGTTACCTGCCGTGGACCCGGGTCACCGGCGACCGCGCGGTCGTCTGGCGCGGACGCCGTTACGGCCTGGGCGAGCTGCTGCTGGGCAGGCGGGAGCAGTTCGTGCTGAAGAAGGCCGTGGGCATGTGCGGCGACGGTGTGCTCCTGGGTCCGTCGACGGATCCGGCCGTGTGGGCGGATGCCGTCGAGCGGGCCGTGCGGGAGGAGGACAGCGTCGCGCAGGAATACGTCGAGCCCGGCCGCTGCGCGGCCGGGCTCACGGACGGTACGGAGGCGGGGACGCACACCACGACGATCGCCCCGCTCCTCGGCCCGTACATCGTCGCCGGGCGGCCCGCCGGCTGCCTCGTCCGCTACTTCGCCGACGGCGGGAGCGGGATCGTCAGCATGTACGGGCACGGGGCGCTGATCAACGTGCTGGTCGGTGTCTGACCGGCTCGTCGAGCGAACTCAGGTCGTGGGCGTAGGTGCCGACCGCGTGCGCGATGACGCCGATGTTGGTGTCGAAGGCCTTCAGGTCCAGGTTGCGGAGGGTGTCGCCGGGGGCGTGATAGTTGGGGTCGTAGGCGGTGCCGGCCGTACCGCCGTAGCGCTGTGCCTGCTCCTCGGTCTTGATGCCCTCGGCGCCGGTGAAGGTGCCGCCGGCGGGGATGCCGGCCTCGATGAACGGCCCGTAGTCGGACCGGCCGTCGAAGTCCGTGCCCTCGTGCGGCTGGTGGCGGCGGTCCAGGCAGCCGTTGATCAGCTGCTCGATCTGCGCGGAGCCCTTGGGGCCGGGTCCCGAGCCCTTGTGGTCGGAGTCGTCGCCGTCGTAGACGAACTCGGCCGGGTTGGGCGAGCCGATCATGTCGAAGTTGAGGTAGAGGGCGATCCTTCTGCGCTGCTGTGCGTCGAGGTGGGAGACGTAGTAGTCGGAGCCGAGCAGGCCGAGTTCCTCGCCCGACCACCAGGCGAAGCGGACCTTGTTCACCGGCTGGTGACCGGGCTTGCGGATCTCGCGGGCGAGCTTGAGGGCGACCTCCAGCAGGCCTGCGGAGCCGGAGCCGTTGTCGTTGATGCCGGGCCCCTCGGGCACCGAGTCGAGGTGGCTGCCGAGGGCGACCACGTGCTCGGGGCTGCCGCCCCGGGTCTCGGCGATGACGTTGCGGGTCTGCTTCCTCGAGTGCTCCTGCCGGATGTCCAGGTGCACGGTGACCCCGTCCCGGGCGGCCGCGGCCAGGGCCTCGCCGTCGGCCCTGGAGATGCCCGCGGTGGGGATACGGCCCTCGGCGGGGCTGCCGAAGGTGCCGTGCAGGGCGGCGTCCCGGCCCTCGTCGTCGTAGACGACGGCGCCGACGGCTCCTGCTTGCGCCGCGGCGGCCTGCTTCTCGGCGAAGGTGCAGCCGCCGCGCCGAACGAGGGTGATCCTGCCGGCGAAGGCGCCGGCGGTGTAGTCGCCGGGGGAGCATCCGGGAGCCTTGTCCCCGCGGGCGACGGCGACGGGGGCGTCGATGCCGCCCTCGGGCGTGGACGGGGAGAAGGTGAACGCCGACACCTTCAGCTCGCGCGGCTGCGGAGAGACGACCGAGAGATTCTCGGTGAGCGTCTTGGCCTGCCAGATCTCGAAGTTCTGGTACGAGACGTCGTAACCGGCCTTCTGCAGCAGCGCGTTGACGTACTCGGTGGAGGCCTCGTGACCGGGGGTACCGGCGGCGCGGTTGCCGCCGTTGGCGTCGGCGATCTGCTGGAACTTCTGCAGATGGCGGTAGGCGCTCCTGGCGGAGGACGCCCGGACCAGGCGGTCCGCGAACTGGTCGGCCTGTCTGCGCCGATGCTCCGCCGGGGCGGCGGCGAGCAGCAGGGGGGTGGCGACGGCGGAGGCGGCGAGAGCCGCTATCGCCCGGCGGCGAAGTGGTACGCGCACGGGGGTCCTTCCGGGCAGGGGCGGGGCGGCCACGGCGCGGGGTGTGCCGCGGCTGGGACCGACCGTACCCAGATGCGTGCAGGTCGATGCGGCTCCGCCGCGTGGGCGGGACCATGGCGCCCCGTAAGGGGCGCTGGGGGTACCCCCAGCGCCCCTGACGGGGCGCCTCCCCCTTACGGGGCCGGCAACCGCGGCGGCGAGGCCAGAGTCGCGTCCACGACGCGGCGCACCGTCTCCTCGTCCAGGCTCTTCTCGGAGAACAGGCTGCGGAAGAGCATGGTGCCCGCCCAGGAGTCCAGGACGAGGGAGACGTCCGTGTCCGGCGGGAGCAGCCCGCGTTCGACTGCACGGACCACCACCGAGCGGGAGGCCGCCTTGCGGCCCTCGATGAGGTCCTCCTTCAGGTGCCGCCCCAGTTCGGAGTTGTCGGCCGAGTCCGCGACGAGGGCGAGGAGCACCGCCCGCAGCTTCGAGGAGCCGAACAGGTCGGCCAGCGTGCCGGCGACGGCGAGCAGTTCGGTGCGGCTGTCGCCGGTGTCCTCGTCCGGCACGCCGGGCAGCTGGTCGCGGACCGCGTCGAGCACGAGGGCGGCCTTGTTGGGCCAGGACCGGTAGATCGTGGCCTTGCCCACGGACGCCTCCGTGGCCACGCCGCCGATGGTCAGCTTGGTGTAACCGTGCTGGGCGAGCAGGCGCAGCGTGGCGGCGAGGATACGTCTGCGGGCGTCGAGGTCGCGCCGGTGTTCGCCGGTGAAATCGGTTACTTGCTGGAGAATCCTCTTCTGTCCCATCAGCGCTCTCTCATGCTGGTGCCACGGGCCGTTCGAGGCCTCGCCGGATGTGAACGATACGGATCGTTCTGTTGCGGATGCTAACACCGGTGCAACGTCGGCGCATTGCCGGTGTTCAAAATTTCAAGTGCCGGAATCTCCGAGGTCAGCGCGGTGCCGCAGACGATGCCCACGTCGGCGCCCCACTGCAGGACCCAGCGGCCCGCATGCCGTACCGGAACCCCGGCCGGAAACAGCCCGGACGGTGTCTCGATACGGCGCAGTGTGCCCAAGGACGCCTCACCCCATTTGACGACGCACTCCTTGTACGTCCAGCGCAGGGCGAATGCAACCCCCGGCCGACTGTCCGCGGCAACGGCCGCCGCTTCCGCGGCAGTCAGGGCATGGCGGGCCGCGGCGGCCGGGGGCCCGCCCGGCCGCACCGCCTCGGCGTCCACCACGACACCGCCCTCCCCGGCGGCGGCCGCCGCATGGCCGCGCGTATGGCTGAGGCTCACGGAGACCCCGGGCAGCTCCGCGACATACGGCCTCCCGTGGTCCGACGCGCCGCATCCCGGGCACAAGTGACGGAGCGTCAATGACGCCGGATCCACCCCGGCCACCCGCGCCGCGCAGGCCCGCACCAGCAGGTGCGCGGCGACGTAGTCGTCCCGGGCGGCCGGGGAACGGAAGCGTGCGGCACGGGCCTGCTCGGCAGCGGTGAACGCGGTACGGACGGCCTGCAACCGGCCCAGCACGACGGCCGATCCACCGGCCAGCACCAGAGCGCCCCCCAACGGACCGCCCCTATCCGGCCGTTCGCCCGGCGATCCACTCGCCGATGCGCGCGGCGACCGGACCGCCGGCCCGGGCCCAGCGCACATGGTCGACCCGCGCGCCGTCCTCCGGGGCGAAGTGCCAGCGCTCCACGGAGCACGACGCCAGCTTGGCGCACAACCGCTCCACCGCACCCGCCGGCGCCAACGCGTCCCCCGCCACCGACACGGCCAGCACCGGCAGCTGCACCTGTGCCATCCGTTCCTCGTAGGGGATGTCGGCACCGGACGGCCGGAAGCGGCCCGTGCGGCCGATCCGCGCCCAGTCCCGGATCAGCCGGCCCGGCTGCCGCCCCCCGAACCCCAGCCGGTGGCCCGGGAAGTAGCCCCACAGCGTGGCGACGGCCGCGGCGAGCTGGGTGCTCAGCAGCACGCGCAGCGCCCCGGCACCGGGGAAACCGCGGAAGTGCACCGACCCAGCGGCCACGAACACCAGCCCGGCCACGCCCTTGGGCTCGCGCGCCGCGTACAGCGCCGTCACCTGACCGCCGATGCTGTGACCCAGCACGTACAGGGGCACCTCCACCCCGAACCGCTCCCGCGCCGCGGACACCACGGCCGGCCAGTCCCGGGTGGCCAGTTCCTGATAGCCGTACCGCGCGCCACGCCCCGGACGCGGCCCGCTCTCGCCCTGGCCGCGCAGGTCCGCGGCGACCACCGCGATGCCCAGGGCCGCCAACTCGGCGCAGAACGGCGCGTAGTACGACGCCTTCACGGCGAACGCAGGCCACAGCACCACCACCGCCCGCGGCTCCCCGGCGGGCACGGTGACCTGCGCCACCACCCGGGCCGGGGCGGCGCCGGGCAGCGGCACCACTAGCCGTTCCGGCTCCTGCGGTCCGGCGCTCACCGGGCGGCTCCGTCCAGCAGCATGTACGCGAGGCGTGCGTCCTGGGTCTCGCGGGACCAGCGCTCGGCCGCCTCCATCCGCTCCTCGACGCCGGTGTCGACCAGCCTGCGCCCCGGCCAGATCTCGTAGTCCCCCACCAGATGCCCGTGTTCGGCGAGCCCCTGCTGGAAGAGCGTCTCCCGGCGGAACAGCACCTCGGCCATGGGCAGCTTCTCCCACAGCCGGCGCCCCTCCTCGACGATCTCCAGCAGCCGCGGCCGCTCCCCGGGACGGTCCGTCAGGTACTGGCGCACCACGGAGCTGCCGACCGCGAGGTGGCGTATCTCGTCCATGTTGGCGCCCCGCTCCACCAGGGCCGCCGACGGGTCCAGCGGGCGCCACTTGCGCTCGCTCAGCTCCGCGGCGGGGGCCAGGATCCCCTCGACCAGCACCGTCAGCACCAGCACGCCCCCGTGGAAGTCACCGCGGTCGCGCAGCACATGGAGGCCGAACTCCTCCAGCGGATCGAGCACGGCCGCCGCCGAGGTCGCCGCCGTCCGCGCCACCTCTGCCGCCAGCTCCTCCTCGGAGACGTCCACCCGCAGCAGGTGGTCCCGGAACGCCCGGGCGTGCCGCGCCTCGTCGACCAGCTGCGTCGCGAAGAACTCCAGACAGTCCCGCCCGGGGGCGTGGTACACGAGGAAGGACAGCGCACGCGTGGCCTTCTCCTCGGCCAGGTGCCGGAAGGTGAACTCGTCCACGAGCGCCTCGCGCAGCGGCCCCGGACGGCGCACGGCCTCCGTCGGACCCGCGTCCGCCACCGAGCCGTCCGCGAGGCGGCGCAGCATCGTCCCGGCGACGTGCTCGAACCAGTACGGCAGATTGCAGTGCTGCGGGGTCAGTTCCAGGGTGCGGGCGCCCTCGAGCACGCTCGGGGCGCGGTCCCAGTCGGCCTCGACGGGGAGACGGTTCATGATGTGCCTTCCTCGGGATCGGGATGGTCGGTGCGGTGCGCCGCTCACACGGCGCCGGTGGTGCGCAGCAGGTGCCAGACGGCGGACGGGCGGACGCCGCCCTGGAAGGCGGCGTACTCGGGCTCGACGGTGTGCGGCGCCCACTTGAGCTTGAACGCCTCCTGGGTACGGGCCGGATAGACGGCCCGCCCGTGCTCGGCGACCAGTCGCAGCGCCCGCGTCAACAGGGGCCCGGCGGCGGCAGGTTCGTGCACGTCCGCCAGTCCTGCGAACGGGGTCAGCCCCAGGTGCAGCCAGCGTGCGCCCTCCTCCCGGAACCGGGTCAGGGCGGTGAGGTTGACCAGCTCGACGGTGCCGACCGGGGCCTGCGGGAAACGCCGGGTCAGGTCGTACAGCCAGCCGGGCCGGGTGCCCCACACCGGGGAGTAGGTGAGGTAGCCGACCGTCCGGCCGTGCTGCCGGGCCAGGAACGTGCGGCGCAACGGCCCGGCGGGGCCGCCGCGTTCGCCGACGAGGAACGCCAGCTCCTTCACGTGCCGGCCCTTCGCCCGCAGCCAGGCGGCGTCGATGGCGTCCAGCTCCCGCCGGTCGCCCGGGTCGCCGGGGTCCGTCTCGACGACCGTGACCCCTTCACGGCGGGCCCGGTTGACGTTCTGCCGCACCTTGGCCAGCGCCTTGCCGCCCAGGGTGAAGCGGCCCAGGTCGATCCCGTACGTGCAGCCGATCTGGTTCACCGAGAAGCCGCGCTCCGCGTACAGCGCCACATCGTCCCGGCCGACCTGGGCCGCGGTCAGCAGCGGCGGGCGCCGCCCGCCTGCGGACAGGTGCGCCAGGAACTCGTCCAGCAGCGCCCCGCGGTCGCCCGGCCCCGCGAACGGGCCGCCGAACTGCACCACATGGCGCCGCCCGGGCCGGTACGCGATCAGCCCGGACACCTGACGGCCCGTATAGCGGCCGGTGTTCCGGTTGAGCGCGAGGACGGCGCTGGGGTGGTCGGCGTGGGCGCTCAGCAGGTCCGCCGCGCGGGCTGCGGGCGGCGGCACGGTCGGGGCGCTCACCCGCGGCTCCCCGCGGGCCGGCCGGCGAGGGCCGCCTCGAACTCGGTGAACGCCGGGTGCGCCTTGGGCTCGAACTCGACGGAGAACGGCTTGAGGAAGTTGCCCAGCAGCCCGCGGTCGCCGCACAGGTGCACCGGCACGGCCAGCAGCGCCCACTCCCAGCCGAACAGCCACGCCCAGAGCCCCACCACCGCGCCCGCCGTCAGCCAGCTGTGCATGGTGTTGTAGAGGACGTAGTAGACGCGGGGGACCTCGCCGCCCCTGGCCCGGTGATGGGCGAGCGCACCGGGCAGGTAGCCGATCACGTCGATGTAGGCGAAGAGCCCGACGGCGGCCGCCCAGTCGACGTCCCGCCAGTGCCACAGCAGGAGTCCTGCCGCGACGACCAGTCCCACGGTGTACTCGGCGCGCAGCAGCCGGTAGGTGACCGGCGACTCGAACCGGTTGGCGGCGTCCATCAGTTGGCCTCCTGGTCCAGCAGGGCCCGGAGGATGTCCGTGATGGTCTCGCGCAGCACGCGTTCGGCCACCGGGTCGATGATCCCCGCCAGGCTCGGCAGCCCGAAGTCGAACTTCGCGGAGAAGCGCACCGCACTCGCACCGGCGCCGTCCGCGCGGATCTCCCACTGGCCGTCGAACGTCTCGAAGTCGCCCTCGGTCTGGCTGAAGGTGATCGTCAGTGCGGTGTCGTCGAAGACGTCCTCCTCCGACCAGCACAGCACGCCGTTGCGGAAGTCCACCTCCCAGTCGCTGAGCAGGGGGCTGCCGGCCTCGGCGGGGTGCACCGTCACCTTCCGTACGGTGGCGACGAGTTCGGGGTAGCGCGCGAAGTCGCGCACCCGCTCGTAGGCCTCCTGGGCGCTCGCGCCCGCGGCCCGGAATTCCAGTTCGACCGATCGCATCTCAGTTGCTCCTCGTCCGTGCCGCCGGCACCGGGGATGGTTCGGGGAAGCGCTCGCCGAGCGCCCGGGCGGCGCCCGCGACCGCCTCCGTCAGTTCGTCGGCCTCCGCGTCCGTGAGCACGGCCGGCGGGGTGAAGCGCACCACGGAGTGGGCGTTGAGGGAGTGGTTGACGATGACGTTCCGCTCCAGCAGCTCCAGCAGGAACTCCCCGGCGCCGCCCGCGTCGTGGAACTCCACCCCGATCAGCAGACCCACCCCGCGGACCTCGCGGATCAGGTGCGCGCAGTGCTCCGCGACCACTGCGCGCAGCCGCTCCAGCAGCAGGGCGCCGAGCCGCCGCGACCGTTCCACCAGGCCCTCGTCCTCGATGACGGCGACCGCCGCCTCCGCTGCGGCCATGGCGACCGGGGCCGCCGAGAAGGTGGAGGTGTGCACGAACGGGTCCCGGTCGAAGGCGGCGAACGCCTGCGGGGTGGCGACGGCCGCGGCCACCGGAATCACGCCGCCGCTGAGCGACTTGCCCGCCAGCAGCACGTCCGGGACCACGCCCTCGCGGTCCGCGCCCCACCAGTGGCCGAGCCGGCCGAGCCCGGTCATCACCTCGTCCAGGACGAAGAACGCCCCGGTCGCCCGGCACACCGCGGCCACCTCCCGCAGATAGCCCTCGGGCGGGACGACGACCCCGGCCTCGCCCTGCACGGGTTCCACGATCACCACGGTGTCCGAGCCGTCGCCGCCGATCACCTCGGCCAGCGCGGCCGCGTCCCCGTAGGGCACGTGCACGGTGTCCGGCAGCAGCGGCAGGAACGGGTCCTGGTAGAGCGGCTTGCCGGTGGCGGACAGGGCGCCGAGCGTCTTGCCGTGGTAACCGCCCACGGTCGAGACGATCCTGCGGTGGCCGCGGCTGCGCGCCAGCTTGAGGGCCGTCTCGACGGCCTCCGCGCCCGAGTTGGTGAAGTGCACCCGCTCCAGGCCCTCCGGTGCGACCCGGGCCAGCGCGGCGGCGGCCCGGGCGGCCACCGGCTCCAGCAGCAGCCGGGTGGCCAGCGGATGCGTGCGCACCTGGTGCTCGACAGCCGCCACCACGCGCGGGTGGCAGGCGCCGGTGAGGAACACGCCGTAGCCGCCCGCGTTGAGGAACTCCCGCCCGTCGGCGGTGCGCACCCGCGAACCGGACGAGGCGACCTCGACGTGCCCGCCGAACATCTCGCCGAGCTTGCCCCGGCCCCGGCTCAGGTGGGCCTTGTACATGCCCGCGACCGACGCGCCGGTCACGGAGCTCTGTGCTGTCACTGCTGCTCTCCTCCGTTGCTCACTGCACCCGCAGCGGTGCGCCCGCGTGGTGGTCGACCAGGGCCTGGGCGGTGCTCGACCGGGACGGCGGGTGGAAGGCCAGGGCCCGGCTGACGGCCAGCAGGTGCCCGATGTCGGGGGCCGTGGCGAAGGCGAGCCCGCCCAGCAGTTCGGCCGCCCGGTCGGCGGTGTCCACCAGCAGTTCCTGCACCGCGTAGCGGGCGGTGAGCGAGGCGGCCAGCTCGTCGTTGCCCACCCGGCCGTCGTCGACCCTGCGGGCCACGTGCTCGGCCAGGGCCGCGGCCGCCTCCGTCCCCGTGATCAGCGCCGCGCGGTCCGTGGCGGAACCGCGCCCGGCGGCCAGCGCGGTCTCGGCGAGGCGGGCGACCGCCCCGGTGTACGCCGAGGTCACCAGCAGCTCGAACCAGACGAAGCCGACGGTCTGCAGGGTGTCCAGACCGGTGCCCAGCTCCGTCTGCGTGCGCAGCATCAGCTCGCCGGGGACGAACACGTCCTCCAGCAGCACCTCGTCGCTCTCGGCGCCCGCGAGGAACGGCGCCTCCCAGAACGGCCGCCTGCTGATGCCGGGGGAGTCGGCCGGCACCAGGGCGACCCCCAGCTCGCTGCCGTCCCCGCCGTCCGCCGCGGGCAGTGCGACGCCCGCGGTGAGCAGGTTCATCGAACGGGTCAGGCTGCACGGCTTCTTGGCGCCGTTGACCAGGAACCCGCCGTCGACGGGCCGCGCCGTCACCGACGCGTCCAGGATGCCCGTCCCGGTGCGGCCCTCGGCGAAGCCCGAGGCGACCAGCAGCCGGTCCCGGGCGATGCCCTCGATGAGCATCCACTCCAGGCCGCTCGCCTCCGCCGAGCCCACCAGGGCCACCAGGCTCGCGACCGAGAAGTTGTGCATGGCCGTCGCCACCCCGAGCGAGGGCGACAGCGCGCCCAGCGCCCGGCCCACCCGGACGGCCTCCAGCGCGCCCGCCCCGCCGCCCCCGTACAGGCCCGGGATCAGCAGCCCCGGTCCGCCGGCCCGGCGGAAGGCGTCCAGCCCCGGGCCGCCGGGCGCCTCCAGCACCGGCAGCGGCACACCGGCCAGTTCCTCGGCCAGGCCGGGCAGGAACTTCTCGCACGCTTCGCGTGCACGGTCCATGGTCCGCATCAGACGGTCGCCTCCTCGGCAGAGTCCCCGAACACCGCGGCGCTCGGCCGCCGTACGTCCCGTGCCACGCTCACGCCCTGCAGGTGCGAGGTGCGCAGCACGGGGTAGTTGGCCTCGCCGCCGGGGCCGCCGGTCAGGCCGGTTCCCCCGTGCGTGGGCAGGACGGGCAGGAAGCCCACGTGCGAGTCGTTGACCTTCAGCAGCCCCCCGTTGCGCACCCCGGCCAGCCACCGGTCCACGACCGAGTCGTCCGAGGTCCACAGGGAGTTGCGCAGCCCGTACTCGTTGCCGTTGACGAACGCCACGACCGCGGCGAGCAGTTCGTCGTCGTCCCGGCCGTCCTCGGGGACGACGACGGGCAGCAGCGGGAAGAACGTCTCGTGCCGCACGGCGTCCAGGTCGCGGGCGCCCTTGAGCCCGTCGACGCGCACGACGGTGGGTTCGAGGAACAGCCCGCCGGTGTCGTCCTGTTCGCCGTCCACGTCGAGCCTGCGCCCGCCGGCCACGAGCCGGGCACCGCCCGCCAGGGCCTGGTGCAGGACGTCGAAGAACGTGTCGGTGCGCAGCACCGGGGAGAGCAGGGCGTCGGCGGCCTCCGGGAAGCCGGGGCGGATGCGCCGGGCGCGTTCGCACAGCTTCTCCAGCAGGGCGTCGGCGACCCGCGGGTGCACCACGGCGCAGTTGGGCACCATGCAGATCTGGCCGGAGCCCAGGAACGACTCGGCGAGCGCCTCGGCCGCCAGGTCCAGGTCGGCGTCGTGCCACACCACGCAGATGTCGTTGCCGGCCAGTTCGAGGACCGGCTTCTTGCCGTGGGCCACGCACGCGGCCCCGAACGCCACCCCCTGCTCGCTGCCGCCGAAGTACATGATGTCGTCGACGAGCGGGTCCTGCAGCCACTGCTCCAGCGTGGCCCGCGCGTCGGAGCAGAGGACGGACAGGGCCGCGGCGGGCGCGCCCACCGCCTCCAGGGCCGGTGCGATCAGCTCGCGCAGGACGTGCATCACCCCGAGGGGCGCGCTGCGCGGGGCCCGGACCACCAGGGCGTTGCCCGCGGCGAGCACCCACACGCCCAACAGGGCATTGGCCACTGTGGCGTTCTGCGGCGGGTTGAGGCACACGACTCCGTCGGCCACCCGGCGCACCGTCAGTTCCCGCCCGGCCGTGCGCACTTGGTGCTCCAGCTGTCCGGCGAGGAACTCCCGTGTCGGCGCGGCGGTGTTGGCGAGCATCCCGGCCGCCTCCCAGCGGGCCAGGGACCGAGGGTGCCCTTCGGCGATCATCAGCTCGACGATCTCGTCGTGCTTCTCGCGGACGAGGTCGTGGAACACCTCGATCAGCCGCATCCGGGTGGCGAGCGGTGCGGTGGACCACTCCGCGGCGGCGCGGGCGGCGGAGCGGACCGCCGCCTCGACGTCGTGCCGGTCGGCCACCGCACAGCGGCCGATCACCTCGTCCCCGGTGTCCTCGGGCCGGATCCGGCCCTGTTCCAGACCGCGCTTGAGCCGGAAGGAGCCGAAGAAGTCGCGGAGCATCGCCGAGGCCCGCACGGTGTAGACCCACTGCTGCGCGGGGTGTTCCCGCCCGTCGATGTACGAACCGTAGCTCAGCACGGCGTCCTCACCGCTCTCCGTCGTAGAGGGCCACGGCCTCGTCGAAGGCCGCGCCGAGGCGGGTGACGGGGTCGCCGTCGTCGAACATCGAGAAGTGGTCGCCCGGCACCTTGGTGACCGACAGCTGCCCCGTGATGTGCTGCTGCCACAGCGACTTGTCGCGCGCCGTGATGCGCAGCGCGTCCAGCAGCGCGGTGCCCTCGGCCTGTTCGGCCTGCAGCAGCATGATGTCCCCCGCGAACCTGCGGTCCGGGTAGTAGCCCTTGAGCAGGTCGTGGTTGTGCTGCCACACCGCGAGGAAGCCCCGGTCGAGCAGCGCCTGCGGGTCGGTGTCCTCCAAGGCGGCCGACTCCAGCAGCAGGGGGAAGGCCGCCTCGAAGTCCTCGGCGTCCACGTGCCCGCCCACGTAGCTCTCCGGCACGTGGGTGTCGAGCATCACCAGGTGCTCCACCTCCTGGCCCGCCTGCTGGAGCTGCAGTGCCATCTCGAAGGCGACGTTGCCTCCGAAGGAGTAGCCGCCGAGCCGGTACGGGCCCTCCGGCTGCTCGCTGCGGATCCGTTCGACGTACAGCGCGGCCAGGTCCCGCAGGGTGGCGGGCTGCCGGGCGGGGTCGGAGGGGAAGGAGAGGGCCGCGAGGGGCATGGCGGAGCGCGAGTGGGCGGCGAGCTTGAAGTAGAGGAAGTTGGTGCCGCCCGCGGGGTGGACGAGGTAGGTGGTGCGGCCCTCGCCCTCCCGGATGCGGGTGATGCCGCTGTGCCGGGACGCGCTGCCGGAGAGCGCGCCGCGCAGCCACCCCGCCATCTGGTCGGGGGTGCGCAGCTGCTCGAACTCGTCGATGTCCAGCGCGACGCCGAACAGGTCGCGCAGCGAGCTGACGATCTCGACGGCGAGCATGGAGTCGCCGCCCAGGTCGTAGTAGTCGTCGTCGGGCGCGATCTGGTCCATGCCCAGGTGGGACTCCAGGACCGCGATGACGCGCTCCAGCAGCCCGTCCCCGGCGGCAGCGGGCTCGGGCGCCGGGGCGGCGGGCGCCTCGCGGCGGGGCGCGTCCGGTGCGATCCAGTGCCGTTCCGGCCGCAGCGGGTGGCCGGGCAGGGAGACCTTGCGGGCCGGTCCGAACGTCCACTGCGCGGTGGGGAGTTCGCCGTTCGGTGCGCCGCCGTCGAGCAGGGCGTCCAGGCCGGCGCGCAGCTCGTCGGCGGTCGCGGCGGTGAAGGCGTGCCCGACGGGCATGCGGGAGCGGCCGGTGTACAGCGTGTACGCGATGTCGCGCACCGCGGCCGCGTCCTCCGTGCCCGTCAGTGCGTCCCGCAGCGCGCGGGCCGAGGCGGTCAGCGCCTCCTCGTCCTTCGCGGTGAGCACGACGGGGAAGCGGGTGCCGGGCTCCGTGGCGGACAACTCGGCGACAGGGGGCGCGACTTCGAGGACAGCGTGGGCGTTGGTGCCGCCGAGCCCGAAGGAGCTGACGGCCGCTGCACGCAACGGGTTCCCGGTGCGGTCCACGGCCGCGGCCGGCACGGTGAACGGCAGGCCGGCGGCGTTCAGCAGGGGGTTGGGCTCGGTGAAGTTGATCTGCGGCGGCACCGCCTGGTGGTGCAGGGCGAGGGCCGCCTTGATCAGCCCGGTGACCCCGGCCGCGGCGTCCAGGTGGCCGATGTTGGCCTTCACGCTGCCGATGAGGCAGCCGGGGGCGGGGCCGCCCGCCGCCCGGTAGGCGGCGGCCAGGGCGCCCAGCTCCAGCGGATCCCCGACGGCGGTGCCCGTGCCGTGCGTCTCGACGTACCCGACGGCGTCGGCGGGCACGCCGGAGGCCGCCAACGCCGCCTCGATGCAGGCCTGTTGTCCGGCCGGGCCCGGCGCGGTGAAGCCGATCTTGTCGGATCCGTCGTTGTTGACGGCCGTCCCGCGGACGACCGCATAGATGCGGTCGCCGTCGGCCAGGGCGTCCTCCAGCCGCTTGAGGACGACGACGCCGCAGCCGTTGCCCTTGACCGTCCCCGCGGACTGCGCGTCGAAGACCCGGCAGTGACCGTCCCGGGAGAGGATGCCGCCCTCCTGGTAGGCGTAACCCGACGTCTGCGGGAAGGTGATGCTCACGCCGCCGGCGAGCGCGGCCCGCACCTCGCCGCGGGCCAGCGCCGCGCATGCCAGGTGGACGGCGGTCAGCGAGCTGGAGCAGGCGGTCTGCACGCTCATGCTCGGCCCGCGCAGGCCCAGTTTGTAGGACACCCGGGTCGCCAGGAAGTCCTTGTCGTTGCCGAGCAGTACGGGGTACGACAGCGCCGCGTCGGCGTACTCGGCGGAGCGCAGCACGTTGGCGAGCAGGTAGGTGCTCAGGCTGCCGGCGGCGAACACCCCCACCGGGCCGCTGCCGTCCCCCGGTGCCAGCCCCGCGTCCTCCAGGGCCTGCCAGGCGCAGGTCAGGAAGACGCGGTGCTGCGGGTCCATCAGGCGCGCGTCGCGCTGGGTGATGCCGAAGAAGCCGGCGTCGAAGAGGTCGGCGTCCGCCAGGTCGGCGCCGTAGGGCACCCGGTTCGGCGCGGCGGCCTCGTCCTCGGACAGTCCGGCGTCCGCCAGCTCCTGCGGGGTGAAGCGGCGGACCGCCTCCGCGCCGTCCGTCAGCCGCTCCCAGAACTCGCCGGTGTCCGCGGCGCCGGGGAAGCGCCCGGCCATGCCGACGACGGCCACCGGGCCGTGCCCGGCCGGTGTCTGCTCAGTCATTGATCGTCCCCCGTGCGGTGTCGATGTGTGCGGCCAGCCGCCGCACCGTGGTGTGCGAGAAGAGCTCGATCATTTCCAGCTCCGGGACGGCGAGCGCCTCGCGGAGCAGCCGGTGCACCTCGACGACGTGCATCGAGGAGCCGCCGATGTCGAAGAAGTTGTCGTCCGGCCCGAACGTGACGCCGGGCAGCACGCGGCTCCACACCGCGCGCACCGCGTCCTCGGTGGAGGCCGAGCCGGCCGCCGCGTGCTCCGGCGCGGCCGCCGTGGCATCAGCGGGCCAGGGCAGGGCCGCCTCGTCGACCTTGCCGTTGATGGTCAGCGGCAGCGCGGCGGTCCGCACGATGCGGGCGGGCACCATGTACGCGGGCAGCCGCTCGCGCAGCACCTGCCGCACCGCGGCGTCGTCCGGCACGGCCGGTCCGGCCGCGAAGGCCACCAACTGCGGGTGCTGCGGGTCGCGTTCGTCCAGCCGCACCGCGCACTCGCGGACGCCGCCGACCGTCAGCAGGGCGGTCTCGATCTCGCCCAGCTCGATCCGGAAGCCGCGCAGCTGCACCTGCTTGTCGATCCGCCCGAGGTGGACGAGCGTCCCGTCGGGACGCACGGCACCGAGGTCGCCGGAGCGGTAGACCCGTTCCCCGCCGCGCAACGGGAAGCGCTCCGCGGTCAGTTCGGGGCGGCCGAGGTAGCCCGCGGTGACGCCCGCGCCGCCCACGATCATCTCGCCGGGCACCCCGGGCGGGCAGGTGTTGCCGTCCTCGTCGACCACGGTGACGGTCAGGTCGGGCAGCGGGCGCCCGATGACCGAGGCGGTCTCGGTGCGGGCGCTCTCCGGGGTGATGGCGTGGTGGGTGACGTGCACGGTGGTCTCGGTGATCCCGTACATGTTCACCAGCTGCGCGCGCTCGCCCATGATCTCGTACCAGGGCAGCAGCGCGGAGTAGCGCAGCGCCTCGCCGCCGAAGACCACGCTCCGCACGGCCAGCCGGCCGGCGTCCTCGGGAGCGAGGACCTTCAGCAGCTGGGAGAACGCGGACGGCGTCTGGTTGAGGACCGTGACCTGCTCGCGGACCAGGAACTCCTTGAACGCGTCAGGGGACTTGGCGCAGGTCTCGGGCACCACGGCGAGCGTGCCGCCGTACAGCACGGCGCCGAAGATCTCCCACACGGAGAAGTCGAAGGCGTAGGAGTGGAACAGGCTCCAGGTGTCCCCGGGCCCGAAGCCGAAGTGCCGTTCGCTGCCGCGCATCAGCCGCATCACGTTGCGGTGGGTGACCTGGACGCCCTTGGGGCGCCCGGTGGAGCCCGAGGTGAAGATGACGTACGCGCAGGCCTCCGGGTCGTCCTCCGGGACCGGCGGGCGCTCCCCTGCGGTGCCCGGGGCGAGGAGCCCGTCCGCGGGGAGGGAGCGCACGCCCGAGGACGGCCAGTGCTCCTCGTCCTCGACGACCGCGATGCCCTCCGGGAAGGCCGTCAGGATCTGCTCGATCCGGGCGGTGGGGGAGTGCGGGTCCAACGGCACATACGTCTTGCGGGCCTTGAGCGTGCCGAGGATGACGGCGACGAGGTCCGTCCCGCGGCGCATGGCGATGCCGACGTGGCCGCCCGGTACCTGCTCCAGGAGCCGGCGGGCCACGCGGTCGGCGCGCTCGTCGAGTTCGGCGTAGGTGAGCGTGCCGTCCTCGGCGCGGACGGCCGTGCGCTGCGGGTGGGTGCGTGCGGTCTCCTCGAACCAGGCGGCCAGCGACGCCGGAACGGCGAACGGCTCCTGCCCGGCCTCCGGGTTGACCAGGGCGAACAGCTGCGCCTCCGCGGCGGGCGGGAGCGCGGGGATGTCCTCCAGGCGGCGCTTGGGGTCCTCGGCGGCCAGCCCGACGACGTGGTGCATCACGGCGAGCGGGTCGGTGGCCCACTGCTCGTCCGAGCACTCGACGTTGACCGCGAAGTCCGCCCCGTAGTCCTCGACGTTCATCGACAGCGGGTACTTCACCAGGCGGCGGGGCAGCGGCAGCGACTCCACCGTGGTGCCGGGCAGCCGGATCTCCAGTGGCTGCTTGTAGTAGGTGAAGGCGTTGTCGGTGGCGAGCAGCCCGCTGCCGATGCGCGGGGCGGCCTCGCGGGCGGCGGCGCCCAGGTCGAGGTCCTGGTGGCGCAGCATGCCGACGCTCGTGGACTGCACGGTGCGCAGCAGGTCCTCGAAGGTGCCGTGGTCGCCGAGGTCGACGGCCAGGGGAAGGGTGTTGACGTAGTAGCCGAAGGCCTGCCGCTGGCGCAGGCCGCGGCGGTTGGCCAGCGGGATCCCGGCGACCAGGGCGCGGTTGCCGGTCACGCGGGCGTAGGTGACCAGGTAGGCGGCGAGGAAGAAGGCGAACGGCGTGCAGCCGAGGTCCTTGGCCCGGGCGCGGACGGCGGCGCTGAGCCCGGCGCCGAGCTCCAGCCGGCGCTCCTCGCCGCGCAGGGCGCCGCCCGCGGTCCGGCGGCCCTGGAGGCGGTCGTCGCCGAGCGTGGTGAGGTGGCCCAGCCGCTCGCGGAAGAACTCGACGGCCGCGGGCGAGGGCGCGGCGGGCTGCACCAGGGCCGCCGGGTCGTCCTCGCACGCGGGGGAGAGGGCCGACTGCGGGTCGGCGTAGAGGCGTTCGAGCTCGGCGGCGAAGTTGTAGAAGCTGTAGCCGTCGTTGACCAGGTGGGAGAAGAGCAGCGTGAGGTGGACGGCTTCGTCGTCCCGGTAGATGCGGAAGTCGTACTGCCGGGGTGCGTCGGGCGGCAGGGGAGTGTCGGCCTGTTCGGCGAGGATCCGGGCGACCTCCTCGCGGGCGTCGCCCGTGAGCACGGTGACCGGGACGTCCGGCTCCTCCGCGGGCCGGCGGTGGACGGCCCGTACGGTGCCGGCATGCTGTTCGAAGGCGGTGTTGAGGGCGCGGATGCCGGCGCCGAGGCGGCGCAGCACGGTGCGCAGGCGCTCGACGTCGACGTCGCCGGTGATGCGGTACGCGGCGCAGAGGTTGAAGGATGCGTCGTCGGGGAAGAGCTGGGCATGGGTGTGCAGTTTGAGCTGGGCCGGGGTGGCCGGCGGGGCGGCAGAGGCAGCAGTCATGAAATGTCCCCCATGAATCGGTTCTTCTGTGCCGTGGCTCAGTGGGAAGGTCCGCTGATGTCCCACGCGAACTTCCGTGAGAGCGCGCGCGGCAGGTGGCGCAGCCCCCAAGCGGCGATCTTGTAGCGGGAGCTGGGGATGCTGAGCACCCTGCCCCGGCGCAGGTCCTGCAGGGCGGTGCGGGCGACGTCGTCCGCGTCGAGCCAGAGCCAGGCGGGCGGGAAGGTGGTGGGAATGCCGGCGCGCTGGTGGAACTCGGTCCGGGTGTAGCCCGGGAGCAGGGCCGTCATGCGGATGCCCGCGGAGCGGACCTGCCGTGAGGTGGCCAGGGACTCGGTGAAGCCGATGATCCAGGCCTTGCTCGCGGGATAGGTGGAGCTGAGCCAGGCGGGGCCGAGGCCCGCGACGCTGGCGACGTTGAGGATGGCGCCGGAGCGGCGCTTCGTCATCTGCTCCAGGGCGGCGTTGGTGAGCCGCAGCACCGCGCGGACGTTGAGGTCGAGCAGTCTCTCCTCGGCCTCGATCCCGGTGTCGAGGAAGGGGCGTTCGTAGCCGATTCCGGCGTTGTTGACGAGCAGGTCGACGGCGGGCCCGTCGGCGAGCCGTGCGGTGACGGCGGCGCAGCCCTCGTCGGTGGTGAGGTCGGCGGGGAGCACGTCGGCGCGGACGCCGTGGCCCAGCGCCAGGCGGGCGGCGTGCTGTTCGAGGTCGGTGCCGGACCGGGCGACGAGCACCAGGTCCCAGCCCTGTTCGGCGAGGGCCCGGGTGAAGGCCTTCCCCAGGCCTGCGGTGGCTCCGGTGACGAGTGCGGTGGGCATGCTTCAGCTCCGGTGGTGGATCCGTGGGCGGGGCCCGGAGACGGGCGGAGGGCTCAGGCGGCGTCGGCGGCCGGGGCGGCGGCGAGCACCCGGTCGCGCACGGCGGCGAACCCGGCGAGGGCGCGGTCGAGTTGGGCGCGGGTCTGCACCGCGGTGTAGCTGGTGCGCAGGCGCGGGGAGGCGGCGGGCGGCAGCACGGCGTTGACGTACACGCCCTGGTCGACCAGGAGTTGCCAGGCCTGCAGGGTGGCGAGCTCGTCGCCGGTCCCGACGGGCACGATGGGCGTGGTGCTCGCACCCACCTCGTAGCCCAGCGCGGCCAGTTCGCGGCGCATGAAGTCCGCGTTGTCCACGACGCTGCTGCACCGCCAGGGCTCGGTGCGCAGGATGCGCAGCGACTCCAGGGCGGCCGCGGCGTTGGCCGGGCTCGCGCTCGCGGAGAACATCAGGCTGCGGGCGTTGTGGCGCAGGTAGTCGATGACGTCCTCGTCGCCGAGGACGGCCCCGCCGATGGAGCCGAAGGCCTTGGAGAAGGTGAGGGTGATCAGCGGCACGTCGTCGGTGAGACCGAAGTGCGAGCAGGTGCCGCGGCCCTTGTCGAGCACGCCCGCCCCGTGGGCGTCGTCGACGAGGAGCGTGGCGCCGTACTCCTCGCAGACGCGGACCAGTTCGGGCAGCGGGCAGAGGTCGCCCTCCATGCTGTAGACCCCGTCGACGATCACCATGCGGCCGCCGCGCCCGGGGAGCCGTTCGAGCTTCGCCGCGAGGGCGGCGGTGTCGTTGTGCGCGAACCACTGGATCCGGGCGCGGCTCATCCGGGCGGCGTCGATGAGCGAGGCGTGCGCCTCCTTGTCGACGAACAGGGTGTCGCCCGGGCCGCACAGGCCCGCGACGGCGGCGAGGTTGGCCTGGTAGCCGGTGGTGAGCACCAGGGCGGCCGGCTTGCCGAAGAAGGCGGCCAGTTCCTGCTCCAGGCGGTCGTGCAGTTCGAGGTTGCCGTTGAGGAAGCGCGATCCGGTGCAGCCCGCGCCGTGCTGCCGGGCGGCCCGGGCGGCCGCCTCGGTCACCCGCGGGTCGGTGCTCAGCCCGAGGTAGTCGTTGGACCCGCACATGACCACCTCCCGGCCGTCCGCCAGGCGTGCCGTGCCCGCGTCCCGGCCGTCGAAGGCGAGGAAGTACGGATACAGCCCGCTCTCCCGCGCCGTACGTGCCCTGGTGTAGGCCGTGCACTTTTCTATGACGCTCAACTGCTCACCTTTCCGCGGTGTGGGAAAAAGACATGGAGGTGCCCCGGCGAGGAATGCTGACGACGATTTCCTGGACGACCCTGCCGAGAATGTCGGACAGCGTGGTCAATTCCCGTTCGGCCGCCGCTCCGGGCGGCGGGGAAACGGTGTCGTTGCGGTACCGGGGCTCCACGGATTCTTCGTGGAGTGGCGCCATCAGTGGTCCCGGGCGCCCTGACGGAGACGGAAGGCGGGTGCGGCGCAACAGCGCGCAACGGAGATCGCGGCGGCGACCTTGATCATTATTCCCCCATGGTTGACTCGCCCGCGCCGGCAACGTTGCAGATCACGCCAGTTGCCCCCGTTGGCAGCGGGCCGATCGCCCCGGAACGGCCGCCCTCGGGCGGCCACTCGGAACGATCCGACTCGTTCCAAACCTACGGTCGGGCCGGGGGCCCGTCAAGTGAAGATCACGTGAACGGGGCGACAGCAAAAGGCTGTTGCGGATTCCGGTTACGACCGGTTACTTTCTGCGGGCGCCGAACGGACATGACCGGCCGTCAAAGAACCGGAGGTTATCGATGGCACGTCGGTGGACGGTGGAGGAAAGCATTCTGGTGCGCGCCCCGCGGGCACGGCTCTATTCGGCCGTGGCGGATGTGCGGGCGATGGGGAGATGGAGCCCGGAATGCCGCGCGGTCTGGGTGCCGCACCCGCCGCTCCGCGCCGGCCGGGGATTCTTCGGCTTCAACAGGAAAGGCCCGTTCGTATGGTTCACCTGGTGCCGCGTCGTCCGTGCCGAGCACCCGCGGGAGTTCGCCTTCGACGTGAGCACCTTCGGCCTGCCCGTGGCCCGCTGGGGCTACCGCTTCGAGACCGTGGCGGACGCGGGCGCCGACGGCTCCGGGGGAGGGGACACGAAGGTCACCGAGTACTGGCAGGACCTGCGCACCGGCCCCGGCGCCCGGTTCACCGAACTCCTGGGCCTGGTCTTCACCGGCACCCCCGCCGCGCGCCGGGCCGAGGCCAACCGGGCCGGCATGCGCATCACGCTGCGGCGGATCAAGGACGCCGTGGAGCGCTGACACAACGTCACGAGAGGGGCAGCAGCCCATGGATTCCACTCCCGGCGCGGGATCGTTCGCCCCGCTCCAGGCCGCCGTGCGCGAGGCCGGGCTGATGCGGCCCCGGCACGGCTGGTACGCCGCGAAGTTCGTCACCAACTCCGCCCTGCTCGGCGGCTCCTGGGTCCTCTTCGCCTGCCTCGGCGACTCCTGGTGGCAGCTCGGCACGGCGGTGCTGCTGGCCTTCGCCTACGGGCAGACCGGGCTGCTCGGCCACGACGTCGGCCACGGCCAGGTCACCCGCAGCCGGCGGGCGATGGACGTGCTCGGCCTGGTCCACGGGAACCTCTTCCTGGGCTTCAGTTACGGCTGGTGGATGAACCACCACACCCGTCACCACAGCCACCCGAACCACCTCGACCTCGACCCGGACATCCTGCGCCGGGTGGTCGCCTTCTCCCCGCGCCAGGCCGAGGACGTCTCCCGGCTGCGCGCCTGGGTGATACGCCGTCAGGTGGTCTTGTTCTTCCCGCTGTTGACCCTGGAGGCACTGGGCCTGCGGATCGGGTCCGTCCTCGCCATCCGGCGCGGTGTCGTCCGCCGTCCGCGCACCGAGAGCGTGCTGCTGGCCGTGCACGCCGTGCTCTACGCCGCAGCGGTCCTCGCCGTCCTCGGTCCGCTGCGCGCCGTCCTCTTCGTCGCCGTCCACCAGGGGCTGTTCGGGGTCTACCTGGGCTGCGTCTTCGCGCCCAACCACAAGGGGATGCCCGTGCGCGACGGCGCGGACGAGCCCGACTGGCTGAGCCGGCAGGTGCTCACCTCGCGCAACATCCGTAGCACCCGCCTGCACGACTTCTGCTACGGCGGGCTCAACTACCAGATCGAGCACCACCTCTTCCCCGGCCTGCCGCGCCCCGCGCTGCGCGCGAGCCGCCCGGTCGTCAGGGCCTACTGCGCCGAACGCGGCCTGGACTACTACGAGGTGTCCGCCGCCCGCTCCTACCGCGAGATCCTCCGGCACCTGCGCACGGTCAGCGACCAGGTTGCGCAGGGCGCTGCGCCGCCCGCCCGGCCCCGTCCGTCAGCAGTCCGATGAGGTCGTCGGTGAAGGACGCGGCCACCGGCTCGCGCCGCACCAGCACCCGCATCCACAGGGCGCCGGCCATGGCGTCCACGAGTGGCGCAGGGTCGAAGTCCGGCGGCAGCTCGCCACGTTGCACGGCGCGCTCGAAGACCGGCTGGTGGCGGCCGAAGCGGTCGTCGAGGAAGGAGACCACCAACTCCCGCATCGCCTGGTGGCGCACCGCCCCCACCAGGGCCGACTCCACCACCGCCCGCCGCCGTTCGTCGCTCAGCAGTGCCTGCACCTGCCCGGCGATTGCTTCGAGGTCGCCGCGCAGGCTCCCGGTGTCCGCGTCCTCGAACTGCATGGCGGGCGCGTGCAGCAGAGCGTCCCGCAGCAGTTCGGACTTCGAGGGCCACCAGCGGTAGATGGTGGTCTTGTTCACCCCGGAGCTCTGGGCCACGCCCTCGATCGTCAGCGCGTCGTAGCCGCGCGCGGCCAGGAGCCCCAGGGTGGCCGTGAAGATCTCGGCCTTGCGGCGGGGGCCGCCGCCGGCCGGTGCCGGGTTCCTGGTCATGGCTGTGTGCTCCGTTCTCGCTCCGGTGGTCTCGGCTGCATCCTTCCGGCTTCCGGTCGTGGAAGCGAAAAGCAACGCAACGTTCTGTTGCAAAGTTAGTCCGGTGCTCTCTACTATCGCAACGCACCGTTGCGTTGCCTTGTTGGGGAAACGGCCGGCACTCGGGAGACGGAGACACGATGACGAACGGGTTGAGCCAGGCCCCGGGCCTCCCCGGGATCTGGACGGCAGGACCGGACGACGCCCCTCCGCTGGTGCTCGTCCACGGCATCCGGCTCTCCGCCCGGATGTGGGACCCGCACGCAGCCCGGCTCGCCCCGCGGTTCCGCATCACCGCGCCCGACCTCCCGGCCCACGGGGCGCTGCAGGGCGAGCGGTTCACCCTGGAGGACGCCGTGGCCCGCGTGGACGCGGCCGTGACCGAGGCCTCCGCGGCGACCGGGCGGCGCCCGCTGGTCGCCGGCTCCTCCCTGGGCGGATATGTGGCCCTCGCCTACGGCGCAGCACACCCCGACCGCACCGCCGCCCTGCTCGTGCACGGCGCCACCGCCCGCCCCGAGCGCTTCACGGGCCGGGTGTACCGCACCGCGGCCCGCACCTTCGAGAAGCTGGGCCCGGAGCGCACCGCGCGCCTCACCGACCGGGCGCTGCGCCGCCAACTGCCCCCCGACAGCTACGCGGCCGTCATGTCGGGCGGCTTGGCCGTCCGCGCCTTCTCCGCGGTCGTCGACGACCTCACCCGCCGCGACTTCCTCGCGGTCGCCGCCCGTGTCCGCGTCCCCCTCCTGCTCGTCAACAGCCGCAGAGATCCGCTGTTCCGCGCCCAGGAGAAGGCGTTCCTGCACGTCGTGCAGGAGTCCGGCGGCCATGTCCGGCTGTGCCACGTGAACGGGTACCACACGCTGTCCATCAGCGACCCCGAGGCCTTCGCCCGGCTGCTGGAGCGGGGGCACCGCCACCTGTCGCAGGCGGTGCCCGCCGCGTTCGAGCGCCCGGCCCGGCCCTGACACCACCCACCTCTTCCCCGACCGACCGAAAGGCGGCCCCGCAGTGCGGGCAAGCACTCTCTGGAAACAACCCCGTGCCTGGGTTGTCGTCGTCATCGGCGGCCTGCTGGCCGCGCTCAGCACCATCGCCTACATCGGCCCCGCCTCCGACCCCCAGGGCCGGCTGCACGACCTGCCCCTGGTGCTCGTCGACCAGGACCAGGGAGCGCAACTCCCCGGCGGCACCGCCGTCCGGCTCGGCCAGGACGTCACCGCGCGCATCCAGGAGGCGGGTCACCGGGACGGCCGCGTCGCATGGCGCACCGTGGGATCCCGCGAGGACGCGCAGAAGATCCTCACCTCGGGCGACGCCTACGCCGCGCTCGTCGTGCCCCGGGACTTCAGCCGCGCCGCACTCTCGCTCGTCGCCCCCGGCGGCACGCCCCGGCGCCCGGCCATGACCGTCCTCACCAACGAGGGCTCCGGCGGCCTCGCCTCCTCGATGGGCGAGAAGGCGGCCCGCCAGGCGGCGGCCGCCGCCTCCGCCGGACTCGGCACGACCCTCGCCGAGCGCGCCCGCTCCGGCCTGGCCGCACCGAGCGCCGACCGTCTGGTCCTGCTCCAGGACCCGGTGCGGGTGCTGGCCGAGCCCGCCCGGCACACCTCCGGTGTCACGGCAGGCGGTTCCCTCACCGTCTACATGGCCATCGCCCTGCTCATCTCCGGTCTGCTGCCCGCCGTCCTGCTCACCACCACCGTCGACGCGAGCCTGGGCTACGCCCCGCTGGAGGTCGGCCCGCGCCGCGTGATGAAGCCGGTGATCGGCATCGCCCGCTCCGCCACCTTCCTCGCCAAGTCGGGCATCGGCATCGTCATGGGCTTCGTGGCCGGCAGCGCGGTGGACGCCGTCGCGGTGTGGGGCATCGGCGTCGAACCCGACAAGCCTGTGCAGCTGTGGCTGTTCTGCGGCGCCGCGTGCGCGGCGGTCACCCTGCTGACGCTGGCGCTGTTCGCGGTCTTCGGCACGCCGGGACAGGTCCTCGCGCTGCTGCTCATCACCCTGTTCGGCATCCCCATGTCCGGCGGCACGATCCCGCTGGAGGCCCAGCCGCGGTTCGCGGACGCGGTGGGTGGCGTGCTGCCGGCCCGTCATGTGACCGAAGGCATCCGCTCGTTGGTCTTCTTCGACGGCCGGGGCTCCGGCCTGACGCAGGCCTGTGCGGTGCTGGGGGCCTACGGGCTCGGCGCGCTCGTCGTGGGCTACGTGGTCTCGCGGCTGTACGACCGGCGGGGCTGGACCCGGGCCACGGAGCACGAACTCGCCCATCCCGAGGCCGTGGTGGCCATGGCGAGGTGACGCGCCGTCCGGTTCCGCCTGTCGACCGCCCCCGCCCCCGCCCGCGGCGCGAAAGCATCGAAACATTATTGCGGGCTTGCGCAAAGGTGCAATCATTGCTGCGGGGCGCATGCCGATGCGCCCGGCTCGATGAGTTCCCCGGTCGACGGCGGAGAGGTACGCGGCATCCGGAGCGACCCATGTCGGGCGACGACGGGCGAAGGAAGGTGCCGCAGGTGCCGCGGGGCAGCACACCCTCAACAGGCAGCAGGAACATCCGGATCGGTGCGGCCGTGGCCGAGATCGAGGGCCTCTACACCGCACTGCGGGCCGCGGGCCAGGGCGGGCACCGCGACCGTCTCCTCACCGAACTCGCCCAGGCCGGGCGGCGTCTGTCCGAACTGGCCCTGAGCCAGCCGTCGGACCGGACGGTCATGGTGCCGTCGCGCTCGCGCTGGCGCCGCCGCCGGGTGCTCGCCGCCAAGGGTGCGGGCTGGATCGCCGCCCGGACCTCCCGCCGGACGGGCTGAGCCCCGGCCGTCCGGCCCCGTCCGGCATAATCGGCAACCGAGGAGGCCAGGTGAGGACGAAGCACGCTGCCCGATGGGCCATGGCAACGCTGGTCGTATGCGCCCTGACGTCGTGTTCCGGCCATGATCCCGCACCTGCGTCGTCCCCCTCCGCCGAGCCGGGCGCCCCGTCGCCGAGCGCCGACGCCGGCAAGCCGCGGGCCAATGAGGATCCGTCCCACTACGCCGCACCCGTCGCCAGGTACGCGGCGCAGGCCGGGATCCACCCGCAGCTGCTGATGGCCGTCCTCTACAACGAGTCCTACAAACCGCACGACCCCGACTTCCAGCGCGCCTGGCAGAAGATCAAGCCGGACGCCGCGTTCGGCATCGCCAACATGCACAAGGCCGCCTTCGACGAGACCAAGCAGGGACGGGACTTCGCGCACCGCGACTGGCAGGAACTCCCCGACGACACGAACCTGGCCATCGAGGCCGCCGCCTGGTTCCTGCACGACCTCGCAGCGCAGCTGCCCGCCCACTGGTCCGGCCCGTACACCAGGGACGAGCTGCTCGCCCTCGGCTACAACGCCGGCGGGGGCAATATGGCCGCCTTCGCCCGCGGGGCGAAGCCCGGCGCCGATGCGCAGACCTATCTCGACCGGCTCCGCACCAACTGGTCCACGGCGGCCGCGGCCCTCAAGAAATCCTGAGACGACCCGAGACGCCCCGAGACGTTCCGGGACGTCCTGACCGGCGGCGACGGAGCGCACTCGGTTAGCCTGAGGGCACAATGAACTGCTTCACGACGCCCTGGGGCGAACTCGACCTCGCCCGCTTCCCCGCGGACCCCCGCGACCCGTTCCGCGCCTGGGACGCCGCCGACGAGTACCTGCTGCGGCACCTGGCGGGGACCGACGGGGAACCGGTGGACCTGTCGGGCGCCGTGGCCGTCGTGGGCGACCGCTGGGGCGCCCTGGTGACCGCGCTCGCCGCGCACCGCCCCGTGCAGATCACCGACTCGTACCTCGGGCAACAGGCCACCCGCGCCAACCTGGCCCGCAACGGCGCCGCTCCGGACGCGGTACGGCTGCTGACGACGCAGGACACCCCGCCGGACCGGATCGACGTGCTGATCGTGCGCGTCCCCAAGAGCCTCGCGCTCCTGGAGGACCAGCTGCACCGCCTCGCCCCCGCCGTCCACGAGGGCACCGTCGTCGTGGGCACCGGCATGGTCAAGGAGATCCACACCTCGACTCTCCAGCTCTTCGAGCGCATCCTCGGGCCGACCCGGACCTCCCTGGCCGTGAAGAAGGCGCGTCTGATCTTCTGCACCCCGGACCCCGCACGCACCCCCGGCACCAACCCCTGGCCGCACACCTACACCCTGCCCACCGGCATCGGGGCGGCCTCCGGGATGACCGTCACCAACCACGCGGGCGTCTTCTGCGCCGAACGCCTCGACATCGGCACCCGGTTCTTCCTGGGCCACCTGCCGCACCGCCAGGGCCCGGACCGGGTGGTCGACCTCGGCTGCGGCAACGGCGTGCTCGGCACCGCGGCCGCCCTGGCCAACCCCGCCTCCGAAGTGACCTTCGTGGACGAGTCCTTCCAGGCCGTGGCCTCCGCGGAGGCCACCTTCCGCGCCAACGCCGGGACCGCCGCCACGGCGGAGTTCCGGGTGGGCGACGGCCTCGCGGGCGTACCGGAGGGCTCGGCGGACCTGGTCCTCAACAACCCGCCGTTCCACTCGCACCAGGCCACCACCGATGCCACGGCCCGGCGCATGTTCACCGGCTCCCGCAAGGTGCTGCGCCCCGGCGGCGAACTCTGGGTCGTCGGCAACCGCCACCTCGGCTACCACGTGAAGCTCAAGCGCATCTTCGGCAACTGCGAACTCGTCGCCGGCGACCCCAAGTTCGTCGTCCTGCGCGCCGTCAGACGCTGACCTCGCCCCCCAACTGCCGCAGCAGGCCGAGGCGGTCGTAGGTCCACCAGGCCTCCTCGATGCGGCCGTCCCGGAAGCGGAACTCCGTGACACCGGCCATCTCCGCCTGACGGCCGGTCGGCGCGATGCCCATGAACGTGCCCCGGTGCGTGCCGCGCCACGTCCAGCGGACGCAGACCCGGTCCGCCTCGGCCAGCTCGCCTTCCAGCGTGAAGCGGAAGTCGAAGGCCTGCCGCCAGTCGGCGACGGCGTTCTTCAGCGGCTCCGTGCCGACGACACTGGCCGCCTCCTGGCCGACGTCGTGGTGGCGGTAGTCGGCCAGGCACAGCTCGTCGACGAGCGAGAGATGCCCGTCCATGGCGACCTCGTCGAAGAACCGGCGCGCGGTCGCCTTGTTGAGCTGGTCCTCCCGGACGACGTCGAGGTCCGTGAACGTCGGCATGCCGTCGCAGAGCGACACCATCTCCTCGAAGATCCGGTTGGTCTCCGGGAGATTGGAATTGCTCATGGCCTTTTCGTAGGAGGGGAATTCGATGATCTCCACGTAATGGTCCGGTTCCGTGTGGTCCCGGCCGACGAGGGAGTGGGTGGCCGTGCGCTTCCCCTCGGTCTGTTCGACCCAGGCGTCCAAGAGGCGGTTCATCTCGGAGTATTTGCTGGTTCTGCAGTCAATTACCTGGACGAATGTCATGACACATCGCCTCCCGAGGTCGATTCCAGACTAGTGCCGCGGAACTCAGACCTCCAGTTCGCCCTCGATCCGCTTGAGCTGGTGCCGGGCCATGGCCAGATTGGCGCGCTTGGCGTCGAGCACCAGGTAGAGGAAGAGCCCGTTGCCGCCGCGCCCGGTCAGCAGCCTGATCAGGTGGTACTGGCTGCCGAGGGTGATCAGTATGTCCTCGATGGAGTCCTGGATGCCCAGCATCTCCATGGTCCGCAGCTTGGCCCGCACCACGTCCGTGTTCCCGGCGGCGGCGACATTCAGATCGAGCGACTGCGAGCCGCCCAGCGTGCCCAGCGCCATTCCGCTTCCATAGTCCACAAGGGCCACGCCGAGAGCTCCCTCGATCGAGCTCATCGTGTCCTTGAGGGCCGTTTCGGTGTTCAGCACGTCAATTCCTTTTCAGGGTGAGGTGTTTCCCGGCGAATCCGCCGGATGAAGGGGGAAGGCCTCAGGGCCGGGCCTGGCGCTCCAGCGTGCCTTCGACCAGCGCGGCGATCCGCGGGCCCGTCCTGCGGGCCTCCAGGTTCAGCCGGCCGACGTTGGCCTCGGCCGACGCGAGCAGCGTCAGCACGCACGAGGTCCCGGCCGCGTAGGTGGCCACGTAGCCGCGCTCGCCGGAGACGAGCAGTTCCCGGAAACCGCCGTGGCCCACGGCCTCCGTCAGCCGGGCGCCCACGCCCAGCGCCGCGGCGGTCAGCGCCGCGAGGCCGTCCGGTTCCACGTCGCCGACCACGTGCGCGATCACCAGCCCGTCCTTGCTGGCCACCAGCGCACCGGTCAGGTGCGGGACCCGGACACGTAGCCCCTGGAGCTCGGAGAGCACCTCGGGTGCGGCGGTCATCGGCTGCCTCCTTCCGGCGAACTGTCTCAGGGCGCGCCGCATCATGAGCGCGGTGCGGCGGGGGTCATGGACCGGGTCACAGAGCCTCCAGTGCGTCACGGATCCGGTACAGCAGGGAGATCTCCGGAACGGCCGGGTCCGCGGCCCGGGGCGTGGGACCGCCCGGCGCCGGAACCCCTGCCTCCGGGGTACGGACCAGCCCGGCGGCCGCCAGCCGCCGGACGTCGAGCAGTGTGGCGAAGGCCGAGCGCCCCAGGGCCCGGGCGATCTGCAGCGGGGTGCGCACGCCGTCGGCCGCCGCCAGGACGGCCCGCCGCCCGCACGTCGGCTCGTCGCATCCGGCCCCCCCGGCCCCCGCACCGGAGGCCGGGACGACCGGGGCCACGTCCACCTCCGGCCGCGGCCAGGCGAGTTCGAGCAAGGCGCGCCGCCGGCTCACCTCGCGCTGCAGGACGGACACGGGTACCGGCCGCACCGGCCCGAACCAGTGCCGCGCCTCCTTCAGGAACCGGTCCGGTGCCTGCTGGGAGCGGTCGAGCGGGAAGAGGACGAAGTAGGCGGCGTCGAACAGCGCGCTCAGATGGCACAGTTCGAGCTCGCCCCGGCTCAGCCGGCCACGCTCGACCAGGAAGCACCCGGCCCGGTAGTCCGGCCCGCCGGTCTCGACCGCTTCCTCCCACTCCTGCGCCGACAACCGCCCGCCGGCGGTGAGCCGCCACCCCACGTCCGGCACCGCCGGACTCTCGGCGTGCACCACGGCGCCGTCGGCGAGGTAGAGCGCCCCGACCCGGCCGTGCAGCGCACCGGTGGCCCCGGTCGCGGCGAGCCGGGTCAGCACGGCGCCGGGTGCGGTGTCCGTCGCGCCGGTCATGCCGGCACCAGCCGGGCGGTGATGTCCTTGAGCCGGAACAGGGCCACCGCCAGATTGGCCTCGGTGCGGTCGAGCCACAGGTAGAGGAAGACGCTGCTGTCGAAGGAGGTCTCGACGAAGCGGATCAGGTGGTAACTGTCCTGTGCGGTGACGATCATGTCCTCGACCGGACCCGGCCCCGGCCGCGGGCCGGCCGCGGCGGTGAACGCCCCGCTCTCGAAGGCCAGCCGGGCCAGCTCGGCGACCTCCGCCGCCGTGGTCTCGTGGTCGCGGCCCGTCCCCGCCTCGGGGCTGCAGCCCGCCGCCCCGAGGGCCAGCCCGCTGCTCCAGTCCACCAGACTCGCGCCCCGGGCCCCCGGGATGGTCATGGCCTCGGCTAAGCACCCGTCGATACCGGTCACACGATCCTCTCCCGATTACCAGTGGCGTGCCCCGTGCGACGGAAGGTAACCGATAAAAGCACTCGGACGTGAGGGATTTGGCATTTTCCATCGGCACATCTGCCCCCAGTGGTAGGGGAGGCTGCCGCCGGTTCCGGGTCCGCGCAGGTCGCGTAGGGTGGCGGGATGACGACCCACGCCGTCGAAGCCGCCGCCGTCGCCCTGCACCGGGGCATGTGGACCCCGATCCCCGAGGAACTGACCCTGGCCAGTGAGTTCTTCGCCCGCCGAGAGCAGCTGGAGCAGCGCCTGCTGCCCGGAATGCCCCCCTGCCGCACCCCGCAGGGCTGGGTGACCCAGCACGTCCTCTGGCTGGAAGACGCCGCCCGCGTCGCCGACGAACTGCTGGCGCTCTGGCGGGACTATCTGCCGGGCAGTCACATGGTGGTGCTGCTGCAGGCCTACGCGGACCACGCACGTCGGGTCGGGCCGCTGGCGCAGCAGCTGACCCGGGCGTGGGCGACGGAACGGCCGGGCTCCTGCTCGCACCAGGAGACGGTGTGGTGGGAGGACTGGCACCTTCCTGCCGAGCAGCGGCGGCAGTTGGACGAGCTGACGCACAGCACGATCGTGATCGGCTCGGTGATGGTGTCGGCGCTTTCGCAGGCGGGGTACTAGGCCGGGCCGCCCCGGAGGGGCGCGGGGCTGTGCTGGATCATGCGGCTCCGCCGCGTGGGCGCGCGAGTAACCACGACGCGCCCGCAGTCGAAGTTCCCGGGGCTTCGCCCCGGACCCCAGGGGTGGTGCGTCGGCTGCAGGCCGTCTGTGGCTGGTCGCGCAGTTCCCCGCGCCCCTACGGGGCGCGGTTCGGCGCCGGCACCTGGACGGAGTTCCGGCGACAGCGTCGGCGGCGTATCGCCGCAGTAGTCGAACACGGCCTGTACCGGCGTGTCCCGTGTGAGGTAGAGCGTGACCCCGAGCCAGAGGAAGAACACCGGCCGCGCGCGTCTTCTTCGACTTCCCCCGGATTCCGCCGCAGGACCGCTCGCTCGGCCGGCTCATGTTCACCCGTCCCCGCGCCCGTTCGCTGTTCCTCGGCTGGGAGGGCACGGCACGCGAGAGGAGACGGTACGCCGGCCGTACGACCCCGAACTCGCCCCCCGCGTCGGCGGGTTGCTGGCCGGGAGCGCCGACTTCCGGCGGCTGTGGACGGCCCAGTTCCCCTTCGACGCGGCCCGTGAACCCTCCAGGCCGGCGTGCCCCGAACTCGGCACCACGCTGCGGCTGTCCTGGGAGGCGTTCGAGCCGGCGGACGCCGGCGACGCGTGGATGGTCGTCTGCACCGCGGCCGAGGGATCGCCGTCGGCCGACGCCCTGCGCACGCCGGCCAACCGCCCTGCCGTACCGGCAGGGTGAGGGCGCTGTGCCCTCACCACAGGTTCCGCCCGGCCCATATCGGGTCCCCTGCGTACGGGTCGTACGCCTCCAGGTTGTCCGCGGCCGGGTGTTCGCGCCCGGCCGGCCCGCTCGCGAACGCCCGCAGCAGGTTCGCCGTCACCCGGCCCGTGAACCGCGCCGCCCCCGGCGGTATCCCGTGCCCGCCGTCCCCCGTCAGCGACTCCACCCACCGCATGGTGCCGCTGTTGAACACCCCGGCCCCGCTGCCCACCGTGTAGTACGCGGTGTCCGCGAACGACCGCACCCCGCGGCACACCAGCCGCGAGTGGGCCAGGATCTCGATCGGGCGCGGGGTGGCCGGGCCGGCGTCGACCCGGTCGTACTCCGTGCCCACCAGGTTCGGGAAGGCCGTGCCGCGCACCGCCCCGGTGCCCTCCAGGAGCCAGTGGCCGGGCTCGGCCACCACATAGTCCGCGGTCGTCGGGTTCGACTCGTACAGCGTGCCGGTCAGCGCGTTCTCCGGATCCGCGTGCGGCGGCTCGCGCCAGTCCGTCGTCACGGCCGCGTCGTCCTTGCCGTACAGCGGATCCCGGCGCCAGTCCGTCTTGTAGCAGACGACCAGGCGCTGCTCCAGGCGGATGCGGCGGAAGCAGGCGTTCGCCCCGAGGAAGGCGACGTTGGTGCCGGCGTCCCGGGCGGCCGTGACATGCGCCCGCATCGCCGGGGTCCAGTACTCGTCATGGCCCAGCGAGACGACGGCGTGCGCGCCGTGCAGCAGCTGCGGGTCGCGGTCGAGGTCCATCGAGGTGGTGTACGCGAGCGGCAGCCCCAGCCGTTCCGCGAGCGCGATGGCGGGCTGCTCGTACGTGGTGAACAGCGGCGCGCCGTCCCGGTCGTACGGCCGGTCGCAGCTGACCGCGAGCGAGCGCGAGCCGGAGTCGTCCTTGCCGCCGGGGCCGTAGTAGAGGCTGTATCCGCCCCAGGTGTTGTACGCCTGCCAGGTGGCGACCGCGTTGACCAGGACGAGCCTGCCGGCGGTGCTCGCGGACCGGACGGTGAGGGGTATGTGGCGCTGGTCGCCGGAGTCGGCGGTGAGCCGGATCAGGTACGCGCCTTCGGGCCAGCCGCGGGTGGAGACCCGGAGCGACGGCTGCCAGGAGGCGGCGACGGTCCGCGTCTCGCCGGCCGGCCGGGCCGGGGGCTGTGCGGTGCCGGGTATGCGCTCCGACGCCCAGACCTTGCGCGCCTGGGCACCCCCGTACCAGCCCATCCGGAAGGCCTCGGCGCGGAAGCCCTTGGCCGTGGTGGAGACGCACAGGGAGAACGCCTCTCCCGGCAGCACGCTGACGCGGTCCGCGTACCCCTCGACCGCACGGTCCGCGCCCCGCTGCCGCAGTCCCCAGTCGCGGTCGCCGGGACGCCCGTTCTCGGCCGGCACCGACAGCATCCCGTCGCCCGCGGTACCCGCCTCCGGGCCGGAGCCGGAATCCGCCGTGCACCCGGCGAGGAACACACCGGCCCCCGCCGCGGCGCCCGCGCCGAGGAAGTGCCGCCGGTCCCATTCCTGCTCGCCCATGTCGGGCTCATTACGCGCGAGTGCGTACGGCCCTGCAACCGCAGAGCGGAACGCCCTGCTCCGATCGGGTTTCCCGTGCCGCCGGACCGCGCCTCCGGCCGCTCCGATAGCATGTTCGACCTGTCGATGATCACTCATCGTCGGTCCCTCACGGAAAACATGCAGCCCAGCACGACGAGCACATTCCTTTGACCAACATCCAGTAAATCGGCCAGATAATTGATATCCACATCATCGCGAATGCCTTCGCGAATAAAATTGCGGACGATACTGTGGGCCGCGGCGGGTGCGGTGGCCCTCGGATTTCTCATCGCACTGGAAATCGCCGCGCGTCACTACGGCCTGCCGGGGCCGATGACCAATCAGGCGAAGGAGGTGATACTCGCCCCCAAATCGGGGCCGCTGCTGTACGGCAGCATGGGATTGATGATGGTCGTGCTCACCTGGCGGGAACGGTTCATCGCAGCCGGCATCGCCGTCGGCATCGACATCGCCTTCTTCCTGGTGCGGTGGGCGGTCGGCGCCAAGATGATGTTCGGCAACGGCGCGTTGTGGGTGGTCCTGGGCTATGCGGTCATCGCCGTCACCCGGCGCACCGGCCGGGAACGCACCCTGCTGCTGAAGGGCGTCGCACTGGGCCTGCTGCTGGTGGCCGGCCGTAAAACCGGCGACACCTGGCTGCTCATCACGTCGAAGACCCGCCCCATGGTGCTCGACCAGTATCTGGCGACCGCCGACCACGCGCTGGGCAACCCCTCGTGGCTGGTGGGCCGGCTGGTCAGGGCGAGCGGTCCGATCGGCTCCCACCTTCTCGACTACGTCTACATCCAGCTCGCGGTGGCCGCGGTCGTGGTCGCCCTGTATCAGCTGCGCAACGTGGCGGCCGAGCGGCGGTTCCCGCGCCACCACCTGGTGCGCACCTTCCTGGTGATAGGCCTCCTCGGGCCAGGCATCTACATGATCTTCCCGGTCGTCGGACCGACCTTCGCCTACGGCGCCGACGGCGGGCACTGGGCGGTGGCCACCAGCTGGCCGGACGCGCTGCCGAGCGGGCTGCCGCACCACATGCCGTTCGACGAGATCACCCCGCGCAACTGCATGCCAAGCCTGCACACGGCGTGGGCCACCGCGATCTTCATCCATTCCCGCAAGGGCCCGAGGATTCTGCGGTTCTTCGGTGCGTTCTGGCTGGTCGCCACGCTCGGCGCCACGCTGGGATTCGGCTACCACTACGGCACGGACATCATCGCCGGTGTGGTGTTCACGCTGACCATCGAGGCGGCGCTGCGCTCGCAGGAACGCGGCTGGGAACGCTCGGGAATCCGGCTGGCCGCTTACGGCGCCGTGGTCTTCGCCGCACTTCTGGTGGCGTACCGCTATCTGCCGGTGGAAATGGCCGGACACCCGTGGATCTTCGGACCGCTTCTCCTGCTGGCGATGGCGTCGGTGATCTACGGCTATGTACGGACCGTCGGTCAGTGGGAACCGAAGCCCGCACCGGTGCGGAAGCTGGAACCGCAGCCCGAACCGGTGTGAAACCGGGCCGGGCCCCGCAGGGTGCCCGGCGTCAACCCCGGACCCGTTGTGTCCCCCCGACGGCTGGACCGCCGCGGCCCGCGGAACCGACAACCGTCTCGGCGGTTAAGCGCATAGTCGCCATCCGCCGGGCCGGTTCCGGCCCATGCCCCTCAGGGAGACATATGCTTCAGCGCCTCGCAGCGACCGCACTCGGCCTCGTCCTCTCGGCCGCAGGAGTCATGGGGGCGGCCGTCCCGGCCGGCGCCCACGGGGACGACCACGGCACCCTGGGGCATGGGATCGGGCGCGCCGTCGGGCACGACGAATGCACTGCGGGCAACATCTGCTTCTGGTCCGAACCCGGCTTCCGCGGCGAGAAGACCGTCTACAAGTCGGCGCTCGTGGAATGCACCCGCATCGTCAAGCCGTCCGCCGACGCCCCGGAACGGCTCATGACCGCCCGCTCGGTGAAGAACCGCACCGACCGTACCGTCGTCATCGGCTACAACGACCCGCTGTGCCTGGTCCCCAGCAGCATCACCGCCTCACGGACCCCGCTCCACCTCTCCGCCCTGTCCGACAACGCCGACCTCGGTGCCGGCATCCGGTACATCCGCTCCACCTGACGGGCACCCCGCCGGGCCCCGGCTCCTGCCGTCAGTGATGGAACGCCGTCGCCACGCTCTCGGGCCGTCCCAACGGCCCGTGCTGGCGGCGGAGTTCGGGCAGCAGGGAGCGCAGGTCCTCCAGGAAATGCTCGGCGAGGTCGAGCGAGAAGCCGTTGCGGCAGACGACGCGGAGCACCGACAGGTCCTCGCGGTTCGGGGGGAAGGAGTACGCCGGGACCAGCCAGCCCCGCTCGCGCAGCCGGCGCGAGACGTCGAACACGTCGTAGCTGTCGACTCCGCCGGCCGTGGTGAAGGCGAAGACCGGCAGCTCGTCGCCGCGGGTCAGCAGGCGGAAGTCGCCCATGGCGCCGATGCCTTCGGACAGGGTGCAGGCCACGTCCCGCGCGTTCTGCTGCACGGCGCGGAAGCCCTCGCGGCCCAGCCGCAGGAAGGTGTAGTACTGCGCGGCCACCTGGGCCCCGGGGCGGGAGAAGTTCAGCGCGAAGGTCGGCATGTCGCCGCCGAGGTAGTTGACGCGGAAGACCAGTTCCTCGGGCAGCGCCTCGTGGCTCCGCCACAGCGCCCAGCCGACCCCCGGGTAGACCAGCCCGTACTTGTGGCCCGACGTGTTGATGGACGTCACCCGCGGCAGGCGGAAGTCCCACACGAGGTCCTCGTCGAGGAACGGCGCGATCATCGCCCCGGACGCGCCGTCCACGTGGACCGGCACGTCCAGCCCCGTCCGCTCCTGCAACGCGTCGAGAGCGGCGCACACGTCGGCGACGGGCTCGTAGGACCCGTCGAACGTCGAGCCCAGCACGGTCACGACGCCGATGGTGTCCACATCGCACAGCGCGGCGGCGGCCTGCGGGTCGAGATGGAAGCGCTCGCCCTCCATCGGCACCTGGCGCGCCTCGACCTCCCAGAAGTTGCAGAACTTCTCCCAGCAGACCTGCACGTTGGCGCCCATCACCAGATTGGGCCGCGCGCCGCCGTGCGGATAGCGGTCCGCGTGGGCGAGTGCCCAGCGGCGTTTGAGGGCGAGCCCGGCGAGCATGCACGCCTCGCTCGACCCGGTCGTCGAACAGCCGATGGCCGAGGCCGGGTCGGGGGCGTGCCACAGGTCGGCGAGCATCGTCACGCAGCGCTGCTCGAGTTCGGCGGTGCGCGGGTACTCGTCCTTGTCGATCATGTTCTTGTCCCGGCACTCGGCCATCAGCGCCGCCGCCTGCGGTTCCATCCATGTGGTGACGAACGTCGCCAGGTTGAGGCGGGCGTTGCCGTCGAGCATCAGCTCGTCGCGGACGAACTGGTAGGCCGTGTGCGGGGCCATCGGTCCGTCCGGAAGACGCAGCCGGGGCGGTTCCACCGCCATGCCGGCGACGGGGTCGGCCTCGCCGTAGAAGGGATTGACCGCATAGCCGCGCTTGCGGGCCGCGCCGGCGCGGCCGCCCTTGTGCAGTGCCATAACCGTGACAATACGGACCGAATCTCCGCAGGGGGCGGGGGCTCACCGCGGGGCCGCGCCGCGGATATCGATCCCCTGCACGGGGTACGTGCATCAGCACGGAGTGGGTGGCGGCGCCAGGGAGGGCAGCCCGGTGAGCGGACTGAACAAGGGGATCGAGCGGGTCGGGGTACAGCTCAGCTGGGATCCCGCACCCGCGGGGGCGCCGGATCACGACCTGGACCTCATCGCGGCGACGTACCGCACCGACGACAGGTACGGCGACCCCGCATATCTGGTGCACTTCGACAGCCGGGCACCCGACGGCACGATCACGCTCCACCGGGACAGCCGCACGGGCCGGGGCTTCGGCGCCGACGAGGCCATGACGCTGGAGCTGGGCCGGCTGTCCGAGTCCTACGGCCGCGTGGTGGTGGGCGTGGCCATCCAGCAGGGCGGCGGACGCCTGACGTTCGGCGACGTCGCCCGCCCCGGAGTCCGTATCACCGAGGGGTACCGCGAGCTCGCCGTGGAGGGCTTCGCCTCCGTCGCGTGGGCGACGGCCGCGGCGGTCGCGGAGTTCGTCCGAGACGGGGCGGGGGCCTGGGTCCACCGTCCCGGCGTCAGGGGGTTCGACGCGGACCCGACGGCCTTCGCGGAACAGATGGGCAGGAAGCCGGAGGCGTAATCCAGTGGCGCCCGCGGGCCGTTCGCCTGCACTCTGACCCGGTGAAAGAACCCGAACACCGGATCAGGGCGCAGTACGGCGCGTCCACCGTCACCGTCTACCAGGCCTATGACCCCGGGATCGGGCTGCCCGCCGCGCGCGACGGCCGGTTCCCTCCCGCCTGGAAGAGGGACCGGATGACATGGATCAAACCCTCGTTCCTGTGGATGATGTACCGCTGCGGCTGGGGCACCAAGGAGGGGCAGCAGACCGTCCTGGCCGTCGAGATCACCCGCGAGGGCTTCGAGTGGGCGCTGCGCCACTCCTGCCTCTCGCACTACGCGCCCGGTGTGCACGCCGACCGGGAGGACTGGAAGCGGCAGTTGACGGCCGCGCCGGCGCGGGTGCAGTGGGACCCCGAGCGCGATCTGCACCTGCAGCCGCTGCCCCACCGCTCGTTGCAGCTGGGTTTGTCGGGGGAGGCATCGCGCCGGTACGCCGACGAATGGACCGTCGCCATCCGTGACGTGACGCCGCTCGCGGCCGGGATCCGTGCGCACGTCCGCGAAGGCCGCACGGAACAGGCGGCCGCGCTGCTGCCCGAGGAGCGGCCCTACCCGGCGGACGACGAACTCCTCCGGCACCTGCGGCGCTGACGGCCCGTCCGCGCGCGGCAGTTCACATGCGGTCGAGCAGGTCCTGCAGACCGGGCAGCACACGGGACGTCCAGCCGCCGCCCATGAGGGAACGGGCGCGCTGCTGCAGGGGGTTGTCCGGGTCGAAGCCCTCGTGCGCGAGGAAGAGGCGGGTGCCGGTGCCCTCCGGGTGGAGGGTCCAGGTGATGGTCCAGTCCACGTCGGCGCCGGGCGCCGGGTCGGCGTCCTGCCAGCGGATGCTCAGCATCTTCTCCGGCTCGAACGCCAGCACTTCGGCCTGGACCGTGCCGGAGAAGCCGGTCGCGGGAATCGGCACGGCCCGCATGGTGTAGCGGTGGCCGACCACGAGCCGGAAGTCGCCGGGCATCAGCCACTGGGCGATCAGCTCCGGCTCGGTCAGCGCGCGCCAGACCTTCGCGGGCGGGTGGGACAGGAACTGGTCCGTGCGGACGGCGGTGAGGTCGTCGGTCATGAGATGTCATCTCTCTCGTCGGTGTCTTCCATCCGGTCCAGCACGTCGCGCAGCCCGGCCAGCCTCTCGCGCCAGAACCGCTCGAACGGGCCGAGCCACTCCTGCACCTCGTGCAGGGGAACCGGCTCCAGCCGGTACAGCCGCTGCCGGCCCGCCCTCCGCTCGCTGACCAGCCCCGCCTCGCGCAGCACCCGCAGGTGCTCCGAGAAGCTCGGGCGGGCCATGGCGAAGCGGCCGGCCAGCGAGGAGACCGGCTGGGGCCCCTCCTCGCGCAGCATCCGCAGCACCTCGCGCCGCACCGGGCTGGCCAGTGCCGCGAAGACGCGGTCGTGGCGGGTCTCTGCAGTCGTCGGCATGCCCCCACTATAGGTAGGAGATTTCCTACGTGTCATGTCGATCTCCGCGCGGCCGCCCCGGCCCCGCGCCCCACGAACGGGTGGATTGCCGCGGTTCGCCGGGCATCCCATCGGGGGGCTACGGCATCGTGCAACCGCTCCCACCCGAGCTGTGCAGTACTGCCAACTGCAAGAGAAGGGAAGCGAGTTGACTGCAGAGATCGATCGGAAGAGCGAGGCGGCGGAGGAGGAATTACGGTTCCGCTCGCCCACCCTCGCCGTCTTCGAGAAGAGCCCCCTCACCGCCCGCTCGATGAGCAGGCGCCTGCCCCGCCTCGTGCGCAAGGCGCTCGGCCTGGCCTGGCGCGTGGACCGGCGTGCCGTCGTCGCGCTGCTGTGCTTCCAGGGCCTGTCCGGCGCGTTCGAGGCCTTCGGCCTGCTGGCCACCACCGGCACCATCACCGCACTGATCGCCTCCGGCCACGTCCGGGACCGGCTGCAGGAGGCGCTGCCCTCCCTGCTGGTGCTCGCCGGGGCGGCCGGGGCGCGTGCCCTGCTGGGCATCGCCGTCTCCCACCTCTCCAGCCGGCTGGCCCCGCGGATCTCCCGCGAGGCCGAGCTGCAGATGCTCGACGCCGCGCTCGCCGCCGAGCTCGTGGCCTACGACCACCCCGGCTTCAACGACAAGCGCGAGGCCGCCGACCGGGGCGCGGACGTCGCCCAGGACCTGCTCACCGAGTCCCAGGACCTGATGGCCTGCGCCGCCTCCCTGATCGCCGCGGCCGGCGTCGTCACCCTGCTGCACCCGGTGCTGCTGCCGCTGCTCCTCCTGGCGGCGCTCCCGCAGGGCCTCGCCGCCGTGCGCGGCGCCCGTGTGCACTACCAGACCTCGAAGGCCCTGAGCGCCGACCGCCGCGTCCTCAGCCACCTGCGCTGGTACGCCACCGAGAAGTCCTTCGCCGACCAGCTCCGCTCGTGCACCATGTCCGGCTTCCTGCTGGGGCGTTACCGGGCCATCGGCGACCGGATCGACCGCGCCACCGACGCGGCCGTCCGGCAGAGCTCCCGTTACGCACTGGCCGGGGCGCTCGCCGGCGGGGTGGCCTCCGCGCTGGTCTGGGCGGCGCTGGCCGGGCTGCTGGCCACGGGGCACATGTCGGTCGCCTCGGCGGGCACGGCGGTCTTCGCGCTGCGCTCGGTCGGCTCGTCGCTGCGCGGCATGGTCGGGTACGGCGCCCGCCTGTTCCGCACCGGGCTGTACCTGGACGACTGGGCGGACTTCATCGCCGAGGCCGGCGGCCACCGGGTGCAGCACGGCGGCGCGGACCCGGGTCCGGACGCGCCGCTGACGGTCCGGACGGAGGCGCTGACGTACTGCTATCCGGGCTCGGACCGCCCGGCCCTGGAGAAGGTCGCGCTGGAGGTGCGCCGCGGCGAAGTCCTCGCCCTGGTCGGGGAGAACGGCTCCGGCAAGACCACCCTCAGCCGGCTGCTGACCGGGCTCTACCTCCCCACCGACGGCAGCGTCACCTGGGACGGCAAGGACACCGCCACCCTCGACCGGCAGGCGCTGTGGCGCCGCTCGGCCGTCGTCCCCCAGCACTACGCCCACTGGCCCCTGACCGCCCGCGAGAACATCACCCTCGGGCAGCCGTACGGCTCCGGGGGCGACGAGACCGTCCTGCACGCCGCGGAGCTCGCGGGCGCCCGTGAGGTCGTCGACGGGCTGCGCAGCGGACTCGACACCCTGCTGGCCCGGGAGTGGTTCGGGGGAGTTCAGCTGTCCGGCGGGCAGTGGCAGCGCATCGCCATCGCACGGGCCTTCTACCGGCAGGCGGGGCTGCTGGTGCTGGACGAGCCGACCAGTGCCCTCGACGCACGTGCGGAGCACCGCATCTTCGCGGGCCTGCGGGCGGCCGCCCGGGACCGCGCCGTCGTCCTGGTCACGCACCGGCTGGCGAACGTCGCCGTCGCGGACCGGATCGTCGTCCTCGACCACGGCCGGGTCGTGCAGTACGGCACGTACGGCGAACTCGTCGCGGCGCCCGGGCTGTTCAGGGAACTGTGGGAGCTCCAGAACGACCGCGGGGTGCCGGCGCAGCGCGGGGCCGGTGATGCCCCCGGCTGCACGACCGGTTGACGTGCTGTCCAGCCCGAGTTGACGAGCGCGTGGCGGACGCCGCCGGTCCGTTCCCGCCGCGGGAGCCCCACGGCACCGCCACCACCTGCGAGCACGACGCGGCGCCGGATCCCGGCGCCGCCGGAAAACGGAACGGAGTGGCCGGAACAGGCGGACATCCGTTGAACGCCGGGCAGGCTCCGCCCACGATGTAGCCGGACCTGGCGACCGGGTGGCCGGCCGAGTGCGCCCGCCGGGCCGGTGGGAGGTGAGGGCCCGTGGCACTGCGTATCCACTTCACCAGCGCGGACTTCCCGCAGACGAGGCTGGCCCAGGCGCCCGACCCGCTGTGGGAGGTCCTGCTCAGCCTGCACATGCTGCAGACCCACGACGGGCCGCTGGTGTTCGACCAGTGGCGCCGCCGCACCCGGGCCAGGCTCGACGGAAGCATGCGGCAGCTCCTCGCCCTCGCACCGCCGCGCGGCTACTCGCCCGACTTCCTCACCCCCGCCGCCGCAACCGGAGGCCTCGAAGCCGGCATCGACGCCGTGCTGTCCACCCCCGGCACCCGGCTGCGCGACGACCTCGTCCAACTCGCCGTCTCCCAGCGGCGGATGCCGCCCGGCGCCCGGCTGCTCGCCGAAGGCGACCCCCGGGCCCTGCGCGACCTGGGGGAGGCCATCCGCGCGTACCACCGCGTGGCCCTCGCCCCCTACTGGTCGCGCCTGCGCAGCGACATCGGTGCGGACCTGGCCGCCCGCACCCGCGCGGCCACCGGGTCCGACGCCTTCTTCGACCACCTCCTGCGCACCCTGCACCCCGGCCTGCACTGGGAGCGGCCCGTGCTGACCATGCTCGGGCCGCATGTGAACGGCGACCTGCATCTGGGCGGCCGCGGGCTGCTGTTGCTGCCCTCGTACTTCTGCTGGCGCAAACCCACGATGCTCCGGAACCAGGACCTGCCGCCCGTCGTGGTGTACCCGGTCGAGCACACGACCGGCCGGCTGCTGCAGGACCCCGCCGGCCAGGGCGGCCTCGCCGCGCTCCTCGGCCGGACCCGGGCGGTCCTGCTGGAGACCATCGCCGACGGCAGCACCACCACCGAACTCGCCCGCTCCGCCGACATCGCCGCCGCCACCGCGAGCCACCACCTCACCGTGCTGCGCGAAGCCGGCCTCGTCGTCACCCGGCGCGTGGGCGGCGCCGCGCACCACACCCTCACCCCGCTCGGCGCGGAACTGCTGGGAAGCGGCAGCGCGCTGTAAGGGCCGTGAGGCGCACTCCGCTGACCTCGCGGATTAGATACGGGTCGAATGCCGTGGCCGACCGGCCCGCGCTCCGGGACCCTGGGCGGAGAAGACGGGGGATGCGGGGGAAACGGGGGATCCACCGTGACGAGTCGCGGGCCGTGGCACGCAGCGGGACCAGTCCGGCCGATCTCGGCCACTGCCCTGGTACTGGCCTTTCTGCTGGTGTCCGTCACCACAGGCGTGGCGCGGTCCGCGCACTCGGCAGCGGTCGTGATGCCGGCGGGGATGACCGCCGGGGTCGCCGTCTTCGACCGCCGGACGGGGGCGTTCACCGAACGGACCGGCGCGGACCGCCCCTTCCGGTCGGCATCGGTCGTGAAACTGCTGATCGCACTGGACGTGCTCTGGGACCGCGGACCGGCCTACGACCTGCCGCCCGACGACCGGGTCCGGCTGGAGCTGATGCTCACCGCGAGTGACGACGATGCGGCGAGCCACTACTGGACGGAGCGCGGCGAATCCGCCCTCGTGACGCGCATGGCCGGCCGGCTCGGTCTGCGGAGCACCACCGGGCCGCCCCCGGACTTCCCCGGCTACTGGGGATATTCGGCCATAACTGCGGCCGACACCGTGCGCATCTACCGTTACCTGCTGGACTCCGCGCCAACACCGGTGCGCGAGTTCGTGATGGGAAATCTGCGACGGTCGGTGCCGTACGGGACGGACGGGTTCTTCCAGCACTTCGGCATCCCCGCGGTGTTCGAACGCCCGTGGGCGGTGAAACAGGGCTGGTCCGGCTTCAGTTCACCGGCCACCACCACGGCCCCCGGTCCCGACGACCGCAAGCGGGCCGCGGTGACGGGCATCGACCTGGTCCGTCCGGCCCTGCACACCACCGGCACGGTCGGCGACGGCGACCGCTGCATCGTCGTCGCCCTGACGCTGCAGCCCGTCGGCACCACCGCCGACGCCGGATACGCGGCCGTCGACGACCTCGTCCGCAGCCTCTCCGTGCCCGGCGCGACGCCCAAGCGGCCGCCGAAGTAGCCCCGCACCGGCCGCTGCGGAGCCGCGAGCGCTCGCCCGGGCAGGTGATATATGGCGGCCATCGACGGCGGTCGGCCGCCGACGGGTGCCCCGCCGCGCGACGATGCCCGGGCCGGGTCGTGCACTGCCGTCCCCGGTTCCGACCGTCGTCGTCGCGTGGAGGTGCCGTGTATACCGCCGAGCTCGCTGTCAAGACCCTCGAACCCACCGCCCAGGAGGACCAGTTGGCGGAGGACTACGCCAGCATCCTCGACACCGTCGCCCACATCGACCGGAGCCTGCGGGACGGCGAGTGGCACAGTGTCCGGGACGGCCTCGACCAGCTCATCAGCGCCGCCGAGGACATGTGGTCCTCGCTGTCCGCCTCCGACCCCGGAGCCGAGGACCCGGACGAGGACTTCGACGACGGCCGGCCGGACCCGGCCCTGGACACCGACACCGCGAAGGTGCGCCAGCTCGTCGCCGTCTACACCGAACCCCATGTCATCGGCCGCACCCTCTACCCGGTGAGCGGCATCAACGACCCGCAGCTGCGCGCCGCGGTGGAGCGCGAGGACGCCGGGCAGGACCCCGTACCGGAGCAACAGGGCGTCCCCGCCGAGCTCGTTCACTGACCGGTATCCCTGCACCGCCGCCACGGACCCCGGCACGACCACGCCAGCGGATCGGGTAATATTCCTTTCGCGCCGCTAGCTCAGTTGGTCAGAGCAGCTGACTCTTAATCAGCAGGTCCGGGGTTCGAGTCCCTGGTGGCGCACTGGACAGCGAGGGCCCCGCCGAACGGCGGGGCCCTCGTCCGTGTGTCAGTGACCGGCGGGCGGTGCCGGTTCGGCGGCGGAGCGGAGCAGGCCGCGGGAGACGGCGGTCGCCCCGGCCTGGAACCGGCTCGTGGCGTCCAGTTCCTCCATGATGTCGGCGATGTGGCGCCGGGTCGTGCGCAGGGACATGCCGAGACGGCGTGCGATCGCCTCGTCCTTCAGGCCGGCCGCGAGCAGCTGCAGGATGGTCTCGTCGACCTCCCGGGCCACCTGCTCCAGACCTTGGCCGGCGGCGTCGGCGAACGGGGTCGCGCGGTCCCAGGTCTGCTCGAAGATCTCGCACAGGTAGGCCACGGTGGACGGTTCGCGGATCACCACGGCACCCCAGGAGCCGTCCGCGACGGGGATGAAGGCGAGCTCCCGGTCGAAGGCGATGAGCCGGCCGAACAGTTCGTGCGCGGTGCGGTACCGGGCGCCCAGGGCGGAGGCGGCGGCGACGTAGGCCTGGCTGGGGCCGTTGAAGCGGGCCGTGTGGTGGTAGAGGGTGCGGATCCGGATGCCGCGCTCCAGCATGGCCCGGTCGCGGCCGAGGGCCTCCTCCATGGCCGCGGGCACCCGGGAGCCGCCGCCCGGCTGGCTGGTGAGCATCTCCTCGCGGCAGCGCGCCGAGGCCAGGTTGAGTGCGTCGCGCACCTCCTCCAGGCTCTCGACGACCTCCACCGCCGCGGTGCGCGAGCGGCGTTGGTGGTAGTACGGCACGAAACGGTCGAGCTCCGCGCGGAGTGCGGCGAGGTCCTGCTGCTGTTCCCGGATCCGGGCCTCCAGCGGTGCGGACAGCCGCTCCGCCGCCTGCTCGGGCGCCACCGCGAAGCCCGCCCCCGGGTCGTCCGGGCTCTGCCGCACCAGTCCCGCCGCGAGCAGCCGCTTCATGCCGAGCGCGGCCTCCTCCGGGGGGAGCCCGGTGCCCGCGGCGACCGCCCCGGGATCCGTCAGGCGGTGCTCCAACACCCAGGCATAGACAGTCAGGTCGGCCTCCTGCAGGCCCTTCCCGGCCCAACTCCAGCCACTCTGACCTATTTCTTCCACATCCGTCCCCGGGTCGCTTTGCTGCCAGACAGTTTGGTGAGGCATTCGCCCCATAGCGTCAGGATAGGCACCCGCACAGACTGTTCGTACCACCGAACAGCAGGGACCCCCGCGATCCGGGGCCCGCACCGAGCACCCGAGGACCGTTATGAACCCCCCCAAGCTGCCCAAGAAGTCCGCACTGGCCGTCCTGACCGTCGCCCTGCTGGCCGTCGCCGCGCCCACCGCGTCCGCGAGTTCGCCCCGGACAGCCGCCGACCTGCCGCACAAGATCGTGATCACGGACCAGGCCGGCCCCCGTGGCGGTGGCCACCGCACGGAGGACAGCTCCTGGGGCGGCTGACCGGCCCGGTCCCCGCACCTCCCTTCCCCGCCACCCCCCATGCCATCGGAGCCCGACATGACGGACACCGCCGTCTCCCCGCCCGCGTTCTCCCGCCGTGAGCAGGAAGTGCTCGTGCTGCTCGCCCGCGGCGAGACCTACGGGACCATCGCACGGCAGATGGGGCTCAGCCCCCATACCGTCGACACCTATCTGCGCCGCCTCCGCAGCAAGACGGGCGCCGCCAACCGCACCCAACTCGCCTTCCACGCCTTCCGCCTGGGCTACGGGGCCTAGAGTCTGTCCGGCGGATTTTCGCCGGTGGGTGCGGTGCGCCCCGTCAGGGGCGCGGGGAACTGCGCGACCGGCCACCGACGGCCCGCAGCCGACGCACCACCCCAGGGGTCCGGGGCGAAGCCCCGGGAACCTCGGCTGCGGGCGCGTCGTGGCTTGTCGCGCAGTTCCCCGCGCCCCTGACGGGGCGCTGTGGTGCCGCACGACGAAGATCCGCCGGACACGCCGGGCTCCCGTGGCGGCGCGCGTCCACCCCTGTCGCGCCGGTCCGTCGCCGACGGCCGTTCCCTGCACCCAGCCGTGCACGGGAACGGCCGTCGTCGTGTTTTCCCCGGCCTTTCCCCGCCGTTCCCGTGTCACGTGAATCCGGTACCGGACATGCGGTAACCGCCCTGCGTGTAACGGAATTCCGTGGCTGTACCGGCGGCACGGTGCCCGGCATGCTCGTATCTGCCACCGGAAATTCCGGCGGGCCGAATTCCGGACGAGGAGTGCTTTCCCGTGTGCCTGGGGGCAGCAGTGCAGCAGGAGTGTCCGCCGCAAGGGCAACCGGAAGGATTCCAGGGGGAACTGGCCCGTTTTCTCCGGGGACACCTCGGGCGCGGTCCGGGCCTGCTCTGGCCGGAGCACGAGGACGGCGACCCCGCGGACTGGGACCACCCCTGGGCGGACCGGCTGGCCGCCGGGCTCACCCGCCTGCTGGGCCGCCCCGTGCACCACGTGCCCGGTGACCCTGCCCGGTACGTCACGGCCGGCCCCGATGCGCAGTACGACCTGCTCGTCCTCCAGACCACCGGGGGAAGCGGCTGGCACCTGTTCCCGCCCGACGGGCCCGACGCCCCGCCGCGGACCCTGCGGCTGCGCGGCGGCGAGGCGCTCTACCTTCCGGCCGGCTGTCCGGCAGCCGTCCGGCAGCGGGCCACGGCGCGGCACCTGCGCTTCGTCATCGGCGCCCCGGGCTGATCCACCGTCCCGCCCGGATCCACCCATCGGAAAGCGTTGCACGACCTCAGGGAATTCATCGTGTCCATTGACGACCGCCCCGATTCCGCACCCGGCCCCCACGACTCCGGCAATTCCTTTCCGGCGTCCCGGGAACAGCGCAGGATGTATTTCCTGCACCGGCTGGAGGACGGCGGAACCGCGTACCACATGCCCGTCTTCCACGCCTTCGACGGCCCGGTCGACGGCGCCGTCCTCGCCGAGTGCGCCCAGCGGCTGCTGGACCGGCACGAGGCCCTGCGCACCCGGTTCGCGCTGCAGGACGGCGAACTGCTCCAGGTCGTCGACGACGATGCCCGGCTCGTGTGGCACACCGCCGACGCCGCGGGGGCGGAGGACGTCGAACGCTGGATGGAGGCCGAGCACCACCGGCCCTTCGACCTGCACACCGGGCCGCTCTTCCGCGCCGGACTGCTCACGGCCCCGGACTCCGCGCACCTCGTGCTGAACATGCACCACATCGTCGCGGACGGCTGGTCGGTCGGCGTCATGATGCGCGAACTCCTGAGCGACTACGCGGCACTGACAGGTGGCGGCGCACCGGACGCCCCGGACGAGGAGCCCGGCTTCCAGTACGCCGACTACGCCGCCTGGCAGGAGGAGTGGCTGGACAGCCCGGCCGCACGGCGCCGGCTCGCCTACTGGGCCGAACAACTCGCCGGAGATCTGCCGCAGTCAGCCCTGCCGCGCGACCACCGCTCACCGGCCCCCGGCCTCCGCGACACCGCCGCCCTGCACGAGTTCCCCGTCCCGGCGCCCGCCCTCGACGCCCTGCGCGCCCTGTGCCGGGAGACCGGCAGCACGCTCTACACGGGCATGCTCGCCGTGTTCCAGGTGCTCATGAGCCGGTACACGGGACAGGACGACGTCCTCGTCGGCACCCCGGTCGCCAACCGCAACCGCAAGGAGTTCCAGGACACCGTCGGCCTGTTCGTCAACACCGTGGTCATCCGCTCCGACCTCGCCGACGGGCCCTCCTTCCGCGAGCACCTGGAGCGCGTCCGCGACACGGTGCTCGACGCCCAGGACCACCAGGACCTGCCGTTCGAACGGATCGTGGAGCACCTCAACCCCGAACGGACCGGTGACGGCGCCCCCCTGTTCCATGTGATGTTCGGCCACCACGACGAGAGCGGCATGACGCAGGGCCTGCCCGGCCCCCGCGCCCGGTACGTCGAAGGCCCCGCAGGCAGCGCCAAGTTCGACCTGACCTTCGACGTCGTGGAGGGCGACGACGGCGTCCGGTGCCGGCTGGAGTACCACGCCGGTCTCTACGAGGCCGCCACCGTCGAGCGGTTCGCCCGCCACTACCGGCGGCTGCTGGAGGAGGCCACGGCCCGCCCGGCGCTGTCCGTCCACGACCTGCCCATGCTCGCCGACGACGAACGGCGCGCCCTCGGCACCCCGCTGCCCGCCACACACACGGACACGGACACGGCCGCGGACCCCGGCCCGTGCGCCCACGAACTCTTCGCCCGGCACGCGGCCCTTACGCCCGACGCCGTCGCCCTGGTCCACGAGGGCACCCGCCTCACCTACCGCGAACTCGACCGGCAGGCCAACCGCATCGCCCACCGGCTGCGCGCCCTCGGCGTCGGCCCCGACACGCTCGTGGGCCTGTGCATCCGCCGCTCACCGGAACTGGTGACCGGTCTGCTCGGCATCCTCAAGGCCGGCGGCGCCTACCTGCCGCTCGACCCCGACAACCCGCCCGAGCGGCTGCGCTACATCATCGGCGACGTACAACTGACCCACCTCGTCGGCACGTCCGACACCGCCGCCCTGTGGGACGGCCTGCCGCTGCACGCGATCGACCTGACGGCCGACGCCGCGTCCCTCGCAGCCGAGCCGGACACCGCGCCGGAGGCCGGGGTGACCCCGGACCACCTCGCCTACGCCATCTACACCTCCGGATCCACCGGCCGCCCCAAGGGCACCCTCATCCCGCACCGGAACATCACCCGGCTCTTCTCCGCCACCGACCACTGGTTCGGCTTCGGCCCCGACGACGTCTGGACGCTCTTCCACTCGGTCGCCTTCGACTTCTCCGTCTGGGAGCTGTGGGGCGCGCTCGCCCACGGCGGCCGTCTCGTGGTGGTGCCCTACGGGACCAGCCGTTCCCCCGAGGACTTCCACCGGCTGCTGCGCACCGAGCAGGTCACGGTGCTCAACCAGACGCCGTCCGCCTTCTACCAGCTGGCCCGCGCCGACGCCCTGCACACCCCGGACGGGGGCGGCGAACTCGCCCTGCGGTACGTCGTCTTCGGCGGCGAGGCACTGGACGTGGCCGCGCTCGCCCCGTGGTTCGACCGGCACCCGGACACCGCGCCGCAGCTGGTGAACATGTACGGCATCACGGAGACCACCGTGCACGTCACCTACCGGCCGCTGACCGCGCGCGACGCCCGGGAGGGCCGCGGCAGCGTCATCGGCGTGCCCATCCCCGACCTGCGGCTGCACCTGCTCGACCGGCACGGCCGGCCCGTACCGCCCGGCGTGGCGGGGGAGTTGTTCGTCGGCGGGGCCGGACTGGCCCGCGGCTATCTCGGACGTCCGGCCCTGACCGCCGAGCGGTTCCCCGCCGACGCGTCCGCGGACCGGCCCGGCGACCGCCTCTACCGCACGGGCGACCTGGCCCGCGTGCTCGCCGACGGCGAGCTCGAATACCTGGGGCGCATCGACGACCAGGTCAAGATCCGGGGCTTCCGCATCGAACTGGGCGAGGTCGAGGCCGCCCTCGCGGCCCACCCGCTGGCCGACGCCGCGGTCGTGCTCGTGCGGCCCGATGCCACCGGGGCGGACATGCTCGTCGGCTACGTCGCCGTCGCGTCCGGCACCCCGGAGGGCGAGCCCGGCGTGGAGGCCCTGCGCGAGCACCTCGCCGAGCGCATCCCCTCCTATATGATCCCCGCCGCCTTCGTGCTGCTTCCCGGATTCCCCCTGACCCCCAACGGCAAGGTGGACCGCCGCCGGCTGCCGGACCCGGCCCTCGCCGCGGCCGGCGCGGACACGGCGTACGAGCCGCCGCAGGGCCCCGTCGAGACCGTCCTCGCCGAGGTCTGGCAGCAGGTGCTCGGCCGCGAGCGGGTGGGCGCGAACGACAACTACTTCGCCCTCGGCGGCGATTCGATCCGCAGCATCCGGCTGCTGGCGCAGGCCCGGGAACGGGGACTGGAGTTCACCGTCGCCGACGTGATGCGCCATCAGACCGTCCGCAGGCTGGCCGCCGTGGCCACCGCGTCCGGCACCGGGACCGCCCTGGCGCCCTTCGCGCTGCTGTCCGACGAGGACCGTGCCGCCCTGCCCGACGGGCTGGACGACGCCTACCCGATGACCCGGCTCCAGGCCGGCATGCTCTTCCACAGCGACCTGCCCGCCGACGGAACCTTCTACCACAACGTCGCGAGCCTCCACGTCCGGGCGGCCTACGACGAGCAGGCCTGGCGCGACACCGTGGCCCTCCTGGCCCGCCGCCACGACATGCTGCGCACCTCCTTCGAGCTGACCGGGTTCGGCGAACCCCTGCAGCTCGTGCACCGGGACGCCGCGCCCGTCATCACCTTCGAGGACCTGACCGCGCTGGACGAGGACGGGCAGCGGGCGGCCGTCGCAGCACGTTACGAGGCCGAGCGGCGACGCCCGTTCGACTGGCGGCAGGCACCCCTGCTCCGCTTCCACGTCCAACGCCGGTCGGGCGGCACCTTCCAGCTCTTCATGGCCGAGCACCACGCGGTCATGGACGGCTGGAGCGAGCGGTCGCTCTTCACGGAGCTGAGCACCTGCTACCTCGACCTCCTCGCCGGACGGGACGCGACCGCCGAAGGACCCCGCTCGCGCTTCGCCTCCTTCGTCGCCCTGGAACGCGCCGCCCTCGACAGCGGGGAACAGCAGCGGTTCTGGGCGGAGCAGACGGCGGACATGGCCGTCACCCGGCTGCCCCGCCTGCGGCAGGCGGGCGGCCCCGCCCGGATGAGCTGGCACCTCGCGCCCCTGCCGGACGGACTGCACCCGCAACTGGCCGCTCTGGCACGGGAGTCGGGCGTCCCGCTGCGCACCGTCCTGCTCGCCGCGCACCTGCGGGTGATGGCGCTGCTGGGCGGCACCGACGACGTCACCACCGGCGCGGTCTTCAACGGGCGCACCGAGGAGACCGACGGCGACCGGACCGTCGGCATCTTCCTCAACACCCTGCCCTTCCGGCTGACCCTGCCCGACGGCGACGGGCGCGCGTTCGTCCGGGCGGTCGCGGAGCAGGACCTGCGCATCCAGGAGCACCGCCGCTACCCGCTGGCGGAGATCGTGCGGACCGCGGGCGGCACGGCCCTCTTCGAGACCTTCTTCAACTTCACCCACTTCCACGTCGAGCAACAGGGCCCGGCAGCAGGCGACTTCGCCGTCCTGGCCGAGGACGGCGAGGCCGGGACCGACTTCGCCTTCGGCGCGGAGTTCTCCGTCACCCCCGACGGCGAACGGCTGGAGCTCGGACTGCGCTACGACGCCGCCCAGTTCACCGAGGAACAGATCGCGGCCGCCCACGGCTACTACGCCACGGCACTGGGCCTGCTGGCCGACGCGCCGGACGCGGACTTCCTCGCCGCCGACCTGCTCTCCGAGGCGGAGCACCGCACCCTCGCGCAGTGGAACGCCACGGACGCCGCGTACGACGCCCCGCACCTGCTGCACCGGCTGATCGAGCAGCAGGCCGGGGCGACGCCGGACGCACCCGCCGTGCGCTTCGAGGGCCGGAGCACGACATACCGGGAGCTCGACGCACAGGCCGGCCGGCTCGCCGCCGCCCTGCGCGAACTCGGCGCAGGACCGGGGACGTTCGTCGGCGTCCTGCTGGAACGCTCGCACGCCCTGCCCGTCACCCTGCTGGGCATCCTCAAGTCCGGTGCGGCCTACGTGCCGCTGGACCCCGGCCACCCCGAGCCGCGCGTGACCGCCCTGCTGGCCGAGGCCGGCATCGGGCTCGTCGTCACCGACGAGCGCTGGACGGAGCCCCTGCAGCGCGCGGGCGTCCGGGCCGTCCGGCCGGACGCCACTGCGTCGCACGAGACGCCCGGCAGCGCGGCGGGGCCGGACGACCCCGCATACATGATCTTCACGTCGGGCTCCACCGGGAAGCCCAAGGGCGTCGTGGTCTCCCACCGCGCCATCGCCAACCGGCTGTTGTGGATGCAGGACGCCTACGCCCTGCAACCCCTGGAGCGTGTGCTGCAGAAGACGCCCTACACCTTCGACGTCTCGGTGTGGGAGTTCTTCTGGCCCCTGATGACCGGCGCCACCCTCGTCCTGGCCCGGCCCGGCGGCCAGCGCGACCCCGCCTACCTGGCCCGCACGATCCAGGAGGAGCGCATCAGCACCGTGCACTTCGTGCCCTCGATGCTGAGCGTCTTCCTGGAGGAGCCCGCAGCGGCCCGCTGCACCGGCCTGACCCGGGTGGTGTGCAGCGGCGAGGCCCTGCCGTACGAGGTGCAGAGCCGCTTCTTCGAGCGGCTGCCGGACGCCGGGCTGCACAACCTGTACGGGCCGACGGAGGCCGCGGTCGACGTCACGTACTGGAGCTGCCACGAGGACGGCACCGGCGTGGTGCCCATCGGCCGGCCCATCGCCAACATGCGCACCCACGTCCTCGACCGGCGCCTGCACGAAGTGCCGTTGGGCGTGACAGGGGAGCTCTACCTCGAAGGCGTCGGCCTGGCCCACGGCTACCACGGGCAGCCGGAGCTGACCGCCGAGCGCTTCGTCACGCACACCGGCCGCGACGGGGCGGCCCGCCGCCTCTACCGCACCGGCGACCTGGCCCGGCACCGGCCCGGCGGCGAGCTGGAGTACGCGGGACGCACCGACCACCAGCTGAAGATCCGTGGCTTCCGGGTCGAACCGGGCGAGATCGAGGCCGTCCTGACGGACCACGAGGCGGTGCGCGAATGCGCCGTCCTGCTGCGCGGCGAGCGGCTGACCGCCTACGTCGTCGCCGTCACCGGACACGAGGCCGACCCCGCCGGTCTTGCCGGGTTCGCCCGGCAGCACCTGCCCGAGTACATGGTCCCCGCGGCCTGGGTGGCACTCGACGCCCTGCCGCTGACCGCCAACGGCAAGCTCGACCGGGCCGCCCTGCCCGAGCCCGACGCCACGGCGGTCACCGGCGGCCGGATCCCGGCACCGCCGCGGGACGAGACCGAGTCGCGCCTGATCGGCATCTGGGAACGGCTGCTGGACGGCGGCCCGGTCGGCATCCACGACGACTTCTTCGCCGTCGGCGGCCACTCCATCGCGGCCCTCCGGCTGATCGGCCGCATCAACGAGGAGTTCGGCGAACGGCTGAGCGTCTCCGCCGTCCTGGAACACCCGACCGTCGCCCGGCAGGCCGCCCTCCTCGGGGACACCGCCCGCCGGACCCCCGACGACGGCGTGGTGCGCCTGCGCCCCGGAGGCGACCGGCCCCCGCTGTTCCTGCTGCACCCCGTCGGCGGGCACGTCTTCTGCTACCGGGCCCTGGCCACCGCCCTGGGCACCGGCCGGCCCGTCCACGGCCTGACCGCCCCCGGACTGGCCGAGGACGCGCCGGAACCGCAGCCCCGCACCGTCGAGGACCTCGCCGCGGCCCACGTCCGGGCCCTGCGCCGGGTGCAGCCCGCCGGGCCGTACCACCTCGCCGGCTGGTCCTTCGGCGGACTGCTCGCCTACGAGGCGGCCGCCCAACTGCGCGCCGCGGGCGAGGAGGTGGCCGGCGTCGCCCTGCTCGACAGCTCCTACCCGGACCCGCAGAACGTCCCCGGCGACGAGGCCGGAATGCTGGAGTGGTTCTACGAGGACCTGGCGCGGGCGGCCGGCTCCGACTTCGGCGACGCCTCCCGCAGCGCCCTGCGCGCGGCAGCGGACGCCGCGACCGGACCCGGCGACCGGCTGAAGGCCCTGGCCGCACAGGCCGCCGAGGAGCAGATCGCCCCCGGGCTCGACGCCGCCCGGCTGGCCCGCCACTACGCGGTCTTCCGCACCGGCATCCTCGCCGCCGCGCAGTACCGGCCGCCGGTCCTGGCCGGCCCGGTGCTCTTCCACCGGAGCACCGACGGCGCCGCCCTGGACTCCGCACGCCGCTGGGCCGCACGCGTCGACGGCGGCCTCACCGTCCACGACAGCGACGCCGACCACTACACGCTGATGCGCTTCCCGCACATCACGGCCGTCGCCGACACCCTGTGACCCCGGCAGACCTGCCCCCGAACCGAGAACGGAACACCACGTGACGAGCGAAGAAGACGGCCGGGTGGCCGCACTGAGCGGCCGGATCGCCGGCGGCCCGAGCGCACTGCTGCACGACGAGGTGCTCGAGCCCCAGTTCCGCTTCGAGTCCCGCCACCTGATCGGCCACTACGTCGCCATCGAGAAGGTGCTGGCCGCCGAGTACGAGCGGATGGACATCCTGACGCCCGGCGAGGCGCACGCCGTCGCCGCCCGGCTCGACGGCGTCGGCACCGCCACCCTCACCGCCCGGCCCGGCGCCAACATGTCCGACATCGCCTTCGCCCTGGAGCGCCACGTCGAGCAGGGCCTGGAACGGCCCGTCGCCCGCTGGCACGTCGACCGCAGCCGCAACGACCTCCAGTCCTGCGCCCAGCTGATGTTCGGCCGGGACCGGCTCGCGGGCTTCGCCCGCAGCCTGCTCGAACTGGGCGCGGCCGCCCGCGACTTGGCGGAGGCCACCCGCGAACTGCCCATGCCCGGCTACACCCACTTCCAGGCCGCCCAGGTCATCACCCCCGGCTTCTACCTCGCCGCGGTCGGCGAGCAGGTGCTGCACAGCACGCGGCGGCTGCTGGCCACCTACGACGGCATCGACGCCTGCCCGCTCGGCGCCGGCGCCATGGCGGGCCAGGAACTTCCCTGGGACCGCGACCGGATGGCCCGCCTGCTGGGCTTCGCCCGGCCCCAGCCCAGCGCCCTGACCTCCGTCGCCTCCCGGCGCTGGAGCGCGGAGACCACCGCGGAGCTCGGCCTGCTCGGCGCCGCCCTCAGCCGCTTCGCCACCGACCTGCTGACCTGGGGGAGCAGCGAGTACGGGTTCATCGAGCTGCCCGACGAGCTGTCCGGCATCTCCTCCGCCATGCCGCAGAAGAAGAACTACCCGGTCCTCGAACGCATCCGGGGCCGCACCGCGCACCTGGGCGCCTTCCACCTCGACGCCCTGCTCGGACAGCGCAACACCCCCTTCTGCAACCTGGTCGAGGTCTCCAAGGAGGCCAACACCCACCTGCTGGACGCCTTCGAGTCGGCCCACGGCACGGTCCGGCTGTTCACCGAGGTGCTGCGCCGCCTGTCCTTCCGGCCGGAGCGCATGCGCGAGGCCTGCGAGCGCGAGTTCCTCGGCGGGTTCAGCCTCGCCAATGCGCTGACCCTGACGGCCGGTGTGCCCTGGCGCACCGCCCAGGTCGTCGCCGGGCGCTACGTCGTCCTGGCCGCCGGCGCGGGCCTCGCCCCCGCCCCGGGCGACCCGGCCCTGCTGGAGGCGGCCGCCGCGGAGAAGGGCGTGACCGTCACCGGAGCGGCCGCCCTGCTCGCCGAGGCCTTCGACGTCCGGCGCGGACTGGAGCGCATGTCCTCGGCCGGCTCGGCCCACCCCGAGGCCGTGCGGCGGCTGCTGGAGGAACTGGACGCGGAACACGTCCGGCTGAGCGCGGAGTGGGACCGGCGCGCGGCGGCGGTGCGTGCCGGAGCCGTCGAGACCGACCGGGTGCTGGGACTTGCGGCGCCCCGTAAGGGGCGCGGGGAACTGCGCGACCAGCCACAGACAGCCCGCAGCTGCAGTACCGGACTGCCGACGGAGCGGGGTGAGAACAGTGTCGGGACCGACGACGACGCACGCCGCAAGCACTGAAGGCCTCGGGCACACGGTCCAACGGACCGGCGAGGGACGGGCGTTCGGCACCTTCGGCGAGCTGCTCCAAGGGGCCCTGCCAGGGGACGGCGGCGACTTCCTCGTCACCTTCCCCCTCGCCCGCTGGTCGACCGCCGTCTTCCGGCACCGGCCCGGCGCCCGCGGCGTGACCGTGCACCCGGCCCACAAGGGCAAGTCCCGTGCCGTGGCCGAGCAGGTGCTCGCCGCGCTCGGCATGCCCGGCGGCGGCGAGCTGGAGATCTCCGCCGACCTGCCCGAGGGCAAGGGCCTGGCCAGCTCCTCCGCCGACCTCGTGGCCACGGTGCGCGCGGTCGGGGCGGCCCGGGGCGTGCGCTTCCGGCCCGCCGAGATCGAGGCGTTCCTGCGCGGCATCGAGCCCGCGGACGGGGTGATGTACGACGAGATCGTCGCCTTCCACCACCGCGAGGTCCGGCTGGCCCGCCGGCTCGGCACCCTGCCGCCGCTCGCCGTCGTCGCCCACGACGAGGGCGGCCAGGTCGACACCGTCACGCACAACCGCCGGCCCCGCACCTTCGACGCGGCGTCCCGGCACGAGTACGCCGCCCTGCTCGACCGCCTGACCACGGCCGTCGCCGATGGCGACCTGCGCACCGTCGGCGCCGTCGCCACCCGCAGCGCCGAGCTCAACGCCCGGCTCCGCCCCCGCGGCGGATTCGCGGAACTGCACGCGCTCTGCCGCGAGGTCGACGGCCTCGGCCTGGTCCTCGCCCACAGCGGCACCATGCTCGGCATCCTCCTGGAGGCCGCCGACCCGGCCCTGGACAGCAAGACGCAGCACGTCCGCGCCGCCTGCACGGCCCTCGGCGGCGAGGTCTCCGTGCACCGCTCCCTGGGCACGGGCGACGTCTGGAACCCCGCCCCGGCCGCCGCCGTGCCCGCCATCGCCCGCCCCCACCGTCCGGAGTACTGACCATGCTGTTCGACACCATGACCGAGGCCATCGGCCACACCCCCCTGGTGCGCCTGCGCCTCGGAGCGGACCGGGACGTGGAGGTCTACGCCAAGCTGGAGCTGCAGAACCCCTTCGCCATGAAGGACCGGGTGGCCCGCCACATCGTCCAGGAAGCCCGCCGGCTGGGCGTCCTGCAGCCCGGGGCACCCGTCATCGAGAGCTCCTCGGGCACCATGGCCCTCGGCGTCGCCCTCGTCGGCCGTTCGCTCGGGCACCCGGTGCACATCGTCACCGACCCCCGCATCGACCCCGTCACCCTCGCCAAACTCCGCGCCCTGGGCTGCGAGGTGCACATCGTGCAGGCCATGACCAGCCACGGCTGGCAGAGCGCCCGCCTGGAGCGGCTCGAGGAGCTGATGCGCGACCTGCCCGGCGCCTTCTGGCCCCAGCAGTACGCCAACCCCGACAACCCCGGCGCCTACCGCACCCTCGCCGCCGAACTCCTCGCCGACCTCGGCCCGTTCGACACCCTCGTCGGCGCCGTGGGCAGCGGCGGATCCCTGTGCGGCTCCGCCCGCGCCCTCAAGGAGTCCCTGCCCGGCCTGCGCGTCGTCGGCGTCGACTGCGTCGGCAGCGCCCTGTTCGGCCAGCCCGACGTGCCGCAGCGGCTGCAGAGCGGGCTCGGCAACAGCCTCCTGCCCAAGAACCTCGACCGCCCGCTCGTCGACGAGGTCCACTGGCTCAACGACCACGAGGCCTTCGCCGCCTCCTGGGACCTGGCCCGCGAACAGCAGATCTTCGCCGGCAACACCTCGGGCTCGGTCTACCGCGTGCTCGGCGGCCTCGCCGCCGAAGCCGCCCCCGGCACCCGCATCGTCGGCATCTTCCCCGACCGCGGCGACCGCTACGCCGACACCGTCTACAGCGAGGAGCACTGGGCCGGACACCGCCTGGAGCAGCTGCCGGTGAACCCCGCGCCCGAGGCCGTCGCTCCCGGCGAGACCGCCCTGGCCTGGTCCCGCATGCCGCTGCAGGTGCCGCAGGAGCTCCGGCGGCACCTGCTGTTCGTCGAGTCCAACACCACCGGCACCGGCATGCTCGCCCTCGGCCTGGCCCGTGAACTGGACACCGTGCCCGTCCTGCTCACCAACGACCCCGCCCGCTACGCCGGACTGCAGGAGACCGGCTGCGAGGTCATCGTCTGCGACACCAACTCCCAGCCGGAGCTGCGCCGTACGGTCCAGGAGCGGTTCCGCCGCGAGGAGCTCGCCGGCGTCACCACCACCAGCGACTTCTACGTACCGGCCGTGGCCTCCCTGGCCCGCTGGCTGGGCCTGCCCGGCAACCCCGAGGAAGCCGTGGCCCGTTGCCGCGACAAGGCCGGCCTGCGGCGGACCCTGCACCGTGCCGGAGTGCGCCAGCCCCGGTTCGAGGTCGTCACGGAGGCGGCCGGCGTGGCGGCGGCGGTGACCCGCATCGGACTGCCCTGCGTGGTCAAGCCGGTCGACGACTCCGGCTCCACCAACGTCCTGCTGTGCGCCGACGAGCCCACCGCGACGGCCCAGGCCGAACGGATCCTCGCGATCACCACGAACGTGCGCGGCATGCCCACCGCCCGGGCCGTGCTCGTCGAGGAGTACCTGGACGCGCCCGAGTACAGCGTGGAGATGTTCACCTGGGACGGCGGCACCGAGTGCGTGGGCATCACCGCCAAGTCCGTCACCGGGGCACCGCACTTCGTCGAGCACCGCCACCTCTTCCCCGCCGACCTCCCGGCACCCGTCGCCCAGGAGATCACCGAGACCGTCCGCAGCGCCCTGGACGCCGCCGGCATACGCCTCGGCGCCACGCACACCGAGGTGCGGCTCACCGCGGAGGGCGCCGCCGTCATCGAGATCAATCCGCGCCTCGCCGGCGGGATGATCCCCGAACTCGTCCGCCTCGCAAGCGGCGTTCGCCTGCTCGAACAGCAGCTGCGGGTCGCGCTGGGACTCGCGCCCCGGCTCAAGCCGGACCACCACGGCCACGCCGGCATCCAGTTCCTGCTCGCCCCGCAGGACGGGGTGCTGGCCGCCGTCGAGGGCACCGCGGAGGCCGCGGCCGTCGAGGGCGTCGAGACCGTCACCGTCACCGCCGCACCCGGCAGGCCCGTGCACCGCCCGCGCAGCGCCGCCGACCGGCTGGGCCACGTCATCGCCCGGCACGACAGCGGACAGGACGTGACCCGCGCGCTCGACACGGCCCGCGACCGGCTGCGCGTCGTCACCGACTGACCCCGGCCGCCCGCCACCCGACCACCACTCACCCAGGAATCCGAGGAACCGCAGCCATGAGCAACCCCTTCGAGAACGACGCCGCCCCCTACCTCGTGCTCAGGAACCACGAGAACCAGCACTCCCTGTGGCCCGCCGCCACCGCCGTCCCCGCCGGCTGGACCCGCGTGCACGGCGAGGACACCCGCCAGGGATGCCTGGACTACGTCGAGGCCCACTGGACGGACATGCGCCCCGCGAGCCTGGTGGCCGCCCTCGGGGACCCGCGCCCCTGACCCCGGAACCGGCGAACACCGAGGAGAACCGAGGAGAACTGCGGAGAACCGTGGAGAACCACCATGCCTGACGCACCGAGCACCGCCACCGCCGAGGACACCCTCCGCGCCCTGTTCGCGGAGGTCCTCGGAGTCCCGGAGGCCGGCCCCGACGACAGCTTCACCGGGCTGGGCGGGGACAGCATCCTGGCCATCCAGCTGGTCAGCCGCGCCCGGCTGGCCGGGCTCGTCCTCAGCACCCGCGACGTGCTGCGCAAGGACACCGTCCGCGCCCTGGCCGCCGCGGCCCGCGAGCCCGAGCGCACCGCCCCGGCGGATCCGCCGCAGCGCACCGGCCGGATCACCCCCACCCCGATCATGCACTGGCTGCGCGAACTGGGCGGCCCCGTGGACACGTACCACCAGTCCCTGGTGGTCCGCACCCCCGCCGGGCTGCAACAGGACGCCCTGGAGACGATCCTGCAGGCCCTGCTCGACACCCACGACGCCCTGCGGCTGCGGCTGCCCTCGGGCACCGCGTCCGCGGTGTGGGAACCGGTGATCGAGCCGCCGGGGGCCGTCGCCGCGGCCGGCCTGCTCGTCCGTACCGATGCACGGGACGTGGACGACGCCGCCCTGCCGGAGATGATGAAACGTCATATAGCCGTGGCACGGGGCCTGTTGGCCCCGCAGAACGGTGTCATGGTCCGGGCGGTGTGGCTGGACCGGGGGCCCGCCCGGCAGGGCCGGCTCGCCCTGCTCGTCCACCACCTCGTCGTCGACGGCGTCTCCTGGCGCATCCTCCAGGACGACCTCGTCACCTGCTGGGAGGCGCTGTCCCGGGGCGAGGAGCCCCGGCCGGAGCCCGCCCGCACCCCCTTCGCGCACTGGTCGGCCGTCCTCGCCACCGAGGCCGGCCGCGGCCGGCGGATGGCGGAGGCCGGCGCCTGGCAGGAGACGCTGCGCACCGATCCCGCCCCGCTCGGCGGGATCTGTGCCCTGGACCGGCTGGCCCCGGAGCGCGCGGAGTGCACCTTCACCGTCACCCTGCCGTCCGAGGTCACCGTCCCCCTGCTGACCGGCGCGCCGTCCCTCGTCAACGGCACCGTCAACGACGTCCTGCTGACCGGCCTGGCCCTGGCCGTCCTCGCCTGGCGGCGGGGGCAGGGCGGCGGCGCGGACGACGGGGGAGCGGTGCTGGTCGACCTGGAGGGCCACGGCCGCGAGGAGCTCACCGAGGGCCTGGACCTCTCCCGCACGGTCGGCTGGTTCACCTCCGTGTACCCCGTCCGCTTCGCGCTCGGCGCGGTGGACACCGACGACGCCCGCTCCGGCGGCGCGGCCGTCGGAGCCGCCCTGCGACAGGTCAAGGAGGCCCTGCGGGCCGTCCCCGACAAGGGCATCGGCCACGGACTCCTGCGCCACCTCAACTCCCTGACCGGCCCCGGCCTCGCCGCCCGCGGCATCCCCGGGATCGGCTTCAACTACCTGGGCCGCTTCCCGATGGGCGACGAGGCCGACTGGGCGGCGGCCCCCGGGCACGACTTCGCCCTCGACTCCGCCGACGAGGGTCTGCCCATGGCGCACGCCGTCGAGGTCAACTCCGCGGCCCACGAGGGGCCCGGCGGGCTCGTCCTGACCGCCACCTGGACCTGGGCGGACAACGCCTACCGGGCCGAGCAGGTCCGGGCCCTGGCCGACGAGTGGTTCGCCATGCTGACGGCCGTCGCCGCCCACGCACAACGTCCCGGCACCGGCGGCCCGACCCCGTCCGACGTGTCCCTCTCCGGGATCAGCCAGGCCGATCTCGACGACTTCGCATCCCAGCTGGGGGAGTTGCTGTGACCCTCGTACCGCCGACCGACCTCGTCCCCCTCTCCCACGCCCAGCAGCGGCTGTGGCTCCTCGCCCGCACCGGCGACGCCGCGCTCTACAACATCCCCCTCGGCCTCCGGCTGCGGGGCCGCCTGGACCGCGACGCGCTGCGCGCCGCGCTCACGGATGTGACGGAACGTCACGAATCGCTGCGGACCGTCTTCCCCGAGCACGACGGACACCCCGGTCAGCTCGTCCTCGACGCCGGCAGCGCCGCCCCCGCATGGACGGTGACGCACTGCCCCGCGGAGGAACGGGAACAGCACATCCGCAGCGCCGCCGAGCACGCCTTCGACCTGGCGGCCGAACCGCCGCTGCGCGCCGACCTCCTGGTCCACGGCGACGAGGACCACTACCTGCTGCTGGTACTGCACCACATCGCGGGCGACGGGCGCTCCATGGAACTGCTCGTGCGGGACCTCGCGGCCGCGTACACGGCACGGCTGACGGGCGGCAGCCCCGACTGGCCCGAACTCCCCGTCCAGTACCCGGACTTCGCCCTCTGGCAGCGCGACCTGCTCGGCGACCCGGCCGACCCCGGCAGCCTCCACGCGCAGCAGCTCGGCCACTGGGCCGGGCGGCTCGCCGGACTGCCCGAAGAGCTGGACCTGCCGTTCGACCGGCCCCGCCCGGCGGCCGCGAGCCACCGCGGCGCCGTGGTCTCCGCCCGCCTCGGCGCGGACGCGCACCGGGCCCTGGCCGCGCTCGCCGGCGCGCACCGGGCCACGCCGTTCATGGCGGTCCAGGCCGCCTTCGCGGCCCTGCTCACCCGGCTCGGCGCCGGGACCGACCTGCCGCTGGGCTGCCCCGTCGACGGCCGCGACGACGAGGCGCTGGAGGACCTCGTCGGCTTTTTCGTCCACACCCTCGTCGTCCGCGCCGACACCTCCGGCGACCCGTCCTTCGGCACCCTGCTGGAGCGGGTGCGGGACACCGTCCTGGAGGCCCGGACCCACGCGGACGTCCCCTTCGAGGCCCTGGTCGAGCAGGTCAACCCGGCCCGGTCCCCGGCCCGGCACCCCCTGTTCCAGGTGGCCGTCGCCCAGCAGACCGGCGGCGGCACCGGGCCGCACTTCCCCGGCCTGACCGCCGCGACGGAGCCGGTGCGCACCGGGACCGCCAAGTTCGACCTCACCCTGGAGGTCGACGAGCACGACGGCCCCGGCGGGATCGGCCTCACCCTCGAATACGCCACCGACCTCTTCGACGCGGCCGGCGCGCAGCGCCTCCTCGACCGGCTGGTGCGGCTGACCGCCGCGGCGACCGCGGACCCCGGCATCCCGCTGAGCCGGCTCGACGTCCTCGACCCCGCCGAGCGACACGCCGTCCTCACCGGCTGGCAGGGCAGCCCGGCCGCGGACACCGACCGCACCGTCCACGGCGTGTTCGCCGAACAGGTCCGCACCGGCCCGGACCGTCCCGCCGTCGTCTGCGGGCCGCGCCGGGCGACCTACGGCGAACTCGACGCCCGCGCCGAGCGGATCGCCCGCCGGCTGACCGCCGTGGGCGTGCGCCCCGGCGACGCCGTGGCCGTCCTGATGGAGCGCTCGGTCGAACTCGTCGCGGCCTGCCTCGGCATCCTCAAGGCCGGTGCCGCCTACATCCCCCTGGACGCCCGGGCGCCGCAGGCCCGTACCGCGGGCATCGTCGCCGACACCGGGGCCGTGGTCCTGCTCGCCGACGACGGCTCCGCCGCCGTGCCCGGCATCCGGCACACCCTGCGCATCGCGGGGCACGAGGACGAGCCGCTGCCGCCGCTCGCGGGCAGCGCGGCCGTCACCGGTCACCCCGACGCTCTCGCCTACGTGATGTACACCTCCGGGTCCACCGGCACGCCCAAGGGCGTGGCCGTCGCCCACCGCGAGGTGGTCGCGCTCGCCCTGGACCGGCGCTGGCGCGGCGGGGCGCACGAGCGGGTGCTGTTCCGCTCGCCGCACGCCTTCGACGCCTCCACCTACGAGCTGTGGGTGCCGCTGCTGACCGGCGGCCTGGTCGTGGTGGCCCCGCCCGGCGAGCTGGACGTCGACGCACTGGGCCGCCTCATCGCCGAACAGCGCGTCACCGGCACCTTCCTGACCGCCGCCCTGTTCAACGTGCTCGCCGACCGCTGCCTTCCTCAACTCGCCACGCTGCGCGAGGTGATGACCGGCGGCGAGGCGGCCTCGCCGCCCGTGGTGCGCCGGGTCCTGGAGGCATGCCCGGACACCGTGGTGACCAACGCGTACGGGCCCACCGAGACCACCACGTTCGCCGCGACCCTCGCCCTGCGCGCGGGACAGGAGGTGCCCGCCGGCCAGGTGCCCATCGGCCACCCCCTGGACGGCACCCGGCTGTACGTCCTCGACGAGGGCCTCGCGCCCGTGCCGCCGGGCGTCCCGGGCGAGCTCTACATCGCCGGATCGGGCCTGGCCCGGGGCTACTTCGGCCGCCCCGGCCAGACCGCCGAGCGCTTCGTCGCCTGCCCGTTCGGGCCCGCGGGGGAGCGGATGTACCGCACGGGCGACCGCGCCCGGTGGAACACCCGCGGCCAGGTGGAGTACCTCGGGCGTGCCGACCGGCAGGTCAAGATCCGCGGCTTCCGCATCGAACCCGGCGAGATCGAGGCGGTGCTCGCCGCCCACCCCGCGGTCGGCCAGGCGGCCGTCACCGTCGTGACCGGGCCCTCCGGCCCCGCCCTCGCCGGCTACGTCGTCCCCGCCGACGGCGCCCCCGCCCCCGAACCGGCGGAACTGCGCGGCCACTTGAGTGCGACGCTGCCGGACTACATGGTCCCCGCCGACCTCGTCATGCTCGACCGCTTCCCCGTCACGCCCAACGGCAAGCTCGACCTCGCCGCGCTCCCCGCCCCCGGGCAGGGCCCGGCCGGCGGCACGTACGCCGCGCCGCGCAACGACAACGAGCGGGCCCTGTGCGAGGTGTGGCAGCGCGTGCTCGGCCGCGAACGCATCGGCGTCCACGACGACTTCTTCGACCTGGGCGGGCACTCCCTGCTGGCCACCCGGCTGCTGTCCGAGATCCGGTCCGCCCTCGGTGCCGCACCGACCGTCCGCCAGTTCTTCGCCGGTCCCACCGTCGCCGCCCTGGCCGCCCTGCTCGACGCCGGGACCGCCCCCGCCGCCGACGAGGAACCGCCCGTCGTCCGCCGCGCCCGCCGCCGCCCCGCCCACTGACCCGCCGCACCCCCGAGGAACCCACCCGCATGAGCCAGCCGACCCCGCAGTCCCGCATCGAGGACGTCCTGCCCCTGTCCCCCCTGCAGGACGGCCTCCTCTTCCACGCCCAGTACGACGAGAACGACACCGACATCTACGTCGCCCAGCTGCTGTTCCACCTCTCCGGCCCGCTCGACCCCGAACGGCTGCGCAGCGCGGCCGACGCGGTCCTGGAACGGCACGCCGTCCTGCGCGCCGGCTTCCTGCGCCGCTCGAACGGCGACCACGCCCAGGTCGTCCAGCGCGGCGTCCGGGTGCCGTGGACCGAGACGGACCTGACCGACCGGGACGCGGCCGCCCAGCGGGCCGCCCTCGACGCGCTGCTCCACGACGACCGGCGGCGCCGCTTCGACCTCACCCGCGCCCCGCTGCTGCGCTTCACCCTGCTGCGCACCGGACCGCAGGAACACCGGCTGCTCCTGACGTACCATCACATCCTCATGGACGGCTGGTCCTGGCCCGTCCTCGTCCGCGAGATGCTGACCGTCCACCACGCGGAGCCCGGCCGGGACCCGCTGCCCGCCGTCACGCCCTACCGCTCCTTCCTGACCTGGCTCGGCGAGCGCGACCGCGAGGCGGCCCGCGAGGCATGGAAGAGGGCACTGGCCGGCCTGAGCGGCGGCACGCGTACCGCCCCGACGGCCCCGGGCCCGGGCGGGGTGCTGCCCGACCGGGTCGAGACCGCCCTCGCCGAGGAGGCCACCGCACGCCTCACCGCCCTGGCCCGCAGCCTGCGCCTCACCCCGAGCATCGTGCTCCAGGGCCTGTGGGCGGTGCTGCTCGGCCAGCGCGTCCGCAGCGACGACGTCGTCTTCGGCGCCGTCGTCAGCGGCCGCGCCCCCGAACTGCCCGGTGTCGCCGACATCGTGGGCCTGCTCATCAACACCGTGCCGGTCCGGGTGCGCATCGACCGCGCCGAGCCCCTGGCCGAACTCCTCGGGCGCCTCCAGGAGGAGCAGGCGCAGCTGATCGACCACCACCACCTCGGCCTCACCGAGATCCAGCAACTCGCCGGTGCCGGTGAGCTGTTCGACTCCTGCGTGGCGTTCCAGAACTTCCCCGTCGACCCGGCCGGCCTGGCCGCCCTCTCCGACGGCGAGCTCACGGTCACGGCCGTGGAACCGTACGACGCCGCGCACTACCCGCTGAGCCTGACCGCCATCCCCGGGCCCCGACTGTGCCTGCAGATCGACTACCGCCCCGACGTCTTCGACCGGGACGACGCCGACGCCCTGCTGGCCCGGCTGGTCCGCGTCCTCGACGCGCTGACCGCCGACCCGCAGCTGACCGTCGGCGACCTGGACACCCTCTCCGCCGCCGAGCGGCACCGGGTCCTGACCGAGTGGAACGACACCGCGCGGGAGGAGGACTACGCGGAGGCCGTCGAGCGCGTGCGCGCCCACGCCGCGCGCACCCCCGACGCCCCCGCCGTCACCGCCGAGGGCCTGGAGATCCCCTACGGGGAACTGATCGCCCGCGTCGACGCCCTGAGCAGTCGGCTGCTGACCGCGGGGGTGCGTGCGGGCTCCCTGGTCGCCGTGCTCTCCGAGCCCACCGTCCGGGTCCCCGTCGCCCTGCTCGGCATCCTCGGCGCGGGCGCCGCCTACGTGCCGCTCGACCCCGAGGGCCCGGTCGGCCGCACCGCCGGGCTGCTCGCCGACGGCGGGATCGGCTGGCTGCTGGCCGCCCCGGACCGGCGGGCCCGCGCGGAGGAGATCGCCGCCGCCGCGGGCGGCACGGTCCGGGTACTGACCCTGGACGACGCCGCCGGTGCCGCGGAACGGCCGCCCGCGGCCGGGGGCCGGGACGCCCTCGCCTACGTCTGCTTCACCTCCGGCTCCACCGGGAAGCCCAAGGGCGCCATGGTGCACCGCCGCGGCATGAACAACCACCTCCTCGCCAAGGTCGAGGACCTCGGACTGACCGCCGCCGACAGCGTGGTGATGAACGCCCCCCTGACCTTCGACATCTCCGTCTGGCAGATGCTCGCCCCGCTGATCACCGGCGGCCGGGTGCACATGGTCTCCCGCGACACCGCGCGCGACACCCAGGCCCTCTTCGGCGAGGCGGCCCGGGAGGGCATCACCGTCCTGGAGACCGTCCCCTCCTTCGTCCGCGCCGCGGTGGACCTGTGGGACACCGGAGCCCCCGTCCCCGCGCTGCCCGCCCTGCGCCGCTTCATCGTCAACGGCGAGGTCCTCCCGCCCGAACTCTGCGCACGCTGGTACGCGCGCCACCCCGCCGCCGCGATCGTCAACGCCTACGGCCTCACCGAGTGCTCCGACGACAACACCCACGCCTTCATCCCCCACGACGTGGCCGGTCAACTCGACCAGGGGCGGCTGCCGGTGGGCCGCCCGCTGCGCAACAACCGCCTCTACATCCTCGACCAGGGACTCGCGCCCGTCCCGCCCGGCGTCCCCGGCGAACTGTTCATCGCGGGCACCGGCGTGGGGCCCGGCTACCTCAACGACCCGCGCCGCACGGCCGAGCGCTACGTCCCGGACCCCTTCTCCGGCGAGCCGGGCGCCCGGATGTACCGCACCGGGGACCTGGCCCGGTTCCGCGCCGACGGCCAGCTGGACTTCCTCGGGCGGCAGGACCACCAGGTCAAGATCCGGGGCAACCGCATCGAACTCGGCGAGGTGGAGACCGCCCTGCGCGCCGCCCCCGGAGTCACCGAGGCCGTCGTCGCCGTCGACCGGGACGGCGCCGGACAGCAGCGGCTCATCGCCTACTTCACCGGCGCCGCGGCCCCCGGCGAGGTCCGCGGTGCGCTGGCGGAGGCCCTGCCCGGCTACATGGTCCCCTCGATGTTCCTGCACCTGCCGGCCTTCCCGCTCACCACCAACGGCAAGCTCGACCGCAAGGCCCTGCCCGCCCCCGCGACGGTCGCGCACAGCACCGGCCGGGCCCCGGCCACGGACCGCGAGCGGGCCGTGTGCGAGGTCTTCGCGGAGGTCCTCGGCCTGCCCACTGCGGGCCTCGACGACGACTTCTTCGCCCACGGCGGCCACTCGCTGCTCGCCTCCCGCCTCGTCGGCCGCATCCGCACGGTCCTCGGCTCCGACATCGGCATCCGGGACCTGTTCGCCACCCCCACCCCGGCCGGCATCGCCGCCCGCCTCGACGCGGCCGCCCCCGCCCCCGCACGCCCGGCCCTGCGCCCCCGCGCCCGGCGGGCCGCCGGAGCCTGACGGGCCCGCACCCCGCGCCGAACCGACTGGAGAGACCCGACCCTCATGACCTGGACGCACACCCCCGTACCGCTGCGCATCGCGCAGCAGGCGGCTCGCACCCCCGAAGCCGTCGCCGTGAGCAGCCCCACCGGTGACCTGACGTACCGTCAACTCGACCGCAGGGCACGGTCACTGGCCCACGACCTGCGCAGCGCCGGGGCGGGCCCCGAGCATCCCGTGCTCCTCGGCGTGCGGCGCGGGGCCGACTGGGCCGTCGGGCTGCTGGGCATCTGGTACGCGGGCGCCGCCCTGCTGCCCGTCGACCTCGCCGCCCCCGACGAGCGGCTGCGCACCATCGTCGCCGCGTCCGGCACCCGGCATGCCGTCGTGCCCACGCACGAGGACGCCACCGCACTGCGACGGCGCTGCGGCGCCGAACTGTTCTGGGCCGCCACGCGCGAGGCGGCCCCCGCGGACGGCCCCGTGGCCGAGGTCCTGCCCGGCACCCTCGCCTATGTGCTGTTCACCTCCGGCTCGACCGGCGTGCCCAAGCCCGTGGCCGTCGCCCACGCCAGCCTGGAGCACCAGGCGATGGCCCTCGCCGGGCGCTACGGCCTGACCGGCGAGGACCGCGTCCTGCAGTTCGCCGCACCCGCCTTCGACGTGTCGCTCGAGGAGGCCGTGCCCACCTGGTGCACCGGCGGCACCGCCGTGTTCGTCGCCGACAACGTCCTCTCGCCCGCCGAACTGGAGCCGGTGCTCGACGGCCGCGGCGTCACCGTCGTCAACCTGCCCACCCCCTACTGGGCCCAGTGGGCCCGGGACGTCGACCGCCGCCCCCGGCCGCTGCCCGCCGCACTGCGCCTGGCCGTCATCGGCAGCGACGCCGGCCGCATGGCCGACCTCGTCCGCTGGTCCGCCGCGGGCGGCCCGCCGGTCGTCAGCTCGTACGGCCTGACCGAATCCACCATCACGGCCACCTGCTACGAGCCCGCCCCCGCGGAGCTCGCCGGGCGGGACGGCGACGCGGTGATCCCGATCGGCGTGCCGCTGCCGGACGTGCACGCCCATGTCCTGGACGCCGCCCTGCGCGAGACGCCCGCGGGCACCCCGGGGGAGCTGTACCTGGGCGGCCCCTGCCTCGCCCGCGGCTACCACGGCCGCCCGGGCCTCACCGCCGAACGGTTCGTCGCCGACCCCTTCTCCGGTGAGCCGGGCGCCCGGATGTACCGCACCGGGGACCGCGTCGTGCGCGGCCCCGACGGCACGCTGGCCTTCCTCGGCCGCTCCGACGACCAGGTCAAGATCCGGGGGCACCGCGTCGAACTCAAGGAGGCCGAGGCGGCCGTGGCCGCCCACCCCGCCGTGCGGGACGTGGTGGTGCGGGCCGTGCACGACCTCGGCGAGCCCCGTCTCGCCGCCTACGTGGCTCTCGACCCGGCAACTCCCGCACGGCCGGAGGAGATCCGCGACTTCGTCGCCGGCCGGGCGCCCGGCTATCTCGTACCGTCCCACGTCCTGGTCCTGGACGCCCTGCCGCGCACCCCGGGCGGCAAGCTCGACCCCCGGGCCCTGCCCGCCGCCCCCGTACCGCAGCCCGCCCACCGCTGAACCACCGAGGAAGAACCCAGGTGTCCGTCCCCACTGCCTCCGCCGCCCCCGAGACCGCCGCGCTGCAACACCAACGCCGCCGCGACTTCCGGCTGTTCATGTCCACCCACATCTGCAACGAGCTCGGCGGCAGCATCACCTACGTCGCGCTCCCGCTGATGGCGGTGCTCACCCTGCACGCCTCCGCGCTCCAGGTCGGCCTGCTGTCCGCCGCGGAACAGGCCGCGTTCCTCGTCCTCGGGCTGCCCGCGGGCGCCTGGGTCGACCGGATGCGCCGCCGCAACGTCATGATCGCGGCCGACCTGCTGCGGGTCGTCCTCCTCACCGCCGTGCCGGTCGCCTACCTGCTCGACCTGCACTCCATGGCCCTGCTCTACACCACGGCGCTGCTGCTGGGCTGCGCCCGGCTGTTCGGCGACGTCGCCGACCAGAGCTATCTGCCCACGTTGGTCGGCACGGACTCGCTCATCAGCGGCAACTCCAAGCTGGAGACCGTCCGTTCGGCCGCCGAGTTCGGCGGACCCGGCATCGCGGGCTTCCTCGTCCAGGCCTTCGGCGCGGCGGGGACGATCGCGAGCCAGGCCGTCACCTCGCTGGCGTCGGTGGTCTTCCTCGGCAGCATCCGGGCCCGCGAGGAACGGCCCGCCCCCGCCGCGCGCGGCGACCTGCTGAAGGACATCCGCGAGGGCCTGTCCTTCGTCCTCGGCCACCGCATCCTGCGCCTCATCGCCCTCAACACCGCGGCCGTCAATCTCTTCCTGAGCGCGATCTTCGCGATCAACGTCCTCTTCCTGACCCGCACGGTCGGCCTCCCGCCCGCCGCGGTCGGCTGGGTCATCACCATGTCCACCCTCGGCGCCATGGCCGGCGCGGTCCTCACCGAGCGGCTCTCCAAGGCCGTGGGAGCCGCCCGGCTGACCTGGCTGTCACTGCTGGTGACGGCCCCCTTCGGGCTGCTGCTCCCGCTGGCGGAGAAGGACTGGCGCATCGGGCTGTTCGTCCTGGGCTCGATCGTGCAGTCGGCGGGCGTCACCGTCTACAACATCTGCCAGGTGACGTACCGTCAGACCGTTTGCCCTCCGGGGCTGTTGGGCCGGATGACCGCCACGATGCGGTTCCTGGTGTGGGGCGTCCTCCCGCTGAGCGGGCTCATGGCCGGTGCGCTCGGGCAGTTCGCCGGCGTCCGGCAGACGATGTGGATCTGCGCGGCCGCCCTGGCGCTGGCCCCGCTGGTCCTGCTCTGCTCGCCCCTGCGCCGGATGCGCGACTTCGAACCGTCGGACACGCCCTAGGGCGTGTCCGACGGGTCAGCACGGGCCCCGCGACGCTCCCCCAGCTACCGCTGGGAGGTGCCCCCAGGCACGGCACCTCGCCGCGTTGTCGCATCACCCGAGTACGCCCAGTACGCGGGTAATGCTCCGCCTTGCGATGCACCGCACCAGACGCCGCGGAGCCCGCACCGACCCATCGGACACGCCCTAGTCACCCAGGATGTCAGTGAGCACCGCAGCGGCGCTGATCTCGCACTCCCTGGTGGAGGTCAGCAGGGTCAGCGTCCGTTTCCCGGCCAGCTCCCGCAGGTGCCGCAGGGCTTCGGTGTGCTCCGCGTCGCGCAGTTCCGCCCGGTAGCGGCGGCCGAACTCGGCGAACTTCTCGGGGTCGTGGCCGTACCACCGGCGCAGTGCGGTGGACGGGGCCACGGCCTTGCACCATTCGTCCAGTGCGGCCTTCTCCTTGCTCAGCCCGCGCGGCCAGATGCGGTCGACGAGCACCCGGGTGCCGTCGCCGCGCTCGGGGTCCTCGTAGACCCGGCGTGCACGCACCTGCTGCCCCTGGGCCACCGTCGCCTCCTCGGGCTGCTGATGTGTCCGCCTGCGTCCTATCCTGAGGCGGAACGGCCGTGTCCGCATCCGGTGCCGGCCGGTCCGGGAGGAGGAGAGGGCGATGCGCCAGATCGCCACGATGGTCGACATAGCCGCGACCCCGGCCCGGGTCTGGGAGGTACTGACCGACCTGCCCCGCTACCCCGACTGGAACCCCTTCATCCGGGAGGCGTCCGGCGAGATCGCCCCGGGCGCCCGGCTGCGGCTGCGGATGTTCCCCGTCCACGGCCGTACGGTGACCTTCCGGCCCCGCATACGCACCGCCGTTCCGCAGCGGGAGCTGTCCTGGACGGGACGGCTCGTACTGCCGGGCCTCTTCGACGGGCTGCACCGGTTCGTCCTCACCGACCTGGACGGCGGCGGCACCCGGGTGGTCCAGGACGAGAAGTTCACCGGCCTGCTGGTCCCCGCCTTCGCCGGGACCGTCGCCCGGACGACCGAGGACTTCGACGCCCTCAACCGGGCACTGCGCAAGCGGTGCGAGAGGGTCCGGGTCTGACGTCCTCGCGATGCGGCCCGGCACCGTCCGCGGTAGAAGTGGAGCGCAGGCCGCCGAACATCCGAGGGAGCCCCTCCATGCCGACTGACGAACTGACGCGTTTCCTCGCGGCGCTGAGCCCCGCGAACCGGCAGAAGGTCGAGCAGCAGCCGCAGGAGCAGCAGGAGAAGCTGGCCGCCGCCTGGGAGGCCGAGCTCCGCGAGGACCGGGACCTGGACACGCTCAGCGAGCTGTCACCGCACGCCGCCGAGGACGAGGCGGCCGAGCGGATCGTCCGGGAACTGCTCTGAGAACTGCTCCGGCACCGCCGGTCACACGTGGTCGACCAGCCCCTTGGCGCCTTTCGAGAGCGCGCAGTGCGCCCCGCAGAAGAAGCGTCCGTCCGCTTCCACGCCATGTCCGACGATCTTGACCCCGCAGTGCTCGCAGATCGGGGCCATCTTGTGAATGGCACACTCGAACGAGTCGAACACGTGTCGGGCGCCCTGGGCCTCCACGGTGAAGGCCATCGCGTATTCGTTGCCGCACACTTCGCACTGAGACATGGCCGCATGGTCCGGTGCGCCGCCGGGAGTGGCAACGCTGCCGCGGGCGGGTCGCCGCCGGCCACCCGTCCGGCCGCCCGCCGGCCGTACGAACGGAGGGCCGTCGTGGCGCCGGTGGCATATTCCGGTCAACTCGTACGCATGTTCCCGGATGGGACCCTGCCCCGCACCAGCGCCGCGTGCCACTTGTCCGTCCTGTCCCCTGGCCGGTCCTGATCGGGCGGTGCTGTCAGGCCGCGCGCGCCTTCCTACGCTCCACCGCCATGAACTCCACACGGCTCAGACGTTTCGGCCTGTCCGCTGTCCTCGCCGCCGCCCTCGGCGCCGGCCTGGCCCAGCCCGCCTCGGCGGCCCCGGCACCGGCCATGGCCATCGCCGCCGACAAGGCGTCGGCGACGCCGGGTTCGACGGTCACCCTCACCATGACCTTCACCAACGACCAGACCACGAACACCCAGTTCGTGTACCAGTCGATCCAGCCGACGTGGAACACCTCGCAGGACCCGGGGCTGAAGTACACCTTCAAGTCCTGCAGCGGTGACGCGGTCCAGTGCGACGTCTCCAACCAGAGCGGCGTCGTGCGCTACAACGTGCCCGTCGTCCCCGGGGCCAGCCGCACGGTCAAGCTGACCTACCAGATCGCCGCCGACTCGGCCTGCGGCCCGAGCAGGCGGATCGAGCTCTACTCCTACCTGTACTACGAGTACCAGGGCGGACAGGCCAAGAAGGACGGGATCTACCCGGTGGGCACGGACATCACGTGCGCCACGACGCCGAGCGCGGCGGCCGCTCACAAGTAGCACCGTCACCGGGCGGCTCGCGACGGCCGGCCGGTTCTCCGAACAGTGCGACACCTTGAGATCCCGCCCGGTCAGGACCCCGTCCTGGCCGGGCCTTTCCTCTCCCGGACCCGTTACGGCCGGTACAGCCACGGCGTGGTGACGCTCAGCGCCGTGAACCCCAGCCGCTCCAGGATCGGACGGCTCTGGTCGGACGCGTCCACCTGCAGGTAGCGGACGCCGTGCTCGGCCGCGATGCGCGCGCGATGGGCGATCAGCGCCCGGTAGACGCCCCGCCCCCGCCATTCCGGCACCGTCCCGCCACCCCACAGCCCGGCGAAGTCCGTCCCCGGGCAGAACTCCATGCGGGCCGAGCTCACCGGCCGGTCGCCGGCCATCGCGAGGACCGCGACGAGCCTGTCCGGCTCCCGCTCCAGCTGCTCCAGGACCCGCTCGCCGAGGCGGCGGCCCGGTGTGCCGAAGGCCTGTTCGTGGACCTCCGTCATAAGGGCCACGCCGGCCGCGTCGGTCACCGGCTGCAGCCGGATGCCCTCCGGCGGGCCGGTGTCGGGCGACAGGGCGGAGACCGGGGCGACCATCAGGGTCTCCGCGGGCTCGGGCACGAAGCCGGCCGCCCGGAGCCGGCCGGCGAGATCCGCGGGCCGGTCGTGGGAGTACAGCTTCCACTCGAACTCGCGGCCCAGTGCGGTGAAGTGCTCGACCTGGGCCCTGACCGCCCCGTCCGCCGTCCCCTCGTCGAGGCCGGACCACAGGATGCCGTGCCAGCCGTGCTCGGCCGCGCACACCTGCCGTACGACCCCGTCCGCCCGTTCGATCCGGGCCCCGGGGCCGTCGGGGCGGGCGTTCCGGCGCATCTGGCGGTCGAACAGCGCCAGCAACTCGTCTCGATCCATCCGCACACTGCAGCACCGGGACGGCCGGCGGGCAACCGATTTCCGTGGTCAGAGGCCGCGCAGGGCGGGCAGCAACTCCTCGGCGGCCCAGCGCAGATAGCCGCTCTGGTGGTCGCCGCCGACCTGCACCAGGGCGACCTCGGTGAACCCCGCCTCGGTGAACTGCCGTACGGCCGCCACGAAGTCCTCGACCCGGGTCCCGCAGGGGATCGCCTGGACGACGTCGTCCTTGGTGACGAACCGGGACGCGGCGGCGAAGGAGACCTCGTGCGGCAGTTCGGCCAGGACCCGCCAGCCGAGGCCGAACCAGCGGAACTGCGCGTGGGCCCGCTCGATCGCCGCGTCCCGGTCCGGGTCGTAACAGACGGCGAGCTGCCCGATACGGGGCTTGCCCGCCCCGCCGAACCGGTCGAAGGCCTCCACCAGCTCCTTCTTCGGCTCGGTGGCGATGAGCAGGTCGCCCAGCCCGCCCGCGATCCGGCAGGAGCGTTCGCCCGAGGCCGCGATGCCGATCGGCGGGGGAGGCGAGGGCAGGTCCCACAGCTTCGCGTGCTCGACGTCGAAGTGGGCGCCGTGGTGGTTGACCGTCCCGCCGGCGAAGAGGGCCCGGATGACCTGCACGGCCTCCTGCAGCCGTTCCTGGCGCACGTCGACCGCGGGCCAGCCCCAGCCGACGACATGTTCGTTGAGGTTCTCGCCGGACCCCAGCCCCAGCCGGAACCGGCCCTCGGACAGCAGCTGGACCGTGGCGGCCTGCTGGGCGACCACGGCCGGGTGGTAGCGGGTGGTCGGGCAGGTCACGAACGTCATCAGCGGGATGCGGGACGTGGCCTGCGCCGCGGCGCCCAGGACGGCCCAGGCGTTGGGGGAGTGGCCCTGGGCGGCCAGCCAGGGGAAGTAGTGGTCGGAGATGACCGAGAAGTCGAAGCCCGCCTGTTCGGCCCCCACCACGTGCTCGACCAGCTCCCGGGGACCCGCCTGTTCGCACATCATTGTGTAGCCGATTTGCACCATGAGGTCCCAGTTCCCGAAGCGACGGGGGAGAAACCCGCTTCGGCAACGGTACGCACCCGTACGGTTGCGCAAAGTGGTCAACCCGTGCGTGATCCGGGTCATGGTGCGTCGCATGACGCCCGGCGCAGACTGAATCAGCCACAAGCGGTTCTAGCCGGACAAATTTCTTCACTTCAGGAACCGCAGACGCATGTGGATCATCTGTACGGGTGGTGGGGGGAGCACAACCCGTCTGTTCCGGTGACAGGGCAGGGCCCGCCACGGATTTCTTGCAGCAATGGAGGTCGCACACGTGCGCATCGGATCGGGCCGTCGCCCCGTCCTGCTGATACCCGCCCTTCTGGGCTCCCTGGCGCTGACCGCATGTTCCGGCGGGGCCAAGGCGGATGCCGGGCCCGAGGCCAAGGTCACCGTCACCCCGGCCGCCGACGGCAAGGAGGCCGCGCTCGGCTCGCCCATCTCCGTCAAGGCCGACGGCGGCAAACTCACCGCCGTGGACGTCAAGGACGACAAGGGGCAGAACATCGCCGGGCAGCTGGCGGACGACGGGTCCTCGTGGACGTCGCAGGGGAAGGTCAGGCCGCAGGCCACCTACACCGTGCACACCACGGCCAAGTCGGCCAAGGGCAAGGAGACCTCGACGACCTCGAAGTTCACCACCCAGCAGGCCCCGAAGGTCAACAAGCTCACCAACACCCCGGCCGACGGGGAGACCGTGGGCACCGGCATGCCCGTCTCGATCCTCTTCGACCACAAGGTCGACAAGGACAAGCGCGCCGAGATCGAGAAGGCCCTCAAGGTCAACACCTCGGTGCCGGTGGAAGGCGCCTGGGGCTGGGTCACCGACTACTCGGGCAAGGACCGCATCGACTGGCGGCCCAAGTCCCCCTGGCCCTCCGGGACCAAGGTGACCGTCAAGGGCTCGCTGGCCGGCATCGACTCGGGCGAGGGCGGCTGGTTCGCCCGCGACTACAACTACGGCTTCTCGATAGGCAAGGACCGCAAGGCGGTCATCGACGTGCCCAGCCACCAGCTGACCATGTACGAGGACGGCAAGGAGGTCGGCAGCGTCATGGGCTCGGCCGGCTCCCCCGAGGCGCCCACCCGCGGCGGCATCCACACCGTCCGCAGCAAGGCCTCGGACGAGGTCATGGACTCCTCCACCATCGGCTACGGCAACCAGTGGTCGCTGCCCTCGAAGTGGGTGACCCACATGACCGCTTCCGGCACCTTCCTGCACTCCGCGCCCTGGAACAAGTCCATCGGCGTGGAGAACAACAGCCACGGCTGCTTCGGCATGACCACCGAAGACGCCAAGAAGGTCTACGACTTCCTGTCGATCGGCTCCACCGTCGAGGTCAAGAACACGACGAACACGGAGAAGACCGACGTCGGCAACGGCCTCGAGGTCTGGCAGGAGTCCTGGGACCAGTGGCAGAAGCGCAGCGCGCTGAAGTAACGCCCTTGCAGGGCAGCCCGATGTGAACCCGCGCCCATGGCCGGCGGACATGCCGTCCGTCGGCCCAATGGGCCCGGCCGCCGCGCCCGCCCCGCACGCTGGGGCCATGGTGCGGGAACCCCTGCGGCGCCGGAGCCTCTTGGCGGCCGGCGCCGCCGCCGTGATGCCGGCCGCGGCCGCCGGCCGGGTTCGGGCCGCGAACCGCGGCACCGTCGAGATGCAGCTGCTCAACATCACCGATCTGCACGGGTATCTGCAGGCGGCCCCCGGCACCGACGCCGTCGTCACCGGGGCCGGGGGAGCGCGGTACACCGTGGGCGGGGCCGCGTACCTGGCCGCCCACCTGGAGCGGCTGCGCAGGGGGCACCGCAACTCGGTCCTCTTCGCCACCGGAGACCTCTTCTCCGGCTGGGAGTTCGACGCGACGGCCTTCGCCGACGAGCCGACGATCGAGGTGCTCAACCGGCTCGGCCTGCGCTTCTCCACCGCCGGGAACCACGAGTTCGACCGCTCCCCGGCCTTCCTGACCCGGCACATGGAACACGGCGAGGCCTACCCCGAGGCCGGCCGGGACGACGCCTTCCCCGACTCCACCGGACGGCCCTTCCACGGCGCGGACTTCCGCTACTACAGCGCCAACGTGGTGTGGTCCGCCACCGGACGGACCGTCCTGCCGCCCTACAACATCGAGTGGGCGGACGCCGGGGACGGACGCCGGATCCCGGTCGGCTTCATCCACCTCACCGTCCCCGGCACCGCTTCCTTCCCCTGCTCCTACCAGCCCGCCCTCGGCACCCTGGACCCGCTCGCCACCGCCGACCGCTGCGCCGCCGAACTCGCCTCCCGCGGCGTCCGCGCCCTGGTGCTCAGCGTGCACGACGGGGCCTACGCCGGGCCCGACTTCACCACCGGCACGCACCCCTCCGGCCCCGCCTACGAGCTCGCACGCCAGGTCTCGCCCGCCATCGATGCCGTCGTCACCGGCCACTGGCACCACCGCTTCACCATGAGCGTCCCCGACCCGGACGGCGTCCCCCGGCCGTTCGTCGAAGCGGGCTGCCACGGACAGGTCGTCAACGAAACCGTCCTCCGGCTCGACCCCGGCACCGGACGGGTCGTCAGGGAACTGACCACCTCCGTCAACCACCCCAACACCCGTGACATCGCCCCCGACCCCGGCATGGAGCGGATCACCGCGTACTGGGCCGGACAGGCCGCCGCCCGGGCGCGCACGCCGGTCGGCCGGCAGACCGGCTCGTTCACCCGGCAGCGCACTCCGGCCGGGGAGAGCACCCTCGGCAACCTGGCCGCGGACTGGGCCCGTTGGGCCGGCAGCCGTCCTCTCGGCCCGTTCGACGACGGCAACGTCCATCCCGTCCGCCCCGCGGACCTCGGCATCGTCGCCACCGCCCCCCGCACCGGCCCCTGCATCCTCGGCGGCGACCTGGTCCACGACGGGGCGTCCGGCACCGTCGTCTTCGCCGCGGCGTGGAACGCCGTGGGCTACGGGGACCCGGTCCTCACCGTCACCGTCGGCGGACGACAGATCCACCGGGCCCTGGAGGACCAGTGGTACCACGCCGACGGGCAGTTGCAGTTCGCCCCGCTGGCCGTCTCGCGCAACGTGCAGTACACCTACGACGCCACGGGACCGGCCGGAGACCGCATCGCCCCGCACGACGTCCTCCTCGACGGCCGCCCCCTGGACCCGTCCCGCTCCTACCGGCTGGCCGCACCCGCCTACACCCTGCTGGGACTCGACGGCACCACGGCCTTCGCCGGATTCCGCACCCCCGTCCGCCACGAGCGCGACCACGAGAGCTTCATCGCGTACGTCCGCGCGCACACGCCGCTGACCCCGGCCCCCCTGGGCCGGGTCCGGGCACGCGGGTGACGTCCGTTCAGGACCGGCGCGCCACGGGCCGCGAGGGCCGCGGGGAAGGCACCCGGACCACGGCGTCGGGCCAGAAACCCGCCACCGCGTACGCCCCGATGAAGGCGTCGAGCCGCTCCCCGTCGACCCCCTGCTCCGGTGCCAGCACCAGCCGCCACCGGCCGAGCTGCAGCGCGCACCGCTGCACGTAGTCCGTCCCGTGCGGCAGATCGAGGGCGCCGGGCGGTATCACGCCCGTGGTGGCGCGCTGCTGCGACATCGCCGCCAGCCAGCGGCGCGGGTCGCGGGCCACGGTGCCCGAGGGCAGGGCCCAGGTGCTCATGCCGGTGAAGAGGGGCAGCAGCACCTGGGTCGTCAGGCCGGTGCCGTCGTGGGCGGGCAGCCAGCCGACCAGGCGGTCCCGCGCCCCCAGCCGGGTTTCCGCGGTGAACGCCGAGAGCCCCGCCAGGGCCGCGCCGTGCGTGACGGGCACGGCCCGCGGCGGGCCGAACGAGCGCGGGGTGTACTGGACATAGGCGAGATCGGAGGCCTCCGCCGGCACCGGTTCGGCCGAGCGGCCCGTCGGCGGCCCGATGGCCACCACCGCCCCGCTGCGGCTCCCCGGCCGGGAGGCGAACAGCGGCAGCCACCCCGGCACCGTGCACACCAACGCCGGCCGGCAGTCCGCCTCGACCGCCGCGTACAGCGACGCGCGGACCGGCCCCCGGGGCGCGGGCACCGGCACCGCCACCGCTCCCGCGTACAGGCAGCCGAAGAACGCCGCGGCGAACTCCGGGCCGTTGGGGAACGCCAGCAGCACCCGGTCGCCCCGCTGCACCCTGGTCCGCAGCAGGGCCGCCACCTGACGGGCCCTGCGGTCCAGCGCCGCGAGGCCGAGCGACTCCGCCCGGCCGCCCACGGCGTCGGGCAGGTACGTGCAGAACACCGCGTCGGGCCGGGACGCCGAGCTGCGGGACAGCATGTCGGTCAGGGTGCCGGCCGCAGTGCGCGGGGACATCGTCATCGTCATGACATCGACGATGCATGGCGATCATCAACGGATGATCGCCATCCGATTAACGGGGCGGAACCGTCTGTTGCAGCCGTCACTCGCAGCGCTCGACCGCCACCACCGCCACATCGTCGGCCAGCGCCCCGCCGGCGTGGGCGAGCAGGTCGCCGTGAATGTACTGCACGAGGTGCTGCGGATGCGTGCCGCCCCAGGCGGCGATGCGCTCGGCCAGGGGATAGAAGGTGCCGCGGGCGTCGCGGGTCTCGATCACCCCGTCCGTGTAGAGCACCAGGAGGTCGCCGACGCCGAAGGGGAACGCCTCGGCCTCGTAGGCCGACGCCGGCAGGCCGCCGCCCAGGCCCAGCGGCAGGGCGGGATCACTGACCGTCAGCTCCGTCACCCGCCCCTGTCGCACCACCAGCGGCGGCGGGTGGCCGCAGTTGATGAGGCGGATCAGCGGCTCCTCGTCGGGGATGTCCAGCACGGCGGCGGTGATGAAGCTCTCGCCCGCCGTCTCCGCGTCCTCCGTGGGCTCCACCGTGTCCCAGTAGACCGTGTTCTCCAGGTGTGCCACCAGGGTCGGCAGCGTGGGGTTGCGGTGCGCCGCGGCACGGAACGCGCCCAGCAGCAGCGCCGCGTCGCCGACCGCCGTCAGCCCCTTGCCCCGCACATCGCCGATCATCACGCGGCTGCCGTACGGGGTGCGCACCGTGGCGTAGAGGTCGCCCCCGATCCGCGCCTCCGCCTCGGCCGCCACGTACACCGAGGCGATCCGCAGCGGCCCGATCCGCGACGGCAGCGGCCGCAGCAGCACCTTCTGCGCCACCTCGGCCACGCCGCGGACCTGGACCAGCTCCTGCTCGTGACGGTTGTACGCGTAGCGGAAGAACACCACGAAGGCCGAGACCACGATGAGCGCGAGGATCTGCGCCTCGTGGTTGGAGGTGAACAGGCCGCCGTGGAACACCCCGATGAGCACCTGGGCGCCGACGGCCAGCGCACCGACGACCCCGGTGAGCACCGGCCCGCCGAAGGCCGCCGTGAGCGCGGGCGCCGCCACCAGCAGCGGGCCGAGGTGGATGTTCGGGGACGTCAGTAAGTCGACCACGGTGACGCCCACGATCAGCACGAGCGGTACCGCGACCAGACCGGATACACGGGGCCGGTGCCGACGGAAGGCCGGCGGATCATGTCGAGGGTGCACGGTTCCTGCTTACATGCCCGCGGCCCCGGCTCCCGCGATTCCGCGGCCCGCGCCGCCCCGGCTTGCCCCGGACGGGCCCCGGAGCCCGGCCCCGGCCGGCGGCCGGTACGGTGACCGGGGGCAGGACGAGCGGAACGACCGAATGGGGTGGGCGCGGTGGCGGAATCCGGCGTGCAGCAGAACGTACGGACCCTCGGCAGCCGGACGGGCGGCGGCAGTCCGCGACGGCACGCGGTGGTCATCGGCGGCGGGCTGGCGGGTCTCCTCGCCGCGTATGTGCTCGCCGAGCATGCGGACCGGGTCACGATCGTGGAGCGTGACCGTTTCCCGGAGGAGCCGGTGTCGCGGCCGGGTGTGCCGCAGGACCGGCAGGTCCACGTCATGCTGGAGAGCGGCCAGAATGCCCTGGAGGGGCTGTTGCCGGGCATCAACGCCGAGTTGCGCGAGCTCGGTGTACCGCGTCTGGGCATGCCCGACGACATCGTCCAGTGGCAGGCAGGCCGCTGGTACCGGCGCACGGCGGCGACTGTACACATCCTGACCGGCTCGCGGCCGTTGACCGACTGGGCCGTACGGCGCCGCGTTCTGGCCGGCCCACGCATCGAGGTCGTCGAGGGCGCCGAGGTGACGGGCCTGGCCGGGGACGCCCGCCGGGTGCGCGGCGTCCGTCTGCGCGACCGGGGAGCAGCGGCAGCCGGGCAGGAGCCCCGGGTCCTGGAGGCCGATCTCGTGGTGGACGCCTCCGGCCGCTCCTCCCGTGCCCCCGAGTGGCTTACGGCGCTCGGCGCCGAACCGCCCCACGAGGAACTCCTCGACAGCGGCCTCGCCTACGCCAGTGCCGTCTACCGCGCGTCCCGGAACGGTGACTCGCCCTTCGGCGGCGTCTACGTCGTCGCCAACGCCACCCAGCCCCTCGGGGCCGTCCTGTTGCCGATGGAGGACGACCGCTGGTTCGTCACCCTCTCCGGCATGCGAGGGAGCGAACCGCCCACGGACGAGGCCGGGTTCCTGGAGTTCGCCTCCCGCCTGCCGCACCCCGTGCTGTACGAGTGGCTGCTCAAGGCGGAGCCCGTCTCGCCCGTGCACGGCTTCCGCAAGACCGCCAACCTGCGCCGCCGCTACGACCGGCCGGGCCGGCGCCCGGCGGGTTTCCTGGCGACGGGCGAGGCGCTGTGCGCCTTCAACCCCGTGTACGGGCAGGGCATGTCGGTGGCCGCGCTGAGCGCCGTCGCCCTGCGGGAGGCGCTGTCGGACCCGCGCCGGGTGCCGACGACGCACCGGGTGCAGCGGGCCCTGTTCGCCGCGGCCCGGCCGGCCTGGGACATCTCCGCCGGAGCCGACAAGAACGTCCCCGGCGCCACGGGCAACGCCGTGGCGCCGCGCCTCGTGGACCGCCCGGTCGACTGGTACCTCCACCGCGTGGAGCAGCGGGCCACCGGCAACCCGGCCGTGGGAGCGGCCTTCCGCCGCGTGCTGTCCCTGAACGCCCCGGCGACCTCCCTGTTCGCCCCGTCCGTCGCCCGCGCCGTCCTCTTCGGCCCCACGCCGTGGACGCCGCCGGAGCCCCCGCTGACGCCGGAGGCGGACGCTACGGCGCGCTGACGAACTCCTCCGCCCCGTAGCGCACCCGCGCCTTCGCCCAGTCGGCGCCGAGCTTGGTGACGAACGCCCGGGCGAGGGCGAGGTCCTTGAGCGGGGCGACGAGGATCAGCCGCCCGCCGAGGGTGACGGAGCCGCCGCCGAGTTCGTCGCGGACGGCCGGGTCCGCCACCAGGGCGTCGTGCAGGCGCCGGGAGTCGACGCCCGGCACCTCGATGTCGACCGCGTTCGTGCCGGCCGCCGTGCGCGGCAGGTACCGGAACGTCAGCACCGACTCCTGGCGGTACTGCTTGGCCAGCACCCCGGCGATGTGGTGCAGCCCGGCGGCGGAGACGTGGTTGACGTCGAATTCGCGCGAGCGCTCGTACGTCGCCTTCTTCAGGTCCGACGACCAGAACACGCCGTCCAGCAGCCGGGAGGCGCCGGCGCGGGCGCCCTGGGCGTGGAGGACACCGCGCACCTCCCGGTCGAAACGGCCCAGCCGCGTCTTCAGCCGCGGGTCGGCGGGGTCGGTGATGACGGCCGTGTTGCTGGTGGCGAAGATCTCCGCCTGCGGGGCGGCGGATGCGGGCGCCGCCTGGGCGGTGCCCGTGCCCGCCGCCGCCCCCGAAGCCAGGACGCAGACCGTCACCAGGATGCCGAACCGACGCTTCATACCCGTTTCCCCTCGCCTGTTGTTCCGTCGTGCCGCACCGGCGGGTGCGGCGGGATCACGCTAGGGGGTGTGGAGAGGGATGTGCGCAGGTTCGGCCGTCAGTGGCCGGATCCGGCCCCCGGTCAGCGGATGATCAGGGCGTTCGCCACCTGCCGGGGACCGGTGCTGTCCGACGGCCGGTTGACGAGCCTGCCGTCGACCACCATGGCGGTGGACCCGCCGCCGTCGAGGTTGACGGCGTCCACGGCGCCCAGGGACTTGAGGACGGCCGCGCTCTCGTTGAACGAGACCCCTTCGCTCCAGCCGGGCCGGCGGCCGTCGACGGTGACGAAGAGCAGTGAGCCGTCGGCCGTGATTCCGGCGAGGGTGCGGGGGTGCCGGTGGGTGGCGAAGTAGTCGAAGAAGGACGGATCCTCGGGGTAGTTGAAGCCCTCGGCGTCCGCGGGCACGACGATGCGGCCGTTGCGCAGCAGCGTCGGGCCGCCGGAGACGACGTCCGCGCCGCGGCCGGCGGTGGCGGGCAGCGACTTGTGGTCCTGGTTGACGATGTCCGTGGTGACGGTCAGTTTGCTGCCCTGGCGGGCGTGATCGCGCAGCCACTGGGCGCCGCTGCCGATGCCGGCGAGCACGGTGTCGCCGCGCGGGACCGTCCCCTCCCGGCGGTTGCGGACCTCGAGCACCTTGCCGTCGCGGCCGAGCACCACGGCGGTGCCGTCGCCCTTGTGGATCGGCCCGTCGAAGAAGCCGGTGTACTGGATGATGTCGTCGGTGTCGGTGCACAGCCAGTCGTGCCGGGGGCGGGCGGTGGGCACCTCGGCGGCAGGGCCGCCGCAGGAGCGGATCACGCCCGGGGCGCGGTTGAGCCCGTCGAGGGTGCGCTGCGCCCCGTCGCCGGCCCGCAGCCGCATCGTCGTGTCGAGCTGCTGGACCGACGGCTTCCGGTTCCGGTCGGAGGGCAGGACGAGAGCGCTGCGCCCGCGGACGGCCTCGCTGATCAGTTCGCCGTGCAGCACGGACAGGCCGGCGACGTCGCCGAAGGTGCCGTCCTCCTCGTCGGAGCCGTAGCTTCCGTTGATGCCCGCGACGGCGTGGGTCCGGTGCACCATGTCGGCGAGGGTCTCGCCGCCGGGCACGTGGTCCAGGGACTGCCGCGCCTGGACCCGCTTGCGCTGGTCTGCCGCGACCCGCAGGACGTCGACGACCCAGGGGCCGGAGTGCGCGCGGTCGTCCTCGCCGGTGAAGTAGGTGCGGGCGGGCTTGAAACCCGCCGCCCGCAGGTCCTTGACCAGCCGGGCGGCCGCGTCCGCGTCGGCGAGACTGCCGACGCGGACCCGCCAGCCCCACGGCTGCCGGGACGGCAGGTCCTGGGGGCGGTCGTCGACGCGGGTGACCAGGGGGGCGAAGCCCTTGGCGGTGAGCCGCCCGGCCAGCTCGCGGGCCGCCTGCTCCTCGCGGAGCAGGGCGACTTCGACGGTCCAGTGCTCCCGCGGGTCCTCGGTGCTCCCGCGCTTGATCCTCGTCCAGGTGACCCCCGGGGCGACCCGGGTGACCGTGCGCGTCTCCGGCAGGTTGCGGTCGCCCAACGGGAGGTGCTGGACGGGTGTTTGGGCGGCGGCCGGGCCCACCAGGCCTGCCGCGGGCGGTACGGACGTCAGCACGACCAGGCTCGCAACCAGTGCCGACCAGCGCATACGTCTGATCCTCACCACTTTTCTCCCCTGCCCTCTCGGTGTCATGGCGCAATGTCATGTCACGGACTGTCGCCGCAGTGTGGCCGCGCAGCGTGTCGCGTGCGCGAACACTCCGCTCAGCATGGCGGAATGGGGGGAAAACAGGGATGGGGCGGGAGTGCCGACTCCGACGGCTGATCCCCGGGTGAAGAACGCCCGCGATGGAGGCATCATGCACAGCATGGACCCCGATGAGCTCAGCGCCGATGAGATCAACGACCTGCTCGACGAGAACGAGCAGGATTCCGGGTGGTACGAGGACGACGCCTATGACTGGGTGCGCTGACCTCCTGGCCGGCCGCGCGCAGGCGAACGGGTGACGCACGGCCGGAAGGCCCCCGTGGTGCCTTCCGGCCATGCCGCGCGCGGGCGGGCTCAGCCGCGGACCTTGTGGAACCACAGGCCGACGTTCGCGCCGCCGCTGAACACCGCGCACACGTGCCGGTCGTAGCGGTTGCGGTCGTAGGGGTGGCTGTAGGCGTACTGATTGCAGTTGTCGAAGGTCCAGAACCAGGTCTGGTACTCGTAGCAGGGGTTGACGTTGCCGTTGTCGGCGCAGTCGGGCTTCGGGGATTCCATGATCCTGGCCGGGGCGGCGGCGTGCGCCCGGGCGGGTCCCGATGCGGTGGCGGTGGTGGTGCCCAGGGCGCACAGGGCGAGTGCCGCGGTCAGGGCGGCGGCGGTGCGGCGGAGCTTCGTCTTCATGGAGGTCTTCATGAGGGTCCTCCTCGATGGGGCGGCCGGTGTCGGTGCACCAGCGTGTCCGGGCCGGCAGAGTGCGGCCAAGCACTTCGGGGAGGGCTGAAACGTGGGCCATGGATCGCCGGTTGAGGCGTTTTGCCCCGCTCGCCACGATCGGGTGTTCTTTCGGGAATAGTCGGGCTTTGTCGGCCATCTGCCCTCTACCGTGGCGCCGTTGGGTCAGGAGGGCGCATGGACTATGTGCGGCTGCTGCGGATGCGACCCGTGCTGGTGCTGTGGCTGGCCCGGAGCCTCTCCGTGCTCGGCGACCACCTCTACGCGGTCGCGGTCATATGGAGCGTCTACGCGAGCACCGGTTCGGCCTCGCTCATGGGGCTCGTCGCGACCCTGGAGTCGCTGCCCTACGTCCTGCTCGGCACGGCGGGCCGTCGGCTGGTCTCCCGCTGTGCGTCCTACCGCGCCCTGTCCCGGGTGGACGCCGCGCGGGCCGCCCTGGTCCTCGCCCTGCCCTTCGCCTGGACGCCGGACGGCCGGGGCGTCGCCGTGCTGCTCGTCGGCGTGTTCGTACTCGGCATCCTCGGCGCCCTCTTCGACCCGAACCTGGAGGCGCTGCTGCCCGGGCTCGCCGGACCGGAGCGGGTGCAGCCGGTGACCGGGCTGTTCGACCTGACCAGCCGCATCGCCCGGATCAGCGGCCGGGCCGGCGCCGGCCTGCTGCTCCTGATGGTCTCCAAGCTGCAGCTCTTCGCGTTCGACGGCGCGGCCTTCGCGGTGTCGTCCGCGGCCCTCGGCTGGCTCGCCCGCCGCCATGCCACCCTGCCGCAGCACCGCCTCCCGCAGCAGCGGCCGTGTCCGCCCGTGCGGGCCTGGCCGCTGCTGCGCGACCACCCCCGGATCGGCGTGGCGATCGCGGTGCACGGCCTCGTGCCGTTCTGCTCCGCCGCGACGACCGTGGCGATGCCGGCCCTGCTCGCCACCCGGTTCGGCGCCGGCGCCGGGGCCTATGGCCTGGTGACCGCCGCGCTCGGCGTCGGGGCGCTGATCGGCAACCCCGTGGCGGGCAACCGGCGGTCCGGCGGCTGGCAGGCCGTGTGCTGCTGCGCGTGGGTGATCGAAGGGCTGGCGACCGTGTGCATGGGATTCGTGGGCCGGGTCTCGGCACTGGAGGCCCTGTCCCTGGTGATGGGCCTGGCCGCCCCGCTGGGCACGGTGACGCTCCGGACCCGGCTGGCCCGCTTCCCCGCGGCCGAGCGGCTGCGGCTGATGGCCGTCGAGCACACGGCCGCGCGGTCGGGGGCGGTGGCCTCGACGCTGCTGGTGCCGATGGTGGCCGACGTGTCGGTGCGGGGGGCCTTCGGCATGGCGGGGGCGGTGGTCGCGGCGGCTGCCGTGGGGGGCTACTTCTGTCCCACCCCGCCCTCGCCCGGGGCCGGGGCCCCGCCCCGGACCCCGGACCGCGCCGTGCCCGGGGGCACCTCCCAGCGGTAGCTGGGGGAGTGTCACGCCCCCGCAGGTGCCGGGGCGCTGAGCCCGAACGCCGAGTGCAACACCCGTACCGCATCGCAGAGATGGTCGTCCTGGCACAGCACCCGCACCCCCGGCCGCAGGTACGTCACCGCCTCGATGCCCACGCCGGCGTCGGCGAGCACGCTGCAGCAGCGGGCCACCGAGCCCGGTCCCGCCGAGGGGGCGGCGCCGATCACGGAGACGCTGCCGATGCGGTCGTCGCAGTGCACCCGGACCGGATCCGGGGCGCCGGCACCGGCGTCCTCGATGGCGGCGAGGACGGCGGGGATGTGGTCCGCGTGCAGCACGAACGACAACTCCCCGGGCCCGGCGTCCTGTTGCCGCACCTCGATGTCGAAGCCGCCCTCGGCCGCGGCGGCCGCGTGCAGGATGCGGCCGGCCGCACCGCCCCGCCCGGGCGGGGCCGCGACGGTGATCCGGGCGGCCTTGTGGTGGGTCACCCCGGTGACGGAGCCGTCCGGCGCCCCGGAGTCCTCGCAGAGCAGGGTGCCCTGCCCGGGTCCGTGCGCGGCACGCACCCGCACCGGCACGCGGTGGCGCTGGGCGTAGGCGACCGAACCGGCCGCGAGGACCTGGGCGCCGCCCGCCGCCAGCCGGCGCATCGGTTCGTAGCCGATGCGGTCCAGCCGGCGGGCGTCGGGGACGATCCGCGGGTCGGCCGTGTAGACGCCGTCGACGTCGGTGCAGATCTCGCACAACTCCGCTTCGAGAGCGGCCGCGAGGGCCACGGCGGTGGTGTCGGAGCCGCCCCGCCCCAGCGTGGTGATCTCCGTCCCGCCGTGGGCCCGGCCCTGGAAGCCGGCCACCACCGGGACCAGCCCGGCGTCCAGCGCCTGCCGCACGCGCTCCGGCGCGACGCCGGTGATCTGTGCCCGGCCGTGGTCCGCCGTGGTGGCGATGCCGGCCTGTGCACCGGTCAGCGAACAGGCCGGGACGCCCAGCGCGTCCAGGGCCATGGCGAGCAGGGCGCTGGAGATCCGCTCGCCCGCGCTGAGCAGCATGTCGGTCTCCCTGGCGGGCGGCAGCGGGGTCACCTGGGCGGCCAGGTCGAGCAGGTCGTCGGTGGAGTCGCCCATGGCGGACACCACCACGACCACCTCGGTCCCGCCGGTGCGGGACTTGGCGACGCGTTCGGCGACGAGCCTGAGCCGCCCGGCGTCCGCGACCGACGAGCCACCGTACTTCTGAACGATGAGCGCCACGGGTACCTGTCTCCTTCGGTGGGGTGGGTCGACAGGGGGCGTTACCGGCCGGCGGCCGTGCACTCCTCGACGGCGGACACCAGGATGGTGCAGGCGGTGTCGACGACGTCCTCGGTGACGTTCAGCGGCGGCAGCATCCGCACCACGCAGTCGTCCCGGCCGCCGAGTTCGACGATCAGACCGTGGCGCAGCGCGTGCTGCTGCACGGCCGCCGCGAGGGCGGACGCGGGCCGGCCGTCGCCGGGCACGGCCAGTTCCACGCCCCACATCAGCCCGAGGCCGCGCACCTCCCGCACCCACGGGCAGCTGCGCAGCGCGCCGAGCCGGTCCGCGAACTGGGCGCCGCGGGCCCGCACATTGGCGAGGACGTCCTCGTCGTGGATGATGCGCACGGCCTCGGCACCGGCCGCGAAGGCGAGCTGGTTGCCGCGGAAGGTGCCGGTGTGGGCGCCGGGGGCCCAGGTGTCCAGCCGCTCGTCGTAGAGGATCATGGCGACGGGGGTGCCGATGCCGCTGAGCGCCTTGGAGGCGACGATCACGTCGGGCTCGATGCCGTACTGCTCGAAGGCGAACCAGGTGCCGGTCCGGCCGCAGCCGGTCTGCACCTCGTCGACGACGAGCGGGATGCCGAGCTCGCGCGTGATCTCCCGGACCCGGGTGACGAATTCGGGACGGGCCGGGATCACGCCGCCCTCGCCCTGGACGAGTTCCATCACCACGGCCGCGGGGGCGGCCACACCGCCGTTGCCGTCGCGCAGCGAACGTTCGAGAAGCGTCGCGCAGTTGGTCTCGCAGGTCTCGGGCGACAGGGCAAGCGGGCAGCGGCTGCAGTAGGAGTACGGGAAGAAATGGGTGCCGGGCATGCCGTTGGACACCGGCTGTTTCTGGGCGACGAGCCCGGTGAGCGCCATGGCGGCGTGACTGCTGCCGTGGAAGGCGCCCTGGAAGGAGACGATGTCGCCGCGGCCGGTGGCGGTCTTGCACAACTTGACGGCGGCGTCGACCGCGTTGGCCCCCGTCGGGCCGCACATGTGCACCTTCATACGGTCGCGGAGTGCCGGCGGCAGCATCGACAACTGGGCTTCGACGAAGGCGTCCTTGGCCGGGGTGGGGAAGTCCAGGCCGTGGGCGAGGCTGCCGAGCTGCCGGGCCGCGGTCGCCACCAGGGCGGGGTGGCTGTGCCCGAGGGAGAGGACGCCGGCGCCGGCGAGGAAGTCGATGAAGACGTTGCCGTCCACGTCCCTGACCCAGGGACCGGAGGCCTCCGCCAGGGCTATGGGGATCCGGCGCGGGTAGGTGCGGGCGTTGGACTCCCGCTGCTGCTGGCGTGCCAGCAGCTCGGCCGAGCGGGGGCCGGGCAGGTCGCCGTGGATCCGCGGCCCGGTCCAGGTGGCGGGGTCCGTCAACTGCACTGTCATGACTGCTCCGTGGGATGGGGGAGAAGCGAGGGGACGGGGGTGCGGTGGTTCAGTACGGTCTGGCCGGGATGCCGCGCCAGTTGCTGCGGGCGGGCAGGTTCTCGCCCTTCATGACCAGCGAGAGGGCGTCCAGGCAGGTGCCGGCGCCGACATGCGCGTCGTAGAGCACGACGCAGCGCGACCCCACCGAGGCGCCCTCGCCGACCCGGACCCGGGACATCTTCATCACCCGGTCCTCGAACAGGTGGGTCTGCAGGGACGTCGCCTCGCCGACCGCCGCGTCGTCGCCCACCTCGACCAGGTCGAACTCGGTCATGAACGTGGTGTTCAGCCAGGTCCGTCGCCCGATGCGGGCCCCGAACAGGCGCATGACGGGGGCCATCCACGGGGTGCCGGTGAGGAAGTTCACCAGGGTGGGCACGACCAGGTTCTCGAACAGCCCGGTGATCAGCTCGGTGCGGCGCACCCAGATGCCCCACAGCGGCTCCGTGCGCGCCCGGTAGCGGCCGATCACCAGCCACTTGAGGACGACGACCACGAGGGTGGCGGTCAGCGAGGACGCCAGGAGCAGCCCGGGGGTCAGGGCGAGCAGGACGAGCGGGGGAGCGGTCTCGGCGGTCAGCGCCATGGCGTAGAGCAGGGCCAGTATGGACAGTCCGCCGAGCGTCGCGGGCAGCGTGACCCGGAAGAACTCGACGGCCAGGCGCGCCGCGACGAGCCCCGGGGTCGGGGCGAAGGTGTACTTGGCCGGGAAGCTCCGGCTCTCCTCGCGGGTCGGCAGGAACAGGGCCGGCGAGCCGAGCCAGGTCGTCTCCGGCTCGATGTCGCCGGGCGGGGCGACGGAGTGCACGCCCAGCAGGCTGTTGTCGCCCAGCCGCGAAGAGCCCGGCACCAGCGCCCCGTTGCCGACGAAGCTGCGCCGGCCCACGGTGGCGGGGGCCACGGCGAACCGCCCGTGGTGGAAGACCGCCGGGCCGACGACGGCGATGTCGGCGACGAAGCTGCGCTCGCCGATCTCCAGCAGGTCGGGGTCGACGAAGCTGACGGTGGCCACCTCTGCCCAGCGCCCGGTCCGGGCGCCCAGCGCCCGCAGGAACGGCACCAGGTAGAGCGTGGAGTACAGGGCGTGGGTGGCGGTCAGGCTCAGTGTCATCATCCCGTCGCCGAGCCACTTCGCCGGGCCGGAGCCGCTGCGCTCGCGGTGGATGCCGGTACGGGTCCGGGGCAGCAGCCCGCGCTTGACGGCGAGGACGAGCAGGCAGGTGGAGACGGCGGCCAGCGGCCCGGCCGCCGCCGCGGCGGCCAGCGCCCCGGCGGGCCCGTGCTCCGCCGCCGCCCAGGCGGTCAGTATCCCGCCTGGCGTGAGCACCAGCGTGGGCGCGGCCATCAGCAGGGCGGTGCCCAGGACGTAGCCGGCCAGCACGGGCAGCGGCCAGCGGCCGTGGTCGGGGTCGGCCTCCAGCCGGGCGAGCAGCGCGGGCTTGCCGCTCTGCCGCACGGCCGGGGAGCCCGCCCAGAACTCCCCCTCGGGGACGACGTGGTCGGCGGGCACGAGCGACTGGTCGCCCACCGCGGCGGCGTCACCGATGTCCGCGCCGGGCAGGACGACGCTGTTGACGCCCAGATAACTGCCCGTGCCGAGGCGCACGGGGGCCAGCCGCAGCCAGCCGCCCTCGACGGCGAACGGCTGGACCCGTGCCCCGTAGCCGATGCTCGCCGCGTCGCCGAGCTCCACCAGCGACGGCACGGCCGGCGGTGCGCCGATGTGGCAGCCGCGGCCCACCCGGGCGCCGAGCAGCCTCAAGTAGGGCGGCAGCAGCGGGGATCCGGCCAGTATGGCGGCGGGGGAGAGGGCCAGCACCTTGCCCTGCAGCCAGAACCGCAGGTACGTCGCGCCCCACAGCGGATACCACCCCGGCCGCACCCCGGCCATGAGCAGCCGGCCGGCGACGGCGGGCAGCAGGACGAGGTCCACCACCGTCCAGGCGAAGTCGACGGGGACGAAGGCGCCCCAGCCCAGGTGCGCCAGGAAGCCGAGCGGGCCGCCGTCGATGCCGTCGACGGGCAGGGCCAGCGTGACGCACAGCCGGTAGAACAGCACCAGGAACGGCAGGCCGAGGACGAACAACCAGGCGTACAGCGCCCCGAGTTGGGCGAGGCCGCAGGCCCGTACCCGGGCCGTGGAGTGCCGCCGCGGGGCCGGGGCGGGGACGGCCGGGCGCTGCGGCGGAGCGGCGGCGGCCCCGGCGCGGTCCCGGAGGAAGGCGGCGAGCCCGCGGACGGTGGGGTGGGCGTAGAGATCGCCCATCGCCACGCCCTCCAGGCCCGGTTCGCCGCGCAGCCGGGAGACGAGGCGGGCCGCGGACATGGAGTGGCCGCCCAGGTCGCAGAAGAAGTCGTCGTCGGCGGAGAGCCCGGCGATGCCGAGCACCTCCTGCCAGACGGCGGCCAGTTGCCGCTCCGCAGCGGTCTCCGGCGCGGCGCGGCGGGTGCGGCGGCGGCCGAACGGGGCCGAGGCGGGCGCGGGGAGCCGCGAGCGGTCCACCTTGTCGGCGGCGAGCAGCGGCAGGGCGTCGAGGACCTCCACGAAGGCGGGGATCATGTAGTCGGGCAGCCTGCGGCGCAGGGCGGTGTGCAGGCGCTCGCGCAGCTCGTCCTCGTCCTGCCGGGCCCGGTCGTGCAGGGTCAGGTAGCCGACGAGGGCCTGTGCGTTCCCGTCGGGCCCGTGCGGGACGACGACGGCGCTCTCGACGGCCGGGTCCTCGCGCAGGATCTCCTCGATCTCGGCGCATTCGATGCGGTAGCCGCGGATCTTGACCTGGGTGTCGACGCGGCCGAGGTACTCGATCTCCCCGGTGGGCGTGAACCTGCCGAGGTCGCCGGTGCGGTAGAGGCGGGGCACGTCGGCGCGGTCGGCCTCGACGGGGTTGGCGATGAAGCGTTCGGCGGTCAGCTCGGGCCGGTTGACGTAGCCGACGGCCACGCCCGGCCCGCCGACGCAGAGTTCGCCCTCGGCGCCGTCGGGCACCGGCCGCAGGTGCTCGTCGAGCACATAGACCCGGTAACTGGGCAGCGGGCGGCCGATGGTGACGGGCTGGTGCGGGTGCAGTTCGCCGCAGGTCGCTGTCACGGTGGACTCGGTCGGCCCGTAGGCGTTGAGGATCCGCCGCCCGCTGCGCGACCAGCGGTGCACCAGGTCGCGCGGGCAGGCCTCGCCGCTCACCAACAGGCTGCGCAGTGCGGGGAGTTCGCCCTCGATGGTGGTCAGCAGGGTCGGCACGCAGCACAGCACCGTGATGGCGTGCTCGGCGAGGAAGTCGGCGAGGCCCTGGCCGACGCGGCGTTCGCCGCCCGGGCCGGTGTAGAGGGTGGCCCCGGCGATCCAGGCCGGCCAGATCTCCTCGACGGAGAAGTCGAAGGCGAGCGAGAGCCCCTGGTAGACGCGGTCCTCGCCGTGCACCTGGTAGATCGGGGTGGCCACGCGCAGGAAGTTGACGACGTTGGCGTGGCTGACGGCAACGCCCTTGGGGTGTCCGGTGGTTCCGGAGGTGTAGATGATGTAGCACAGCGCCGCGGGGTCGTCCGGCGGGGCGATGCGGTCCGCGGGCAGGTGCGCCGCCTCGGCCTCGGCGAGGCCGACGTCGAGCACCGGGCAGGCCGCCCCGGCGGCGCGTTCGCGCAGGGCCGGGACGGTGAGCAGGCACTGCACCCCGGCGTCCGCGGCGATGAACGCCACCCGGTCGGCGGGGAACGCCGCGTCGAGCGGCACGTAGGCGGCACCGGTCTTGAGTACGGCGAGCAGGGCGACGTAGGTCTGCTCGGAGCGGTCCAGGAGGATGCCCACCGTGCCGCCCTCGCGTACCCCGCGCTGCCGCAGCAGCTGCGCGAGCCGGTTGGCGCGGGCCTCCAGCTGCGCGTACGTCAGCCGGGTTCCGTCGCAGACGACGGCGACGGAACCCGGCGTGCGGTCGCAGGTCCGCTCGAAGAATTCGAAAAGGAACCGTACGTGGCGTGCTCCGTCGCCTTGTACAGGATCGGGAGAATTCATGACGTGAGCCGGTGCGGTGGGCGCCGGGCTCACTCTGGTTTCGGGCACATGTCCCCCAGATGAATGGGACTTGCAGGTTTTTCCGCACGCCTTCGCGACAGCTTCGGGAGGAATCGTGGGGCGGGCGGATTTCAGGGGTGGAGGATTCGGCTGCTGCTGCCGGCGGTGATTTTTCGGGCGGCCGCCGTCAACAGCGCGTCAGGAAAACTAGGTGGCTGTATCCCCGGGGAACAGCGGGATTCTAGCCGACGTGGGGCGCCCCAATTCGCGCCACCGGGGCATGTCACGCGCGTGGCGGGTGGGGCTCGGGCGAGTCTCTGTGGTGCTTGGTCCGGACAGGGGATCGGTCGATGCCGAGATCCCTCCCCGTGTCAAGACGCAATCCGGCTCGGCCGCGGCAGGCGGCACGGCCGGTTCCCGTTGGTTGCGGAGTCGCGCAAGTAAAATATTCATCTTGTTGTTTTGCAGTGCTGTAAACACCGCACCAAAAACTGCTTGGTGATTATTCCGGGCGGCCTGCGCCGGGCCCCGGCCCGGGAATTCCGGGCAGCGCCCGACGGTAGATCCACTCCTGGAAGAATCCGTCGAGGGACATGTCCGTCACCTGCTCGGCGAGGGCGATGAAACCCCTGGTGCCGCCATTGCCGCCGCGATACCGGGCGAGCCACTCGCGGATCAGCCGGAAAAATTTCTCGTCCCCCGCGGTCAGCCGCAGCGCGTACATGGTCAGGGCGCTCCGGCTGTACACCCAGTCCTCGAACAGGGCGGCCGGGCCGGGGTCCGCGAGCACCGTGTCCGGGTCCGCGGCGCGCAGCTCCGCCAGATGCTCGGCCGCGAGCGTGCGGGCACCGGCCTCGCCGCACGCCTCCCACCACAGCCACTCGGCGTAGGTGGCGAGCCCCTCCTTGATCCACAGGTCCTGCCAGCCGGAGATCCCGGCGCTGTTGCCGAACCACTGGTGGGCCAGCTCGTGCGCCACCTCGTCCTCGTACCCGCGGCGGCCGTCGACACGGTCGGTGCCGAACACCGCGAACGTCTGCGCCTCCTGCGGATCGCCGACGTCGTCGTCGACCACCACGGCCCCGTACGCCTCGAAGGGGTACGGGCCGAACAGTTCCGTGAACGCGGTCAGCATCTGCGGCTGGCGGCCGAAGTCGTGGGCCGCGCGCTCGGCCAGCCGCTCGGGGAAGGCGTTGCGCAGCAGCACGCCCGGCGGGCCGCCGGACTGCTCGTGGAAGACGAACCGGCCGATGGCCAGCGTCGCCAGATACGGCGCCATCGGTCCCGCGTGCTCGTACACCCACGTCGTGCGCCCCCGCCCGGCCGGACTCCGCTGTGTCAGCGTGCCGTTGGCGCACACCTGCCAGCCGTCCGGGACCGTCGCCTCGAACCGGTACGCCGCCTTGTCGTCCGGCCGGTCGTTGCAGGGGAACCACGACGGCGCGCCCACCGGTTCACCGGAGACGCGGATGCCCTCGCGGGTGGTGAACCAGCCCGCCTCGTCGTCGAGTTCGGGGATCCCGACCGGCCGCGGGACGCCGCGGTAGTGCACCGTCACCTCGACGGGCTCCCCGGCGGGCAGCGGCCGCGGCGCGGCGACGAGCAGCTTCCGGCGGCGGTGCCGGAAGCGGGCCGGTGCCCCCGCGAGGTCGACGCGGGAGACGTGCAGCCGGGCCAGGTCGAGCTCGATCACCTCAAGGGGTTCCACCGGCACGACGGTCAGCGTCGCCGCCGCGAGAATGCGGCCGGAACCCGGCTTCCAGTCCAGGCGGATGCGGTAACGGCGCACGCCATGACCGAAGTTGCCGTGTCCGGGGAAGTACGTATGGGGCGGGCGGGGGCGTGCGGGGCGGCGCATCGGCTCAGCGGGCCAGCCGGCCCAGCAGCGAGGCCGCGGAGGCGATGCCCAGCACCGCGGCGGCGACGAGCACGGCGAGGTCGGTGCCCAGATGGGCGGGCGTGCCGATCAACAGCCCGCGCAGCGCGTCCACTTGATAGCTCAGCGGGTTCGCCGTGCTGACGGCCTGCAGCCAGCCCGGCATCGCGGACACCGGGTACAGCGCGTTGGAGCCGAAGAACAGTGGCATCGTGATGGCCTGGCCGATGCCCATGAGACGGTCACGGGTGAGCACGATGCCCGCGATCGTCATCGACAGGCAGGAGAAGAAGGCCGAGCCGAGCAGCACCACGGCCAGGACGCCCAGCAGTCGCAGCGGGTTCCAGGTCAGGGCGACGCCCAGGGCCGCCGCGATGGCGATCACGACCACGGCCTGGATGACGGCCTTGACGCCCGCGGCGAACGCCTTCCCGGTCACCAGCGCCGCCCGGGGTGTCGGGGTGACGAGCAGCTTGGTCAGCACGCCCGAGTCCCGCTCCCAGATGATCATGATGCCGTAGAAGATGGCGATGAACATCGCGGACTGGGCGATGATGCCCGGCGCGAGATAGTCCAGGTACGGCACATGGCCGGTGGGGATGGCGTGGATGCGGGTGAAGGTCTCGCCGAAGATCAGCAGCCACAGGGCCGGCTGCACGGCGCGCGTGTAGAGCTCGGTGCGGTCGTGCCGCAGCTTCTGCAGCTCGACGGCGCACATGGCGGCCACCCGGGCCGGCACCACCCGCCAGCCGCTGCGGGCCTGCGGCGGGGTCAGCAGCAGGGCGTAGCGCTCCTCCGGCGGAAGGGGGTCAGCCGACGCGGGAGGCGGTGCGGCGGGTGCGGCGGACATCGCTGAACTCCCCTCGTTCGTCCGGGCCGGGCTCGTCCAGCCCGCTTCCGGAGAAGTGCCGGAACACGTCCTCCAGGGACGGCGGGGGCGGTTCCGCCTCGCCGGCCTCCCGGCGGTGGGCCGTCAGTCCCGCCTTGAGCTCGGCGGGCGTGCCCAGGGCGCGGATCCTGCCCCGGTGCATCAGCGCCAGCCGGTCGCAGCGCTGGTCGGCCTCCTCCATGGAGTGGGTGGTCACCAGGACCGTCATGCCCGTCCCGGTACGGATCTCGGTGATGCGGTCCCAGACGCTGTCCCGGGCGATCGGGTCGAGGCCGATGGTCGGTTCGTCCAGGATCAGCAGGCGGGGCGCGCTGACCAGGGCCTGCGCCAGTTCCAGGCGGCGCACCATGCCGCCCGAGTACGTCGCGGCCATCCGGTGCGCGGCGGAGGCGAGGCCGACCGCGTCGAGTGCCTGCGCCACCCGGGCGGCGCGCTCGCGGCGGGGCACGTCGAAGACCCGGGCGAAGAGGGCGACGTTCTCCTCCCCGGTCAGGCTCCCGTCGGCGGAGAGCTGCTGCGGCACGTAGCCGAGCAGGCGCCGCACCGCCATGCGCTGCCGGGCCGCGTCGTGGCCGAAGACGCCGACCACGCCCGGCGGCACGGGCAGCAGTGTGGTGATCGCGCGGATCGTGGTCGTCTTGCCCGCGCCGTTGGGGCCGAGGAGGCCGAAGACCTCGCCCGGCTCCACCTCCAGGTCCACGCCGTCGACGGCCTTGGTGCTGCCGAACGCGTAGTGCAGGCCGGTGCAGCGGACGGCCGCGACGGGCTCGTCCCCTCCGGTGTGCCGGGACGGGCTCACGGAACCTCCCTTGTCTCGGGTGTCTCGCGCAGCGACTCGGCCAGCCTGCGCAGGGCCGGGAGCGCCGCCGCCAGCGCCTCGCGGTCGTCGGCCGGCAGGCTCTCCATCCGCTGCCGGAACAGGGCCGTGCGCTGCGCATCCCACACCCGCAGCTGCTCGTGGCAGGCGGGGGTCGGGTGCAGCAGCGCGGCGCGCCGGTCCTGCGGGTCGGGCTCGCGGTGCAACAGCCCTGCCGCCACCAGCTGGTTGACCAGGGTGCTGACCGAGTTGGCCGCCAGACACAGCTCGCGGGCGGCGGCGGAGACGCCGATGCCGGGCCGGGCCGCCACCACGCGCATCAGCTCGGCCTGGGCCCCGCGGAGCCGCGGCCGGGGCATGGCCCGCCACAGCCTGCGCCGGGCCAGCCGCTGGATGCCTGCCAGCACCCCGGCGAGCTCGTCAGGAAGACCACCTGCGGCCATATCATCAGGTTAACTCTGTGTGAGAGCTAACGGAAGGCGGCTGCAGGGCGGCCGGGCCGCGGGCCGCGCCGCGCGCGCCGGGGCACGGCTGCTCACCGGGAGCCGGCCGGGTGCACGGGCTCGAACGGGGCGACGTCGGTGGCGTCCACCGCGCGGCGCAGGGTCCGGGCGATGTGCACGGCGTCGCCCACCGCCCAGAAGTGCACGAAGAACAGCCGCGGTTCGTCGTCCAGCCCGTGGTTGTGCAGCTCGATGATGCTGATGCCGCCCCGGTGCAGCGCCGCCAGCACGTCCTGGACCTCGTGGGCCGTCATCGCGAAGTCGCCGTTGACCGCCGCCCGTCCGCCGCCGAGCGGCTGGAAGAGGAAGGCCGACATGGCCCCCAGGCCGGGCGGCATCTCCAGGCAGCCCATCGTCACCGTCTCGCGGCGGAAGAAGAGGCACTTGTGGACCCCTTCCTCGTCGAACCCCTTGACGCCCAGGGCGGCGGCGATCCTCTTGGTGTCCAGGCCCTTCACCCGCGCGACCGGCCGCGCCCGGGCCGGGGTCGCGGTCCGGTCGAGCACCGCGCGCAGCCCGCCCGCCAGCGCCTCGGCGTCGCGGCGGTGCCCGTGGACGTGGACCCACCAGACCTCGGGGCTATGGGCCAGCAGGTGCTTGTGAATCGCCGTCTGCTGCAGGCCTCTCGCATGCACGGTGCCGACCACGTGCTGCAACTCGGCCTCGGCGACGGCCAGATCGCCCATCATCAGGGTGCTGCCGTCGTCGTAGCGGACGAAGGACACATGGGAGCCCACGGCGAGGGCCGGGTTCACGGACACGCCCCGGGAGGTCACGCGCAGGTCGTCGCGCAGGAAGCCCAGCTGGTACTCGACGCCCGCCATGATGCCCCTCCGGCCCAGCGCCCGGGACACGCCCCGCCAGTCCTCGGCCGTCGTCGCCACGGGCCGCAGCCGCCCCGTGGCGGCCGCCCCGTCCTTCACCGCCGGTCTGCCGCTGCGCGCCACGGCCGCTCCCGCCCCGGCCAGGACCGGGGCGAGCGCGGCAGCGGTCAGCAGGGGGCGCCGCCGCACGTTCTCGGAATCGGAAGTATCCATGCCCTGCTGCGTACTACGAAGAAGCGGGCAATGCACTCACCGACCGGCGAAGCATGATCAACTACGAACAAATGGACCAGTGGTTTGCGGGGGAAAGGATCGGAAGAGGTATCAGGCATGACCTCCGAGAGCAGAGCGGCGCAGGCCGCCGATGTGGCGCGTACGTACTACGACTCCGACGACGTCAACGGCTTCTACGTCCACGCGTGGGGCGGCGACGACATCCATGTCGGGATCTATGCCGAGCCGCACGACACGGTCGCCGCGGCCTCCCGCCGCACCATCGGGCACCTGGCCGGGAAGGCGGCGGACCTGCTCCGCCCCGGCGGCACGGTGCTGGATCTGGGCTCCGGCTACGGAGGCGCGGCCCGCGCCCTGGCGGAGGGGTTCGGCTGCCGGGTGACGGCCCTCAACATCAGCGAGGTCCAGAACCGCCGGCACCGCGAACTCAATGCCGCACGCGGCCTCGACGGCCTCGTCGACGTGGTCACCGGAAGCTTCAACGACATCCCCTTCCCCGACGGGACCTTCGACGTCGTCTGGTCCCAGGAGGCCCTCTGCCACAGCGGCGACCGCGCCCGCACCCTCGAGGAGGCGGTACGGGTCCTCCGGCCCGGCGGCCGGCTGCTCTTCACCGACACCATGGCGGCCGAGGACGCCCCCGAGGAGGAACTGCGCCCCCTCGCCGAGCGCCTGACCAACGCCGACTTCGCCACCCCCGGCTTCTACCTCGGCCGGCTGCACCGACTGGGCCTGGCCGACGTGCAGTTCGAGGACCTCACCGCCCATATGCTCACCCACTACGAGCGCATCACCGGCGAGGTCGAGGCGCAGGACCCGCAGCTGCTGGGCGCGGTGAGCGCCGCATACGTCGCACGCCTGCGGGAGAACCTGCCCCGCTGGGCGGCCGCCTGCCGCGCGGGCCTGCTCAGCTGGGGCGTCTTCGACGCCCGCCGGCCGGCTGCGCCACGGTGACGCCCGCGCCGAGCCCGAACGCCTCGTGCAGGGCACGGATGCCCTCCGGGAGCCGGGGGGAGCGGCACACCGCCGAGATCCGGGTGTCCGAGGCGGACACCGGCCCGACGGGCACCCCCGCCCCGGTCAGCGCCTCGCGGAACGCCGTGAGCGCGCCGGTCCGTTCCCGCATCCCGGAGCCGACGAGCGAGACCCGGCCGATGTCGTCCCGGTACGTCACGCCCTCGTAGCCCAGCCCGTCCCGGTGCCGGCGCAGCGCGGCCAGCACCGCGGGGGCGTCGCTCGCGGGCAGCACCAGGGTGATGTCGCTGCGCGGCCCGTCCGGCGACGGCACGGCGTGGTGGACGACCAGGTCGCTCTCGGCACCGGCGTCGGCCAGCAGTCCGAACACGTCGGCCGTGACCCCGGGCCGGTCCGGGACGGCCGTCATGGTGACCTCCGCACTGGACAGGTCGTGCGCGACGCCCGTGAACGGGGCCGGAGGCGTGCGGAGTTCCTCCGGCGCCCCCGCGGACACCACCGTGCCGGGGCCGTCGCCGTCGGCGGAGGAACGGACGTGGACCGTCACCCCGTGCCGGGAGGCGTACGCGACACTGCTCGGGGCCAGCACCTTCGCCCCGCCGGCGGCCATGGCCTGCATGGCCTCGTACGTCAGGTGCTGCAGTTGCCGGGCGTCCGGCACGATGCGCGGGTCCGCGGTGTAGACGCCGGCCACGTCGGTGTAGATCTCGCACACGTCCGCCTTGAGGGCCGCGGCCAGGGCGATCGCGGTGGTGTCCGAGCCGCCGCGGCCCAGCGTGGTGACCTCGCGCGTCTCCCGGCTGACCCCCTGGAAACCGGCGACCATCGCGATCGTGCCGTGGTCCAGGGCCTCCCGCACCCGCCAGGGCTCGATGCCGATGATCCGCGCGCGGCCGTGCGCCGAGCTCGTGATCACCCCGGCCTGCGCCCCGGAGAAGGAGCACGCGGGCACCCCGAGCGTGTGGACGGCCATCGCCGTCAGGGCGTTGGATATGCGCTCGCCCGACGTCAGCAGCATGTCGAGCTCCCGGCGCGAGGGCACCGGACCCATCTCGTAGGCCATGCGCAGCAGTTGGTCGGTGGTGTCGCCCATGGCGGACACCACCACCACGACGTCGTGCCCCTCGGCGTGCGCGGCCACGACGCGTTCGGCGACGTGCTTGATCCGCTCGGTGTTCCGGACCGAGGAGCCGCCGTACTTCTGGACGATGAGAGCCATCAGATCGCGCCTTCCCCGGAGGCCGCACCGCGGACGGGGCGGCCGGTGGACAGGGCCGGCCGGTACGGTCCCGGCCGGGACGAGCGGAGCGTCACGGACTGCATGACGTGACCGCCTTCACGAGAATCGAGCAGGCCGTGCCGACGACCTCGGCCGTGACGTTCAGCGGCGGCAGGATCCGCACGACGCAGTCGTCCCGGCCGCCGAGTTCGACGATCAGCCCCTGCCGCAGCGCATGCGCCTGCACCGCCGCGGCCAGCGCCCCGGCGGGCCGGCCGCCGTCCGGGTCCGCCAGCTCGATCCCCCACATCAGGCCGCGGCCGCGCACCTCGCGCACCCACGGGTGCCCGCGCAGCTCGCCGAGCGCCTCCGCGATCTGCTCCCCCCGCGCGCGGACGTTGTCCAGCACGCCGTCGCGCCGGATGATGCGGATCGCCTCCACGCCCGCGGCGAAGGCCAGTTGGTTGCCGCGGAAGGTGCCGATGTGGGCGCCCGGCGCCCACTTGTCGAGCACGGCGTTGTAGAGGATGAGGGCGACGGGCAGCCCGGCGCCGCTCAGCGCCTTGGACGCCACGACCACGTCCGGCTCGATGCCGTACTGCTCGAAGGCGAACCACGTCCCCGTCCGCCCGCAGCCCGTCTGCACCTCGTCGACGATCAGCGGGACGCCCAGCTCCCGCGTCACGGCCCGGACCCGCCGCGCGAAGTCCGGGCGGGCCGGGACGACGCCGCCCTCGCCCTGCACCAGCTCCATGAGCACCGCGGCCGGCCGCGGCATCCCGCCGAGGCCGTCGGTCAGCGCCTGCTCCAGCGCGCCGGGGTCGTTGTACGGGAAGAAGTGCACGCCCGGCATGGTGTTCTGCACCGGCTGCTTCGCGGCCACCAGCCCGCTGAGCGCCATGGCGGCGTGGGTGCTGCCGTGGAAGCCGCCCCGGAAGGAGACGATGTCGCCGCGGCCGGTGGCGATCTTGCACAGCTTGACGGCGGCCTCCACCGCGTTGGCACCGGTGGGCCCGCAGAAGTGCACCTTCATGCGGTCGCGCAGCCCCGGGTCCAGCATCGACAGCTGGGCCTCGGTGAAGGCGTCCTTGGCCGGGGTGGGGAAGTCCAGGGCGTGGGTGAGCAGGCCCAGTTGCCGGCTCACACAGGCGAGGAGCTCGGGGTGGCCGTGCCCGAGGGAGAGCACCCCGGCGCCCGCGAGGAAGTCGATGAAGACGTTGCCGTCGACGTCCCGCACGAAGCTCCCGGAGCCCTCGGCCAGTGCGACGGGCAGATGGCGCGGGTAGGTGCGGGCACGGGACTCCCGCTGCTCCTGCCGCGCGAGGAGGGCGGCCGACTGCGGACCGGGCAGGTCCCCGGCGACGTGCGGGCCGGTCCAGGTGCCGGGCCGGGCGAGAACGGTCATGACGGGCCTCCGCCGAGGTGAGCCGGTGCAGGGGTGCAGGGACGGGCCGGGATGCCCTGCCACCGGGTCCCGTCCGGCAGCGTTTCGCCCTTCATCACGAGGGACAGTGCGTCCAGCCGGGCTCCGGTGCCGACCCGTGCGTCGTAGAGCACGACGGAACGGGCGCCGACCGAAGCACCTGCCCCCACCTTCACGTGGGACATCTTCATCACCCGGTCCTCGAACAAGTGGGTCTGCAGCGAGGTGACCTCGCCGACCGCGGCATCGTCGCCGACCTCGACCAGATCGAACTCCGTCAGGTACGTCGTGGCCAGCCACACCCGCCGCCCGATGCGGGCGCCGAACAGCCGGAGCACGGCGCCGATCCACGGGGTCCCGACGAGGAGGTTGACCAGGGACAGCACCACCAGGTTCTCGTACAGACCCGTCACCAGCTCGGTACGGCGCACCCAGATGCTCCACAGGGGTTCCACCCGCGGCCGGTACCGCCCGACGACCAGCCATTTGAGCGCCACCGTGACCAGCGTGCAGGCCAGGCCCGCACCCAGCAGCAGGGCCGGGGCGAGGAGGAACAGCACCGGCGGCGGGAGGCGCCGGGCGGTCTCCGTCGCGGCGTACAGGATGCCCAGGGCACTGAGCGCGCCGACGACCGTGGGCAGGGTGACCCGGAAGTACTCGATGGCCAGCCGGGCCGCGATCAGCCCGCGGGTGGGGGCGTAGGTCAGCTTCTCGGGGAACGCCTGGCTGGCCTCGCGGTGCGGCAGGAAGATCGCGGGCGACCCCAGCCAGGTCGTCTCGGGGTCGACCGGCCGGAGCGGGGCGAGGGAGTGCACGCCCAGCAGGCTGTTGTCGCCCAGCCGGCAGGCGCCCGGCAGCACGGCCCCGTTGCCCACGAAGCTGCGCCGCCCCACCTCCGCGGGGGCGAGCGCGATGCGGCCGCGGTGGAAGACGGCCGGGCCGACCACGCTCACGTCGGCCAGGAAGCTCTGCTCGCCGACGACCAGCATGTCGGGGTCGACGAAGCTGACCGTCGCCACCTCGGACCAGCGGCCCGTGCGGGCGCCCAGCCGGCGCAGGAACGGCACGAGGTAGAGCGTGGAGTACAGGGCGTGCGTCAGCGTCAGGCTCATCGTCATCATGCCGTCGCTGATCCACTTGCGGACGCCGAAGCCGCTGCGCTCCGGGTGGATGCCGGCCCGGGCCGCGGGCAGGACGGCCCGCTTGACGAGGAGCGCGGACGCGCAGAGGGCGAACACGGACAGGGGACCGCTCGCGGCGACGGCCGCCAGGCCTCCGCCCGCGCCGTGGTACCAGGCGGCCCACGCGACGAGGGTCGCGGCCGCGGCCGCGGTCAGCAGCGGGATCAGCAGGAGCAGCAGCGCCCCGGCGGCGTACCCGGCCAGCACCCCGGGAGGCCAGGGGCGTTCGTCGGCGTCGGCGTCCAGGGCCGCCAGCAGCGGCGGTCGGGCGTCCTGCCGGGCGGCCGGGGCGCCGGCCCAGTGCTCGCCGCCGGGTACGGCCGTGTCCTCGGGCACCAGCGACTGCTCGCCCACCGAGGCCCGGTCGCCGATCACGGCACCGGCCAGCACCACGCTGTTGGTGCCCACGAAGCTGCCGGACCCGACCCGCACGGGCGCCAGCCGCAGCCGGCCGTCCGCGACGGTGTACGGCTGGAGCCGGGCCCCGTAGCCGACGCTCGTGCCCTCGCCGATCTCCACCAGGGGGACCGGCAGCGGGACGGCCGACAGGTGGCAGTGGCGTCCGATGCGGGCGCCCAGCAGCCGCAGGCAGGGCGCCAGCAGCGGCGAACCGGCCAGCAGCGCGATCGGGATCAGCGTGAGGATCCTGGTGTGCAGCCAGAAGCGCAGATAGGTGACCCCCCACAGCGGATACGTCCCCGGGCGCACCCCCGCCATGAGCAGCCGGGCCCCGAGCAGCGGCAGCACGAACATGCTCACGGCCAGCCAGCCCGCCTCCAGCAGCGCGAACCAGGGCAGCGGGAGATCGGAGAGCCAGTCCAGGGCGCCGCCCGCGGCGGGCTCCTGCACGGGGACGTCCCATGCCTCGAACAGCCGGTACAGCAGGACCACCATCGCCAGGCCGGGCAGCAGCAGCCACACGTACACCCCGGCGAGCTGAACCACGCCGCACGCCCGGACGCGGGCGGTGGAGTGCTGCAGCGGCGGGTCCTGCGCGCCGGACGGCCCCGCGGCGGGGACGGCCGAGGCCTCGACGAAGGCCGCCAGACCGCGGACGGTCGGGTGGGCGTACAGGTCGCCCATGGCCAGGCCCTGCAGCTGTGGGTCCTGCCGCAGCCGGGACATCAGCCGGGCGGCACTCATCGAGTGGCCCCCCAGGTCGCAGAAGAAGTCGTCCTCGACGGAGACGTCGTCGGTGCCGAGCACGTCCCGCCACAGGGCGGCGAGCCGGTGCTCCAGCGGGCTCCGCGGCGCGGCACCAGGCCCCGGGCGCCGGGCCAGCGGGGGAGAGGATGGCGCGGGCAGGGCGGCGCGGTCGACCTTGTCGGCGGCCAGCAGCGGGAACTCGGGCAGCACGTCGAGGTGCGAGGGGATCATGTAGCCGGGCAGCCTGCCCTGCAGCCGGACGCGCAGCCGTTCGCGCAGGTCCGCTTCGTCCGCCGCGGACGCGGTGGAGGGGCTGTGGCGGAGGGTCACGTAGGCGGCCAGGCCCTCGGCGGCGCCGTCCCGCTCCAGCGGGGTGACGACGGCGTTCTCCACGGCCTCGTCCTCGCGCAGGACGGCCTCGATCTCGGCGAGTTCGATGCGGTAGCCGCGGATCTTGACCTGGGTGTCGACCCGGCCCAGGTACTCGATCTCGCCCGTGGCCGTGAACCGCCCGCGGTCGCCCGTGCGGTAGATGCGCGGCACCTCCGCGCCGTCCCGCGCGACCGGGTTGGGAACGAAGCGCTCGGCGGTGAGCTCGGGGCGGTTGACGTAGCCGATGGCCACGCCGGGGCCGCCGATGCAGATCTCGCCGCTCTCGCCCTGCGCGACCGTCCGCAGCCCGTCGTCCAGGATGTAGATGCGGTAGGTGGGCAGCGGGGTGCCGATGGTGACCGGCCGGTGCGGGAGCAGCTCGCCGCACGTGGCGCTGACGGTCGCCTCGGTGGGCCCGTAGGCGTTGAGGATCCGGCGGCCCGGACGCGACCAGCGGCGCACCAGGTCGGGCGGGCAGGCCTCCCCGCTGACGAGCAGACTGCGCAGGCTCGGGACGTCCGTCTCCAGGGTGGACAGCAGGGTGGGCACACAGCACAGCACCGTGATGCCGTGCCGTGTCAGGAAGTCGGCGAGCTCCTGCCCGGCGCGCCGGCCCTCGCCGGGCCCGGCGACCAGGGTCGCCCCGGCCGCCCACGCCGGCCAGATCTCCTCGACCGCGAAGTCGAAGGCCAGCGACAGGCCCTGGTAGACGCGGTCCTCCGCGGTCACCCCGTAGACCGGGGCGGCCGCGCGCAGGAAGTTGACGATGTTCGCGTGCGAGACGGCCACGCCCTTGGGCCGGCCCGTGGTGCCGGAGGTGTAGATGACGTAGGCGACGGACGCCGGGTCGACGCTCCCGTCCGGTCTGTGGTCCGGCGCGGCGGCCAGCGCGGCCCCGGCGCGGTCGAGTTCGAGCACCGTGCAGGGCAGGTTCCGGGTCCGTTCGCGCAGCGGCGAGGACGTGAGCAGGGCGCACAGTCCTGCGTCGCGGGCGATGTACTCCAGCCGGTCGGCGGGGAAGAACGTGTCGAGCGGGACGTAGGCGGCCCCCGACTTGATGACGCCGAGCAGGGCGGCGTAGCTGTCGGCGGACCGGTCGAGCAGGATCCCGACGGCGCTGCCCTCCGCCGCGCCGTGCGCCCGGAGCAGGTGGGCGATGCGGTTGGCGCGGCGGTCGAGTTCGGCGTAGGCGATGCGGCTGCCGTCGCAGAGGACGGCGGTGGCGTCGGGCGTCCGGTCGCACGTGCGCTCGAAGTATGCGGCCAGGGTGCGGACGTCCGGGAGGGCGCGGCCGGGCGTCCGTGACGGTACGCCCGGGTCGGCGTCCGTCCCGACGGGATCCGTTGTGGTTGTCGCCTCTGTCATGGCCTTCTCCCTGCGCGCTCCTGCGCGGCAGATCCGCAGTGCCCGGCACTGCTCATCCATGAATACGGCCGGCGGCCGGGTTCGACTCAGGCGGAACGCCCGAATTCCCCTGCCGCGCCCGGCAAATTCTTGCCATCGATCATTAAAGGAAAGGGAAAGCGGGGAGGTCGGCCGACCGTCCACAGCGGTCACGGGAGGGGTGCTCCGCCTCCTCCGTCCCTTGGTGCACTTCCCACGGTAAGTAGCCATCCGGAAAAGGGAAAACGGAAGCGGTGCAGTACCCTGCGTCCACGGCTGCGGGTGCCCGGCAGTGTCCGTTTATGCCGTTTCCGCCGGTCAGGGGTGGGTTCCAGCGAAGATGATCATGCGACTACAGATCTGTAGACAGCTAAGGCTTACCTGAATAAGGTATGGCTTCGCTAACCAGCACTACCGACGCCGCGGCGGGGAGAACAGCATGTGGGACGACGCGTTTCCGAGCTTCTTGATAGGTCTGAGAGAAGGGCTGGAAGCCGGACTCATCGTCTCCGTCCTCGTCGCCACCCTCGTCCGCGCCGGCGCCAAGTCCCGCCTCCCGCAGGTGTGGACGGGCGTCCTGGGCGCGATAGCCCTCTCCCTGAGCTTCGGCGCGGTGCTGACCTTCACCGCCGCCAGCCTCTCCGCCACCGCCCAGGAGGCGTTCGGCGGCACGCTCAGCGTCATCGCGGTCGCCTTCGTCACCGCCATGGTCTTCTGGATGCGGCGCTCCGCCCGCAACCTCTCCGGTGAGATCCGCGAGAAGGTCACCAGCGCCCTCGCCATGGGCACCGGCATGCTGATCGTCACCTCGTTCCTCGCCGTGGGCCGCGAGGGCCTGGAGACCGCCCTGTTCCTCTGGACGACGGCACGCGCCGCCGGCGAGTCCGCGGGCCCGATGATCGGCGCCGGTATCGGACTCGTCATCGCGGCCGGGCTCTGCTGGGGCCTGTACCGCCGGGTCCTGAAGATCAACCTCACGAAGTTCTTCACCGCCACCGGCGTCGTCCTCATCGTCATCGCCGCCGGTGTCCTCGGCTACGGACTGCGCGACCTCCAGGAGGGCGGCGTCCTGCCCGGGAAGGCCGCGTTCGCGTTCGACCTGAGCCAGAACATCGACGCCGGATCCTGGTACGGCACGCTCGTCCAGGGCGTGTTCAACCTGACCCCCTCCATGACCTGGCTGCAGGTCGTCGCCTACGTCGCCTACCTCGCCGTCGTCATGACGCTGTTCGTACGGGGCGTGCGCGGCACCCGTCCGGCCAAGGCCGGTGCGGAGGCGAAGACCGAGGCGAAGACCGAGGCGGTGCAGGACAAGACGTCCGACGAGGCCGCGGAGAAGGCGCCGCGCCGCCGCCCGGCGTGGCTGGTCCCCGCGGCCGTCGTCGCCGTGCCCGCCGTCGCCGCCGGTGCCGTCGTCGCCTTCAGCGGCTCCAAGCCCGCCGGCGCCCAGACCGTCGCCGTCTCCGAGAAGGAGTGCGGCAAGGGCTTCACCGCCCCTCAGCCCGGCCGCCAGACCTTCCAGATGCACAACACCGGCGACAAGGCCTCCGAGGTCTACCTCGTCGACCCCGCCACCAACTCCGTCTACGGCGAGATCGAGGGCCTGGCGCCCGGCACCACGCGCGACCTCGTCGCCACCGTCGGCGGCGGCGAATACGCCTGGCGGTGCGTGCCCACCGGCGGCAAGGCCGTCACCTCCGCACCGGTGCGCGTCAGCGGCGGCGGCAACGTCAAGGCCGTCAAGCCCGTCTCCGAGGAGGACCTGGCCGGCCCGCTCAAGGCCTACAAGGACTACGTCGCCAAGGGCCTGGCCACGCTCACGGACCAGACCGGCAAGCTCAGCGACGACATCCAGCACGGCGACCTCGACGCCGCCCGCACCGACTGGCTCACCGCGCACCGCACCTACTCCTCCCTCGGCGCGGCCTACGGCACCTTCGAGGACTTCGACAAGAAGATCAACGGCCGCACCGCAGGCCTCCCCGACGGTGTCCGCGACAAGAACTTCACCGGCTTCCACCGCGTCGAGTACGGCCTGTGGCACGGCGAGTCCGCCGACGACCTGCGCGGCCCGGCCCAGCAGCTGCAGCAGGACGCCCAGGGCCTGCAGAAGGCCTTCCCCACCCAGGACTTCGACCCCTCCGACCTGCCGCTGCGCACCCACGAGATCCTGGAGAACACGCTCCAGTTCGAGCTCACCGGCGCAGCCGACCAGGGCAGCGGCACCATGCTGGCCACCGCCGATGCCAACCTCGCCGGCACCCGGGAACTCCTCGACGTCCTGCGGCCGTTGATCGCCGCGCGCAGCCCGCAGCTGCTCACCACCGTCAACGGTGACATCGACCGTGAGCAGAAGCTGCTCGACGCAGCACACCACGACTCCGCGTGGACCCCGGTCGACAAGCTCGACACGGCCACCCGCGACCGGCTGAACGGCGCCACGGGCCAGCTGCTCGAGGACCTCGCCCCCATCCCCGATCTCCTCGAGATCCGCAAGTCCGCCTGACCCGTGCCGTACGCCGAACCCTCCGAAGGGAACCAGAACATGACCGCCGAATCCGCCTGCCCGATGGGCTTCTCCGCCGGCCGCCGCGGTTTCGTCAAGACGGCACTCGGGGCGGGCGCGGCCGGTGCCGTCCTCGCCGGCGGCGGCTTCGCGCTCGGCCAGGCCGGCGCGGGCCGGGCGGAGGCCGCCGACACCGAGGACGCGGGGAAGGTCGACTTCCACGGCGCCCACCAGGCGGGCATCCTCACGCCGCAGCCGGCCGCCGCGGCCTTCCTCTCGCTCAACGTGATCGCCGAGAACCGCAAGGAACTCGCCGACCTGTTCCGCACGATCACCGAGCGGGCCCGCTTCCTGACCGCGGGCGGCGCCCCCGTCGACCTTGGGGTCGGCGCACCGCCCTCGGACAACGGCATCCTCGGCCCGACGGTCCCCGCCGACCGGCTCACCGTCACCCTCGGCGTGGGCGCGTCCCTCTTCGACGACCGCTTCGGCCTCGCCAAGGCCAAGCCCCGCAAGCTCACGCCGATGCGGACGTTCCCCAACGACAACCTGCAGGCCGCCGAGTGCCACGGCGACCTCTCGCTGCAGATCTGCGCCGAGAACCAGGACACCGTCCTGCACGCCCTGCGCGACATCGCCCGGCACACCCGCGGCGCCATGCAGATCAAGTGGCGCATCGACGGCTTCCAGAACGCGCCCCGCCCGACGGGCGCGCAGCGCAACCTGCTCGGCTTCAAGGACGGCATCGTCAACCCCGACACCGGGTCCGCGCGCGAGATGCAGCGGCTGGTGTGGGTGACGGACCAGCTCGGCGAGCCGTCCTGGGCCGTCGGCGGCAGCTACCAGGTGATCCGCATCATCCGCATGCTCGTCGAGTTCTGGGACCGGGTCTCGCTCACCGAGCAGGAGAAGATGTTCGGCCGCCGCAAGGACACCGGGGCGCCGCTGGACGGGGCCAAGGAGACCGACAGCCCCAACTACGCCAAGGACCCGAAGGGCGAGGCGATACCGCTCACCGCCCACATCCGCAAGGCCAATCCGCGCACGCACGACACGGACGACTCCCGCATCCTGCGCCGCGGTTACAACTACGACCGGGGTGTCGACAACGTCGGCAACCTCGACATGGGCCTGGCGTTCTGCTGCTACCAGCAGGATGTCAAGCGGCAGTTCGAGGCCACCCAGGAGCGCCTGATCGACGAGCCGCTCGTGGACTACATCTCGCCGACCGGCGGCGGCTACTTCTACGCGCTGCCCGGTGTCCGGGACTCCAAGGACTGGCTGGGCCGGGGCCTGCTGGAGAGCTGACGACGTTTCCCCGCGCCCGAAGGGGCGCGGGGAACTGCGCGATCAGCCACGACGAACCCGCAGTCGATCAGTAGCGGATGCTCCCCGGCCGCCCCACAGGGGCCGCGGTGCGCGACCCGCCGCCAGGCGACATGCCGAACGCGCCGCCCTGCAGGGGCCCCGGCACGTACCCCCCGCTGACCAGCGCCTGCGGCCGGACGGAGTCGAACGGCTTCCCGTCCACCGTGATACCGGAGAAGTCCAGCCGGGCGAAGGCCGGATAGCTCTGCGTCGGCGACTCGATGACGGCCTCGGCGCTCGCGTTCTGCCCGTCGATGGACTGGTCGACGTGCTCGGACCAACCCTTCGTGGTGTCGCTGAGGGTGAGCGTGTAGCTGCCGCCCCCGTTGGAGACCACCGTCGCGGTGATGGAATCGCCTTCCGAGACCGGGTCGTTCCAGTACACGGGCGGGGACGGGTACATCTCGTACCAGGCCGAGAGCACGGGCGAGCCGCTGGAGCAGTCGGTCTGCACCCCGGCCTGTTCCACCGACTGCGAGCCGTAGCCGTCGATGCCGACCCAGGGGGCGAAGAGGTCGTTGGCCGAGGTGCAGGTCGCGTGGGGCTCGGTCCACGAGCCGGTGATCGTGGAGAACGAGCCCTGGGCGACGTAGCCGCCCCAGTTGCTGTCCCGCAGCCGGAGGTTGTGGGGGCCGAAGGCCGCGGCCGACGCGCCGGCCGTGCCCGCCGGGACCAGGGCCGCGGCCAGCAGCAGTGCTGCCGCCGCGGCCCTGGCCGCGTGGGGGCCGCCGGCGCGGGATCTGCCGATGATGCGCACGGTGCCCGGGGATATGCCCATGAGGCACGCTCCTTGGGGGGTGTTGACATACCGGTGGGGGCGGTCGGCCGACCGGGGCTCATGGTGCGGGCGGCCGTGCGGCTCCTCAAGCGGCGCGGTCCGGCCGGATTCCGTTATGGCGGGAACATGACATGATGTTTGGGTGGTTCCTCACGAGTCCCGCGCGGCCTCCGCCGGATTTCTCGAAGCCCTCGGCCTGCCGGAGCCCGAGGAGGCCGCCTACCTCTGCGCACTTGCGGTGCCGTCCTGCACGGCCGCATCGCTCGCGGACGAACTCGGCACCACCGCCGAACGGGCCGCGCGGCTGCTGCAGTTGCTCGCCGCCCGCGGGCTCCTCCACCGCCGGGACGGCGACCCCGCCCGCTGGTCGGCGGCCGCCCCCGACCTCGCCGTCGAGGCACTGCTGCTGCGCCGCGAGGAGGAACTGTGCCGCACCCGCGGCCGCATCGCGGAGCTGATGCGCACCTACCGCTCGGCCCGCCGCCCGTGCGCCACCGACCTGGTCGAGGTCCTCACCGGCACCGCCGCCATCGCGCAGCACTGGCGGTCGATGCTGGCCGGCGCCCGCCGCCGGGTGCTGCTCTTCGACAAGCCCCCGCACATCGTCCGCTCCGACCCCGGCCTCGAACGCGCCCTGCTGGGGCGGGACGTGCAGATCCGCGTGGTGTACGAGGCCGGTTCGGTCGGCGCCCCCGGCCGGCTCGCCGAGATCCGAGCGTGCGTCGCGGCGGGGGAGCAGGCCCGGGTGCTGCCCGAACTCCCCTGCAAACTGGCCGTGGTCGACGACCGGTGGGCGATGCTGCCCCTGTGCACCGGCTCCGAGCTGCACGGCGCCATGCTGGTGCGCACCTCGTCGCTGCTGGACGCGCTGACCGGCACGTTCGAGGCGTACTGGAACCGCTCCGTACGGGTCCCGGACACCCGGGCCCCGGCGGACGGTGACCGCCGGGCGGAACTGCTCACGCTGCTCTGCGCGGGATACACCGACGACAGCATCGCCCGCCTGCTCGGCGTCTCGCCGCGCACCGTCCAGCGCCGGGTGCGCGAGGTGATGGACTCGCTGGGCGCCCGCACCCGCTTCCAGGCCGGCATCCAGGCGGCCCGGGCGGGGCTGCTCTGACGGGTGGCCCGGCGCTGCCGCCGCGCACCCCGCACGGCCGTGCCGACTACCGCCGCCTGTCGAGCTGACGGCACCTTCCCGGCGTACTGCGAACTCGCTCCGCGTCGGGCCGCAGGGAACGGACCACGGTCGCGGCGGACAGCAGTGCCGTGACCGCCGCGAAGGCGTAGAACGTGTGCACCAGCCCGAACCGGGTGCTGAGCAGGCCCGCCAGCACGGAAGGAACGGAGAACGCCAGGTAGGCGACGGTGAAGAAGGCGGCGAGGGTCTCCCCGCGGCGCGCGGGCGGAGCGGCGTGGGTGATGCGGCGGCTGCTGCCCATGAACGCGAGGCCGAATCCGGTGCCGGTCACCGCCGACCCGGCGAAGAACAGGGGCGGGCTGCCCGTGAACAGGGCGCCGGCGACGGCCAGGACGCCGAGGAACAGCGCGGTGCAGCCGAGCGCCGACGCGACCCGGTCCGCGACGGCGCCCCGGCGCAGGGCCCAGGTCAGCTGGGCGGCGCCGGCGACGCCCTGCATGCTGAGGATCACCAGGCCCGTGACGAACGGGTCCGACCCGTCGAGCAACTCCTTGACCAGGCTGCCCGCGAGCCCCAGATACAGCCCGCCGACCGCCCAGGCGACCGAGACCCCCACGGAGGCGGTGAGGAACTCGCGACGCGTTTCGGGCGGCACCCGCAGCGGCTGCAGACGGAGCACCTGCGACCACTGCAGCCGGGGCGCGGCCACCGTCTCGGGGACCCAGGCGATGATCGCCGCGAGCACGACGAGCGTGACGCCGGCGAGCACGAGGTAGGGCGAGCGCAGTGGTGCCGGCCCCCACCGGGCCAGCGCGCCGCTGATCACGGCGCCCACGGCAAGGCCGCTCGGCATGGCGGCGCTGTTCACCAGCCCGGCGGTCCGGTGGTCGGCACGGGGGTGCAGGTCGGCGAGGGCGGCGCCGGCCGCGCCGGTGAACACCCCGGTCGCCAGCCCCTGGACCGCCCGGGCGCAGTAGAGCCACGTCACGTCGTCCGCGGCGAGGAACAGCGCATAACTCACGATCAGCGTGCAGAGACTGCCCTGCAGGACCGGGCGGCGGCCGATCCGGTCCGACAGCCCGCCGATGAGCAGGAGCGCCGCCAGGACCCCGGCCGCGTAGACGGCGAAGACGGTGGTGAGCGTGGTGGCGGAGAACCCCCACCGCTCCTGATAGGCGACATACAGCGGTGTGGGGGTGCTGTTCGCGGCCAGGACCGTTCCGACGCCGACGGCCACGGTCCGGAAGGCACGCGCGGGCCGGCGCCCTGGAAGGTGTATCACCCAATGACCCTACGGCCCCCCGCCGCAGCCCTCAAGTGCCCGTGATCCGCGGGCCGTTGGCCTTGACTCCGCGCAGGCCCGCGCGAGGATGTGTACGTCGTCGAACGATGGGGGCGTCCCGTTTCAGAGAATCAAGAACGCATCAGCATCGTCCTGGCCCACCCCAACTCCCTGTACCGGCAGGGAATCACGGCGCTGCTGAATGCGGATGCCGATTTCTCCGTCGTGGGGCAGGCCGGCGACGGCGACCGCTGCATCGAGACGGCGGAACGCGAGCAGCCGGACGTCGTGCTCATCGACTGCGGCATTCCCGGCCCGCCCCTGGAAACCCTGATCGCACGCATCGCCGCGCTGGCCCCGCGCACCAGAACCATGGTCCTGCTGGCCAGACGCGACGACCCCGGCCTGCTGCGCAGACTGGTGCGGCTCGGGGTACGCGCCTTTCTGGTGCCCGACGGCGACCGTGACGAACTCCGTTCCGCCGTACGGATGGTGGTGAACAGCGGCGACCGGGTCGTCATGTCGATCCCCCGGGACATGATGCGGGGCCTCGGCGAATCCGGCCGGCTGCTGTCCCGGCGCGAGGTGGAAGTGCTCCGCCTCGTGGCGAAAGGCCTGACGAACAGCGAGGTCGGCGGAACGCTTTTCATCGCCGAGGGAACGGTGAAGCGGCATCTGACCAACATCTACACGAAGCTCGGCGTGAGATCGCGTATCCAGGCCGTCAACAAGGCTTTCCTGCTGGGTGTCATGGGAGATCGAGGAGGTGTTTCGTCGCATGGCTGACGGATCCCCGGAGAACGGCCCGAAGGCGTCGCCGCCATGGGCCGGAGGGTACGAGATCGTCGACCTCTCCGTGCTGGTGGCCGAGGACCTGCCCTGCTACTGGCCCACGCATCAGCCCTATCAGGCGAAGGTGTGGAACTGGTACGAGAACCGGCAGGACGTCGCCCCGGCTCCGCTGTACAGCAGGGAGGGCCCGTACGCGACCCGCTGGCTCGCCATCGACGAACACACCGGAACGCACTTCGACGCACCCACCCACTTCATCCCGCACGAGGACTCCGGCCTGCCGAACGCGGGGGAGTGGGGCGGCGTCTCGGCGGACCGGGTCCCGCTGTCCCAGCTCACCGGACCCGCGGCCGTCGTCGACGTCTCCGCGCTGACGGGCTCGGCCGGGGAGCCGGCCGTCAGCCCGCTGGTGACGGCCCGTCATATCACCGCCTGGGAGGACGAACACGGCGAACTCGCCCCGGGCGACGTGGTGTTGTTCCGCTCCGGGTGGGACTCCCGCTACCGCCGCGGCCGGGCCGGGCAGGCGTACGCGCACGACGTCATCGTCACCGGACGCGGCGACGCGTGGCCCGCACCGGACGTCGGCGCGATCCGGCTGCTCCTGGACCGCGGTGTCCGCTGCGCGGGCAGCGACGCCCCCAGCATCGCCCCCGTGCAGGGAAAGCTGCCCGTCGACGTGCACGTGACGGGCCTCGGGGCCGGCGCGGTCTTCGTCGAGGGGCTCGCCCGCCTGGACTCCCTGCCCCCGCGCGGCGCCTGGTTCTGTTTCCTCCCCGTCAAGCTGGAAGGGGCAACAGGCGCACCCGGCCGGGCCGTTGCCTGGGTCCCCCGCGCACGGTGACGCGGCTCCGGCCCGCCGCGGAACGGGGCGGGCCGGAACCGTGGCTCACTGCGCCAGGTATCCGCCGTCCACGGGCAGCACCGCGCCGGTGATGAACGAGGCCTCGTCCGAGGCGAGGAAGACGATCGCCGCCGCGACCTCGTCCGGCTCGCCGATCCTGCCCATCGGATGCCTGCGCTCGATCTCGGCGAGGTACGCGGCACCGCCCGGCTCGTCCGGCAGCCGGCGCACCCGGTCCGTACGGATCGTCCCCGGCGCCACGGCATTGACCCGGATGCCCCGGTCCGCCCACTCCACCGCGAGGTGCTTGGTGAGCCCGGTGGCCACGAACTTCGCCGGGCCGTAGGTGCTCTGGCCCGCCTGGCCGGCGAGCCCGGAGATGGACGACAGGCACACGATCGCGCCGCCGCCGGCCGCGGCCATCTGCTCGACGGCGAACTTGCAGGTGAGGAACATGCCCCTGCCGTCGACCGCCATGACGTGGTCCCAGTCGTCCGCGGTCGCGTCCGTGATCCTGCTCAGCGGCAGGATCCCGGCGTTGGCGACGAGCACGTCCAGCCGGCCGTACGCCTCGACCGCGGCGGCGATCATGCGTCCGGCGTCCGCGGGCACCGAGACGTCACCGGTCACCGTGGCCGGCTCGGCGCCCTGTGCGGCCAGCTCCGCGGCCAGTTCGCCGAGGGCCTTCCCGTCCACGTCGGTGAGGGTCAGCAGCGCGCCCTCCCGGGCGAAGCGCAGGGCGGTGGCGCGTCCGATACCGCGGGCCGCGCCCGTGACGACCGCCGACTTGCCGGACAGCCGGCCGGGCCCGCTCACGGGTTCTCCGTCCGGCCGCGGGAACGCGGACGTGTCGTGATCGCGCCGGCCGCCGCCGAGGAGACGACGTCGCGGTACTTGGCCATCACACCGGCGGGGCACCGGGACGGCGGCGCCTCCCATTCCTTCAGGCGCTGGGAGAGTTCGGCCGGGGAGAGGTCCACGTCGACCACCCGGCGGTCCAGGTCGATCGTCACGAGGTCGCCGTCCCGCAGGGCGGCGAGCGGCCCGCCGTCGGCGGCCTCCGGCGCGATATGCCCCACCATCAGGCCCAGGGTGGCGCCCGAGAACCGGCCGTCGGTGAGCAGCCCCACCGAGGGCCCCAGGCCCCGGCCCACCAGGGCGGCCGTGACACCGAGCATCTCCCGCATCCCGGGGCCGCCGCGCGGGCCCTCGTACCGGATCACCACCACGTCGCCCTCGGAGATGGCGCCCGACTGCACGGCGCTCATGGCGAGTTCCTCGGAGTCGAAGACCACCGCGGGGCCGGTCAGGCTGCGCGTACCGGTTCCCGTGGTCTTGAGGACGGAGCCTTCCGGGGCCAGGTTCCCCCGGAGCACGACCAGTCCCGACGACGGGGCGAACGGGGCACCGGCGGGGGCGATCACCTGCTGGCCCGGCCGCTCGACGGCCTCGCCCACCTCGGCGGCGAGCGAACGCCCGGTCACCGTCAGCGCGTCCCCGGCCAGCAGCCCCGCTTCGAGGAGCCGCCGGCCGACGAGCCGGGTGCCGCCCGCGAGGTCCAGGTCGACGGCGGTGTACCGGCCGCTGGGGCGCAGGTCGGCGATGAGCGGGGTACGGGAACTGATCTCGTCGAACTCGTCGATGTCCAGCGGGATTCCGCTCTCCGCGGCGATGGCCAGCAGATGCAGGACGAGGTTGGACGAGCCGCCGGTGGCCGCGCACGCGGTGATCGCGTTGCGGAACGAGTCCCTGCTCAGGATCGCGCTCGGCCTCAGACCGTCCTCCACCAGGCGGGCGGCGAGCACCCCGGCGTCCCGGCAGGCCTCGGACTTGCGCGGGTCGCCGGTGGGCGGATCCATCGAGCCGAACGGCGACAGACCGAGGAACTCCATGGCCATCGCCATGGTGTTGGCCGTGTAGTGGCCTCCGCACGCCCCGGCGCCCGGGCAGGCGCTGCGCTCCAGTTCGGCGAGCCCCGCGTCGTCCAGCTCACCGGCCGCATGCCGGCCCACGCCCTCGAAGACGTCCTGCACGGTGACGTCCCTGCCCCGGAAACGGCCGGGAAGCGTCGTACCGGAATAGACGATGACACCGGGTATGTCGAGACGCACATGTGCCATGGCCGCGGCCGGAATCGTCTTGTCGCAGCCCACCAGCGTGACAAGCCCGTCCAGCGCATGGCCCCTGCCGACGAGTTCGACGGAATCCGCGATCACCTCGCGGCTGACCAGGGAAGTGCGCATGCCCACGGTGCCCATGGTGATGACATCCGATATGGCAATGGTGTTGATTTCCAGGGGAGTTGCCTCGGCGGACCTGACCCCGCGCATGGCCGCCTCGGCCAGCACGCGGTGGTTGAGATTGCACGGCATCGTGCCGATCCAGCTGTGCGCGACACCGATCATGGGCTGGGCCAGTTCCCTGCCGGACAGGCCGGTCGCGCGCAGCGCCGCCCTGGCCGCCGCCCGGTCGGGGCCCGTCAGTACGGGATTGGGCCGGGAACGACGAGATCCCGCCATCGCATTCATCCTCCGTCCGTTCCCAGGAGTTCCTGGGGGGCGCTCACCCTAATCGCTGGACAGGCGGAGACGCAGTGTGCCGAAGGTCGTAGCGCGTGAATGTGACGATGGTGGGATGCGGGTTCCCAACCCCCTGGGCAGAGTTGAATGACCTGATGGACCTTTTGGGGGCGGCCAGGTGAGAGTTCTCTACATCGGTGACGTCGTGGGAACGGAAGCCGCGGAACTCCTCGTCCGCAGGATCGGGGAATTGCGCCGGGCATACGGCGTGGACCTGATCCTGATCAATGCGGAGAATTGCGCTCCGGACGGATTCGGCACGACCGTCGGACAACTGGAGCGGCTGCTCGCCGCCGGGGCCGACGTCATCTGCGGCGGAAACCACTCCTGGGACAGCCCGCAGGCCGTGGCGTCGCTGGACCTGCCGCGAGTCCTGCGCCCCGCCAACGTCGAGGCCGGCGTCCCGGGACGGGGCGTCATCACCGTCGAGGCGGCCGGCGCCACGGTGACCGTCGTCAACCTCGCCGACGCCTGCGCGATGCACTCCGCGAGAGGCGTGGCCGACAAGTTCTACCCCGCCTACCGGGCCTGGCAGTCGGCGGAGAAAATCGGCGCGGTCATCGTCGACTACCACGGCGACCACGTCCTGGAGAAACAGATCTTCGCCCATGCCGTCGACGGCGAGGCGGCCGCTGTGCTCGGCAGCCACACGCACGAACCCACCGTTCCCCTGCACTTCCTGCCGGGCGGCACCGTGCTGGTCACCGACGTGGGCATGACCGGCCCGGTCGGCGGGGTCCAGGGTTTCGACCCGACACACCTGGTGCGCAACCTGCGCGAACGGGGCAACCCCTTCGCCGGCGAGCTGCCGGTACCCGTCGCCGGAGCACCGATCACCTTCGGCGCGGTGCTGATCAGCATCGTGGGCAACAAGACCGTCGAGGCCGAGCGGCTGGACGACGCCGTGCTCACCGGCTGAGCAGGAGAGGACCCCGGATGCCCCGACCGACTGACGGATCATTCGCCGCATCCCTCCGTCCCCGCGACCCGAAACTGCCCGGGCCGCCGGAATTCGCCACCGTGGAGGAGGAGCGCCGGCACCGCAGGGAACAACTCGCCATCGCCTTCCGGATCTTCGGCAAATTCGGCTACGGCGAACACCTCGCCGGCCACATCACCGTACGGGACCCGGAACTCCTCGACCATTTCTGGGTGAACCCCCTCGGACGGTCCTTCTCCCGGATCCGGGTGTCCGACCTGATCCTCGTCAACGCCGAAGGACTCGTCGTCCACGGCGACGCTCCCGTGAACAAGGCCGCCTTCGCCATCCACTCCCAACTGCACCACGCGCGCCCCGACATCGTCGCGGCCGCCCACAGCCACTCGCTCCACGGAAAGGCACTCGCCGCACTGGGACAGCCCCTGCTCCCCATCACCCAGGACGCCTGCCTGTTCTTCGAGGACAACGTCGTCGTACCGGACTTCCAGGGCATCGTGTACGACCCGGCCGAAGGCGCCCGCATCGCCAAACAGCTCGGCAGCATGAGCACGGCCATCCTGGCCAACCACGGACTGCTCACCGTGGGGCGCAGCGTGGAGGAGGCGGCCACCCTCTACGTCCAGGCCGAGCGCGCCGCACAGGTCCAGCTCATCGCGGCGGCGGCCGGCGAACTCCGGCCCATCGACCCCGAGGTGGCCCGGTTCACGTACAACCAGACAGGGTTGCAGGGTCAGAACTGGCGCGGATTCCTGCCGCTGCGCGAGGAGATCCTTCACGAACAGCCGGACGTCCTGCACTGACCCGCAGGGCGCCACCGGTCCGGGGGACGTGGCGGCGCTCCGCGTGTGTCTTGTGCTCGTGTCTACTTCCCGCCCTCCTTCACCGCGGCCTTGGTGACGGCCGCGGGCGACTCGTACTCCTTCTTCGGCATGGCGCTGAGCGCGTCGACGGTGGATTTCGTGGCTCCGTGCTTCTTGGCGTGGTCGACCAGCTTTTCCTTGGTCGCCGGGTAGTCCATGCCCTTGAGGCACTTCTGGAGCTCGATGGGGTTCGTTTTGGCCATGGTCCGCGGAGTACCCCGGCCGGGGCCGGGGATGAGGGGCGCGCCGCGGATTCACCCGGATGGCAGGACGCTGGTGACAGGGGCCCCGGCCGCACCGGGGACACGGCGGTGCGTTCCCATGCCAGGACGCGCGATGTGAGCCGCCGTCTGCGCCGGGCTGCGGCACAGCGGCAGCCCTCTCTCCGTGGATTCATCGGTATTTCATCGCCCTCCACGACGGTGGGGACGCGCGACGTGTCAACGATCAGTCGCGCGTCCGCGTCGTGCACGAGTGAACGGGGTACCGATGGACGATCTGTTGCACAAGCTGGTTTCCGGAGCCATCACCGGCGGGCTGATCGCCCTGGTGGGTGGGCTGAGCATGGCCTCACGCCGGCGCAGGGCGGCCCGTGAGCAGGCCGCCGCGGCGCGTTCTGCGGACGCAGGGCCGGACGCCGGACGGCAGTCGCGCTGAGCCGGGCCCGCGGCCTCGCCGGCTACGCGGCGGGGGTGAGTTCGGCGCGGCCGAACAACAGGGCGTAGCCGGTGGGGAGTTGGTCCAGGATGCGGGCGATGAGGTCGGGGCCGGCGTGGGCGGCGACGGCGGAGAAGACGGATCCGGTGTCCCAGCGGGTCGTGGCCAGGGAGGCGCCCGTGCGGGCGGCGAGGTCCTTGACGAAGGCCCAGCCGGTCAGGGGCCGGGTGTCCGGGATCTGCGCGGTGAGGACGCGGGCGGCCTCCAAGGGCAGACAGGCGGCGAGATCGACGCGTTCGTCACCGGTCAGCTGGCGCCCCAGCCCCGCGAGAACCAGGCGGACGGCTTCGTCGGCCCGCTCGCGGGTGGGGTAGGCGCCGTCGTAGCGGACCTTCTCCAGCATCTGCTCGTACGCGGTCCCGTACGGCTGCCGGTGCTCAAGCGGTACCTGTGCGTCGGAGATCACTGAGGTGCATGCCTTTCGTGGAGCCGGTATGGGAAGGGTGGTGCCGGGGTGCGGCACCACCCGTCGTGGTCAGGTGGGCTGGGGGCGGCCGAAGAGAAGGTCGTAGCCGGCGGGGAGCTGGAGCAGGATCTGCCCCAGCAGGTCGTCGCCGGCTGCGTCGGCGACGGTGGACAGCACGGCGCCGACGTCCCAGGCCGCCGTCTGCTCGGTGGCGCCCTCGATCCAGGCGGCGGTCGCCCGGACGAACCGCTCGGGGGTCAGCGGTTCGGCGCTCTGCAACGGGTTGAGCAGGATCAGGGCGAAGCCCTCCGGCAGGCGCGCCGCGAGACGGGCGCGGACGTCGCCCACCAGATGCGCGCCGAGCAGGGCGAGCACCACGCGGGCCGCGCGCTCGGCTTCCTCCGTGGTGCGGTACTCCCCGCGTTCCTTCACGCGATCGAGGAACGCTTCGGCTCGCAGGGTCATCTCGGACGCCACCTCCTCCTCTTCGGAGTGCCCCCGTCCGGCCGGTGTCAGCCGGAGATCTCCTTGTGGTCGGAGCCGGCGCGGATGGAGATCTTGCGGGGCTTGGCGCGCTCGGCGATCGGGATGCGCAGGGTGAGCACGCCCGTGTCGTAGTCGGCCTTGATGTGCTCGGTGTCGAGGGTGTCGGCGAGCACGATCTGGCGGGAGAAGACGCCCAGCGGCCGCTCGGACAGCTCCATCTGCACGTCGTCGCTCTTCGCCACCGGCCGGCGCTCGGCCTTGACGGTGAGCATGTTCCGCTCGACGTCGATGTCGATCGCGTCGGCGCTGACGCCGGGAAGGTCGAAGGCCACCACGTAGTCGTCGCCCTCGCGGTAGGCGTCCATCGGCATCACCGACGGACGGGACCAGGTGCCCGGGCCCGTCAGCTGCTGCGCCAGCCGGTCCAGCTCACGGAAGGGGTCAGTGCGCATCAACATCGTGAGAACACCTCCAGCAGGTTCGGGCAGTCGCTGCCAATGCGCTTCACTGACACCGTTGTAACATGTCATCCAATGGATGACAAACAAAATGTCGTCGATGTGATGACAGACCGAGGGAGGTGCCTGTGACCGCAGCCGACCAACCACCCCTGACCAGCGCGAATGCCCACAGCCCGGCGTCGTTCCTCGCCGCAGCGGCGGCCCTCAGGGCCATAGACGACGCCCTGCGCGACGCCCAGCACGACACGCGGCGGGACTCTCCGGACAGTCCCGAAGCGCCCGGTCCCGGGCCGGAGCAGGCGCTGGCCTCCCTGCTGCTGTTGCGGCAGGTGCGCGAGCAGCTCGCCGGATGGGAGACCGGCCTGATCGAAACCGCCCGCGACGCGGGCGCCAGCTGGGCGGACCTCGCCGGCCCCCTCGGCGTCGCCAGCCGCCAGGCGGCCGAACGCCGCTACCTGCGCGGGCGTCCCGGCCCCGCCGGAACCACCGGCGAGCAGCGCGTCACGGCAACCCGCCAGGCGCGGGCCGCCGAACGCGTCACCGCCGGCTGGGCCCGTACCAACGCCGCCGACCTGCGCCGCCTCGCCGGACAGATCACTGCACTCACCGATCTCCCCGCCGCCGCCCGCCGCCCGCGCGACAAGCTCCATGCGGCCCTCGCCCATGACGACCCCGCCGGTCTCATCGCCCCTCTGGCCGTCATCCGCCCCCACCTGTCCGCCGCCCACCCCGACCTTGCCGCCCGGCTCGACAGCCTCACTCCCCCCTGAGTCCACCGTCGGCGTCGAGGAGCGCGGTGAGTTCGGCGGTTTCGGGGGCGCTCAGCTCGCCCTGGACCGCGAGTGCCTGCTCGGCGTGGTGGCGGGCGGCGGCGGGGTCGTCCGGGGCCAGGGCGTGGGCGATGCCCTGGTGGGCGCGGGCGATCTGCAGGCTGCTGTCGATGGCGCGGGCGATGTCCAGCGCCCGCTGATGCCGCCGGCGGGCGGTGTCGCGGCGGTCGGCCGCGTGGTAGGTGGCGCCGAGGTCGTTGAGGACCTCGCTCTCCGCGCGCCGGTCGCCCATCCGGCGGTCGAGGGAGAGCGCGCGTGCGTGGTGGGCGACGGCCTCGCCGAACCGGCCCAACTGCCGGTAGCCGGTGCCCATGTTCGTCAGGGTGCGGGCCTCGCCCCACGGGTCGCCGATCCGCCGGTAGCGGTCGAGAGCCCGCCGGTGGTGATCGAGGGCCTCCGCGGCCCGCCCGAGCCGGGTGTGGGCCGTGCCGAGGCTGGTCAGGCTCAGGGCCTCGCCCCAGGGGGCATCGATGCCGCCGTAGAGGGCCAGGGCCTGCCGGTGGAGGTCGACGGCCTCCTCGATCTGCCCCAACTGCTCCTGGGCGATACCGAAGTTGGTGAGAATGACGGCCTCTCCCCACGCGTCGCCGAGCTCCCGGCACAAGGCCAGCGCCTCAAGTCCCCGGTCGAAGGCGTCCTCGGGGCGCCCCGCGTGCCAGCAGGCGATGGCGAGGCTGGTCAGGATCTCGGCGTGGGCCGGGTGGTTGCCGAGGTTCCCGGTGGCGGCCAGGGCGAGTTCGTGGGTGGTGACCCAGTCCAGGGTGCGCCCGCGGATGTCGAAGAAGTGCTGGAGGACATGGGTGTACTGCCACACATGCTCGTTCCTGCCGTGTGCGGCGGCCTGCGTGATCATCGCGACGAGGTTGGCATGCTCGGCCTCGTACCAGGCCAGGGCCGAGGCCCGGTCGCTCACGTCCGGGGTGTCGTCGGGTGGGTGGGCGACCTCGAACGGGAGCAGCCGCTGTCCCGGCGCCGTCACGAGGCGGGCGTTCCGCGCGGTGTGCAGATAGTGGTCGAGGAGCCGCAGCTCCGCCTCTTCCCGGTGTGCGGGCGGCTCGCTCTCGTGCAGGACCTCCTGCGTGTGTCGGCGGAGCAGATCGTGCAGTTGATAGCGGTGGGGCGCGTACTGCTCCAGCAGGTGCACGTCGACGAGCTCCTCCAGCCACTGCCCGGCCGTCGCCACGTCCGTGCCCGCCAGGGCCGCGGCCGCGTACGCGTCGAGATCGGCGCCGGGGTGCAGGCCGAGCAGCCGGAACAGCCGCTGACAGCCCGGGCCGAGGCGCGCGTAGGAGAGGGCGAAGGCCGCGCTGACCGCCTGTTCGTTGCCGCCGGAGCCGGACCGGCGGCGGCCCGCGCGGAGTTCGGAGGCGAGGTCCTGCGCCGTCCACGCGGGCCGGTGGGCGAGCCGGGCCGCTGCCATCCGGATCGCCAGCGGCAGCCGGCCGCACAACTCGGCGATCTCGGCGACCGCTTCGGGCGCGTCGGCGACCCGGTCGGGTCCCGCGATCCGGGCCACCAGCGCGCACGCCTCCGCCTCGGGCAGCACGTCGAGCGAGAGCGGGACGGCGCCTTCCAGCGCCAGGAGCCGCCGCCGCGAGGTCACCAGCACCGCGCACGACGCGGAGCCGGGCAGCAGCGGACGCACCTGCTCCGCAGTGGCGGCGTTGTCCAGCACCACCAGCGTCCGCCGGTCCGACAGCGTGGTACGCCACAGGGCCGACCGCTCCTGCAGGGTGTGCGGGATGCGCGCGCCGTCGACACCGGCCATGCGCAGCAGCGCCTCCAACGCCGAGGCCGGGCCCACGGGTTCGTAGCCCGGCGTGAAGCCGTGGAGGTCGCAGTAGAACTGGCCGTCCGGGAACCTCTCGGCCATGAGATGGGCGGCGTGCACCGCCAGCGTGGTCTTGCCGACGCCCGCCATGCCGTCGATCGCGGAGACCAGCACCGCGCCCGCGCTTCCGCTGCCGACCAGCTCGGCGATCCGGGCCACTTCGGCGGCGCGCCCGGTGAAGTCCGGGATGTCGTACGGCAGATAGCGGCGGCGCCCGGGCTGACCGGGCTGCTCGGTCTCGTCGGCCGCGTCCGTGGCGGTGGCGAGCAGGCGCTGTTGTTCGCCCGCCTTCAGCCCGAGGGCCTTGGCGACCTCCCGTACCGAGGCGAGGCGGGGCACCCGCCCCTGCCCGGACTCCAGTGCGCGGATGGTCCGGGCCGACAGCCCGGCCTGCTCGGCCAGTTCCTCCTGGGTCAGCCCGGCCCGTCGCCTGTAGGTGCGCAGCACTGTGCCGAACCGTTCCGCCATGTCCTCTCCCCGTCCTCCGGGCCCGGACCGCGCGGCCCCTGGCCGCGCGGCTTGACGTTCCCGACTGTGGCCGCCGTGGGAGAACGTCCGCTAAACGTCCGCTGGACGTCCTGTCGGCGGTGCGGGGCGGACGGCAGCATCTGAGCGTGTCCTTTTCCGCACGTTCCGATCTGCGTATCCAAAGGAGCACGGTGAACACACCGCGAAGAATCGCCGCCACCGCATCCGTCCTCGCCGCGGGCCTCGGCTTGCTGGGGGCGACCTCCGCCTCCGCCTCGCCCGCCGACGGTGTCCGCGTCACCAAGACGGCCGCAGCCGCGTCGGATTGCGCCTTTGCCGTCGTCACCCCCGGCAACAGGTACTGCTACAACGACGCAGGCAGCTACTCCATCGGCCCCATCACAGGAGTCAGCTTCGTCTGCGTCAACTCCGGATGGGCGGTCTACTCCTGGGCGTACAACCCCGGCGAGCGGCACCACGCCAAGCTCCAGCACCAGTCCGACCCGTGCGACGACTACAACGGGGTGCCGGGCAACACGGTCGTGGACTGGGTGGAGTTGCACCCCTAGCGGACAGGCAGGGGCCTGGTCGGGGCCTCGCCGCTCACGCCCCGGAGCGGCGAGGCCCCTTGCATCCGTTCACCGACGTGCCGGGCTCAGCCCTGGGTCTTCCAGACCTGGTACTGATTTCTCGGGTCCTGGCAGGTGGGCATGCCGTTGGACAACGAGCCGACCTTGTCCAGAAGGCCCGTTGTGTTGGTCAGGCACTCGCCGGCGATGTGCTTGTTGGTGACGGTCTTGTTGAAGAACTGGACTCCGTTGGAGGGGTTGCCGGCGACATTGCCGACCCAGGTCATGTTCCACTGGTCCTCGACGTTCCGGTAGTCGCAGGAGTCCGTCTTGAGGACGAGACGGTCGCCGTACCAGTGGTGGTCGGCGTGGATGCGCAGGCACAGTTTGGTGGCCACGTCCTGGATCTGGACCCGGGAGTAGTAGTTGTTGACGTCGCTGTCGTAGGACGTGACGTTCCACCGCTGGAACGGGCCTCCGTTGCAGACCCCCACGTAGACGGAGCCGTGGGCGTTGCTGTCGAGGCACAGCGGGCCGCCTCCGCTGACGATCAGCTGGGCTCCGACGAGGTGCGTATTCGCCTGAGCCGTGCCGGTGCCGAGGACGATCCCCCCGGTGACGGTGGTGAGGGCGGCGGCGGTCATGGCGACGGTGCGGCGGAGTCTGGATGATGTCGGCAATGCGGACAAGGTGTCCCCCAATCTCGTGCGCCCTATGGCGCTCAGGCGAGGAGTTCGGCGAGTTGGGCCATCTCGGTCGGCGGGTCGATCACGGGTTGGATGAGGAGCTCGTCCACGCCTGCCTGTTCCAGGGCGGCGATGCGCGTGCGGAGGTCGTGCCGGGTGCCGACGAGGGCCACGCTGTTCATCAGCGAGGGCAGGACCAGGTCCCGGTCCTGCGGTGCGATGCGTCCGAGGTAGTCGGGGTAGAGCTTGGTGTACCGGTCAGGCGCGGTGGCGGTCGTGCCACGCCGGGCGAGGAGTTGCCGCACCACCTCGCGTTGGTCGGGGCCGAGTTGCCCGGCGAAGACGGGTGTGTCGGCAGCGAAGTCCAGCAGCGCCAGGACGAGATGGCCTGTCGTGTCCCGGGCCGCATCGCTGTCGGAGTCCTCGTCGCCGCGCAGCAGATGGAGCGCGGTGACCACGTAGGAGTCGTGGTCGCGGGGCATGCCGTGGGCGGCTTGACGGCGGGCGTCGTGCAGCGCGCGCCAGGCGGCGGGGTCGAGCAGGCCGAAGGAGATGAGGCCGGCGCTGCGGTGGCCGGCGACGGCGGCGGCTTTGGGTCCGTGCAGCGCGGCCACGACGAACTCGATCGGATCGGTGGTGTTCACGTGCGCCCCGGCGTGGAGGAACCGGATGTCGCGGACCCGGTCCCCTTCGCGGTACTCGGTCGGGCGCCCGGCACACAGATCCTGCAGTGCCGCGGTGAAGTTCTCCAGCGCGGCCGCCGTGGCCGGCTGCATGCCCAGAGTGCGCCGAGCGGTGTTGCCGGTGCCGACCCCGCAGATGATCCGGCCCGGTGCCAGGGCATTGAGGCTGGCGAACCCGCTCGCTGCGGCCGGGGCCGAGCGCAACGCCGGCGAGGTCACGCCGATACCGAGCCGGATGCGACGGGTGGCCTTCGCGCACAGACTCAAGGCGACGAACGGGTCACCGTGGACCATCGGGGTGTCATTGACCCAGAAGCTGTGCAAGCCCAACTCCTCGGCCTGCACGGCGAGATCCTCCACACCGGGGTGCGCGGCGATCACGACGCCTGCACGCATCGAACCTCCCGAGTACGAGGATCGGATCGAGCTTGCTCATGCTGGCAGATACCGGGGCCGAAGCCCATGGCCGTGACGCCGGCGGCGGAGCCACGTCGACGACCCGCGAATTCCCGACCCCGCACGCCCCTACCCCGACGCCCCCGCCGACTCCCGCAACCGCCAGCGGACATCCCGGTGCGTGCTGCTGGGTGGCAGCCACTCCGTGCGCAGCTTCGCCACGCACGTGCAGTTCGCGTCGCAGACATTGGCCGGCGGCGACTCGGACGCCTATGCAGCCCGTCCACCAGACCGAGCCGGGCGGTCCGGAAGGCGTCCTCCAACGGGCGTGCGGAACCGGGCTGGCTCGCCATGGCGGGGGTCGACGGCGCGAGCATGACGCAGTTCTGCAAGATGTGCGAAACGGAGCGGAGCTCGGTCACAGTTCGCGCGCTGGTACTGGGCACGCACTACGCCGGGGCACCACTGCACGACGCGCTACTGCTGATCCGGCCACGCAGGCGGAGGCCGGCGAGGCAGCTTCCGGGGGCTTGCCGTACGAGCCGGGACGGGGGCGCCCTGGTGTGCCGCCGGTGACGGAGGTTAGGTTGAGCGCGTATCCAACGGGACGTCAGGAGGCGACGGTTGTGAGCGCGCACGACGGCATGTACATCGACGGCAGCTGGCGCCCCGCCGAGGGCAGCGACAGGATCGACGTCGTCAACCCGGCGGACGAGCAGGTCATCGGGACCGTGCCCGCCGGCACCGCCGCGGACGTCGACGCCGCCGTGCGCGCCGCGCGCACGGCGCTGCCCCGCTGGGCCGCCACCGCGCCCGCCGAGCGCGCGAAGTACCTGACCGCGCTGCGGGACGCGCTCGCGGCCCGGCAGACGGAGATCGCCGCGACGATCACCGCGGAACTGGGCGCACCCACAGGTTTCGCGCAGCGCGTGCACACCGGGCTGCCGATCGCCGTGACCGGCTCGTTCGCCGAACTCGCCGCCTCCCACCCCTTCGAGGAGAGGGTCGGCAGCTCGGTGGTCCTGCACGAGCCGGTCGGCGTGGTCGGTGCGATCACGCCGTGGAACTATCCCCTGCACCAGATCGTCGCGAAGGTCGCCCCCGCGCTCGCGGCGGGCTGCACGATCGTCCTCAAGCCGGCCGAGGACACCCCGCTCACGGCCCGGCTTTTCGCGGAGTGCGTGGATGCGGCGGGCATCCCGGCGGGCGTGTTCAACCTCGTCACCGGCCTCGGCCCGGTCGCCGGCCAGGCCCTCGCCGAGCACCCGGACGTCGACCTGGTCTCCTTCACCGGTTCCACGGCCGTCGGCAAGCGCATCGGCGCGCTCGCGGGCGGCGCGGTGAAGCGGGTCGCCCTGGAGCTGGGCGGCAAGTCCGCGAACGTGATCCTGCCGGGCGCCGATCTCGCGAAGGCGATCGCCGCCAACGTGGCGGACGTCATGCGCAACTCGGGGCAGAGCTGCAATGCGCTCACACGCACACTCGTCCACGCCGACCAGTACGCGGAGGCGGTCCATCTCGCTGCGGAGACCGTCGCGACGTACGTGCCCGGCGACCCGGCCGACCCCGGTGTGCGGCTCGGCCCGGTCGTCAACGCCGAGCAGCGGGAGCGGGTGCGCGGGTACATCGCCAAGGGTGTCGAGGAGGGCGCCCGTATCGTCACCGGAGGCAAGGACGCGCCGGAGGGCCTGGAGAAGGGCTACTTCGTCCGCCCGACCGTCTTCGCCGACGTCACCCCGCAGATGACCATCGCGCAGGAGGAGATCTTCGGCCCGGTTCTGTCCTTGCTCGCGTACGAGACGGAGGACGAGGCCGCCGCCATCGCCAACGACTCCGTGTACGGGCTCGGCGGCGCGGTGTGGGCGGCCGACCAGGACAAGGCGGTGGCCTTCGCCCGGCGCATGCAGACCGGCCAGGTCGACATCAACGGCGGCGGGTTCAACATCCTTGCCCCGTTCGGCGGTTACAAACAGTCGGGTGTGGGGCGCGAGCTGGGGGCGCACGGCCTGGCGGAGTACCTGCAGACGAAGTCGCTGCAGCTCTGAGGCTGCCGAGGGGCTCCGAGGGTTCCGACGGTTCACGGAAAGGCACCGACATGGTCCGCGCTGCAGTCCTGTCCGCCGTCGGCGTCCCCTTGCGGGTGACCGACATCGATCTGCCCGCCCCCGGTCCGGGCCGGGTCCGCGTCGCGCTCGCGGCAGCGGGGGTCTGTCACTCCGACCTCTCCCTCTCCGACGGCACACTGCGCCAGTCCGTGCCCGCCGTCCTCGGCCACGAGGGCGCGGGCACGGTCACGGCGGTGGGCGAGGGCGTGGACGCGGTCGCCCCCGGTGACCGCGTCGTCCTCAACTGGGCACCCGCCTGCCGTGATTGCCACCTCTGCGGTCTGGGCGAACCGTGGCTCTGCACGAACGCGGCGAGCGCCGCGGGGGCCCCGTACGCCACGCTCGCCGCCGACGGGTCGGCGCTGTACCCGGGCCTGGGCACAGCGGCTTTCGCGGAGGAGACCGTCGTACGGGCGGAGGCGTTGATCCCGCTGCCCGACGGGATCCCGCTGGCCGAGTCCGCCCTGCTCGGCTGTGCCGTCCTCACCGGCTACGGCGCCGTGCACCACAGCGCGCGGGTACGGGCCGGCGAGTCGGTCGCGGTGTACGGCGTCGGCGGCGTCGGTCTCGCGGCCGTCCAGTCCGCGCGGATCGCGGGGGCGGAGGCGATCGTCGCCGTGGACGCGTCCCCGGAGAAGGAGGAGCCGGCCCGGGCCGCCGGCGCCACGGACTTCGTCCTGGCGGACGGCGACACCACGGCCAAGCGGGTCCGCGCGGCGGCGGGCGGGCCGGGTGCCGACGTCGCCATCGAGTGCGTGGGCCGGGCGGAGACCATCCGCACGGCCTGGTCCTCGACGCGGCGCGGCGGCCGCACGACGGTCGTCGGCATCGGGGGGAAAAGCGAGCAGGTCGTGTTCTCGGCCCTGGAACTCTTCCATTTCGGAAGGACGTTGTCGGGCTGCGTCTACGGCAACAGCGACCCCGCCCGGGACCTGCCGATCATCGCGCACCACGTGCGGGAAGGACGGCTGGACCTCTCGGGCATGGTGACGGACCGGATCGGACTCGGCGACATCCCGGAGGCGTTCGCGGCGATGCGGCAGGGGAGGGGCGGGAGGTCGCTCGTGGTGTTTCCGGGCGGCCGCCCGGTGGGAAAGGGCTGAGCCCCCGCCGACCGGCGGGGGTCCGAACTCGGTCGATCGGCCGACCCGGGCGGCCGCCCCGCATGCCTACCATGAGCCGCATGGGCAACAGGACTCGCATAATCCGCTTCCCGGAGCAGGGACTCCCCGGCACGCTGGTCAGCTGCGCCGAGGGCGAGGACCCCGTGGAGCGGGAGCCCAGCGGCCTGCTGGAGCTCCCGTCCGAGGCGCAGTTGATCTACGCGGCGGACACGGACGGGGACGGCCTCGCGGCCCTGGCCGAGCTGCCGCCCGACACCTTCACGGTCGTCGACCTGGGCGGTGCGACCGACGAGGCGATCCGGTCCGTGGCGGGCCAGCGCGGCTTGCGGACGCTCGTCCTGTCCGGCGACTTCACCGACGAGGGCGTCGCGGCGCTCGGAGGCATGCCCGAGCTGACCGACCTCGTACTGGAATCTTCGTGCTTCACCGGGACGGGGCTCGCCGCACTCGCCGGAACCGAGACCTTCGGCTCCCTCCGGAGCCTCGTCCTGAGCGACGCCCCCGCCCTGGAGTCGGAACGGCTGCACGCCCTGTCGGAGGCACATCGCTTGACCGGCCTCACCCTCGACGGCATCCGGGTCGACGACGCACTGGCCGACGTGCTGCTCGCCCTCGCACCGTCCCCGGCCGAGGTGTGGCTCACCGAACGCCCCGGCCACGAACTCGATCTCGCCGTGCTGGAACGGCTGCTGGGTGCAGGACTCGAAGTGAACGGTGTCCGCACGGCTCCCCGGCATGCGGCCCGCTTCGCCCGTATCGCCGCCGATGCCGCGACCATGCCCGATCTCCCCGACGGCGAGTCCGCCGCCCCGCCCCGCGGCGGAGTGCTCCACGAGATCACCGAGGAGCGGGAACTCGACCGGCTCCTCTCCCAACCCCTGCCCATCCTGGTCGACTTGACAGCACCCTGGTGCGGGCCCTGTGAGATCCTCGCCCCCGTCCTGGAGGACACGGTCGAGGCGCACGGCGCGGGCCTGATCGGCGTACAGATCGACATCTCCCGGGCCGAGTGGGCCCGGCAGCGTTTCGACGCCCTCGGCGTGCCTGCGGTCGTCCTGCTGCGGGACGGCCGGGAGGTCTCCCGCTTCAGCGGGGTCTGGCCCCGGCAGCGCATCACGGACTGGCTCGCCACGGCGGGCGTCGACGGTATACGACAAGGCCCGTCATAAGGCTCGCTCGCCTGCGCGTGCCCGACGGCTCCAACGCGGGTATGAGCCAGGTGGCTTACCCCCCTCGCGTGCAGCGGAGCCTTCCATGATGCACACCACCCCCATGCCCGCAGACATCGGGCTCACCCGGATAGCAGGACCCACCGGCAGAATGATCCGCATCGGCCAGTGGCTGAACGGCAACGGATTCGCCGACTACGAACACGCCTTCCTCGTCCTGCCCGGCGGGACGTTGCTGGAGGCCGAACCGGGCGGGGCGCGCATCCGCCCGCTGGAGGAGTACACGCACTCGCGCGTTCTGTACGTGTACCCGCCCGGCCTGACAGGGCAGCAACGTGCGGCCGTGTGCGCAGCAGCCCGCCGCTACGTCGGAGTGCCGTACAGCTTCCTCGACTACGGAGCCATTGCCGCGCACCGCTTCAGGCTGCCGCTGCCCGGGCTGCGGCGCTACGTGGCCTCCACGCGCCACCAGATCTGCTCGCAACTGGTGGACCAGTGCTACCAGGATGCCGAAGTACACCTGTTCGCCGACGGGCGCTGGCCCGGGTACGTGACCCCGATGGCGCTGTACGGCCTCCTCGCGCGGGGGGAACAGGTGCTGGCGGCCTGAAGCCCGCCCGGCTGTTGTGGCCCCCCACAGAAGGCTCAGGCGCCCATCGACGCCAGCTCGATCGCGGTGCGGTAGTCGGCGGATGCGGCGACCACACACGTGCGATAGGTGCGGTTGCCCTGCACCGCCTGGAAGTAATTGC
>NZ_JABBXF010000159.1 GCF_013030945.1 Streptomyces morookaense | reverse complement strand
TCATCGCTAACTTTGCAACAGTGCCAAGCTGGCTCGTGAATTCGGAATCAGTCGCGAAACCCTGTATCAATACTTGAGAACGGATCAGTAAATATGCCACGTCGTTCAATCCTGTCCGCCGCCGAGCGCGAAAGCCTGCTGGCGTTGCCGGACACCAAGGATGAGTTGATCCGTCACTACACGTTCAGCGAAACCGACCTCTCCATCATCCGGCAGCGGCGCGGCCCGGCCAACCGGCTGGGCTTCGCCGTGCAGCTCTGTTACCTGCGCTTTCCTGGTGTCATCCTGGGCGTCGATGAGCCGCCGTTTCCGCCCTTGTTGAAACTGGTCGCCGACCAGCTCAAGGTCAGCGTCGAAAGCTGGGACGAATACGGGCAGCGGGAGCAGACCCGGCGCGAGCACCTGGTCGAACTGCAAACGGTGTTCGGCTTCCAGCCCTTTACCATGGGCCACTACCGGCAGGCCGTCCAGTTGCTGACCGAGATGGCCTTGCAGACCGACAAGGGCATCGTGCTGGCCAGCACCTTGATCGAGCACCTGCGGCAGCAGTCGGTCATTCTGCCTGCCCTCAACGCCGTCGAGCGGGCGAGCGCCGAAGCAATCACCCGCGCCAACCGGCGCATCTACGATGCCTTGGCCGAACCGCTGTCGGACGCGCATCGCCGCCGCCTCGACGATCTGCTCAAGCGTCGGGACAACGGCAAAACGACCTGGCTGGCCTGGCTGCGCCAATCGCCCGTCAAACCGAATTCGCGGCACATGCTGGAACACATCGAACGCCTCAAAGCGTGGCAGGCGCTCGACCTGCCTTCTGGCATCGAGCGGTCGGTGCACCAGAACCGCCTGCTCAAGATCGCCCGTGAGGGTGGCCAGATGACGCCCGCCGACCTGGCCAAGTTCGAGGCGCAGCGACGCTATGCCACCCTGGTGGCGCTTGCCATCGAGGGCATGGCCACCGTCACCGACGAAATCATCGACCTGCACGACCGCATCCTGGGCAAGCTGTTCAACGCCGCCAAGAACAAGCATCAGCAGCAATTCCAGGCGTCCGGCAAGGCGATCAACGCCAAGGTGCGGCTGTTCGGCCGCATCGGCCAGGCGCTGATCGAGGCCAAGCAGGCGGGCCGCGATCCGTTCGCCGCCATCGAGGCCGTCATGTCCTGGGATGCCTTCGCCGAGAGCGTCACCGAAGCGCAGAAGCTTGCGCAGCCCGAGGACTTCGATTTCCTGCACCGCATCGGCGAAAGCTACGCCACGCTGCGCCGCTACGCGCCGGAATTCCTTGCCGTGCTCAAGCTGCGGGCCGCTCCCGCCGCGAAGGACGTGCTCGACGCCATCGAGGTGCTGCGCGGCATGAACAGCGACAACGCCCGCAAGGTGCCCGCCGACGCGCCGACCGAGTTCATCAAGCCGCGCTGGCAGAAGCTGGTCATGACCGACACCGGCATCGACCGGCGCTACTACGAACTGTGCGCGCTGTCGGAGATGAAGAACGCGTTGCGTTCCGGCGACATCTGGGTGCAGGGGTCGCGCCAGTTCAAGGACTTCGAGGACTACCTGGTGCCGCCCGCGAAATTCGCCAGCCTCAAGCAGGCCAGCGAATTGCCGCTGGCCGTGGCCACCGACTGCAACCGGTACCTGAACGACCGGCTGACGCTGCTGGAAACACAGCTTGCCACCGTCAACCGTATGGCGACGGCCAACGAGCTGCCGGACGCCATCATCACCGAGTCAGGCTTGAAGATCACGCCGCTCGACGCGGCGGTACCCGACACCGCCCAAGCGCTGATCGACCAGACGGCAATGATCCTGCCGCACGTCAAGATCACCGAACTGCTGCTGGAGGTGGACGAATGGACGGGCTTCACTCGGCATTTCGCGCATCTGAAATCGGGCGACCCGGCCAAAGACAAGAACCTGTTGCTGACCACGATCCTCGCCGACGCGATCAACCTGGGCCTGACCAAGATGGCGGAGTCTTGCCCCGGCACGACCTACGCCAAGCTGGCTTGGCTGCAAGCCTGGCACATCCGCGACGAAACCTACGGGGCGGCGCTGGCCGATCTGGTCAACGCACAGTTCCGCCATCCCTTCGCCGAGCACTGGGGCGACGGCACCACCTCATCGTCGGACGGCCAGAACTTCCGCACCGGCAGCAAGGCCGAGAGCACCGGCCACATCAACCCGAAATACGGGAGCAGCCCAGGGCGGACGTTCTACACCCACATTTCTGACCAGTACGCGCCATTTCACACCAAGGTCGTGAACGTCGGCGTGCGCGATTCGACCTACGTGCTCGACGGCCTGCTGTACCACGAGTCCGACTTGCGGATCGAGGAGCATTACACCGACACGGCGGGCTTCACCGATCACGTCTTCGCCCTGATGCACCTCCTGGGCTTCCGCTTCGCGCCGCGCATCCGCGACCTGGGCGACACCAAGCTCTACATCCCGAAGGGCGACGCCGCCTATGACGCGCTGAAACCCATGATCGGCGGCACGCTCAACATCAAGCACGTCCGCGCCCATTGGGACGAAATCCTGCGGCTGGCCACCTCGATCAAGCAGGGCACGGTGACGGCCTCCCTGATGCTCCGAAAGCTCGGCAGCTACCCACGCCAGAACGGCCTGGCCGTGGCGCTCCGCGAGCTGGGCCGCATCGAGCGCACGCTGTTCATCCTGGACTGGCTGCAAAGCGTGGAACTGCGCCGCCGCGTGCATGCCGGCCTGAACAAGGGCGAGGCGCGCAATGCGCTGGCCAGGGCAGTGTTTTTCAACCGCCTGGGTGAAATCCGCGACCGCAGTTTCGAGCAGCAGCGCTACCGGGCTAGCGGCCTCAATCTGGTAACGGCTGCCGTCGTGTTGTGGAACACGGTCTATCTGGAACGGGCTGCGCACGCGCTGCGTGGCAACGGCCATGCCATTGATGACGCGCTGTTGCAGTACCTGTCGCCGCTCGGTTGGGAGCACATCAACCTCACCGGCGATTACCTCTGGCGCAGCAGCGCCAAGATCGGCGCGGGCAAGTTCAGGCCGCTACGACCGCTGCAACCGGCTTAGCGTGCTTTATTTAATGAGATGGTCACTCCCTCCTTCCCAGTACTATGCTGAGGACAGGCTTTCATTCGGAGAACCATCATGGAAAACATTGCGCTTATTGGTATCGATCTGGGTAAGAACTCTTTCCATATTCATTGTCAGGATCATCGTGGGAAGGCCGTTTACCGTAAAAAATTCACCCGACCAAAGCTAATCGAATTTCTGGCGACATGCCCGGCAACAACCATCGCGATGGAAGCCTGTGGCGGTTCTCACTTTATGGCACGCAAGCTGGAAGAGTTAGGGCATTTTCCAAAGCTGATATCACCGCAATTTGTCCGCCCATTCGTTAAAAGCAACAAAAATGACTTCGTTGATGCTGAAGCTATCTGTGAAGCAGCATCACGTCCATCTATGCGTTTCGTGCAGCCCAGAACCGAATCTCAGCAGGCAATGCGAGCTCTGCATCGTGTCCGTGAATCCCTGGTTCAGGATAAGGTGAAAACAACTAATCAGATGCATGCTTTTCTGCTGGAATTTGGTATCAGCGTTCCGCGAGGTGCTGCCGTTATTAGTCGACTGAGTACCCTTCTTGAGGACAGTAGTTTGCCTCTTTATCTCAGCCAGTTACTGCTGAAATTACAACAGCATTATCACTATCTTGTTGAGCAGATTAAAGATCTGGAATCTCAGTTGAAACGAAAGTTGGACGAAGATGAGGTTGGACAGCGCTTGCTGAGTATTCCCTGCGTTGGAACGCTGACTGCCAGTACTATTTCAACTGAGATTGGCGACGGGAAGCAGTACGCCAGCAGCCGTGACTTTGCGGCGGCAACAGGGCTGGTACCCCGACAGTACAGCACGGGAGGTCGGACGACATTGTTAGGGATTAGCAAGCGGGGCAACAAAAAGATCCGAACTTTGTTGGTTCAGTGTGCCAGGGTATTCATACAAAAACTGGAACACCAGTCTGGCAAGTTGGCCGACTGGGTCAGGGAGTTGTTGTGTCGGAAAAGCAACTTTGTCGTCACCTGTGCTCTGGCAAACAAGCTGGCCAGAATAGCCTGGGCACTGACGGCGCGACAGCAAACTTACGAAGCATAAAGGCAGAAATACACCAGTTTAAACAATCATTCATCTGGTTTTGCGAATACTGATATTGATGATACTAACGGCCCACCGGCCTGTTGAGGAACCTGTAAAACGGAAAGGCTCATTGAAGCCGTATATTTTCTGGAGGTTCATCAGGCGCGGAACTCATCGAGGCGCGGGAATAAAATCCCATTCAGACGCCGGATAGATTCAAGCAAGCCAACTTGTCGTCAAAATCGGTGTTGCAAAAACGGGAGTGACCATAGATTCCGTTTTCTGAGGCGACCCCCACATAGAGACCTTCCCGGTCATTCACTTTGTAGAGTTTGTCCCTGGGCTTGAGATTGCGCAGCTTGGTATCGGTCAGCATGTACCTTGTCCTTCTTCGTCTCCGATACCCACTCGATTGTAAACAAGCACACAAAACCCTTTAGTGACAACAATTTGCAAGAACTATCAGGCTCAGTGCCATGAAAAATACCATGACCAGATCATGAGGTTGAACACGGCTTGCGCCGGCAGCGTTCACGCTCCTGGTCGGCGATCTCGCCCGGCTGCAATGCTAGCTCAGCATCGGTCATGCGCTCCAGCACGTCGCGTAGGCGGATGGTGCAAGGAATGGGCGGCAGCTCGAACTCATAGCCGCCGGCGATCATTTCGGCCGCAATCTCCTCGGTGATGAAAAACGGCTCGTCGTCTTGGTTCGGCTTCTTCATGCCCTTTCCTCCTGGCGCTCATCCTGGCCGACAGCGGCCAGGGCATCGGCTTCCGTCAATGCGTCCTCCACGAACGCGCCGTGCTGCTTCGCTTCGGCCTGGCTGACCTCGGCCCATATCCGTTTCACCTGGGCCGCACTGTACCCGGCCAGCTCGGCGGTCTTGTTGATGCTGTAGCCGGACTTGCGCAGCGCGACAACTTGGGCGCGGCGCTTCGGATCAGCACGGCGGCCCTTGTACCGCCCGGCCTGGCGGGCCAACTCAATGCCTTGGCGCTGGCGTTCGCGCCTGTCCTCGTAGTCGTCGCGGGCCATCTGCAAGGCCAGGCGAAAAAGCATGATCTGCACGGCTTCCAGCACGATCTTGGCGACGCCCTGGGCCTCGGCCGCCAGGTCGGATAGATCGACCACGCCAGGGACGGCCAGGCTTGCGCCTTTGGCCTGTATCGAGGCCACCAGGCGCTCGGCCTCGGGCAAAGGTAGGCGGCTGATGCGGTCGATCTTCTCGGCAATGACCACCTCGCCGGGCTGTAGGTCGCCGATCATGCGCAGCAGCTCAGGCCGGTCGGCGCGTGCGCCGGATGCCTTCTCACGGTAGATGCCGGCGACGTAGTAGCCGGCGGCCTTCGCGGCCGTAGTGATCGCCTCTTGGCGTTCCAAGTCCTGCGCGTCGGTGCTGACGCGCAGATAGACCCGCGCCACCATCGGCGCGGCTACTGGCTTCGTCCTGCGCATACTTGCGGGCTCCTTTGGGCATACGCAAAGTGTCCGGTCATGCTACCCCCGGCCAAAAAGGCCGTCATGCGATTTATCTTGGCCGGGTCGTTATTGGCGGGTCTAAATGGCCGCTCCGTGGATCTCATCGCCAGAAATGGCGATGCGAGATCCAGGGCAGGGCGGCCGCCATCGTCAGACCTGGCGATGGTCGACGCCGGCGCGCATCGTCGGATGTGGCGATGCGAGCTCGAGGTCGGTGGCCACCGCCGGCGACCTGGTGCCATCGTCGGCAATGGCGATGCTGCAGCTCGACGTGCGCGGCCTGGTCGTCTCGGCATCGTCGGATGCGGCGATGCTCGAGCGAGGCGAAAAAAAACCGCCTCGGGGTGTCCGAGGCGGCAAGTCTGCATGCGGTTCAGGGAGGAAGAAACCGCGCCGGCGATCAGGGAGGAAAACCGCGCGGCCTGATGTGCAGCTCGGCCACTTTAGCCGGATTTTTCGACTTATCCGATGCGAGCGGCCCGCCGTGGGCGCTGCTCGATCTGCTGTTGCTTTTTCTCGACGTGCTTCTGCTCCTGGTGCTGCTGCTCGTCGCGCGGCACTGTTGCAAAGTTAGCGATGAGG
>NZ_JABBXF010000158.1 GCF_013030945.1 Streptomyces morookaense | reverse complement strand
CGGGCGTGGCACCGGGGCGCGGCGCGGCGGGACGCTCCTGGGCCGGACGCTCCTGCGAGGGAGCGGCCGGAGCCGGGGCGGAGAACTCCGCGGCGGGCACCGGGGTGACCGGGGCGGGCTTCGCCGGGGCGGCCGGACCGGGCTTGGGACCCGGACGCGGGCCCGGCGCGGGCGCGCCGCCCGTGGGCTTGGGGGTGGTGGGGGCCGCGGCCGGCTTGGGGGCCGGGGCGGCGGGCTTCGGGGCGCCCGGAGTGGGCGCACCAGGCTTCGCGGCAGCCTTGCGCGGCGCCGCGGGCTTTGCCGAGGGCTTGCCGGCGCCTCCGCCGGGACCCTGCAGCGCGTCAGTCAGTTTACGGACGACCGGCGCCTCGATCGTCGAGGACGCCGAACGGACGAATTCACCAAGTTCTTGGAGCTTGGCCATGACGACCTTGCTCTCCACTCCGAACTCCTTGGCGAGTTCGTATACCCGGACCTTAGCCACTTCGCTCCTTCTAGGTCCGGGGTGTCCACCGGACCGTCGCTACTTCATGGGCGTACTCATCGCGTACTCATCGAGTGCTCATCGCAATCTCGACCTACTTCCAACTCGCGAGGTACCTGACCGCACGGTCGCCCGTGCCGTTCTTCTTACGGTGTTGCCTGCCGGTGCTGCCGGCCGATCAGCCGGTCCGTTCGATGTACCGGCGCAGTTCCGCGGTGTCGAGCGGCCCGGGGGCTTTGAACGCCCTCGGGAACGCCCGGCGGCGCACCGCCAGATCGAGGCAGACCGGTGTGGGATGCACGGATGCACCCCGGCCGGGCAGCGTACCGCGAGGATCGGGAACGACGACGCCCTCGATCACCACGGTCCGCAGCAGTTGGCCCTTGGCCGCTCGCTCCCGGCACCCCACACAGGTGCGCTCAGGGCATGCGCGGGCATGCGTCCGGCCAGACACGCTTAAGTCTACCTCCCCACGCCGACCTCACCCCTTTGGGGCACTGATCGTGCGCGTATGCGTTTCGGCCAAGATCGGCCAGTTTTCCGGGCCCGATGACGGGCTCAGGGGGCGCACCGTGCGCCCCCTGCTGCTTCCGTCCGCCGTCAGGCCTGCTCGGCCGGCTGCTCGGTGTCCGGGCGGATGTCGATCCGCCAGCCGGTCAGCCGCGCCGCGAGCCGGGCGTTCTGCCCTTCCTTGCCGATGGCCAGGGAGAGCTGGTAGTCGGGCACGGTCACCCGTGCGGAGCGCGCCCCGAGGTCCACGACCTCGACCTTGCTCACCCTCGCGGGTGACAGGGCGTGCGCGACGAGCTCGGCCGGGTCGTCCGACCAGTCGACGATGTCGATCTTCTCGCCGTGCAGCTCGGCCATCACCGCGCGCACCCGGCCGCCCATCGGGCCGATGCAGGCGCCCTTGGCGTTGAGGCCGGACCGGGTGGACCGGACGGCGATCTTGGTGCGGTGGCCGGCCTCGCGGGCGATGGCGGCGATCTCCACCGAACCGTCCGCGATCTCCGGGACCTCCATGGCGAAGAGCTTCTTCACCAGGTTGGGGTGGGTGCGCGAGAGGGTCACGGACGGGCCGCGGACACCCTTGGCCACCCGGACGACATACGTCCGCAGGCGGGTGCCGTGCTTGTACTCCTCGCCCGGCACCTGCTCCTGGACCGGCAGGATGGCTTCCAGCTTGCCGATGTCCACCAGGACGTTCTTCGGGTCCTTGCCCTGCTGCACGATGCCCGCGACGACATCGCCCTCACGGCCGGCGAACTCACCGAAAGTGATCTCGTCCTCGGCGTCGCGCAGACGCTGGAGGATGACCTGCTTCGCGGTGGTCGCGGCGATCCGGCCGAAACCGGACGGGGTGTCGTCGAACTCGCGGGGCTCCTCGCCCTCCTCGAGATCCTGCGGGTCCTCCTTGGCCCAGACCGTCACGTGCCCGGTCGACCGGTCCAGCTCGACGCGGGCCCGGCGGCGGCTTCCCTCGGTGCGGTGGTAGGCGATGAGGAGGGCCGACTCGATCGCCTCGACCAGCAGGTCGAAGGAGATCTCCTTCTCTCGCACCAGACCCCGCAGGGCGCTCATGTCGATGTCCACGGCTACGCCTCCTCTTGAATGTCGTCGGACGTTTCGGTCTTTTCCGCGACCTTGCGGTTGAACTCGATCTCCACCCGCGCCTTGGCGATCTCGCCGAAGGCCAGCCTGCGGGCGGTGGGCTTGCGGCCCTTCACGCCCGGGACTTCCAGATCGAGCCCGTCCTCGTCCACGGAGAGGATCCGCGCGACGAGCTCACCGCCCTCCGTGAGCTGCGCCCTCATCAGGCGGCCCGTGGCACGGACGTAGTGGCGGTGCTGGGTGAGGGGGCGGTCGGCGCCGGGAGAGGTGACCTCCAGGACGTACGGGGCGCCACCCATGACATCGGTCTCGTCGAGCTTCGCGGAGACCTCGCGACTCAGTTCCGCGCACTCGTCCAGCTGGACGCCGTCGTCGGAATCCACCACGATGCGCAGCACACGCCGCTTGCCGGCCGGAGTCACTTCGACTTCTTCCAGATCCAGCTCTCGCGCGTCGACGAGAGGGGCGAGCAGCTCGCGCAGCCTCTCGCTCTGGGTGGTGCTCATCCGGGTGACTCCTCGGCCGCGTGTGCTGTTGTGGGAAAGTCGCGTGTCAGGTCAAAGCCTATCTGTTCCGGCAGCCGGCTGACGATTCGGTGCCCGGTCCACGGCCGTCCTGCCGCGCGCCGGTACGCTCGCGTGCGGTGATCAGCCCCGTACGAGCCGGAAATGAGGACCGTGCCGCTCACGACGACGACGCGAGGCGCAGTCGGCCCGCACAGACGCAGGGTACTGGCGGGGGGTGCCGCGGCCCTGCTGACCGGGGGCGCCGCCGCGCTGCTGGGCGGCTGCGCCGGCAGCCCGGATCCCGAGCACGACTCGGCCGCCGAGCTGCTGCGGATACGCGCGGGGCGCGACTCCGCGGCGCTGCTGGAGCGTTACGACGCGACGGTCGCCGCCCATACGGGGCTGGCGGCGCGGCTGCGGCCGCTGCGGGCCGAAGTGGCCCGGCACACCGAGGCGTTCGGGCCGCGGCCCGCCCCGTCGCCGTCCCCCTCCGCTTCCCCCTCCCCCTCCGCCCCGCGGGTGCAGGTGCCCGCGGACGAGAAGGCCGCGCTGGCCGCCCTCGCCGACGCGGAACGGCGCACCGCCGACGCCCGGACCACCGCGCTCGCCGGGGCCCCGCCCGAACTCGCCCGGCTGCTCGCCTCCGTCGCCGCGGCCGGCGCCGTCCACGCGTATCTGCTCGGCTCCGGAGGTGCTGCGACATGACCACGCTCGAAGCGGCCCGGGCCGCGCTCGCGGCCGAACACGCCGCCGTGTACGGGTACGGGGTGGTCGGCAGCCGCGTCGAGGAGGCCAGGGCCGCGGAGGCCCGCGAGGCCTACGACGCGCACCGCGCCCGGCGGGACGCCCTGGACCGCGCCGTACGGGACCTCGGCGGCACCCCTCCGGCGGCGTCCGCCGCGTACGCACTCCCCTTCCCGGTGCAGGACGCGCAGACGGCGGTGCGGCTCGCGGCCGGGCTGGAGAGCCGGATCGCGGGTGCCTACGCCGATCTCGTCCGCGCCGCCGACGGGTCCCTGCGGGCCGAGGCGGCGGCGGCACTGCGCGAGGCGGCGGTGCGCGCGGCGCGCTGGCAGGGCGGCAGCGTAGCCTTCCCTGGGCTCGCCGAGCGGGCTTGACCAGCGAAGACGAAAAGGACAGCCCAGGGATGGCAAACGTGCACGACCGCCTCGAACCGCCGGAGCGGCTGGTTCGCACCCTGAGCTCCGGCCCCGCGTACGGGGAGGCGGCGCAGCAGTGGCTGGCCCGGCTGCCGATCACCGTTCAGGAGTATCTGGAGCGCTGGGAGTTGACGCCCGAACGGGTGCGGACACCGGGCGGGCGGACGAGCCTGGTCGTCCTGGTGCGCCGCTCCGACGGCACGCCCGCCGCGCTCAAGCTCGGCCTGCCGGACGGCACGCCCGTCCGCGAGCACGCGGCCCTCGTCCACTGGGACGGCCGCCACGCGGTACAGGTCCTGGACGCGGACCCCGCCGCCGGGGCGCTGCTGCTGGAACGGCTGCACGGCGAGGTCAGCCTGCGCTCGCTGGCGGAGCCGAAGGCGCAGCTGGAGGCCGCGGCGACGCTCCAGCGGCTGTGGGTGCCGCCACCGGCCGATCACCCGTTCCCGAGCGTCGCCGAGCACACGGCGGCCCTGGCGGGCGGCCTGCGGGAGCTCTGCGAGGAGCCGTGGGCGGTGGTGGACGAGGCACTGGAACTGCGCGAGGCGCTGGCCGCCGGGGAGACCGGTGAGGAACCGGTGCTGCTGCACGGCGAGTTCGAGCAGGGCAGCGTCCTCGCCGGCGAGCGGGCGCCGTGGCTGGCGATCGCTCCCCGACCCCTGGTCGGTGAGCGGGCGTACGACGTGGCGTGGCTGGTACGGGACCGGCTCGACACCCTGCTCGCCTCGCCGGGGGCCGCGGCCATCGCGCGTCGGCGCGTGGCGAAGCTGGCCGACTCCCTGGACGTCGACGGGGAGCGCCTGCGGGGGTGGGCGCTGTTCCGCGCCACGGTGGCAGGCGTCCATGAGGCGGCCGCGGGGCGGCGCAGGCAGGGGGAACTCCTGCTGGAGTTCGCGGGGTTGCTGTAGCGCCCGTC
>NZ_JABBXF010000157.1 GCF_013030945.1 Streptomyces morookaense | reverse complement strand
CTGTAGCGCCCGTCAGGGGCGCGGGGACCTGCGCGAGCAACCACCCACGGCCCGCACCCGCAAGCCCCCTCAGTCCGGCAAGGACAGCGGCAACTTCGCCCCCATCACCGCATACGGCATCGGCGCACTCGGAAAGACCACCTGCCGCGCCAGATCGTGATACCCCAGCTTCCGGTACAGCGCCCGCGCCGGGCTCTCGCGGTCGATCGCGGAAAGGATCGACCGCGGCTCATCGGCGTCCGCCGTGATGGATGTGATCAGCGTCCGCCCGATCCGCCGGTTCTGGAACGCCGGGTGCACATGCAGCTCGGTGATGACGAACGAGTCGTCGAGCCAGTCCTCGCAGCCGTTCGCCCGCAGATACGGTTCGACGACCGTCGACCACCAGTGCCCGCGGTCGTTCGGCATGCCGTAGACGAAACCCACCAGCCGGCCGTCCCGGGTGGTGGCCCCGAGGGCACGCGCACCGGGGCAGGTGAGGTGCCTGAGCACGATGTGGCGCCGTACGCCGACCTCTTCGACGCTGAGGCCGAAGGCGACCGCCTGTACGGCCAGTGCGTCGTCCACCCGCGCGGCGAGGTCGAGCGGTCCGACCGCGATGTCATCCATGTCCGGGAGGCTACCCGTCCGTACGGCCCACGACCTGCGGTCAGAAGAGCACGCTCATGAACGCGCCGACTTCCTCGAAGCCCACGCGCCGGTACGCGGCCCGGGCCGCGGTGTTGTAGTCGTTGACGTACAGGCTCGCCACGGGCGCGACTTCGCGCAGCGCGTACTGCAGCACGGCGGCCATACCCGTCACGGACAGCCCCCGCCCCCGGTGTTCGGGGGCCACCCACACGCCCTGGATCTGGCAGGCCTGCGGCGTGGCGGCGCCGATCTCGGCCTTGAAGACCACGCGCCCGTTCTCGAAGCGGGCGAACGAGCGCCCGGAGCCGACGAGTTCGGCGACCCGGGCCTGGTAGAGCAGCCCGCCGTCCCCGGCGAGCGGGGAGACCCCGACCTCTTCGGTGAACATGGCCACGCAGGCCGGCATGACGATGTCCATCTCGTCCCGGCGCACGCGGCGCACCAGCGGATCGGGCGCGATGCCGGCCGGCATGCTGCGGGCGACCATCAGCGGCTGGCAGGCCCGCACCTCGCGGGCCGGGCCCCAGTGCGGTTCGAGGAGCGACCAGAGCTCGGCGGTCGGGCCCGCGGGGCCGACGATCGAGGAGCAGCGGCGGCCGCCCCGGCGGGCGCGGTCGGCGAAGGCCCGTACGGCCTCGGGGCCGGCGCCGATGGGGACGAGGTTGGCGCCCGCGTAGCACAGGGACTCCAGGCGGCCGTCCGCGTACCAGCCCCACATCTCGCCGCCGAGCCGCCAGGGGTCGAGCCCGGCGATGCGGACACGGGCTGCGACGAAGGCGTTGGCGACGGGGTCGCGGTCGAGCACGGCGAGTGCGGCGTGGAGTTCGCCGGGCTCCAGGACCTTGGTGGTGGTCGTCGTCAGCACTTCTCGGATTGCCTCACCGTCGCGGGGCCGGAGGCCAGGGGAAACAGGTCCTGGAACTGTACCTCCCGGCTCCTCCGCGCACCTCCCTTGTGTACGGATATGGCGGTGCCCCGCCACGAGGGACGGGGCACCGGTGCGTACGGGAGGGGCGTCAGCCGACGCTGACCTCGGGCTCGCCGGAGGCGATGCCGTCCTTCTCCATCTGCTCGGCGAGCTTCATCG
>NZ_JABBXF010000156.1 GCF_013030945.1 Streptomyces morookaense | reverse complement strand
CTCATCGCTAACTTTGCAACAGTGCCTCTTTACCGACAAGGCATCCGGCAGTTCAACAGATCGGGAAGGGCTGGATTTGCTGAGGATGAAGGTGGAGGAAGGTGATGTCATTCTGGTGAAGAAGCTCGACCGTCTTGGCCGCGACACCGCCGACATGATCCAACTGATAAAAGAGTTTGATGCTCAGGGTGTCGCGGTTCGGTTTATTGACGACGGGATCAGTACCGACGGTGATATGGGGCAAATGGTGGTCACCATCCTGTCGGCTGTGGCACAAGCTGAACGCCGGAGGATCCTAGAGCGCACGAATGAGGGCCGACAGGAAGCAAAGCTGAAAGGAATCAAATTTGGCCGCAGGCGTACCGTGGACAGGAACGTCGTGCTGACGCTTCATCAGAAGGGCACTGGTGCAACGGAAATTGCTCATCAGCTCAGTATTGCCCGCTCCACGGTTTATAAAATTCTTGAAGACGAAAGGGCCTCGTGATACGCCTATTTTTATAGGTGTCTGGACTCGTGGGATCATGTACCCATGCGTAGCTGGCCGCTCTTCAAGGCCAGACACGTTTTGCGTACACTGTTCCAATCCGACTCTTCACTGGCAACTCGATGACCCAGGCACTGCACAGCCAAGCCCGTACTACCCACCTGATCCGTGAGGAAATCAGGAACTCGACGCTCCCGCAGGCCGAACTGGCCAGGATGTACAACGTCACCCGCCAAACCATCCGAAAGTGGCAAAACCGCGAGTCTCCTGAAGACAAGTCGCATGCGCCGAACAAGATGTACACGACGCTCACGCCCGAGCAGGAGCTCATCGTGGTGGAGCTGCGCAAGACGTTGCTGCTGCCCACGGACGACCTGCTGGCGGTCACGCGCGAGTTCATCAATCCAGCCGTCTCGCGTGCCGGCCTGGGACGTTGCCTGCGCCGCCACGGTGTCTCGGATCTACGTAACCTGGTCGAGCAGGAAGGCACTGCGCCCGCCACGAAAAAGACCTTCAAGGACTACGAGCCGGGCTTTGTGCACATCGACATCAAGTACCTGCCGCAGATGCCCGACGAGACGGCAAGGCGCTATCTCTTCGTTGCCATCGACCGTGCTACGCGCTGGGTCTTCATCGAGCTCTATGCCGACCAGACCGATGGCAGCAGTGGCGACTTCCTCAACAAAGTCCAGCAAGCCTGTCCCGTCAAGATCGTCAAGCTTCTGACCGACAACGGCAGCCAGTTCACCGACCGCTTCACGGCTGGCGGCAAGAAGAAGGAACCCAGCGGCACACACGTGTTCGACCGCCTGTGCAAGCAGCTCGGCATCGAGCACCGGCTCATCCCGCCTCGTCATCCGCAGACCAACGGCATGGTGGAGCGCTTCAACGGTCGTATCAGCGACATCGTCAACCAGACCCGTTTTGGTTCAGCTGCCGAACTGGAATCGACGCTGCGCAATTACGTCAAGATCTACAACCACAGCATTCCGCAACGCGCGCTCCAACACAAAACACCCGTTCAGGCGCTCAAGGAATGGCATGAAAAACGCCCTGAATTGTTCAGGAAACGCGTGTATAACCAGCCGGGTCTTGACATATAGGTTAATGTCATGATAATAATGGTTTCTTAGACGTCAGGTGGCACTTTTCGGGGAAATGTGCGCGGAACCCCTATTTGTTTATTTTTCTAAATACATTCAAATATGTATCCGCTCATGAGACAATAACCCTGATAAATGCTTCAATAATATTGAAAAATGACTT
>NZ_JABBXF010000155.1 GCF_013030945.1 Streptomyces morookaense | reverse complement strand
TATGTATCCGCTCATGAGACAATAACCCTGATAAATGCTTCAATAATATTGAAAAATGACTTCTTAACGTGAGTTTTCGTTCCACTGAGCGTCAGACCCCTAATCCCAGCTGTAGCGGCCTGATTACATCCGGCCGCTACACCTAGCTCCACCTTCAAACAAGGAATATCGTTGATGTCACTGTATCGCCGTCTAGTTCTGCTGTCTTGTCTCTCATGGCCGCTGGCTGGCTTTTCTGCCACCGCGCTGACCAACCTCGTCGCGGAACCATTCGCTAAACTCGAACAGGACTTTGGCGGCTCCATCGGTGTGTACGCGATGGATACCGGCTCAGGCGCAACTGTAAGTTACCGCGCTGAGGAGCGCTTCCCACTGTGCAGCTCATTCAAGGGCTTTCTTGCTGCCGCTGTGCTGGCTCGCAGCCAGCAGCAGGCCGGCTTGCTGGACACACCCATCCGTTACGGCAAAAATGCGCTGGTTCCGTGGTCACCCATCTCGGAAAAATATCTGACAACAGGCATGACGGTGGCGGAGCTGTCCGCGGCCGCCGTGCAATACAGTGATAACGCCGCCGCCAATTTGTTGCTGAAGGAGTTGGGCGGCCCGGCCGGGCTGACGGCCTTCATGCGCTCTATCGGCGATACCACGTTCCGTCTGGACCGCTGGGAGCTGGAGCTGAACTCCGCCATCCCAGGCGATGCGCGCGATACCTCATCGCCGCGCGCCGTGACGGAAAGCTTACAAAAACTGACACTGGGCTCTGCACTGGCTGCGCCGCAGCGGCAGCAGTTTGTTGATTGGCTAAAGGGAAACACGACCGGCAACCACCGCATCCGCGCGGCGGTGCCGGCAGACTGGGCAGTCGGAGACAAAACCGGAACCTGCGGAGTGTATGGCACGGCAAATGACTATGCCGTCGTCTGGCCCACTGGGCGCGCACCTATTGTGTTGGCCGTCTACACCCGGGCGCCTAACAAGGATGACAAGCACAGCGAGGCCGTCATCGCCGCTGCGGCTAGACTCGCGCTCGAGGGATTGGGCGTCAACGGGCAGTAAGGCTCTGAAAATCATCTATTGGCCCACCACCGCCGCCCTTGCGGGCGGCATGGATTACCAACCACTGTCACATTTAGGCTAGGAGTCTGCGCGGCAGAGCCGTGTGACCGGTTTTCTGTAGAGCACTGACGATGGCGGCGGCGCTCTCTGCAATTGGCAAGGCGTCGGCGCCAAGGATACCAATCTTGCGGCGCGCGGCGTGTTATGACGACTGGGGTGCATTTGAGCCGCCCCATTTAACCTTCGCCCTCACAGATACGCCATTCGCCTCAGATTTAGCGCCATGCAGACGAGCTTCCACTCGGCTTGCACCTTGTCCAGGCCCCTCATGCTGAACTGACGCAATCCCATCACCGCCTTGATCCAACCATTCGGAGCCTCCACGATCGACTTGCGCCGGCGGTAAGCTGCATCGCCTTGCTCCGTTTTCAATTTCGCCGCAATCGCCGCCGTATGCGGATGGGTCTTGGCATTGACCTTGGCATCTTCACGTCCCTCGCGGCCGAGGGCAACGATGACATCGCCGTGGTGATCGGCGACCTTTGCCAGAACAGCCTCACTACGGAATCCCGCATCCGCCAGCGTCTGGGCCGGCATTTCTCCGGTGTTGGCCTGAACTGCTGCCAGCATGCCCAGCAGCGCCTGACTGTCCGCGGCGCAGTTGGTCAACTCCGCCGCCACGATGATCTGGTGCTCGGCATCGACCGCTGTGTACCCGTTGTAGCTCTGCTCGGAGCCACCACCGGCGTGTTTCATGATCCGGCTGTCCGGATCGGTGAAGCTTTCCTGATCACGGTCATCCGGCACACCAAACTCGCGTTTGTACGAGCCACCGCCCTTGTCCGAGCCATCCGGATGGCGAGGCCGGCGGCCATCGTCTTCGCTGCGCCCCCGGGCCTGGTCCGCTTCACGCTGGCGCGCTTCCAGGCGCGCCTTTGCCGCCTGGATCGCCTCCAGGCGCTTCTCGCGGCGAGAAATCTCGGCAGGAATGTCCAGCTCCGGCTCGTTACGCTCCTGGTCGTCGGTAGCCTTGGCGCGATCAAGCAGCGCCTTGATCTCGCAATGCAATTCGTCCTCGGCCGGCTTCATGCGCTTATAGCTCATCGCCTTGTGGTCGCCATGTTTGGCGGCTTCGTATTCAGGTTCTTTAGAGAGATCCTTTAGATCGCCGTTCCTCACTACTGCCGGGAAGTCTCCCCAGGGAGCACGTTCGGCCTTATGTTCGGTCATGGTTTCAATCCCGGTCAGCGTCCCATATAGCCCCGAAACCTGCCAGGTGGGCCAAGATAGACCAGGCACCATAAGCAATAGGGCTAGGGTTGGTTTTGCTCACCCAACGCCTGAAGGTTCGGGTTCCCTTTCCGCTGCCTCTCTCACCAGGCAAACCAACGAGATCAGCGACATCAACGCCACTGAGAGGCTTACTAAGCCCTTTTCGTTGCCTAATCAGCTCCAACACCTCTTTGATTTCATCGGCGGTTGGAGCCTGCCAATCTTCAGCGAACGGCCTAAGCGTTTCAGGTCTAATCATGCGATAAATCCTCAAATAGCCCCGGTCAATGCCGGGGCTTTTTTATCAATGGGTAACGGTCGCGGCGGCCTCCCGATACGCCTTCAGTTCAATCAAGAGCAAGCCAAGCTCCCGCATCTTCATGCGCGGCATATGAACGGGGCGGCGGGCCGTCAGAGCGTCGCCAATGTGTTTTGCAAGTGATACAATATCCGTATTCATCGCGTTTATCCTCAAATTGACCGGTGAAAGCCCCTGTGATTGGTTGCAGCCATACCAGGGGCACCATTTCTTTTTCTACCTATGCACCTCCTTTAAGAGCCCCGGCCATCACCGGGGCTTTCTGTTGCTAGTCTATTGCGGCCAAGATGGCCTCTTTTTCGTCATGCTCACAAGCCCAATCCCGCAAGCTGTGATACAGCCTTGAAAACCGCTCCTGGTCAGCGCCTTCTGTGTGAAATGACAGATGGCTATAGAGGTAGAGGCAAGCGGTAATCCCGGCAGCATCGGCGCTCATTTGGCCACTAAAGTAGTTCATGGCCTCGATGTTCAGCATTTCATCACGACGCCCAGGAGCCATATAAAAGCCGCCGTTCGACAGCTCCCACATAAGCCAATAAGCCCCGCGATACTCGCGGCAGAGCCCTTTCATTTGCTGGTAAAGCATCGACTCGAAAACCACATAGAAACGGCCTACATAGCGGGGCATTGCAGCCATACGGCGAGGGGTGGCGACCAGGGAGCAGATCAGGGGATTAAGTTCTGTTTGCATCATCGGAGTTCTCCGGTATTGACCGTGGCGGGTGCCCGGCCTTCTGAGATATATAATAGGCCATTTTGGCCTATTGTGTCAAGCGGGTACAATAAAAAATAGGCCAAATCGGCCTACTTTTTTTCTCTCCAACTGAGCCACATTTTATTCAGCTCCAGGCTGCGGGCTGGCCAATCTGGCAGATTCACCGCATGGGCGCGGTAGTTGATCCGAGTATTCAGAGTGCAACGGGGAAAGGGGTTGGCCACCTTGCAGTAACGATAAAACAGACCGACGAGGCGAGCACCGTAACGATCACGCTCCCAGGTCAAAACGTTGTGCATATGCTCGCGGCGTTCGCGTATCCATTCTCGATAGAGTTGGTGAAAGGTGCGGTTAGCTGTGTGGATCATCGGAGTTCTCCGGTATTGACCGTGGCGGGTGCCCGGTCTTCTTAATTAAGATTATAGGCCAAAATGGCCTACTATGGCAAGAAAAAGCGCGCTCTACGTTAAAAAAATCACGTAGTCGCGGGGGATTGCCGCCAAGATTTCGCATAGCGTCGCCTGATTTCGTACGTACGAAATGGGCCACCTGGTCGAGCTGCTGCCGATGCCTGGTGAGTTGGCCACCTGGTTGATTTCCTTCTGGCGTCCAGATCTGAACTTGGCCACCTGGTCGAGCTGCTGCCGGTGCCTGGTAAGTTGGCCACCTGGTTGATTTCCTTCTGGCGTCCAGATCTGAACTTGGCCACCCGGTCGAGCTGCTGCCGGTGCCTGGTAAGTTGGCCACCTGGTCGAACTGCTGCCGGATCTAAAGGTGGAATATTAAGCAGGTAGTGATAGACTGAGATCCAGCATGGCTATACGCCTGCTAACCCCTCAAAAGAAAGCAGCCTCTAGGGCTGCCATCCGTTACGAAATCTCACTCACTTTGAAATAGCCATCTAAACGGCTTTACACCTGGCCGCCTGAAGGGCAACCGCTGAGGCTTCGCCATTAGTAATAGGGGAGGGACTTGTCTCACTGTTTTGTTGAGGTGAAGGCTTGCCCAGGCGATACCATTTAGCCCGGCTCATGCCCATAGCTTCCCAGGGCTTTTGCCTGCTCAATGAGTTGGCTTCATAGGCTTCACGCTCAAGCTGGCCAGCGGCGCGGCGACGTTCTTCATCACGCAGTCTATCGCGCTCTCTGCGGCGCTTCTGAGCCTCGTCAGTGCTGATAATCGTCTTCAGTTGCTCTTGTTCTTGCTGTGAGATCTGGAATAGGTTGATCAGCGTGTCGTTTTTGGGCGTGTATAGCGGTGCAAACGACTTTCCGCCGAACTCGACACGTTCCCCAGCCTCATAGGATTTCGCCTTGCTGTAGAGCGTCATAAGCTCTTTGGAGCGGTAAGACCAACGAGTATCCAGCTCGGAGGAAAGAGCGGCGGCCTCATGGTACATCTGGGCGCTGTTTGTTGCCCCGGAGAGAAGGAGAAAGTTAAGACGCCAGAAAAGAGGCACTGTTGCAAATAGTCGGTGGTGA
>NZ_JABBXF010000154.1 GCF_013030945.1 Streptomyces morookaense | reverse complement strand
CGTCAACCAGGACGGTGCGTCCAACGGTCTGACCGCCCCCAACGGCCCCTCGCAGCAGCGCGTCATCCGCGAGGCCCTCGCCTCCGCCGGGCTCTCGACCGCCGACGTGGACGTCGTCGAGGCGCACGGCACGGGCACGAAGCTGGGCGACCCGATCGAGGCGCAGGCGCTGCTCGCGACGTACGGCCAGGGCCGCTCCGGGGAACAGCCGCTGTGGCTGGGCTCGTTGAAGTCCAACATCGGTCACACACAGGCGGCCGCCGGTGTGGCCGGTGTGATCAAGATGGTCATGGCCATGCGTCACGGAGTGCTCCCGCGCACGCTGCACGTGGACGAGCCGACCCCGCACGTCGACTGGACGGCCGGTGACGTCCGCCTGCTGACCGAGGCCGTCGACTGGCCGGAGGCGGACCGGCCGCGCCGCGCCGGCATCTCCTCCTTCGGCGTCAGCGGCACCAACGCCCACACGATCATCGAGCAGGCCCCCGCACCGGCCGAACTGCCGGCCGCGCCGGACGCGGACGCCGCCCAGCCGTGGGTGCTCTCCGGCCGCACCGAAGCGGCCTTGCGGGCCCAGGCCGCCCGCCTCGCGTCCTTCCTGACGGACGCCGGCCAGGACGCCGGCCGGGCCGTCCCCGCCGCCGACATGGCGTACTCCCTGGCCACGACCAGGGCGGCCTTCGAGCACCGCGCCGTGGTCGTCGCGGACACCCCCGAGGACTTCCGCACCGGACTGGCCGCCGTCGCGGACGGCTCCACGCCGTCCCACGTCGTGACCGGCACGGCACGCACCGGCGGCAAGGTCGTCTTCGTCTTCCCCGGCCAGGGCTCGCAGTGGGTCGGCATGGCGGCCGAACTGCTGGAGACCTCGCCGGTCTTCCGCGAGCGGATCGCCGACTGCGAGCGCGCTCTTGCGCCGCACGTCGACTGGTCGCTCACCGAGGTGCTGCGCGGCGAGTCCGCCGTGGAACAGGACCGCGTCGACGTGCTGCAGCCCGTGCTGTGGGCGATGACGGTCGCACTGGCCGAGGTGTGGCGCTCCTTCGGCGTCACCCCGGCCGCAGTGGTCGGACACTCGCAGGGCGAGGTCTCCGCCGCGGTCGTCGCCGGGGCGATCTCCCTGGAGGACGGGGCGCGCATCGTCGCGCACCGCAGCCTGTCCGTCCTCGGACTCCAGGGCCGCGGCGGCATGGCCTCGGTGACGCTCCCCGAAGCGGAAGCCGAGGAACTGATCGGCCGCTGGTCCGGCCGGCTCGGCATCGGCGCCGTGAACGGCCCCGGCACCGTGGTGGTCTCCGGCGACCTCGACGCCCTGGACGAACTGCTCGCGCACTGCGCGGAGCACGGCATCCAGTCCCGCAAGGTCGCCGTCGACTACGCGGCCCACTCGCCGCAGATCGAGCAGGTCGAGCCGGCGGCCCGGGAAGGCTTCGCCGACATCACGCCCCGCACGGACGCCGTGCCGTTCTACTCCACCGTGACCGGCCTGAAGCTGGCCGCGGGCGAGCTCGGCTCCGGCTACTGGTACCGCAACATGCGGCAGACGGTGCGGTTCCACGACGCGATCCGGTCCGTGCTGGCCGACGGGCACGACGTGTTCGTCGAAGTCAGCCCGCACCCCGTGCAGTTGGCCGGCATCCAGGACGCCATCGAGGCCGCCGAGGCCGAGGCCGTGGTCGTCCCCACGCTGCGCCGCGGCGACGGCGGCCGGCACCGGCTGCTGCTGTCGCTGGCCCAGGCCCACGTGCACGGCGCGGACGTCGACTGGAACGGGGTCGTACCGGGGGCGCGCAGCGTCGACCTGCCGACGTATGCGTTCCAGCACGAGCGCTACTGGCTCGACGCGGTGGCGGCGGCCGGTGACGTGCGCGCGGCCGGACTGGACTCCGCCGACCACCCGTTCCTGGGTGCGGCGGTGGAACTGCCCGACGCCGGAGGCCACTTGCTGACCGGTCTGCTGTCGCTGCAGAGCCAGCCCTGGCTGGCCGACCACGCGGTGCTGGGCACGGTGCTGCTGCCGGGCACGGGCTTCGTCGAACTGGCCGCCCACGCCGCGGCCGAGACCGGCTGCGACCTCGTGGAGGAACTCACCCTGCAGGCACCGCTGGTGCTGCCCGAGCGCGGCGGCGTCGCGATCCAGGTCCTGGTGGGCGCCCCGGACGACGCGGGCCGCCGCCCGCTGAGCGTGCACTCGCGCGGCGAGGACGGCACCTGGGTCCGCAACGCCACCGGCACCCTCGCCACGGGCACGGCCCACGCCGACGCCGACCTGCACAGCTGGCCCCCGGCTGGCGCGGAGCCCGTCGACCTCGACGGCTTCTACGACCGCCTGGCCGACCTCGGCCTGAGCTACGGACCGCTGTTCCAGGGCCTGCGCGCCGCCTGGCGCGGCAACGGCGAGGTCTACGCGGAACTCGCCGTCCCCGAGGAAGCAGGCGCGGACGCCGGTGCGTTCGGCGTGCACCCGGCCCTGCTCGACTCCGCCCTGCACGCCCTCGGCGCGGGCGGCCTCGTACCGGCGGCCGACGGGCCGTTGCTGCCCTTCGCCTGGTCCCGCGTCACCGTGCACACCACCGGAACCGCCGCCCTGCGGGTGCGGCTGTCCGCGGCCGGCGGGGACGCGGTGCGGCTGACGGCCGCCGACGGCACGGGCCGGCCCGTCGTGTCGGTGGAATCGCTGACGCTGCGCCCGGTGTCGGCGGACCAGCTCCGCACCGGCACCCGCGACGCGCTGTTCACCGTGGAGTGGACGCCGCTCGCCACGCCGCCCGAGGCCACCGGCCTGTCCGTCCGGGCCTACGACGACATCGCCTCCCTCGTCTCCGCACCGGAGACGGACGAGGACGCCGTCGTCGTGCCGTGCCCGGCCGGACCGGCCGGCACGGACGCCGAACGGGTCCGCACGGTCCTGGCCGAGGTGCTCGGCCTGGTGCAGCAGTGGCTGGCCGAGGACCGTCCCGCACGCCTGGTGCTGGTGACCCGGGGCGCGGTCGACCCCGGCGACGACCCGGTACAGGCGGCTGTGTGGGGCCTGGTGCGGTCGGCGCAGTCGGAGAACCCGGACCGGATCGTCCTCCTCGACGCCGAAGAGGCGACCGGCTGGGACCAGCTGGTGACGACGGCAGTGCCCCGGCTCCTCGCCTCCGGAGAACCCCAGGCCGCGCTGCGCGGTGACGCGCTGCTGCTGCCCCGGCTCGCCCGGGCCGGCGCCGAAACCCCGCAGGGCGCACCGGACTTCGGCACCGGCACGGTCCTGCTGACCGGCGCCTCCGGTGCCCTGGGCGGGCTGCTCGCCCGGCATCTGGTCACCCGGCACGGCGTGCGCAGCCTGCTCCTGATGAGCCGGCGCGGCGCGGACGCCGAGGGCGCGGCGGAACTGCAGGCCGAACTGGCCGCCGCGGGCGCCGAGGTGACGTGGGCCGCGTGCGACGTGGCCGACCGGGACGCACTGGCCGCGGCGCTGGCCGGCGTGCCGGTGACCGCCGTCGTGCACACGGCCGGAGTCCTGGACGACGGTGTGATCGGTTCGCTCACTCCGGAGCGCTTGGACGCCGTGCTGCGCCCGAAGGCGGACGCCGTGCAGAACCTGCACGAACTGACCGGCGATGTCTCGGCGTTCGTGGTCTTCTCCTCGCTCGCCGGTACGCTCGGCACCCCCGGCCAGGCCAACTATGCCGCGGCCAACGCCTTCCTGGACGCCTTCGCGAGGCGCCGCCGGGCGCAGGGGCTGCCCGCGGTGTCCCTGCCCTGGGGTCTGTGGCAGCGGACCGGCACCATGACGGGGGACCTCGACGGAACCGACCGGGCCCGGCTCGCCCGCGGCGGCGTGCTGCCGTTGTCCGACGAGGACGGCCTCGAACTGCTCGACGCCGCACTGGTGTTGGACCATCCGCTGGTGGTGGCGGCCCGGCTGGACACCGCTGCCCTGCGGAACGCGGCCGCCCCGGTGCCGCCGCTGCTGAGGTCGCTGGTCGGCGGCCGGCCGCGGCGCACGGACCGGGCCTCGGCCGTACCGCAGGCACAGCGGATCGCGGAATTGCCCGAGGGCGAGCGCGCGGAGGCGGTGCTGGACCTCGTCCGGTCCGAGGTCGCCACCGTGCTCGGCCACAGCTCGGCCAAATCCGTCCGCCCCGACCAGGCCTTCGGCGACCTGGGCTTCGACTCCCTGACCGCCGTGGAGCTGCGCAACCGGCTCAACAGGGCCACGGGCCTGCGGCTCCCCGCAACCCTGGTCTTCGACCACCCGACGCCCGAGGACCTCGCCCAGCGGGTGCTGAAGGACCTCCCCGGCGGCACGGACGGCACGGGGTCGGTGTTCGACGAGATCGACCGCCTCGCCGCCGCTCTGGACACCGCGGACGCGGACAACGTCACCCGCACCAAGATCAACATGCGTCTCCAGGCGCTGCTCGCCCGCTGGAACGGGGACGAGCCGGCCGGCCCGGGACGCGCCACCGATGCCGAGGACGAAGACGACCTCAGCTCGGCCAGCGACGAGGAGCTGTACGAGCTGCTCGACGACGAACTCGGCATCTCCTGAACTGCGCAGGCCACAAGAGGCCAAAAGGGGCGGGCACATCATGATGAACGAAGACAAGCTCCGGGACTACCTCAAGCGGGCCACCACCGACCTGCGCCAGGCCCGGCGGCGCGTACGGGAACTGGAGAGCCGGGACCGGGAGCCCATCGCCATCGTGGGGATGAGCTGCCGGTTCCCCGGTGGCGTGAACTCCCCCGAGGAGCTGTGGCGGCTGCTGGCCGGGGGCGGCGACGCGATCTCGGAGTTCCCCGGGGACCGTGGCTGGGACGTCGACTCGCTCTACGACCCCGACCCCGAGCGGCCCGGCAAGGTCTACACCCGGCAGGGCGGCTTCCTGCACGACGCGGCGGACTTCGATGCGGCCTTCTTCGGCATCTCGCCGCGCGAGGCCCTCGCGATGGACCCGCAGCAGCGGCTGCTGCTGGAGGCATCCTGGGAGGCCTTCGAACGGGCGGGCATCGACCCCGCCTCGCTGAAGGGCAGCCGCACCGGGGTCTTCGCCGGACTGATGTACCACGACTACGGCTTCACCCCGGGCGTCCTCCCGGACGGCGTCGAAGGACTGCTCAGCACGGGCAACTCCGGCAGCGTCGCCTCCGGACGCATCGCCTACACCCTCGGCTTCGAGGGCCCCGCAGTCACGATCGACACGGCGTGCTCGTCGTCGCTCGTCGCGCTGCACCTGGCCGTCCAGTCGCTGCGCAACGGCGAGTGCTCGATGGCGCTCGCCGGCGGCGTCACGGTCATGGCGGGTCCGAGCGCCTTCGTGGAGTTCAGCCGACAGCGGGGCCTCGCCCCCGACGGCCGCTGCAAGTCCTTCGCGGCGGCCGCGGACGGCGCGTCCTGGTCCGAGGGCGTCGGCCTGCTGCTGGTCGAGCGCCTGCGGGACGCCCGCCGGCTGGGCCACGAGGTGCTCGCGGTCGTCCGCGGCAGCGCCGTCAACCAGGACGGCGCGTCCAACGGCCTGACCGCTCCGAACGGCCCGTCGCAGCAGCGTGTCATCCTCGAAGCACTGACCTCGGCGGAACTGTCGCCCGCCGACGTGGACGCGGTCGAGGCGCACGGCACCGGCACGAACCTGGGCGACCCGATCGAGGCGCAGGCGCTCATCGCCACCTACGGCCAGGACCGCCCCGCCGAACGCCCGCTGCTGGTCGGCTCGTTGAAGTCCAACATCGGTCACACGCAGGCGGCCGCCGGTGTGGCCGGTGTGATCAAGATGGTGATGGCGATGCAGCACGGCGTGCTGCCGCAGACCCTGCACGTGGACGAGCCGACCCCGCAGGTCGACTGGTCCGCCGGCGCGGTGCAGCTGCTGACCGAGGCCGTGGAGTGGCCCGCGTCGGAACAGCCGCGCCGGGCCGGTATCTCCTCGTTCGGCATCAGCGGCACCAACGCGCACATCGTCATCGAAGAGGCGGTGGAGGAGCCCGCCGAGGACGAAGAGGCCCCTGCCGTCGAGCCGTTGCGGACGGCGACCCCGGTCGTGCCGTGGGTGCTGTCGGCGAAGAGCGGGACGGCGCTGCAGGCCCAGGCCGAGCGGCTGCTGTCCTGCGTGGACGGCGACGTGCCGTCGGCCGATGTCGCGTACTCGCTGGCCACGACACGAGCGGTGCTGGAGCACCGCGCCGCGGTCGTCGGCGGGAACGCGGCCGAGCTCCGCCAGGGCCTCGCCGCCCTGGCGGCCGGCGAGCCGGCGGCGAACGTGGTGCTGGGGCGCCCGGCCGATGGCAGGACCGGCTTCCTCTTCTCGGGGCAGGGTTCGCAACGCCTGGGCATGGGACGGCAGTTGTATGCGGCGTTCCCCGTGTTCGCTGAGGCGTACGACCAGGTCTGCGCCCACCTGACCGCGCCGGTGGATGTGGACGCGGAGTCGCTGGACGAGACCGGGTGCACGCAGCCCGCCCTGTTCGCGGTCGAGGTGGCGCTGTTCCGGTTGCTGGAGTCGTGGGGTGTGCGGCCGGACCATGTGGCCGGTCACTCGGTGGGCGAGATCGCCGCGGCCCACGTGGCCGGGGTCCTGTCGCTGGAGGACGCGGCCAAGTTGGTGTCGGCGCGGGCCGCCCTGATGCAGGCGCTGCCGAGCGGCGGT
>NZ_JABBXF010000153.1 GCF_013030945.1 Streptomyces morookaense | reverse complement strand
CGGCCCAGCGGGCGGTGAGCGAGGCGGGCGTGGCGCGGGCGAGCCCCAGCTCGTCCAACAGCCGTGCCGTGCGCGGCAGTACGGCCGCCACGCGGGCGCCCCCGTCGGCGCCGGTGCCTTCCGCCATGCGCAGCGGGGCCAGCGCCCGGGCGAACCGCTCGGCCCAGGCGGCCGACACCGCGTCCACGGCGGCGACCAGCGTCGTGCCCGCGACGGCCGGCACCACCGCGGGCACGACGGGGCCCTGCGAACCCGCCGGGGCGCGTTGGATGACCTGCACGACCGTGGCCACGTCACCGCTCAGCAGGGCCACCGCCCCGCACTGCGCGAACGCGGGGGAGGCGGCCTGGGCCGTGGCGAGGGTGGCCGACACGGGGGAGGAGGGCGTGGTGGCGGGGGCCTCCGCCAGGCAGACGACGTGGATGCCGGCCGCCGCGCCGCTCCCGGCCAGCCGGGCGACGGTGTCCCGCAGCGCCGGGGAGCCGGGGTCGCCGTCGACGACCAGCACCGTGTGCGGGCCGCGGTGCTGTCGGGCCGCCGCGGTCACCGCCTCGGGGGGTGCCGTGGCCCAGCCGGGGCCCAGCGGGCCGTCGTCCAGGCGGCGGACGAGCTCGGCCGTGCGGGCCTCGGCCTGCTCGCGGTCGTACGCGAGCAGCAGCCGGCAGTCCTGCCCGTGCGCGGGCCGCGCATGCGGCAGCCAGCCGAGCCAGGACCACTCGGCCAGCCGCTCCTCGGCGGGGCGCGCGCGGTCCGCGCTGATCAGCACGTATTCGAGCGTGGCCGGGCGGTGCAGGGCGGCCAGCTGGGCCAGCACGGACCGGGCGAGCCCGGACAGCCGCTCGCGCGGCCCGGCGAGTCCGAGGGAACCGGCCTGGCGCAGGCCGACGGTGATCGGAACGGAGGGCAGCAGGCCGCGGTCGGCCGTGCCCAGCCGGACGGTGAGCAGGTCGGCGTGGTCCGGCCCGCGCTCCCACAGCCGCGGCCCGGGCCCGAGGGCCGTCAGCAGCACGGTGGCCGGATCGGGCCAGCGCTCGCGCAGCGCGGCGGCGGTGGCGAGCGCCTGCTCCGCCTCGCTCTCCGGGCCGTCCGCCTCGGGGTCCTCGCCGCTCCCGCGCTGCGCGGTGCCCCGCCCGGCGGTGAGCCGCCGGGCCCAGGCCCCTATCCCGCGGCCGCGCTTGCCGCGCCGCGGTCCGGCCTCGTCCGCCGCCGCCTCCGCCTCGACGGCGAGGGGCAGGCCGCGGCCGCCGAGGGTTTCGTGACCGGTGTCGTCGTGACCGCCGCCCGGGGCGAAGGAGACGGAGCCGGTGCCGTGGACGGTGCCGGCGCAGCCGGAGCGGGCGGGCGCGGGGCGGCGGACGGTGCCGCCGTCGGGACCGAGCGTTCCGGTGGCGTAGCCGGTGGGACCGGCGGCCGGCGGATGATCGGGTGCGGCGGCTTGCGGGGGCACCGTCACCGGGGCCGCTGCCGCCCCCGCACCGGTCGGCTGCGCGGGCACCCTCGGGACGGGACGCCCGGTGCCGTGCGCGGGCGTCCGCCCGTCGGGGGCCGGGGCGGCCGTGGGCACTCCGGGGGCGTGCTGGGCGGCGTTGTACGCGGACGCCTGTCCGGCGTCGGCCGGCGTTCCGAGGCCGTGTTGCCCGGCACTGTAG
>NZ_JABBXF010000152.1 GCF_013030945.1 Streptomyces morookaense | reverse complement strand
GGGCGGCGTTGTACGCGGACGCCTGTCCGGCGTCGGCCGGCGTTCCGAGGCCGTGTTGCCCGGCACTGTAGGAGGATGCCCGCCCGCTGTCGGCCGCGGGCGCCGTGGGGGCGTGCCGCCCGGGGCTGTGTGCGGACGCCTGTCCGCTGTTGGCTGCTTGGGGTGTTCCTGGGGCGTGCTGCCCCGGGCCGTACGAGGATGCCCGCCCGCTGTCGGCCGCGGGCGCCGTGGGGGCGTGCCGCCCGGGGCTGTGCGCGGGCGCCTGTCCGCTGTTGGCTGCCTGGGGTGTTGCCGGGGCGTGCTGCCCCGGGCCGTACGAGGACATCCGTCCGTCGTCGGCCGATGCTGCCGTCGGCGTCCCCGGGGTGCGTGGCCCTGCGTTGTACGCGCCCGTTCGTCCGCCGTCGGCCGTCAGGTGCGTTCCCGGGGCGTGCTGTCCCGTGCTGTAGGCGGACGTTCGCCCGTCCACGGTCGTCGACGGCGCTCCCGGCGCCTGGTGCCCCGCGCCGTACGCGCCCGCCCGTTCGTCGGTGGCCGGGGCCGTCGTCGGCATCCCCGCGGCGTGCTGCCCTGCGCTGTACGTTCCCGCCCGCCCGCCGTCGGCCGTCAGGTTCGTTGCCGGGGCGTGTTGCCCCGTGCTGTAGGCGGCCGTCCGGGGCGCTCCCGGCGCCTGGTGCCCCGCGTCGTACGCGCCTGCCCGCCCGCTGTCGGCCGAGGCCGTCGTCGGCGCTCCCGGGGCTTGCCCGGCGCCGTACGCGCCCGCCTGTCCGCCGTCGGCCACCGCCCCCGTGGACGCTCCCGGAACACGTTGCCCCGCGTCGTACGCGGCTGCTCGACCCCCATCACCCGCGCCCGCCACCGGCGCCCCCGCGGCGTGCTGCCCGGCGCCGTACGCCGAGGCCGCCGTGGGCACCCCCGCAGCGGGCTGCCCCGCCAAGGGCGCCCCGCCGCCTCCCGGCGCGGCCGGCTGCCCGCCGGGGCGAACGGCATCGTGTTCGCCCCGCCCACCAGGCCGAACCGCTCCATGGGGCAAGGGACTTCCTCCTTGCCCCCCCACCACACCCTGCTGCCCCGGCAGCTTCACGGATCGGCCCGGCGAGGTCAACTGCCCCACCCGCAGGTGCCCTTCGCCGTCCGGCGACGCCGGCAGGACCCGCGGAGTCGCCTCGGCGCCGTCGCCGGGGCCCGCATGGAGGATCAGGGTCGACTCGCCGACCCGCAGCAGGGAACCGGGGGGAAAGGGGACGGCCCGGCCGTCCACGCGCTCGCCGTCGAGGACCGTGCCGTTCGTCGAGCCCAGGTCGTGCAGGGTGATGCTGCCGTCGTCGTCGGACAGTGTGACCGCGCAGTGCAGCCGGGACACGTCCGGATCGTCCAGCGGCACGTCCGCCCCGCTGGAGCGGCCCACCCGCACCTCGCCCCCGTGCAGCAGGTGCACCCCGCCCGCGTCGGGGCCGGACACGACGTGCAGCCGGGCGGCGGACTCGGGGACGCCGGACAGCAGGACGCCCGCGTGCCGCTCGGGGTCGGCCGGGGCGTTCAGGGACAGGACGGCGCCGTCGATCAGCGGCGGCTCGCCGAGTGCGCAGCGCTGCAGGTCGAGGCGCTCGGTGCCGGCGTAGACCGCGACGGCACCCGTGCCGAGGTCGGAGCCGGCCGCGGCGACGGCGGCCGCGAGGCCGCTCGCGACGCCGGCGAGGGCGGTGCCCACGGGGGCCGTCACCAGGACGTCGCACGAGACGTGCGCCGCCGCGGCGGCGCCGTGGGTGTGGCCGCCGAGCGGCCCGAGGACGGTCAGCCGGATCTGCATCGCCGTCAACGGTCCCTTCCTGCCCCGGCCGGCCGGGCGGGGGCGGCTCGTCCCCTCCGGCCGTGCACGGGCGCATCGGCACGTACAGGTCACCACGTCGCGCGGGGCCTCCCGCTCCCTCCCCGCCGCATCCGTGCTGCGAGCATCCTCGCACCTGCCGCCGACAACGCGCCCGGTGCGAGCCAATTCGTGATCTTGAACGACCCTCCGAGGATGGGGGCACTCCTGCATCACTGTCAGCCGGTGGCCGATTTGTTGTTTCCTGTGTGCTGTCCGTGTCCGTGAACCGGCTTGTTTCTTGCGGTTTCTTGCCGAAAGCGTGCGGTCGCCCCAGTCGGCCGCCACGCCGCCGGCAACCATCCCCGCTCGCGTCGCGTCTTCCCCGTGAGCCCGTGGTGCCGCATCCGCATCACGGCCGCCGGCGGCCTCCGGACCGGCACTACAGTGGGCGGAAGGCCGAGTACGGGGCCAGGCCGATTCAGACCCAGCAGATCACGACCAGGGAGCGCATGACGTGCGGCCGGTAGGCAGCAAGTACCTGCTCGAGGAGCCGCTCGGACGCGGAGCCACGGGCACCGTCTGGCGAGCCCGCCAGAGGGAGGCGGCCGGTGCCGAGGCGGCCGTCGCCGGGCAGCCCGGCGAGACCGTTGCGATCAAGGTCCTCAAGGAGGAGCTGGCCAATGACGCCGACGTCGTCATGCGGTTCCTGCGCGAGCGCTCCGTCCTGCTCCGGCTGACCCACCCCAACATCGTCCGCACCCGCGACCTCGTCGTCGAGGGCGATCTGCTGGCGCTCGTCATGGACCTGATCGACGGTCCCGACCTGCACCGCTACCTGCGCGAGAACGGCCCGTTCACCCCCGTGGCCGCCGCCCTCCTCACCGCCCAGATCGCCGACGCCCTGGCCGCCAGCCATGCCGACGGCATCGTGCACCGCGACCTCAAGCCCGCCAACGTCCTCCTCAAGAGCGACGGCGGACAGATGCACCCGATGCTCACCGACTTCGGCATCGCGCGCCTCGCGGACTCCCCGGGCCTCACCCGCACCCATGAATTCGTCGGCACGCCCGCGTACGTCGCGCCCGAGTCCGCGGAGGGCCGTCCGCAGACCTCCGCCGTCGACATCTACGGCGCGGGCATCCTGCTGTACGAACTGGTCACCGGCCGCCCGCCGTTCGCCGGCGCGACCGCGCTCGAGGTCCTGCACCAGCACCTCAGCGCCGAGCCGCGCCGCCCCACCACCGTCCCCGAGCCGCTGTGGACGGTCATCGAGCGCTGCCTGAGCAAGCGGCCCGAGGTGCGGCCCAGCGCCGAGAACCTCGCCCGCGCCCTGCGCGTCGTCGCCGCGGGCGTCGGCGTGCACGCCTCCCCGGACCAGGCCGAGGCGGCCCTCGGGGTCGCCGCGCTCCTCGCGCCCGACCCGCAGCCGGCCACGGTGCCGGGCACGGGCCAGGGCACCGCCCCCGGCATGCCCGGCGTCCCGGCTTCCGGCGACGCCGACCCCACGCAGGTGCTGTCCGCGCAGCAGCCGGGCGGGTACGACCCGAACGCCGCGACCAGCGTCCTGCCGAGCACCGGCCCGAACGCGGACCCGACGCAGGTGCTGTCCAGGGGCGGCGGCCCGAACGCCGACCCCACCCAGGTGCTCCCGCCCACCGGCCCCGCCGCCGGGCAGGGCGGCGACCCCACTCGCGTCATGCCGCCCGTCCCGCCCGGAGCCCCGCAGGCCGACGGCCCGCACCCGTGGCAGACGCAGATGGCCGCCGCCCGCGACCGCAACGAGCAGACGCAGCTGCAGTACCTCGACCCCGCCGATGACCCGCTGCGCCGCCGCCCCACGCGCCGCGAGGCCCAACAGCAGCAGTACGGCGGCCGGTCCGGGCAGCAGGGACAGCAGGGGCAGCCCTACGGGCAGCAGGGTTACGCGCAGCAGTACGCGCCCCAGCCGCAGCCCTACGCGCCGCAGCCGCAGCAGCAGCGTCCGCCCCGGCGGCAGCCGCCGCAGCCCCAGCCTCAGCAGCGGTCCCAGCGGCAGCAGCCGCGCTACCAGCAGCCCGCGCCGCAGCCGTACGCCCCGCCGCCGGCCCCCGAGCCGGCCCCGCGCCGGGAGCCGCGCCCGCCGCGGCAGCGCAGTGCGAACCCCATGCGGATCCCCGGCCTGGGCTGCCTCAAGGGCTGCCTGTTCATGATCGTGCTGCTGGTCGTCGGCTCCTGGCTGCTCTGGGAGTTCACCCCGCTCAAGTCATGGGTGGCCGACGGCAAGGGGTACTGGGACACGCTCTGGAGCTGGGGCACCGCCGTCAAGGACTGGGTGTCGAATCTCGGTTCCCACGGGTAGCCCCGTACGCCCCGCGACCTGGCAGTCCCGCCGGTGACGTCATCGATATGTCGACACCGGCGGGGGTTTTTCTGCGTTCCCGGTGACGGTTGGCAGTAGCTTGGTCGCCAGCGCCAGCGCGCCAGTCGCAAGACGGCCGGATGACGGAGGAGTCGGGGAACAGTCTTGGCACGGAAGATCGGCAGCCGGTACACCGCCCACCAGGTCCTCGGCCGTGGCAGTGCCGGGACGGTGTGGCTCGGCGACGGTCCCGAGGGGCCGGTCGCGATCAAGCTTCTGCGCGAGGACCTCTCCTCCGACCAGGAGCTCGTCGGCCGTTTCGTCCAGGAACGCGCGGCCCTCCTCGGTCTCGACCACCCGAACGTGGTCGGCGTCCGCGACCTCGTCGTCGACGGCGCCGACCTCGCGCTCGTCATGGACCTCATCCGGGGCACGGACCTGCGCACCCGGCTCGACCGCGAGCGCCGCCTCGCGCCCGAGGCCGCGGTCGCCATCGTCGCCGACGTCGCCGACGGGCTCGCCGCCGCCCACGCGGCCGGCATCATCCACCGCGACGTCAAGCCGGAGAACGTCCTGCTGGACATGCAGGGCCCGCTGGGCCCCGGCGGCGCGCACCAGGCGCTGCTGACGGACTTCGGCATCGCCCGCCTCGTCGACTCCCCGGGCGGCGGCCCCGGCGGCTCCGGCGGCCGCACGCCGGGCCAGCGCAGCATCATCGGCACGCCGGACTACCTCGCCCCCGAGATCATCGAGGGCCTGCCGCCGCGGGCCTCCGTCGACGTCTACGCGCTGGCGACCGTGCTCTACGAGCTCCTGGCCGGTTTCACGCCGTTCGGCGGCGGGCACCCGGGCGCGGTGCTGCGGCGGCACGTGACGGAGACGGTGGCGCCGCTGCCGGGCATCCCCGACGAGCTGTGGCAGCTCGTCGTGCAGTGCCTCGCCAAGGCCCCCGCCTCGCGGCTGCGGGCCACCGAGCTGGGGGCACGGCTGCGGGAGCTGCTGCCGTCGCTGGCCGGGCTGCCGCCGCTGGACATCGACGAACCGGAGGAGGCGCCCGGCGCCGCCCGTCCGGAAGCGGGTGCCGCGGCGCCGGCGCCCGTTGCGGCCGCCGGGCCGCAGCGGCGGGGTGCGGTGCCGCTGGTGCCGGGCGGGGTGCCCGACTCCAGCCGGGACACGCA
>NZ_JABBXF010000151.1 GCF_013030945.1 Streptomyces morookaense | reverse complement strand
CGCCCCGCAAGGGGCGCGGGGAACTGCACGATCAGCCACGACGCGCCTGCGGACACCCCCTACCCGAACGCCCCGTGCCGTCCCTCCCCGGCCGCGAAGCGGGCAGCACCCGCCGTCACCTCCGGCAACACGGCCCGTCCCCCGGCCAGTTCGGCGGCCATGGCCGCCTCCTCCGTCAGCCCTTCCTGCCCCAGCAGCGACGCCCGATCGGCCCGCAGACACGCCTGCGGGAACCGCGCAATCTCCGCGGCGAGTTCCTCCGCGGCGGCCCGCCCCCGCCCCGCCGGCACGAGGCGATCGGCGAGCCCTGTCGCCAGGGCCTCGGCCGCCCCCACCGGCCGCCCCGTCAGCACCATGTCCATCGCCCGCCCCGCCCCGACCAGCCGCGGCAGCCGCACGGTACCCCCGTCGACGAGCGGGACGCCCCACCGCCGGCAGAAGACGCCGAAGACGGCGTCCTCCTCCGCCACCCGCAGGTCGCACCACAGCGCCAACTCCAGCCCGCCCGCGACCGCATGGCCGCTCACGGCGGCGATGACCGGCTTCGTCAGCCGCAGCCGCGTCGGCCCCATCGGGCCGTCGCCGTCCTCCGCCACCCGGTTGCCCCGCCCGGTGCCCATCGCCTTGAGGTCGGCGCCCGCGCAGAACGTGCCGCCCTCGCCCCACAGCACGGCCACCCGTGCGGTTTCGTCCGCGTCGAACGCCCGGAAGGCGTCGGCCAGTTCATCGGCCGTCGGCCCGTCGACCGCGTTGCGCACCTCGGGCCGCGCGAGGACGACCGTCGTGACGAACCCCTGCCGCTCCACGCGCACCGCGCGCGCCGCCATCAGGCCTCCTTCACCGAGGCGCGGGCCAGGATCGCGCCGAGGTCCGCACCGGCCGGCAGCGTGCCGAACGCGTTCCCCCAGTCCCCGCCGAGCCGCGAGGCGCAGAAGGCGTCCGCGACGGCCGGGTCGCCGTGCCGCACCAGCAGGCTGCCCTGCAGGACGAGTGCGAGCTGCTCGGCGAGGCGCCGCGCGAGCAGCTGGGCCCGTGCGGGGTCGGACAGTTCGCCCAGCAGGGTACCTACGCGCGCGGCCGCCGCGTCGAGCCGGGCATCGGCCCCGGCCGCCGCGCCGACTTCCGCGAACCAGGCGTCCAGCGCGGCCGGTTCCTTCTGCAGCACGCGCAGCACGTCGAGCGCGGCCACGTTGCCGGAGCCCTCCCAGATGGACAGCAGCGGTGCCTCCCGGTAGAGGCGCGGCATGCCGGACTCCTCGACATAGCCGTTGCCGCCCAGGCATTCGAGCGCCTCGGCGGCATGTGTGCTGCCGCGCTTGCAGACCCAGTACTTGCCGGCGGCGAGCGCGAGCCGGCGCAGTGCCGCCTCCGCGGCGTCGCCCGCAACGGACCGGTCGACGGCCGCGGCCAGCCGCATGGCCAGCAGCGTGGCGGCCTCGGACTCGACGGCCAGGTCGGCCAGGACGTTGCGCATCAGCGGCTGGTCGACCAGCTCCGCACCGAACGCCCGCCGGTGCGCGGCGTGGTGGACCGCCTGCCGCAGCCCGGCCCGCATGCCGGCCGCGGAGCCGAGGACGCAGTCGAGCCGGGTCATGTTGACCATCTCGACGATCGTGCGCACGCCGCGCCCCGGTTCGCCCACCGGCCAGGCCACGGCCTGCTCGTACTCGATCTCGGCCGAGGCGTTGGAGCGGTTGCCGAGTTTGTCCTTCAGCCGCTGCAGGCGCATCGCGTTGCGGGTGCCGTCGGGCAGGACGCGCGGCATCAGGAAGCAGGTCAGGCCCTCCTCGGCCTGGGCGAGGACGAGGAAGACGTCGCTCATCGGGGCCGAGGTGAACCACTTGTGCCCGGTGATCGTGTACGAGCCGTCGCCGGCGGGCACGGCGGTCGTGGTGTTGGCGCGGACGTCGGAGCCGCCCTGCTTCTCGGTCATCGACATGCCCGCGATCAGGCCCTGCTTGCCCAGCGGCGGGCGCAGCCCGTGGTCGTAGGTGCGCGAGGCCAGCAACGGCTCGTAGGCGGCGGCCAGTTCGGGCTGGGCGCGGAGCGCGGGGACGGCGGCGTAGGTCATGGAGACCGGGCAGCCGTGGCCGGGTTCGGCCTGGGCCCAGACGTAGAACTTGGCCGCGCGCACCAGGTGCGCGCCGGGACGGGCGTCGGCCCAGGGGGCGGCGTGCTGGCCGGTCTCCACGGCGGCGGCCATCAGCTCGTGCCAGGCGGGGTGGAACTCGACCTCGTCGATGCGGTGGCCGTAGCGGTCGTGGGTGTGCAGCACCGGAGGGTTCGCCTCCGCCAGCCGCGCCCAGTCCTGCACCTGCGCGGACCCGGCCCGGGCGCCGAGTGCACGGACCTCGGCCTCCCCCCAGCCGCCGCCCTCCCGGCGCAGCGCCTCCAGCAGCGCCGGGTCGTCGGCGGTGGTGAAGCCGGTCAGGGGCGGAGCCTGGTTGAACACTTCGTGCGTGGCGCTCATGGCGTGACCTGCCTCCGGTCGGCGACGCTATTACAGTTTTATGATGCGTGACGGAGGACTGTAATGAACAGGGGTGCGGCAGACATGGATGACCTGGACGGCATGGACGAGGGCGACGGCACCGGACCGCTTTCCCTGCGGCCGCTGACCGCGCGCTCGGTCGTGCTCTCCACCCTCCTCGGCCACCACCCGCCCGCGCTGCCCGCCCGTGCCCTGGTCCGCGTCGGCGAGCTCTTCGGCACCGCCGAGGGCACCATCCGCACCGCCCTGACCCGCATGGTCGCCGCCGGTGACCTCGAACAGCGAGACGGCACGTACCGGCTCACCGAGCGGCTCCTGGCCCGCCAGGCCCGGCAGGACGACAGCCGCGCCCCGCGCACCCGCCCCTGGGACGGCACCTGGGAGATCGCCGTCGTCGTCCCCGACCGCCGCACCGCCTCCGACCGGGCCGCGCTCCGCCAGGCCATGGCCGTCCTGCGCCTGGCCGAACTGCGCGAGGGCTGCTGGCTGCGCCCCGCCAACCTCCTGCGGGCCCGCCCGGCCGTGGTGACGGAGCAGTGCACGGTCCTCACCGGCGCCCCCGAGGGCGACCCCGCGGAGCTCGCCGCCGCGCTCTGGGACCTGGCCGGCTGGGCCCGTCGGGCCCGCGCCCTGGAGGCGGCCCTCGACGCCCTGCCCGGGCGGCCCGGCGACCTGGCCGAGCGCTTCACCGTCTCGGCCGCCGTCCTGCGCCACCTGCTCGACGACCCCGTCCTGCCCGCCCCGCTGCTCCCGGCGGACTGGCCCGGCGACCGGCTCCGGCACCGCTACGCGGCCTGGGACCGCGACTTCCGGGGCCTGCTCCTGGAACACCTCGGGCTTCCGGGGGCCGACGGAATACGAGCCGACGGAATATGAGACGAGTCGGAATATGAGGAGTCGGTGACAGTTCCTGCGATCGGGGGACCTGGGGCACATCTGTGTGATTGCACGACGGATACTGGCCGCATGTCACGCGTGCTTCTGATCGAGGACGACCGGGCCGTCCGGGAAGGGGTCACCCTCACCCTCCGCCGCCGCGGCCACGAGGTCGAGGCCGCGGCCACCGGCGGGGACGGGCTGGCGGCCCTGGAGACCTTCCGCCCCGACCTGGTGCTGCTGGACCTGATGCTGCCCGACAAGAGCGGCTTCGAGGTGTGCCGCCGCATCCGGGCCACCCAGCAGATCCCGATCATCATGCTCACCGCGCGCGGCGACGACATCGATGTCGTCCTCGGTCTCGAAG
>NZ_JABBXF010000150.1 GCF_013030945.1 Streptomyces morookaense | reverse complement strand
CACCGCGCGCGGCGACGACATCGATGTCGTCCTCGGTCTCGAAGCCGGCGCCGACGACTACATCGTCAAGCCCGCCCGCGGCGAGGTTCTGGAGGCCCGCATCCGCGCCGTCCTCCGCCGGGCCGCCCCCGGCGACGGCGGCGGTCCCGAGCCCGCCGCCGGCCGGCCCGCGGAGATCCACGGGGACCTGGCCATCGACCGCGCCGGGCTGCTCGTCTGCAAGAACGGCCAGGACTTGGCGCTCGCCCCCTCCGAGATGAAGCTGCTGCTCTACCTGTCGGCCACCCCCGGCCGGGTCTTCAGCCGCCAGCAGCTGCTGGAACATGTGTGGGAGCACAGCTACCACGGCGACGCCCGGCTCGTGGACGCCTGCGTCATGCGGCTGCGCAACAAGGTCGAGGACTCCTCGCGCGCGCCCAGGTACATCCAGACAGTGCGAGGCTTCGGCTACCGCTTCGGTCCCCTGTGAGACGTGGTACCGCTGTGAGACGACCGGTACTGCGCCGCCCCGACCTGGGCACCGTCGCACGCGGCCTGCGCGCCCGTCTGGTCGTCGGCTTCCTGCTGGTCGCGGCGCTCAGTGCGCTGATCACCGCCGCCCTCACCTTCAAGGAAGCGCGCAACGCGATCCTCAAGCGCACCCAGGACACCGCCGTCCAGCAGCTGCGCTCGCAGGTCGCCTCCCAGGTGCCCGACCTGCGCTTCCCGCCGTCGAACACGGACCTGCTGAAGTTCACCCAGGGCCTGGAGCGCGCCGGGCAGACGCAGCACTGGTTCGTCCACGCCCGCTACAAGGGCGGGCGCATGCAGCCCGACAACGTCGGCCTGGGCAAGGACATGGACGTCCGCTTCCCGCCCGGTGTGCGCGACAAGGTCGGCGCCGGTGTCGCCGCCTTCCAGCGCATCGACCTCGACGGCGACCCCGTGCTCGTGATCGGCCTGCCCGTCACCTACCGGGACAGCTCCGAGAAGTCCGGGCTGGAGGTCTACGCGCTCGTGCCGCTGCGCGAGGACGAGGCCAACGTGCGCGCCCTCGTCAACGCCGCCCAGTCCGGGGCCGTCCCGGCCCTGGCCCTGTCCGTCGTGCCCGCCCTGATCGCCGCGCGCGGCGTGCTGCGGCCCGTGCGGGAACTGCGCCGCGCCACCCAGAAGATCACCGAGGGCGAGCTGGACACCCGGCTGAAGGTCACCGGCCGCGACGAACTCGCCGATCTCTCCCGCACGTTCAACGACATGGCCGCCGCCCTGGAGGAGAACGTCGCCGAGCTGCGCCGTATGGAGGCCAACTCCCGGCGCTTCGCCGCCGACGTCTCGCACGAACTGCGCACCCCGCTCGCCGCGATGACCGCCGTCGTCGACGTCCTCGACGAGGACGCCGCCGGGCTCGACCCCGACACCGCCTACGCCGTGCGCCTCATCAGCGAGGAGACCGGGAAGCTCGCCCGCATGGTCGAGGACCTGATGGAGATCTCCCGCTTCGACGCCGGCGCCGCCGCCCTGCACCTGGACGAGGTCGACGTGGCCGAGACCGTGCGCAAGACCGTCCAGGCCCGCGGCTGGCAGGACAAGGTCACCACCGACCTGCCCCGGGGCGTACGGGCCCGCCTGGACCCGCGGCGCATCGATGTCGTCGTGGCCAACCTGATCGGCAACGCCCTGCGGCACGGCGGGGAGCCCGTCGGCATCGCCGTGCGCGTGGCCCGGCATCCCGACCGGGGCGAGGACCGGCTGCTGATCGAGGTCGCGGACAACGGCCCCGGCATCGACCCCGAGGTGCTCCCGCACGTCTTCGACCGCTTCTACAAGGCCGACGCCGCCCGCGTCCGCTCCGAGGGCAGCGGCCTGGGACTCGCCATCACCTCGGAGAACGTCCGCCTGCACCACGGCACCGTGATGGCCGCCAACGCACCTGCGGGAGGCGCGGTGTTCACCGTCGACCTGCCGCTGCGCACCGGAGAGGAGGAGGTATGAGGGCACGACGCGCGATGACCGTGTCCGCGGGTTCCGCGGCGCTGCTCGGTGTGCTCGCCGGCTGCGGCATCGAGCCGACCGACGTCGTCGAGGTCGGTCTGCCGGCCACGGGCGTGAAGCGCCCCGGCACCCGGGTGGAGGACGCCATACTCTACTTCGCGAGCCAGCCCGGCGGCGTCCTCCCGCTCCACCGGCCCGCAGGCGGCGAGGTGACCGCGGAGGAGGCCGTGCAGCTCCTGATGAAGGGGCCCAACGACGCGGAGCGGATGCGGGGCCTGTACTCCGAACTCCCGCGGGACGTAAGGGTGGTGGCGATCGCCACCGAGCAGGGCAAGGTGAGGATCCGGCTGTCGGGGGACGCCGGCCGGCTGTCGCCCGTGGCGCGTCAGCAGGTGGTGTGCACGGCGGTGCACAACGCGGTGCCGGGGGATCTGCCTCCGGAGGAGGTGACGGTGGACCTGTCCGGCACGAGCGGCAAGCCCATGCCGGACCAGACCTGTCGGGTGAAGGACATCTTCACGCCGCCGGTGTCGACGCCGACGCCGTAGCCGGTGCCCGATTCCGCCGCCCGCCCCGGACGCCCCCGGCCCTCAGGGCTGCAGCCCGCCCAGCCGTCCTTCCAGCAGTACCAGCAGCTCCGCGAGGGTCTCGGCGAGCTCCGTCTGGCGGGCGGTGCCCAGGCCTTCCAGCAGCGCCTGCTCGTAGCCGAGTTGGTGGGGGATGAGCCGGTCGATGAGCTCCCGGCCCTCGTCGGTCAGCGACAGGTGGGCGACCCGGCGGTCGCGGTCGTCGGGTCGCCGTGCCACGAGGGCGCGGTCCTCCAGGATCCGCAGCCGCTTGGTGACCGCGGCCCCCGAGGCGAAGGTCTCCCGGGCGATCTGGCCCGGGGTCAGCTCCCGGCCCGTGCGGCGCAGGGTGCCCAGGATGTCGAACTCCGCCCGGGTCAGACCCTCCCGCACCAGCGGGGCGTCCGTGGCCTGCTGCAGCAGCGCGGCACAGCGGTTCAGCCTGCCGATGACGGCCATCGGCGCGGTGTCCAGCCCGGGGTGGACCTGCTGCCACTGGCGCAGCACGCGCGCGACGATGTCCTCTGCCACAGTGCCGATCCTCTCCTGTCGGTGCTCCCGGCGGGTCTCCGGGATCTCCCGGTAGATTCTGCCGTCCCGCCCCCGGGCTGCCGGAAGGCGGCATGGCCTGCGGGAGTCCACCGGAGCCCTTCGTCGGCGCCGGCCCGCGCCGTCTACGCCGCCGTCGCGCGCGCCGGGAGCCGCTCCGCGAGTGCGGCCAGCGTGCGGTGGCCCTCGTGCTCCTCCTCCGTCACCCGCTCGTCGGGCAGCGCCCGTTGCCACCACTCGCCCGCCGCGATGTCCGCGGCCTCCCGCAGTTCGACGAGCGCGGCGGCGAGCCGGTCCCGGTGCGGGCCGGGGTCCGTGGCCGCGGCGGCCGCGTGCCGGGCCTCGCGGACGCGGGCCAGGGCGGCCTCGGTCCGGTCCGCCGCGCGCCGGTTGGTGACGACCACGCAGGTGAGCAGCCCGACCGCGGCCCCGACGAGGGTGTCGGTCCAGCGGTCGCCGATCAGCTGCGCGGCGGGCCGGGGTCCGGCGAACTCGTTCAGCAGCAGCGCCATGGGCGTGACGCACAGGGTGCCCAGCCAGTAGTTGCGGGCGATGAACGCCTCGGCTCCCACCTGGAGGACGAGCGCGGTGAGCACCAGCGGAACCGCACCCGACCGGGTGAGGGGCAGCAGCGCGGTGAAGAGCACCAGGCCGAGCAGGTTGCCGACGACGCGCTGCACGGCGCGCTGCCAGGACAGCGTGGTGTTGGCCTGGAAGACGGCCGCGGCGGTCACGACGGCCCAGTACGGGTGGGCGCTGCCGACGGCCATGGACGCCCACCCGGCCAGCGTCGCCCCGACCGCGACCCGGGCGCCGGGCGGCAGCAGGGGGGAACCGGGGCGCAGCCGGTCCGCGAGCGGTCCCGCAGCGGCGCCGGAAGGCGGAAGAGGCGTGGCGTCCTCGGGCAGCGGCCCGCCCTTGCGCAGGGTACGGGCCCGGTCCGCCAGCCGACCGGTTTCCCCGCCGTGGCCGGCCAGCGCGGCCTCGGCCTGCAGGACGAGATGGTGCAGCGGGCCGGCGACGTGGGCCGGGGCACCGGCGAGCGCCCGGCGGGCTGCGCCGGAGGCGGCGGCC
>NZ_JABBXF010000015.1 GCF_013030945.1 Streptomyces morookaense | reverse complement strand
CAGCGCAGGCAGGCGTGCAGGGCCCTGTCGCCGAACGCGCCCCAGCCATCCGACACAGGAGCCGCTGAGCAGACGCATCACCGGCCGTCAGGGCCTATTGCCTGGAGGCGCATTCCGGTTGGCCTCCTGTGGACTGTCCTGGCGGGCATGCCCCGTGCTCTGGCCACAGCCTGGCTCGTTGAAAATTGCATGACCGGCGAGCTGAGCACCGCGGCACAGCGCACCTGGTCCTTCTCCATCACCACTGCGCGTCGGAGGCGGATCGCCGAAGCCGTCCACCAGCCCGCCGTCGACGCCTACAGCGACATCGTCCGCCCCACTGCCGTGGCGAGATCGCGTCGTCCGGTCGGCATGCGGACGCGCAGCCATCAACCCGCCGCCTGGTAACGAGTCGGGTGCGGAATGCACTTCTCCAGGCCATGGCTTCGTATCGGCTGCCGAATGGTTCGGTATCCGATGTAATCTCGCTCTGGGTACCCGCCCCACCGCGACGATGCCGAGTCTGGAGGCGACATGACCGGACCTGCCGCTGCACGACTGCCCTCGCAACGCCGTCACCGGGCCGCGTTTCTCGTGACCGAGCGGGAGCGCCCCGCGTGCATACGCATACGCCCCGGCGCCTGGTGGCTGGCGGTGGCGACGGTGTGCTTCGGAGCGTTCATGGGGCAACTGGACGCGAGCATCGTGACGTTGACGTACGGAAGCCTGCGCTCCCGCTTCGGCGCCTCGCTGGCGGCCGTCGAATGGGTGTCCCTGGCGTATCTGCTGGCGCTCGTGGCCCTGCTGATCCCGGCCGGGAGGCTGTCGGACGCACACGGCCGCAAACTGTTCTACCTGTACGGGTTCGTGGTCTTCACTGGCGCGTCCGCGGCTTGTGGCCTGGCGCCCTCACTGGCTGTACTGGTGGTCTTCCGGGTGGTGCAGGCCTGCGGGGCCGCGATGCTGCAGGCCAACAGCGTTGCCCTGGTGACCACCAGTGCTCCGCGGGAGAGGATGCGCGCCGCACTGGGGGTGCAGGCTGCCGCGCAGGCGCTCGGGCTCGCGCTCGGTCCCACGGTGGGAGGTGCTCTGGTGTCCACCCTCGGCTGGCGCTGGGTGTTCGGCATCAACGTGCCCATCGGGATCGTCGCTCTGCTCGCCGGCCAGTACCTGCTGCCCCGGACCCGCCACCGGTCTGCGGCCCGGAGGTTCGACTGGGCGGGCCTGGGACTGTTGGCAGCGGCCACGACCAGTCTGCTGCTGGCCGTCTCGGCCGCCTCCGGCCTGCCCGTGGCGGGCTGGGTGGTCGCGGTGCTCTTCACCGTGGCGGCCGCGGCCACATGGGCCTTCACCGACCGGCAGCGCCGGATCGAACATCCGCTGCTGGACCTGCGCATGCTGCGGGTGCGTGCCGTCTCGACCGGGCTGTTCGCGGCACTGTGCGGATATCTGGTGCTGTTCGGTCCCCTGGTGCTGGCCCCCATCATCGTGACGCTGCACGGACACACCACGTTGACGGCGGGGTGCGTGCTCACCGCTCTGCCGGCGGGCTTCGCGCTGGCGGCCACCGCCGCCGACCGCATCGTGCCCGGCGGGGTCCCCGACCGGGCCCGGTGCGTGGCCGGGGCCGTCCTGTGCACCGGGGCGCTGGCCACCATGCTGGCCTCGCCGTTGTCCATCGCCTGGCTGACACCGCTGCTGGCGCTGATCGGAACGGGACTGGGACTCTTCACCCCGGCCAACAACGCCCTGATCATGGGCGCGATCCCGGCCGGTTCCTCCGGCGCGGGGGGGGGGCGGCCTGGTGAACATGGCCCGCGGCCTGGGCACCGCCCTGGGCGTCGCGCTGGTCGCCCTGGCCCTCTACCTCGGCGGCCCCTTCGGCCACCGCTGGGCCGTCTTCACGCTCCTGCTCGTATCACTGCTCGCCGCCGCGGGCGCGTGGCTCGGCCCCGGCGGCCAGTCGCGTCCGCCCCTCCCGGAATCCGGCCCGACGCATACGGCGAGGCGGCCCGGTGGCCGGGATCAGGCCGGCGGGGCGACCGCCACGTACCGCTGACGACCGTCAACCGGCCCTGCCCGGTGGCCCGGTGACCCGCAGCAGCCGGTGCGGGTACGGCATGACCTGGGACCTCGGACCTTGGCCCTCTGTCCGAAGGGGCGCCGACCGACCTTGGCCGCCACGAGGTCGCGGATGCAGTCCGGTGCCCGGACGTTGTCCAGCAGCGTCGGCAGGTCCGCCCGGACCTCGTGGGTGCGCATCAGATGGATGCCTGTGAGCAGGACGCGGAACGTGTAGAGCAGCGGCTTGAGTTCGCCGCTCTTCCCGAAGAGGCGCCACTGTGTTCTCGCGAAGCCTCGGTAGTGGTAGGCGTGGTGGCGGGTCAACAGGCGCGGCGCGAGGTCGACCAGGGCGGTGTGGTCGGCGGTCATGTGCACCGCGAGCGGGGAGGGGCGAGGCCGCGTCGCGGCAGATCCATGAGATCTGAGGCCCTGCCTCCGGGCAGCCCAAATATGGGCAACAGTACTGAATCGTGCCGGCCGCTCCATCTGACGCCCGAGTAACGGGGCACCCCTCAGGCCTGTCCGATGGGCCAGCGCCGTGTCATCACGGCATTGGACCAGGTGGATCCCGCTATGAAAGCCTGTACTGCATGCACGTTCTGGACATTCTCATACCCTTCGCCCAGACCGGCCGCATTGGCACGGCGCGCGTTGGCGCCCATCTCGAGGAAGTCACCGAGGTGTTGGGCCCTCCGTGGGCGCGGGGCTCCTCGACCGGAGCCGACGGGCTGCCGTATCTGTACGCGTACGGCTGCCTGGAGCTCGGCACCTGCCAAGCCCACTGCCAGATGATCTGGTCGATCGTCGTCCAGACGGACTGGCCCACGATGGAATGGCCTTCTCGGGAGCCAGGCCGGGTGGAGACGTTTCCCGGTCGTCCCACATACAGCGAAGTCCTCCGGGCGCTGAGCGAGGCAGGATGCCCTTGGGAGACCTACGAGCCGCTGACTGATGACGACCAGTGCGCGATCCGTGTCCCCGCCTCGGGCGCAGTCTTCGTGTTCAACACCGAGGATGTGGAAGAGCCCATGCTCTGCAGCGTGTCGGTGGCCGACCGCTGCCCCCACTCCTGCGGCTGAGGTCTGTCCGGCGGGTCGCGAGCGAGGTCAGGCGCGCATAGCAAACGCCACTGTGCCGTGGAAGACGCCTCGCCGCGATACCGGCTTCCGGCCGGACGAATACCTCTGTCGCCGCCCAGGTGGGCAGGACTCGTGCGTGAACGGCCACCCGCTGGACTCGGGACACGGATACGTGCGAGGACCGGGGTCGGCAGGTGCGGGTGCTTGCCCGGTCCACCAGATCCACCGCGCGCTGCAGAGCCCGCTCCTCCCGGGCGGGGACGGCGCTGCGGGTCAGCCCACAGGCCCGGTGGCCAAAGGCCGCGAAGATCGGCTCGGCCCACAGCATCGGGCGCCCCGGCGAGCACCGCCGTTCGGGCGTGGGGTCATGGCCGCTGCGCCTCCGGCCGGTCCGCGTCACGGGCCGGCAACCGGCGGCGGGTGACGAGCAGATAGGCCAGGGCTGCAGCGAACAGGGCTGCGGAGACCCAGTCGTTGAGGCGCAGACCGAGGAAGTGGTTGGCGTGGTCGATGCGCAGGGCCTCGATCCAGGCGCGTCCGGCGGTGTAGACGAGGACGTACCAGGCGAACAGCCGCCCACCGCGCGGCCGGTGGCGGGCGTCGAGCCACAGCAGCAGGGCCATCGCGCCCAGGTCCCACAGCGACTCGTACAGGAACGTCGGGTGGTAGAAGGCGACGTTCGGGGAGTCGGCGGGCCGGTGGGCGGGGTCGATCAGGAGTTTCCACGGCAGGCCGGTGGGACCGCCGAAGAGTTCCTGGTTGAAGTAGTTTCCCCAGCGGCCGATGGCCTGGGCCAGGAGCAGCCCCGGGGCGAGGGCGTCGGCGAAGTCGGCCAGAGCGATCCCGCGCCGCCGGCAGCCCAGCCATGCGCCGAGCGCACCGAGCGCGACCGCGCCGGGTATGCCGAGTCCGCCGTCCCAGATGTACAGCGCCCGCACCGGTTCCCGGCCGGGGGCGAAGTACAGCTCGGGGTCGGTGATCACGTGGTAGAGCCGTCCGCCCAGGATGCCGAAAGGCACCGCCCACACGGCGATGTCCTCGACTTCGACGGGAGCCCGGCCGCGTGCCGCCCACCGGCGGCGGGTGAGCCACACGGCCGCGAAGATCCCGGCCAGGATGCACAGGGCGTACGCCCTGATCGGTACCGGTCCCAGATGCCACGCGCCCTGGGAGGGGCTGGGCAGGTACGCCAGGGGCATGCGCTCGACCGCTCCTCGACGACAGGCCCGGACCGGCGCCGGGCAACAACCCGCACGACATTACATCGGGCACCGAACCTTTCGGGTACCGCATTGGTAAAGACCTCCCGGGTAGACTTTCCGCATGTCGCTGCCGACCCGCCCCGGGCCTTCGGACACCGCCGCCGACCGGTCCACCGACGCGTGCCTGCTCACCGCAGCCGTCACGCGCCTGCGCCGGGCGCTGCGCGCCTCGATACGCACGGACTACCCGTGGGAGCAACTGCCCATGGCCCAGGTCGAGCTGCTGCAGGTCCTCGCCGAGCACTCCCCGGCCCGGATCAGCGAACTCGCCGCCGGCCAGCGGCTGGCGCCCAGCACCGTCAGCGGACTCATCGGCCAGATGATGAGCAGCGGCCTCGTCGCCCGTGCCGTCGACCCGGCCGACCGCCGCGCCTCCGTCGTCACCCTCACCGACGTCGGCCGTGCCCAGCTCGAGGCGTGGACCCAGGCCCACGAACGCCGCCTGGAAGCCGCGTTGGGCTCGCTGGACGAGGTGGAGCAGGCCGCCATACGCACGGCCCTGCCCGCCCTGTTCCGCCTCGCCGAGCACCTCGACGAGACCGCCGGCTGACGCGACGCGGATTCCGTCTTCCGTCGGAACGTTGCCTGGATTCCCTGCGAACCCCGCCGGTTGGCGATGTCAGCCGGTGAGGCCGGCCTCTTCGAGGTCCAGTGCGCGTTGGAGCCGGCGCCGGGTGGTGTTGCTGATCTTGTTGTCCTCGTAGAGGCGCTGCAGTTCCTCGGTTTCCACGGCGATCAGCGCGCGGCGTATGTCCCGGTAGGCGTCAGCGGGACGGGCCGTGGGGTCGTCGGTACCGGTCTCGTCGCCTTCGTCGGCCTCTGCTTGACGAAGGCGGGCTTCGAGGTGCCGGCGGGCGTGCTCGAGGACGGCCCCGGAGGCGGCGTCGGCTTCTTCGAACCGGTCCAGCTCGGCGAGTGCGGCAATCGCGAGGTGGCGGCCGGCCCGGGCTTCTTCGTGGGCAGTGTGCTCGGGTTCCAAGGCGATGCCGGAGCGGCGGACGACGGGGGCGAGCGTGAAGCCCTGGACGACGAGGGTGAGAGCGATGGTGCCCGTGGTGAGAGTGAGGATCAGTGCGCGGTGGGGCAGCGGGGCGCCGCTGTGCGTGGTCAGCGGGATGGACAGGGCGGCCGCCAGGGGCATCACGCCGCGGGTACCGGCCCAGGACAGCACGGCGGGGACACGCCACGAGATCTTGTCGCTGCCGCGCCGGTACTGCATCAGCGCAGAGAGGGGGAAGACCCACAGCAGGCGGATCGCCAGCACGGTGAAGGCGACGGCCGGCACCCACAGGGGCCAGCCGCGCTCGTCGGCGGGCAGCTGCCGGACCAGGGTGGGCAGTTCCAGGCCGATGACGGCGAAGACGACGCTCTCCAGAAGGAAGACGACGGTGCCGTAGACGGCGTGGATCTGCAGGCGTATGTGGGCGTTGCTGAGCCTGTGGCCGGTTGAGCCGAGGACGACGCCGGCGACGATGACGGCGGTCACGCCGGAGGTGTGCAGATCCTCGGCGAGGACGTAGGACGCGTACGGGGTGACCAGGGCGATGACGGTCTCCAGCACCGGGTCCTCCGTACGCCTGCGGATGAGCATCACCACCCCGGCGACCGCGCCGCCGATGAGGGCTCCGCCGCCGCCCAGGACGACGAACTGCCCGGCGGCCGAGGGGATGGACACGGCGCCGGCGGTCACCGCGGTGACGACCGCGACCTTGTAGAGCACCAGCGAGGTGGCGTCGTTGAACAGACTCTCGGCCTGGACCATGGCCTGCACCCGGGGCGGGAGCGACAGACGGCGGCCGAGCGCGGTCACCGCCACGGGGTCCGTACTGGCCAGCACCGCGCCGAGCACGAACGCGGTCGCGGCGGTGAGCGGGGTCAGCGCGGAGGCGATCAGGCCCACGGCGGCGGCCGAGGCCAGGACGAGGCCGAAGACGAGCACCGTCACCGGACGCCACACCGCCCGCAGCTCCCGGCCGGATATCTCCTCCGCGGAGGCGTACAGCAGCGGGGGAAGGACGAGGACGCTGATCACCTGCGGTGCGACGTGGATGTCGGGCACCCACGGCAGCAGCCCGACGGCCAGTCCGGCGATGACCAGAAGGGACGGGGCGGGCAGCCGCCAGTGACGAGCGCCTGTGGCGACAGCGGTGGCCAGGACCACGAGGAGGAGAACGATGGTCAGGCCCGTCATGAAGGGTCCCCCGTCGGCAGTGATGTGCGCACTTTTCGCCGACCAGACTTCCCGGCATCCCCTACCGGGCATTTTATCGAACTTTATGGGCTCTCATGCGGGAATCTCTCGCGCACTGTCTCTTCGGGCGCCATGTTCCCGGGGAACCGTTCACGGGCCGCGGACAGCGGGGGAGCCCGGTGGACGCCGAGGCCGCCGGGCTCGCCGCCGCTGCCGTGAGCTGCCCGCAGGTCAGGCCGGTGCCGGTGCGCCCAGAGCGCGCAGGGCCGTGTGCGGGGTGAGTCACCCGACGAGGTGGTGGTCTCCGGGGTCCAGGACGGGGACGGGGGTGCCGGGTGTGGAGGCCAGGACGGCCACGGCGGCCGAGAGCGGCATGTCGGCGGTGACGTGAGCGGTCAGGACGGCGATCTGGCCTGCGGTGGGCGGCGGTTCGAGATCGTCGTCGGCTCCGTCGGCGAGGGCCTGTGTGACCTGGCAGGCGTCGATGGTTCCCAGGAACCGGCCCGAGGCGCTGACGACCGGCAGTACGCCGTTGCCGGGCATGTGCAACCGCTCGACCGCGTCGGTCAGTTCGGTGGCGGCCGGGAGCGGGTCGGGCGGGTTCTCCATGACCGCGGAGACGTGTTTGCCGCCGAACTGCGGGGCGGGGGCGGTGATGTCGATGCCGCGGCGGCGGAGTTTGAGGGTGTAGATGGTGTCCCGGCTCAGCAGACGGCTGGTGACGGTGGCGAGGACGACGGCGAGCATCAGCGGCAGGATGATGGTGTACTCGCCGGTCAGCTCGAAGAGGATGACGGTCGCGGTGATGGGGGCGCGGGAGGCGCCGGCGAAGACGGCGCCCATGCCTACCAGCGCGTACGCGCCAGTGGTTCCCGCAGTGCCGGGAAGGAGCTGGTGGGCGGCATTGCCGTACGCGGCGCCGAGCATCGCACCGATGAACAGGCTCGGGGCGAAGACGCCGCCGGAGCCGCCGATGCCGATGGTGAGGCTGGTGGCGAAGACCTTGCCGATGAGCAACAGCAGCAGGAACGCCGGGAGATAGCCGCCGTGGACGGCCTTCTCGAGGACCGGGTAGCCCACCCCGTACATCTCGGGCAGAGCCAGCAGCAGCACTCCGAGCAGCAGGCCGCCGACGGCCGGCCGCAGCCATTCGGGGCCGCGCCAGGCCCAGTCGCAGGCGTCCTCGACCAGGTACAGGATCCGGGTGAAACCCACCCCTGCCGCCCCGGCCAGCCCGCCGAGCAGGGCGAAGAGCGGGAACTGCGCGACGTGGTCGACGTGGAAGGGCGGGAGGACGAGGAAGGGAGTGTTGCCGAAGGCCGCGCGGCCGATGACGCCGGCGGTGACGCTGGAGAGCACGACGGCGGCGAATGCCTCGACGGCGAAGTCGCGCAGGATCAGCTCCATCGCGAAGAACACGCCCGCCAAGGGGGCGTTGAAGGTGGCGGCGATGCCGCCGGCCGCCCCGCAGGCCACCAGCAGCCGCATCCGGTGCTCGGAAACCCTGGCCAGGCGTCCGGCGGTGGAGCCGAGGGCGGAACCGATCTGGACGATGGGTCCCTCGCGGCCCACGGAGCCGCCGGAGCCGATGCACAGGGCGGAGGCGAGGGCCTTGACGACGGACACCTGGGGGTTGATGCGCCCGCCCCGTTTGGCGACGGCGAGCATGACCTCGGGGACCCCGTGCCCGCGGGCCTCCTTGGCGAAGCGGTCGACCAGCGGCCCGTACAGCAGCCCGCCGACGACGGGGGCGAGGAGCACGAAGTACGGGCCCAGCCACGGCACATGGCCGTTGGCGGCATGCCCGGCATCCGCGTAGTCGGCATGGCCGGACAGCAGGTGGGTGAAGGTGGTGATCAGCCAGCGGAAGGCGACCGAGCCGAGTCCTGCTCCTGCACCGACCAGCAGGGCCATGACGCCCAGCGTCCAGGATGCCGTGCGCAGGCCGGGTCGTGCGGCGCTCTGCCGGGGTAGCGATAGAGGGACCGTACTGGTGGGCGTGGACGTGGATATGTCGCTGGGGTCGGTTGCCGGTACAGCGTTCATGGGCAGCCCCTTTCTGCCGACCTATTTTGCATCATGCAAACGATGAGGGAGGGGGTGGTGAGGAGGTAGAAAGGGAGCCATGGCCGAGCGTGCGCGCCCCGCAGGGGCAACAGACGATGTCGATGCGGTGACCCGCGCGGTGCTCACCGCGTCCCGCCTGCTGGTCGCGGTCTCCGCGAGGTCGCTGGCCGCGGCCGAGGACAGGGTCACGCTGCCGCAGTTCCGGATGCTGGTCGTCCTCTCCACACACGGCGCCGTGAACCTGGTGACCGCCGCCGACCTGCTCGGCGTCAACCCGTCCACCGCGATGCGGATGATCGACCGGCTGATCGCCGCCGACCTGGTCTCCCGCGGCGTCAACCCGGCCAACCGGCGCGAGACCGTCCTGCAGCTCACACCGGACGGACAGCGCATCGTCGAGGACGTCACCGCCCGGCGCCGGGACGAGATCGCCGCGATCGTCGCGCGCATGATCCCCGGCCAGCGCGAGGCCCTGGTCGACGCCCTGACCGCCTTCGCCGAGGCCGGCGGCGAGCCCGCAGCTCCCGGCAGGGGGCCGGACCTCTACCCGCTCGGCTGGGTGGATCCCACCGCCTCCAGCGCCTGACATGTGCCCTTGAGCCACGGCTTGGCGCATAGTTTGCATAGTGCAATAATGGGTGGTGAAGGGGTTCTCCGCTCACGGTTCGCCTCCGGCGGCCTGGATGAGGGGTGAAGATCATGCAGAAGATTTCGCATGAGGCCTCGGTCCGCGAGGCATACGCGTTCGTGTGCCTGGACTGCGGACACGGCTGGGAAGAGGATCCGCCACCCCGTGGACGCATACGGTCTGCATCACACCGAGTACTTCAGCCACGGGCACCGCGTGCCCTCGCTGCTGAACCACGGGCGCTGCCCGGGGTGCGAGTCGAGGTGAGTCAGGATCCTGCGGCCCGGACGGGTCGCCACAGCTCGTAACGCCTAGGCGGGGAGTGTTCCCCCTGCACCAGGGAGAGCAGAAAGGCGAGATCGGCCGGGGCATTGGCCAGCAGCTCGGTCCGGGCGCGGAGCAGGCTCCGTGCCCCACGTGGCGAGATGCTGCCCGTCCCGGTGAGAGCGCCGGGACAGCCTGAGGCCCAGTCGAGGCGGCAGCCGTCCTAGCTTCGATCGGCAGGGCAGCCAGGGTGCTCAACGAGGGGCTCTGAAAGGTCGGTTGGCCAGTTCCCTGCAGCGTGGCCGTGCCTACCGCGTTTCTGCCGATGCGTTCCATGGCTCTCGTTCCCCGACGCCGGCTCGGGGAGCCGTGGTGACGCCTCCGATACGCACACTCCAGGTCCGATGCTGACTGTTTGCTGACCCGACGACGCGCATGTGGCCTCTGACCTGCGAAGTCTCACGTATCCGGCACGTTGATGAGCATCTTCATGCGGGGCTCCTGGGGTGACCAATCGCTGGTTTGCTGGCGGTACGTCAGCTAGGACTTCCGAGGCTCTGCGGGCACGGGAAGACTACCGAGGCCGAGGGCTGAGAGGCGTGCTTCGGGGTGGGCCGGGCGGGAGGCCGACTTCAGCGTGCACAACTGGACAGGGACTGGCCCGTGGGCCCGGCAGGCAGGCGAACCCGGACGGCGGCGCCCGCTGGCGACCCGTCAATTGAACGGAGCGCCCGGCTCGTGCGATCGTGACGGTTCGAAGGGGCCGCACCGAGAGACAAACCGCATGCTGAACGAGTACGAATTCCGAACCGACTGCCTGCCGGCCGCGGTCCGGTTCGAATCCTGGCGCGAGCAGGTCGGCCAGACCCACGCACCGGTGGACCTGCACAGTGAAGACGCCGCGGAATACCAGGCGCATCAGCGGGTGCTGGAGCTCGGGGCGATCCAGGTCTGGCCCGCGACCCACCAGGCCATTCGGTTCAGGCGGACTCCCAGACTCATCCGCCAGTCCGATCCCGAGCACTACCACATCGCGATTCCCCTTTCCGGGACCAACCGGATCACCTGGGACGACCAGAAGGCCGTCTATAAGCCCCATGAGATGCAAGTCCTCGACAGCTCGCGGGCCTTCGAAGTCTTCTCCTCCAACGGCCCGGACCTCTTCTCGGGGATCGGTGTCGAAATCCCCAAGTCGTTGCTGCACCTGTCGCAGGACAAGATGGGCCGGCTGTTCGCCCGGGGGATATCCGGCCAGGAAGGGCCGGGCGCCCTTCTCGTACAGTTCCTCACCCAGCTGACGACGGACAGCAGTCCCTACCGGCCGTCAGACGGCCCGCGCCTGGGCACTGTTGTGGTCGACCTGGTGTCCGCGCTGCTGGCTCACGTCCTGGAAGCTGATCAGTCCCTTCCTCCGGAAACCCGAAGCCGGACTCTCGTGCTGCGCATCCGGTCCCATATCCAGCGGAACCTTCACGACCCGGGACTGACCCCGAGTGCGATCGCCGCCGCGCACAACATCTCCACCAGCTATCTGCACCGGCTCTTCCAGTCCGAGCACGAGACGGTCGCGGCCTTCATCCGTCACCAGCGCCTGGAGCGCGCCCGCCGTGACCTGGCCGACCCCGCGATGTGCTCCTCCACCATCCACGCCATCGCCGTCCGCTGGGGCTTCACCCGTGCCGGCGACTTCACCCGCGCCTTCCGTACCGCCTACGGCATGCCGCCCAAGGATTACCGGCATCAAGCCCTCCTCGGGCCCCGAGCCCACACTGTGAACTGATTGCTAAGAACTGTGGGCTCCAGGCGAAGGACTTCGGGCGGTACTTCCGACATGCTGGGTGAAAGACGGCACCGGGGGAGGCGCCGGGGAGCCGGAAGATTTTCCGTGCGCCACGTGGTCCTGCCGCAGCACGACGAACAGTTCACAGCATCAGGGGGATTTTCCGTGCAGGTCCGACGTACGGCCATGGCGATGAGGGCGGCAATCTCTTCATCGTCCCCGGACATCGCCTGAGACACCGACGCGCGGCAGCGGGCCGCCGAGGGCCAACTTCCGTATTTCGGAAGCGTCATCCGGGCCCCTCCGCCTGGCCATAGCCATAGCCATAGCCATGGCCCGGTGCGGTGTTCCCGGCCGGCCCGGCATCGAGTAACTCGGGCCCGACCTTTCTCCGCAGGGGATTTCCGGAACCTGCCGGGGTCCGCGCCGCCCTGCCGTGCTCCCCTCCCCACATCCCTTCGCCGTGCCCTTCCCTACATCAAGGAGTTCTCGCATGCCCGCACTCGTACGACGCCGCGCCGTCCGCTCGGCTCTCCTGGCCGCGACGCTCGGAGCCGTCGTCCTGGGCGTCACCGTCCCCTCCCAGGCCACGCCCGCTCCACGGATGGCGGCGGTGACGGCCGCCGCCACCTCTCAGGTCGGCGGTGAGATCGGCCGCACCGAGACGATCCAGCGGGTGCAGTACTGGATCGACAAGGGGGTTCCCTACAGCCAGTCCGCCTACTACCCGGACCTCCAGGGGCGCAACTATCGCACCGACTGCTCCGGTCTGGTGTCCATGGCCTGGCACCTGCCCACCAGCGCGACGACCTGGACGCTGCCCCAGTACTCCACCCGGCTCGGCAGCCTGGACGACCTCCAGCCCGGCGACGCGCTGAACAACATCGACAGCCACGTCGTGCTCTTCACGGGCTGGACGGACTCCAGCCACACGACCGCGACCATCATGGAGCACGCCAGACCGGGCACCAACGCCCGTAAGACCACCTACTCCCGCAGCTACATCAACAACAACGGCTTCAAGCCCTACCGTTACAACCGCGTCCTCGAAGCGCCCGTGACCGTGCCCGACAAGGGCATGACGAACGTCACCGCGGTCGGTGACCTGAACGGCGACGGGTTCACCGACGTCATCGCGGTGGAGACCGCGACGGGCGACCTCTACCGCTACTCGGGCCCCGACTACACCGGCGGTTCCGCCCGGGTGAAGATAGGTTACGGCTGGAACTCGATCAGCAGCATCGTCGGCGTCGGCGATCTGACCGGCGACGGCGTGCCCGACATCATCGCCGTGGACGCCGAGACCGGTGACCTGTACCGCTACTCGGGCCCCAACTACAACGGCGGCTCCAAGGTCAAGATCGGCAGCCACTGGGACTCGATGTCCAACGTCACGGCGGTCGGTGACCTGACCGGTGACGGTGTGCCGGACATCATCGCGGTCGAGACGAAGACCGGTGACCTGTACCGCTACTCGGGCCCCGACTACAACGGCGGTTCGAGGGTCAAGATCGGCAGCGGCTGGAACGTCTACTCCGCGATCGTCGGCGTCGGCGACCTGACGGGTGATGGGGTGGCCGACATCATCGCCGTCGACAACGAGACCGGTGACCTGTACCGCTACTCCGGTCCGAACTACAACGGCGGCACCAAGGTCAAGATCGGCACCCACTGGGACTCCATGATCAATATGGCGGGGGTCGGCGACCTGAACGGTGACAAGGTCCCGGACCTGATCGCGGTGGAGCAGGCGACCCAGAAGCTGTACCGCTACTCCGGCCCGGATTTCACCGGCGGCTCCCGGGTGCAGATCGGAACCAACTGGTAGTCGGCGTAACGCCTTTCGCTCCACCATTCCGTCCGGCGGCGGACACCTCTCCGCTGCCGGACGAGGGGTGGTGGGTCCTTCCCCTTTTCATCCTGGCGCAGAACCGAGGTTCACCTTGTCCACGCAGTCGCCCATGTCCGTACCCTCGCAGCAACATGACCACCACCCGGAGCCGAACGGGCACCGGACGCGCCGGAGAACGGCAGGCTCCCCGCAGCGCCGATCCCTTCGCGCAAGCCTGCGGGCGGCCGTGGTCACCGTTCCGGCCGCCGCGCTCGGCGTCTTCCTGCTCCCCGCGCAGCCGGCCGCCGCCGCCTCCGTCGCCACTTGGGACAAGGTCGCCCACTGCGAATCCACCGACAACTGGAGCATCAACACCGGGAACGGCTACTACGGCGGTCTGCAGATCTGGAAGCCGACCTGGGACGCCTTCGGCGGCACGCAGTACGCCGCCTACCCCCACCAGGCGACCAAGGAGCAGCAGATACGGATCGCCGAGAAGATCCTGGCCACTCAGGGTGCGGGTGCCTGGGGAAGGTGCGGCGCCGGGGCCGGTCTCGCCGGCGACCACGCCGATCCGTTCCCGGTGGAGCCCCCGGCCCCCCAGTCCAACATGGCCCACCTCACTCCGGTCGGCGACCTGACCGGTGATGGCGTGCCGGACATCATCGCGGTGGAGAAGAAGACCGGCGACCTGTACCGGTACTCGGGCCCGTCGTTCGGCGGCGGTTCGCGGGTCAAGCTCGGCTACGGCTGGAACGGCATGAGCGACATCGTCGGCGTCGGCGACGTCACCGGTGATGGCGTGCCGGACATCCTGGCCGTCGACAAGGAGAACGGTGACCTGTACCGCTACTCGGGCCCCAACTACAACGGCGGCTCCAAGGCCAAGATCGGCACCAGCTGGGACTCGATGACGAACATCACCGCGGTCGGCGACCTGACCGGTGATGGTGTGCCGGACATCATCGCGGTGGAGAAGAAGACCGGCGACCTGTACCGGTACTCGGGCCCCGACTTCAACGGCGGTTCGAAGGTCAAGATCGGCAACGGATGGAACGCCTACTCCACCATCGTGGGTGTCGGCGACCTGACGGGTGATGGGGTGGCCGACATCATCGCCGTGGACAAGAGCAACGGTGACCTGTACCGCTACTCCGGTCCGAACTACAACGGCGGCACCAAGGTCAAGATCGGCGCCCACTGGGACGCCATGACCGGCATCACGGGCATCGGCGATGTCACCGGCGACGGAGCGCCGGACCTGCTCGCGATCGACCCCGCCGACCACAAGTTGTACCGCTACTCCGGTCCGGACTTCACCGGCGGCTCCCGGGTGCAGATCGGCACCAACTGGTAGGAGGCGCAGCACTTCCCGGCCCGGGCCCTTCCTGCGGGCCCGGGCCTTCTCCTCGTCCCCTCCGCCCACCGTTCACAGGAGTTACTTGTGAGACGTCTCAACTCCCTTGCTTTTACGATGTGTTCCTTGCTGGCGATGTGCGCCGGAGGGTTCATGAGCGCGACGGCCGCCCAGGCGGACACTGTTTCGACCGGCAATGCCCCTCCTCTGCGGTTCGTCAGCTACAACATCTGCGGCAACATGTGCACCGACGCCAAGGGGTACGACAACCAGCGCCGCATTGACACCGTGGTCGACGAGGCCACTGTCGGAACCTGGGGCGCCGACCAGATCTTCCTCCAGGAGGTGTGCCGGCCGCAGTACGACGCCATCGAGCAGAAACTGGCCCCGCTCGGCTTCCACGGCCTGTACACCGCGACGCTCCCGGGCAAGGGAGCAACAGCCGGGAAGGACGCGGTGTGCGGCGGTGCCGACTACGGGATGGCCGTTCTCGCCAGGGGTCCGGTCACCGACACGAAGGTGCTGGACCTGACCGCGGGCGACGAGGCCGAGCCCATCAAGAGCCCCTGCGTGAAGAACTACGCCCAGAGCCGGGGCAACTGGGCCTGCTCGGTGCACCTCTACTGGAAGAACGACGCCACCCTCCGTGAGGCCGAGGCCCGCACGCTGGCGGCGCAGACCGCCGAGTGGGAGAAGGCCGGGATCCCCGTCGTCCTCGGTGGCGACTTCAACGACCAGCCCCGGTCGGCCGCGCTCTCCACCTTCTACGACACGGGCATCGGCGACGGCGGCCAGGGTTCCTTCCTCGAGGCCGACGAGACCGACAAGGACCGCTTCACCACCGCCTGCGCACCGTCCAGGAGCCGCTGTCGCTCCGGTGACGCCACCTTCGGTCAGCGGAAGATCGACTACCTCTTCCTCTCCGCACGCGACTTCAAGGGCGTCAAGGCCGATGTCCTCCCCCTGGACACCAAGGTCTCCGACCACCGGTTGCTGCGCGGCGCGGCGTACTGGGCCGACTGCGGCCCGCTCGACCCGGGAGCGGGCCGCGTTTTCCGCAGGGACGCGGCCGGCGGCCTCTTCCGCTACGCAGGCCGGCCGGACGGCGGAGTCACCGGCGCCTGCAAGGTGGGCACCGGCTGGAACATGATGCGGTCGGTCGCGCACGACGGGAACACCGTGCTCGCCGTCGACAAGGCCGGAACGCTGTGGCGCTACCCTGCCGAGCTCGACACCGGCACCTACTCGGGCGGCACCCGGGTACAGGTCTCCAGCGGCTGGCAGACGATGGACACCCTTCTCGCGCCGGGTGACTTCTCCGGGGACGGCCGCCCCGACGCCATCGGCCGGGACACGGCCGGCGACCTGTGGCTGTACCGGGGCTCGGCCGACGGCGGCTTCGCCGCACCCGTCAAGATCGGCAACGGCTGGCAGATCTACACCGCTCTCCTGGCGCCCGGCGACTTCTCGGGAGACGGCCGCCCCGACCTGATCGGGCGGGACGTTGCCGGCGACCTGTGGCTGTACAAGGGCGACGGCAGCGGAGGCTACGCCCCGCGGCAGAAGATCGGCAACGGCTGGCAGACGTACACCGCCCTGACCGCTCCCGGCGACCTCGACGGCGACGGCCTGCCCGACCTGGCCGGCCGGGACGGGGCCGGCGATCTGTGGTCCTTCCCGGGCGACGGCAAGGGCGGCTACGGACCCAGAAAGAAGATCGGAAACGGCTACCCGGCAGGGGAGTTGATGTTCTGAACAGGGAAGGCGCCTGATGGGCTGACCGGCGGCACTCGTGCTCGTTCGCACGGCTGGCGGCCCTGGAGTCGGTCTGCACTTCCTTCGACACCGGGGTGCTCGGCCGCTCGACCGGCGGGCCTCCGCCAATGGGGATAAATTGGCAGGAAGCGCACGGGAGAGGAGGGACGTCATGTCCTCGAAACGGCGCCGCAAGAAGAAGAAAGCCCGCATGAAGGGCGCCAACCACGGCAGGCGACCGCAGTCCTGAACGGACGCCGGTCCTGAAGCGGCGGGGCGTACCCAGGGCTTGTCCGCCGGACACGCCTCGGGGCCGGCCCCGCTGTGCCGCCTTCAGCCCCGCCCCGAACCGGCTGGTCGCCCCCAGCGGGCTGCATCAGTGCGGCCATCTGTCGGCGGACGGTGCGGAGCGAGGCTCCCACTTCCTCTCTGCACGCGACTTCAACGGTGTCAAAGCCGATGCGCTCCCTCTGGTGACGTTCTGAGCCAAGGTCTCCGTCACTGCATCCCCTTCGGAAGTCGCATGAAAACGCGCGCCTGTTGACGTCATGTGTTCACTAAATTTAAGGTCGCGGGACTCTCGCAGGAGATCAAGACGACCGGAGAACAATGACGTACTCCCCAGGCGTGCGCGCACGTCTGCGCCCCGCCCGCCTGCCCGCACTGCTTCTCGCTGGCGCACTCGTCGCCTCGGCACCGCCCGCGGCCGCCGCGCCCGCACCACAACCTCCCGTCTCCGCCCCGCCCATCGGCAACTGCCGTACAGGCGAGGGCTGGACACTCGACTCGACCCGCATCGATGCCGACGACACCCACCACGCCTACGTCGGCAACGGCTACCTGGGCCAGCGCGTACCGCCCAACGGCGCCGGCTACACCGACAGCAGTGCCAAGACCGGCTGGCCGCTCTTCACCCCGGGCTACGACGGCTCGTTCGTGTCCGGGCTCTACGCACACAGCCCGCAGACCGCCGGGGACCGGCAGGCCGTCGCGGCCCTGCCCACCTGGACCACGCTCGACGTCGGAACCAGTGGCGAACAAGCCGATACGTTCAACTCTTTGACGAAACCGGGCCGAATATCCGGCTACCGCCAAAGCCTCTTCCTGCGCTGCGGCATCGTCCGGACCTCCCTGACCTGGACTGCGGCCGACGGCCGCAAGACCGACCTGGTCTACGACGTGCTCGCCGACCGCAACGACCCCCACGTCGGCGCCGTACGGCTGCGCATGACACCGCACTGGAGCGGCGAGGCCACCGTCACCGACCGGATCGACGGACACGGCGCCCGGCGCATGCGGCAGACCGGCGGCGGCGACCGGACGACGGCGGGCGGTCGGGGTGCCCGCACCGTGGACGTGGCCTTCCGCACCGACGGCACGGACACCGACGGCGCCGTCGCCTCCACCCTCCGCGCCGGCCACGGCGTGCACAGCTCGCAGGCCGGATCCCCGCACGCCGCACGGGACTTGAGCGCACAGCAGTCCCTCACCTTCCCCGTCCGCAAGGGCCACACGTACGAACTCACCAAGTACGTGGGCGTGGACACCGCCCTGACCTCGCACGCGCCCCGCCGGGATGCCACCGCCGCGTCGCAGCGCGCCGCCCGCCGCGGCTGGGAAGGGCTGCTGCGCGACCACACCGCCGCCTGGGCCCGGCTCTGGCGGGCGGACATCGGGATACCGGGCCGGAGCGACCTGCAGGCCTGGGTCCGCTCCGCTCAGTACGGGCTGCTGTCCAGCACCCGGGAAGGCGCCCGCAACAGCATCGCCCCGACCGGGCTGACCAGCGACAACTACGCGGGCCTCGTGTTCTGGGACGCCGAGACCTGGATGTACCCGGCCCTGCTGGCCACCGCACCCGACCTCGCCAGGACCGTCGTCGACTACCGCTACCGGACGCTCGCCGGGGCCCGTGAGAACGCCCGGAAGCTCGGCTACCAGGGGCTCTTCTACCCCTGGAACAGCGGCAGCAAGGGCGACCTGGCCCAGGAGTGCCACAGCGTGGACCCGCCCCACTGCCGCACCCAGATACACCTGCAATCGGACATATCCCTTGCCGTGTGGCAGTACTACCTCGCCACCGGCGACACCAACTGGCTGCGCACGCACGGCTGGCCGATGATGAAGGGCATAGCCGAGTTCTGGTCCGGGAGGGTGAGCCGCAACGCGGACGGCAGCTACTCGATCAAGGACACGGCCGGACCCGACGAGTACAGCAACGGCGTCGACGACGCCGTCTTCACCAACGCCGGCGCCGTCACCGCACTGCGCAACGCCACGCGCGCCGCACAACTGCTGGGCGAGCGGGCCCCGGGGGAGTGGTCGGCGATCGCCGACCGGATCAGGATCCCGTACGACGCGCAGCGCAAGGTCTATGAGCAGTACGACGGTTACCGCGGCAGCAAGATCAAGCAAGCGGACACGGTGCTGCTGACGTACCCGTTGGAATGGCCCATGCCGCCGGGCGCCGCAGCCGCCACCCTCGACTACTACGCCCGGCGGACCGACCCCGACGGCCCCGCCATGACGGATTCCGTGCACGCCATAGCCGCCGCCGCTGCGGACGAACCGGGCTGCTCGGTCTACACCTACCTGCAGCGCTCCATCAGGCCGTTCGTACGCGGCCCGTTCGCCGGGTTCTCGGAGGCCCGCGGCGCCAAGGCCGGGGCCGAGGACCCGCTGGCCGGCTCGCCCGCGCAGGACTTCCTCACGGGCAAGGGCGGTTTCCTGCAGATCTTCACCAACGGCCTGACCGGCATGCGCATGCGCGAGAACGGGCTGCACCTCGACCCGATGCTGCCCCCGCAGCTCGGCCGCGGCGTCACCCTGCGCGGGCTGCACTGGCAGGGCCGCACGTACGACATCGCGCTCGGCGCCCACGAGACCACGGTCCGGCTCACGGAGGGCGCGCCGATGAGCCTGGACACGCCACAGGGCGAACACGTCCTCTCCAAGGCCGCCCCGGTGGTCCTCAAGACCCGTCGCCCGGACCTCGCCCCGACCGACAACCCGGCCCGCTGCGCCACGGCCACCGCCTCCTCGGAGGAGCCGGGGATGTACGCGGCCGCCGCGGTCGACGGCAACACGGCGACGGCGTGGGTCCCGGACGGGGCGGAAGGCGCCCTGACCGTCGACCTGGGCAAGGCCGTACGCGTCACCGGGGTCGTCCCGACGTGGAGCGGCCCGGAACCGGTCTCGTACGGCGTCCGGCTGTCCGTGGACGGGCGGCACTGGCGCGCCGCCCCGGGCAAGGGCACGGGCAAGGGCACGCCGGTGACGGCGAGGTATGTGCGGGTGGACGTGCGGGGCCGCGCCGATGCCGCATCCCGCACGGGCATCGCCGAAGTAAAGGTTTCGTAGCGCACCGGAAAAGCCGGGGCCGGGGGCGATTGCCGCCCCCGGCTCGATATGTGCCCCAAAATCAGTACACCGTCCGGATTCGGCCGGGGCAATGCCACAAGAAGCCGCCCCGAGTTCTGGCGGATACCTCTCTTCCCCACCCCGTGGACCTCATTGAGGATCGTGTGACATCCGGAAGCGCTCCGTCCGCTTCGTCGACTCTGCACTCCCATGAGGATTCATGTTGGCCCTGCGCGATTCATGCGATTCCCTTGCAGCCCGCTTCAGATGGAGATCCGGCAATCCGGAGGACTCGGGAGCGTCGACCCCGTGAGATTCCGGTTCGCTCTTCCGGGCAGCAGACACGCACGCCCGTCCGGGGAGGCCCCGGCGCCCGCCGAGACCCTGTTCGCCGGAATGCCGAGGACCGTCGAAGCGCCTTTGTCGGACCACGAGGCGGATCTCATAAGAACTTCCCTGTCGGTGGTCGAACCCCTGGCGGGAGAGATCACGGTCTATTTCTATGCGATCTTGTTCGCCCGCCACCCCGGTGTCCGCTCGATGTTCCCGCCGGAGATGGATCCACAGCGCGACCGCCTGCTGCGCGCGCTCCTGCGCATCGTGGACCTGGTCGACGACCCCGAGAACCTGGTCCGCTTCTACGAACAACTCGGCCGTGACCACCGTAAATTCGGTACTCTCGCCGCACACTTCCCGGCCGTGGGCGAATGCCTCCTCGACACCCTGGCCCGCTACGCCGGACCCGCATGGACCCCGGAGACCGCCGCGGCCTGGACGAAGGCGTACGGCGCGGTCGCCCAGATGATGATCGGCGCGGCCGAGCGGGACGAGGCGGTACGGCCCGCCACATGGCCCGCGACGGTGGTGCACCGCTTCTCGCGCGGCCACGGCATCGCCGAGATCACGGTGCGCCCCCATGACGCCTACGAGTACGCCGCCGGCCAGTACGTGAGCATCGAGACGCCCTGGTGGCCGAAGCGATGGCGCTACTACTCCGTCGCCAACGCGCCGCGCGAGGACGGCACCCTCACCTTTCATGTGCGCGCGGTGGACGGCGGCACGGTCAGCGGTGCGCTGGTGCACCGGGCGGCGGTGGGCGATGTGATCAGGCTGGGGCCCCCGATGGGCGACATGGTCCTGGACGCGGCCGGCCACAGGGAACTTCTCTTCGCGGCAGGCGGAACCGGCCTCGCCCCGATCCGCGCACTCATCGAAGAGGTGGACCGCCGAGGAGGACGCCACAACGTGCAGCTGTTCCTCGGCGCCCGCACCGTGGCGGAGTTGTACGGGCTCGACGAGATGCTGCGCCTGGCCCAACGGCACCACTGGCTGACGGTCAAGAGCGCGGTCTCGCACGAGCAGATCCCGGGAATCCGGGGCGCGTTGCCGGATGTGCTGGCCGAATACGGCCCGTGGTACGAGCACGACGTCTTCCTCAGCGGCCCGGCACAGATGGTCGCTTCGGCCCGCCAGGCGCTCACCCTCAACGGCACGGCGCCGCACCGCATCCACCACGATCCGTTCGGGACGCCCGGCCGGTCCGCCCCTTGAGCCGCACTGCCTGAGACGCACTGGGGGAACGCGGACTGCTTCACGGCCGCGTCCCGCCCGGAGCGGCAGGCGCGGAGCAGTAGTCCTGGACATCGGCCTCCGGGAGCCAGTCCCGGCCCGGCCGGTATTCGAGCCAGCGGCTGCGGCCGCCGACGTCCGCGAACGCGCGCAGCAACTGCTCCACGCCCGGATGCGTGTCGGACGCGCGCCACATCAACGACCAGGCGTACAGCGGTGTCGGGTCGACGAGCGGGATGCACCGGATCCGGGCGGCCCGGTCCGGCAGGTCCATGCCGGCGGGTACGAGCGCGCAGCGCGCCGGGTCGGCTGCCACCTGTTCCAGGAAGTGGTCGACGCCGAGGTTCGCCGGACCGGATGCGGCGGGTATGCCGAAGTGTTCGGCGAAGTGCCGGTAGAAGTCGAGCCGTTCCAGCGCGGCGGGGCACCACAGCACACTGCTCCGGAGGTCCTCGGGGCGCACTTCGGAGCGGCCGGCGAGCCGGTGCCCGGCGCCGACCACGACGTCGACGGGTTCGAGCCGGACCAGCCGGTGCGTGTACGCGGAGTCCTGGGCGGTGTTGCCGAGCCGGTGGACCCGGCCGAAGCCGACGTCGGTCGCGGCCCGGCCGAGCGCATCGAGGACACCGGGCAGGTCGCGGCCCGGCCCGGTCTCGACGGCGGGGCCCGTGCCCGTCAGGTGGTCGACGACCGGGCGCAGGGTCCGCATCGGCGCGAACAGGTGGCCCCAGAAGTCGATGCGCAGCGGCCGGTCGACGTGCCGCGCGGCGGCCACCGCGCGGTCGGCTTGGGCCAGGGTCCGGCGCGCGGGCTCCAGGAAGCGGCGCCCGGCCTCGGTGAGTTCGACGGCATGCCCGCCGCGCAGGAACAGCTGCACCCCGAGTCCGCTCTCCAGACGGGCGATCCGTTTGGAGAGCGCCTGCTGGCTCACCGCGAGCTGTTCGGCGGCCTGCCCGAAGTGCAGCCGGTCGGCGGTCGCGAGGAAGGCGCGCACCTGCGCGAGGTCGAGATCCACTCCGCCACTCTGCCGGACCACCGTTGGTTGTCAAACCGGCCGTTCAGTTGTTGGACCGGGCTTCCACCTGGGCGGTTTTCTTGATCTCGCCGTCGGCCGCGGCAAAGGGACGCGGCCGGGAACCGGGAGAGGAACCACGATGAAGGCCATGACCGCCACCGGCCGCACCAGTCCGGCCGTCGGGCTCGCCACGGTGGACCAGCCGCGCCCGCGGCCGGACGAGGTGCTCGTCAAGGTCGAGGCGTACTCCGTGAATCGGGGCGAGACCTTCCAGTTGGAGGCGCCGCGCCCGGACTGGCGCCCCGGCAAGGACATCGCCGGGCTCGTCGTCCAGGCCGCGGCGGACGGATCGGGCCCCGCGGTGGGCCGCCGGGTCGTCGGCCACCCGCCGGCCGGCGGCTGGGCCGAGTACGTCGCCGTCCCCACGGACTCGCTGGCCGAACTGCCGGACGAGGTGTCGTGCCTGACCGCCGCGGCGCTGCCGCTGGCCGGTCTGACCGCACTGCGGCTGCTGCGCGTTGCCGGCGCGGTCGCCGGCCGCAGGATCCTGATCACCGGGGCCTCCGGCGGCGTCGGACACTACTTCGTCGAGCTCGCTGCGGCGGCCGGTGCCGAGATCACCGCGGTCAGCGGATCCGCGGAGCGCGGCAGCCGGCTGCTGGAGCTCGGCGCGGCCCGCGTCGTGCACGCGGTCGCCGACGCGGACGGACTGTTCGACGTGGTCCTGGAGTCCACGGGCGGGCCGAACCTGCCGGTGGCGCTGGCCAAACTCGCCCCCCGCGGCACGCTGGTGTGGTTCGGCCAGGCCAGCCGGGAGCCGGTCACGCTGAACTTCTTCGACTTCTTCACCGGCCCGGAGTCGGCCACCATCCGGCACTTCCACTACGCCGACGCGGACGTGACCTATGGGGAGGATCTCAGCACGCTGGTCCGCCTGGTCGCCGCCGGGCGCCTGCACCCGGAGGTGGGCGTGGTGGCGGAATGGACCGAGACCGCCGAGGTCCTGGACCGGTTGCGCGGCCGGGGGATCCGCGGCAACGCGGTTCTCACGGTCGCTTGACCGTCCGTTGACCGTCCGTGAGTTGAACGCCACCTTTCAGGAGTACCGGAATGAGCACCGAAATGAGCACCGGAATGAGCACCGTCACCGACCCGAAGACCGTCGTCGTCCGCTACGTGGAGGCAGTCCGCGACGGGGACTTGGACGTCGTCCGCGACAGCTTCGCCGAGGACGCGACGTGGCTGTACCCGGGCAGCCTGCCGGTCTCCCGGGTGTGGGAGGGCCGCGACGTGATCGTCGACGACTTCCTCGGCGGCATGGTCCGGTACCTGGACACCTCCGCGCCGGTCGTCATCGAGCTTGTCAACGCCTTCGCCGACGGCGAGCAGGTGCTGGCCGAATGGACGTCGAAGGCCACGGCGGCCGACGGGGCGGCGTACGACAACCGGTGCGCGGCGGTGTTCACCGTCTGCGACGGGAAGATCAAGTCGGTGCGGGAGTACGCCGACACGCATCATGTGGCCAAGGTGCTGTTCCCCGAAGGCTGATCCGGTCCCGGCTCGATGCCCGGCGTCAGGGCGTGTCTAGGCTGGTCGCATGAAGCCGTACTACGCACACAACGCCGAGCGTCTCGGGCAGCAGTACGGGAGCGTCACCTTCGAGGAGGTGCACGGCGGCATACTGGATCTGCTGCCGTCGGGTACGGCAGCAGCGCTGGACGTCGGAGCCGGCACGGGCCGGGATGCCGCGGCGCTGGCACGGCGCGGCTACCGGGTGGTGGCCGCGGAACCGGTGCGCGAGATGAGGGACGTCGCACAACGGCTGCACCCGGGCGGGGACATCCACTGGGTGGAGGATTCCCTTCCCGAACTGCCCCGGATCGACGGCACGTTCGACGTGGTGCTGTTGTCGGCGGTGTGGATGCACCTCCCGCCGGCTGCACGCGGGCGCGCGATGGAGCGGCTGGCCGCGCTGCTGGCTCCGGCGGGCCTGCTGATGCTCTCGCTGCGGCGCGGATCCCCGCCGCCGGACCGGGTGATGTTCGACGTACCCGCCGAGGAGGTCGCGCGGGACGGTGAACGAGCCGGGCTGCGCCTGGTACGGCTCGTGGAGGAGGGCGCGGACCGGCTCGGCCGGGCCGAGGTGCGGTGGCAGACGGTCGCCCTGCGCAACCCCCTTCGCAAGGGCGAAGAATGAACGGGCGGGAGTTCTACGCCCGGGACGCGTCGGCGCGTGCGTCCTGGCGGCTGGCCGTGCTGATGGGGGCCAACTCGCGCACGTACAAGTTCGCGCTGGGGGAGGCCCTGCTGGAGTTCGGCCGACACGGTCGGGAGGACGTCCGGCTTGCCGACCTCGCCGCCTCGTACAGCCTGGCCATGGTGCGCCACCTGGCCCGGGATCCGCAGGCGCCGCAGGCCGCCGAGCTGGGCGAGAAGGACTTCCTCACCGTCGCGGCGCAGGAGAGCGCCGCGACACTGGCCGGCGGCCGCCCCACCGAGCGACTGCTGGCGGCCGCAGAGCGCTCCATGCCGGCGATGGTGATGCAGAAGTTCCACAACCTGCGCGGCGACACGGCTGTTCCCGACACCTTCTACGAGCTGGCCGGGACGGGCCGCCGGCGCGTGGTGCGTCTCACCCCGGCCCTGCGCCGCCTGGCGCAGTCGGAACAAGCGGCGGTGCTGAAAGCCGAGTTGGGCGCGCGGTGGAACATCGTGGAGAGTTCCTTCGCGGCGGGCGTGGGCCGCAGTCTGGTCGAGCAGGGCGTCTCCGTCGACCGGGCCGCCCTGAAGATCACCGACAAGCGCCGCCGCCGCCCGGTGACGGGCATCATCGAGGCCACGGTGGGCTTCCAGCACGGCCGTTGCCTGATCTGCGACGAGGTCCTGTCCCCGGGCGATGCCGCAGCCGTCGACCACGTCTTTCCGTTCTCCCTGATGCACCGCTTCAGAAGCGTCGGCTCCTGGCACGGCCCCGATCTGGACGCCCTGTGGAACCTTGCTCCTGCACACGCCGCGTGCAACGGCACCAAGAGCGACCGGCAGCCGACTCCGGCCGAACTCGACCGGCTGGCCGCACGGAACGCGGCCATCATGCAGTCGCCGCATCCGCTGCGTCGTACCTTGCAGCTCAGCCTGGAGAGTGCCCTGCCGGGCCGGAGGATGCCCTCGTGGCCGGAGTTCCTGGAAGCGGTGCGGATGGCTGTGTGAGGCGTCAGGGGAGACTGACGGCGCGGCCTTCCGTCAGGGGTGGCCCACGTGGGAGACGCCATGGACGTTCAGCTTGGCCTGCACGTCGTTCAGGAGTGTGCGCAGCAGTTCGGCGCGCGCCTCGCGCTGCTCGTCGGACAGGCCGTCGAGCAACCAGCAAGGGAACCGTTGAAGGGCGAGGGTGCGTCAGCCTCGCGCGGCGCGGCCGTCGGCCCCGCGAGAGCGGCCCGACTGCCCGTGAGTGGGCCGGACTCGGGGTCGTACTGCTCGCGATGTTCATGAGCCAGATCGACATGTTCATCGTCAGCGTCGCGGTCCCGGAGATCCAGTCCGACCTGCACGCCGGGTTCGGCCAGATGCAGTTCGTGATCGACGGCTACGTGATCGCCTACGCCGCGGGCATGGTGACGGGCGGCCGGCTGGGCGACCGCGTCGGGCGCAAGAAGGTGTTCCAGTGGGGAGTCGCCGCCTTCACGGTCACCTCACTGCTGTGCGCTCTCGCCCCCTCGGCGAACACCCTCGTCGCCGCACGCGTCCTCCAGGGCCTCTCGGCGGCCCTGATGGCACCTCAGGTCCTCTCCATCCTCCGGGCCGTCTTCGTGCACGACCGGGACCGCTCCCGCGCGGTGGGCGCCTACGGGGCCTCCATCGGCTCCGGCGTCATCGCCGGGCTCGTCGGCGGCGGGCTGCTGCTCGACCTGGATGTGGCGGGCCTCGGCTGGCGCATGATCTTCCTCCTCCGCCTGCCGCCGGCTCGCCGCCAGGTTCGGCATCCGCGTATCGATCGGCGGAGCCATCACCATGGCCGTGAGTCTGTGCGCCGTGCCGACGGTGACCGGCACGGAGACGGGCCCCAAGCCCTGTACCTGGCCGGCATCATGGGCATCTCCGGCTTCGGCCAAGGGCTTGTGGTGGCTCCGCTGATCGACACCGTCCTCGCGCGTGTCCATCCGGACGACGCAGGAGCCGGTTCGGGCGTGTTGAACACGGTCACCCAGGCGGGCATGGCCCTCGGCGTCGCCGCCATCGGTGCGCTGTACCGCGCCTTCCTGGGCGCAAGTCCGCAGGAGCCCGAACACCCTGTGCGTGCCGCCGACTTCGCCGACGCCTTCGATGCGACCAGCTGCGTCCTCGCTGCGCTGGCGCCGGCTGCGGCGTTGCTGTGAGGCCTTCTCGGGAGGGCTCGGGTGACGGACGATCGTGCTGTCGTGCCGAGCCGGGACTGAGTCAGGGCCGGCTGTCCCTGTGCCTTGCTCCTTCCGTGGGCTGGCCTCCCGTCCGGGGATCGGTGTGGCGGTGCTCGCAGGCCTGGTGTGGGCACCGCGACTTGCCGTGTACCTGGCCGTCGCCACGGTGGGCGGTGCCGTGCTGGGCATGGGCAACGCCCTCACGCTCGTCGCCACGCAGGGGGTCATCAGGCCGGAGCGGGCCGGTGAGGCGTCCGGGGTGACCAAGACCGTCATCACGGTGGCGGCCGGCCTGGGCGTCGGCCTGACCGGTTCCGTCGCGGATCCTGACGGGGGCGCAGGGGCCGAATCCGCTACCCACACCGCCCTGTTGGCCACGGCCGGTGGCTGCCTGGCGGCTTGTCTGGTGCTTCTGCTGTGGCTGTGGGGCCCCGACCGCTCCCACCGTCGGCCGTACCCCGCCGCCGCACGCACGGGTGACGCTTCCCCCGAACACCATCCCCGCCGCCGCACAACCCGCTAGCGTGCCCCGCACGTTTCAGATGTTCCGTCGGCGACAGGCGACAAACGGCAACGTCAACGTCAACGGAACAGAACGAGGGGGAGCCACCCATGCCCAACATAATCAGCGTCCCGCTCGAAAACGGCGGGTCCGTGCTCGTCGAGATCGACGACGACCCGCAGGCGGTCGTACGCGTCGCCCGCGGCAACGGGACCGTCCCGCACGCCGCGCACACCCTGGAGCGCGGTCTGGACAGTGTGCGGGATGCGGCCCACGCCGTCGTCGGCCGACTCGCCGATCTCCCGAGCCGGCCGAGCCGGATCACCCTCGAACTGGGCATGAAACTCTCGGCGGAAGCAGGCGTCTTCCTCGCCAAGACCGCCGGCGAGGCATCCCTCACGCTCACACTGGAGTGGGACGGGGACCGCCCCGACGCACTCCCGGTGACGAGGGCCGTCGCCGCCAACGGCGCGGCCGGCTGAGCGCGGCGAGACAGGGGACATCCACACCATGCCCGGCCCCGTGCCGAACCCCGGCGTCGCGCGGCTCTGGTCGGACGGCGCCCCGCAGGGTGCCGGCCTCCTGGCCGCCCCGCGCACCGTGCTGACCTGCGGGCACGTCGTCTCGGCCATCGCGGGCGAACGCGAGTCGGTGCCTTTGCCTCCCGGCCTGGCCGTCGAGCTGGACTTCCCGCTCGCCGGGCCGACGGCCCGGCGGCAGGCCGCGACACTCGCCCGGCACATCCCCGTCGCCCCCGACGGCACCGGTGACATCGCGGTCCTCTCGCTCGCCGACGACCCTCCGGCCGGGGCCGAACCCGTACGGCTGCTGGACGTGCAGACCGTCCGCGACCACCCGTTCACGGCCTTCGGGTTCCCGGCCGGCGACGACGACGGCGTCTGGTCGTCGGGCCGGATCGTCGACGACCGCGGCCGGGGCTGGGTGCAGATCGAGAGCACCGGTGCCTGCGAGATCCTGCAGGGGTTCAGCGGCACGCCGCTGTGGGACGACCACCTCAAGGGCGTCGTCGGCATGGTCGTCGCCACCGACCGCCGGTTCCTGGGCCGGGCGGCCTATGCGATCACGGCCGACGTGCTCATCGAGGCCCACCCCGAGCTGCGCCGCTACGCGTCGCTCCCGTCCCCCTTCCGCGGCCTGCTGCCGTTCCGGGAACAGGACGCCGTCCACTACTTCGGCCGCTCCGTCCAGACCGTGGAGCTGACCGAGGCGGTGACGACGTCCGTCGTCGTCCCCGTCGTCGGGGCATCCGGCGTCGGCAAGTCGTCGCTCGTCCAGGCAGGGCTCGTACCCGCGCTGCGACGGCGCGGGGACTACAGCGTGGCGACGCTCGTCCCCGAACCGGCCGTGCGGCCCGAGCACATGCTCGCCTCGGCCCTGCTGCCGCTGCTCGGCGAGGACACGGCTGAGCCTCGGGGGCGGCTGGAACAACTGACGGGCCTGGCGGACCGGTTGCGTGATGCGGGGGCGGCCGCACCGGCGGTCAAGGAGGCGCTGAGCCGCTCCGGCACCTCGCAACTGCTTCTCTTCATCGACCAGTTCGAGGTCCTTTTCCGCTGCGCGCCCGGTGCCGCGGACGCGCTGGTCGAGCAGGTCCTGCACATGACCGGATGGCGGACCGCGGACGGCGGCCCGCTCGTCCGCCTGGTCTTCACGCTGCGCCTGGACTTCCTCACCTCCATGCGCCGCTTCCCGGCACTCGAGCGCGCATGCGAGACGTCTGCGTTCTTCGTCAACAAGCTGTCCGGCGAGCAGCTCCGCGAGGTGGTGCTGTCACCGGTCGACTCCTTCCACGGCGCCGTGCGGTTCGAGGAGCGGCTGGCGGAACGGCTGTTGTCCGATGCCGGAAGAAGCCCCGGCGCCCTGCCCCTGCTCGAGTTCGCGCTGACCCTGCTGTGGGAGCGCCAGCTCCAGGGCGTGCTCACGCACGCGGCCTATGAGGAGATCGGCCGGGTCGCGGGCGCCCTCGCGACGCACGCGGAACGGGCCGTCAAGGAACGACTGGGCGATCTGACGGACGAGGTGCGGCGGCTGTTCGTCCAGCTCGTGCGGCCGGGGGACGCGGACGCCGAGGCTCCGGCCGACACCGGACGCACCGCACGCCGGAGCGAACTGCCGCCCGCCTGCTGGGAAGCCGCCCAACTCCTCGCCGTGCAGCGCCTCGTCCACCTCGACCACGCCTCCGACGGAGTGGAGACCGTCTCCCTCGCGCACGAGGCCCTGCTGGAGCACTGGCCCACCCTGCGCTCCTGGGTCGACCTGGACCGGGACTTCCGCACCTGGCAGGAACATCTCCGCGCGCGGATCGTCCGCTGGGAGCCGGACGGCCGCGACCGGGCGCTGCTGATGCGCGGCTCGGAGCTGAAGGCGGCGCAGAAGTGGCTTCGCGACCGGCCGGAGGACATCGCCGGGGGCGAGCGCGACTACATCCGCGCGAGCACGGAATGGCGCCGGAAGCGCCGGTTCCGTGCTGCACTCGCGGCGACGGCCGTGGTCACGGCCATGGCGGGCCTCGCCGGTGCCAGCCTTTCCTCCGTACGGGACAACAAGGCCGCCGAACTCGCGGGCGGGCTGGTGCAGGAGGCGCAGCGCCAGGCGAACTCGCGGCTCGAGCCTGCGGCGTTGCTGTCCGTCGCGGCCTGGCGGACGGCGTCGACCCAGCAGGCCGCCCGGGACAACCTCTTCGACCGCTATCTGGCCGATGCCCGCTACGACGCCGTGCTGCCTGCGAACGGGAAGGTCGCGGAAACCGCGTTGGACGATGCGGGCCGGCTGATAGCCGTCCGGACCGACGCCGGCCGGCTGACGGTGTGGCGCAGGCCGGCACAGGCGGGGCAGGCGGGGCAGGTCGTGCAAGTGGCCCGGATGGACAACGTATCCGCCGTGGCCGTGAGCCCCGACGGCACGCGGCTGGCGTTCGGCGGGGACGGGAACCGGATCCGGATCTGGGACGTGGCCGGCCGCAAGGTCGTGCAGACGCTTCAGGCCGCGGCAAGTACGGCCAGCGCCGACCAGAAGGTGGACCAGCTGGCCTTCGACCGCACGGGGCACCGCCTCGTCGCGCATCCCCCCGAGGAGGATGCGGCACAGCTGTGGGATCTCGACCGGCCCACGGCTCCGGCCGTCAGGCTGCAACCGCCCAGCAGGACCGAGGGGTCGGCGTGGCGACTGGCCTTCGACGCGAGCGGGGAGCACGTGGTGTCGGACCACGTGGGCGGTCACCTGGCGTGGGACGCCCGCAGCGGCCGGTCGCTGGCAGTGGACGAGCCGGTGGGCGGCGTGGATTCCCCGGCGGTGTGGTTCGTCCAAGGGGCGCGCCCCGTCGTGGCCCGGTGCATCGACAGTCGCTGGCACCTCACGGACCCCGTCGGAGACGGTACCGACACACGAGTCGCGCAGACTGTTCCATGCGCCACGGGGGACGAAGTGGCCGGAGTCTCCGACCAATTGGTGCTGGGGCGCCGAAAGAACACGATCACCGTGTACGACGCGCACAGCGGGGAGCCGCTCAGGCAATTCGCCGAGGAGTCGGCTTCGGGCGGTCAGTACACCAGGTATTACCTCGCGAACGGAAGCCGCACCTTCACCGTGGCCCGCGGCACGGAGGCTTTGGCCGTGACCGTTCCGGAGCCCGGTTCGCTGGGAACCGTCAGCTGGATCGTCGGTTCGCAGCCGGCCGACAAAGAGGGTGATGCGGAGAGGGTGCAGTTTTCGCCCTCCGGCCGCTATACGGTGACCGTAGGGGTGGGCGGACCGGTCACGGTCTGGGATCCGGCGACGGGACGCAGGCTTTCCGCGGCCGGCGCGGGGATGGGCGGGGACCCGGTTCATGCGGTCTTCGACCGGGCGGAGAAGACCCTCGCCGTGGCCGATATGACGGAGCCGACGGTGACGCTCTACAGCCTGCCCGACCTCCGCGTACTCCGCCGGCTGACCATCGACATCCCCGAGGGGACCCCGCCCGAGTCGGCGTCTATTGCGGGACTCGGCTTCGGCCCGCAGAACCGCTTGACGATCCTGGCGGGCGGCGCCGTCTCCCAATGGGACGCGACGACCGGACGCAGGATCGGCCGGCCCCTGCTTTTCGGCGCCGCCGCGACCGCGATGGCGGTGAACCCGGATTCCGGAGAGGTTGCCGTAACGACCCCTGACCGCCGCGGAATCGAGATATGGGACGCGCAGGCGCGGCACCGCACCACCGTCCTCGTCCCCGGCTTCACCTCCCAACTCCTCGACTGGCACCGGGCCGTGCAATACAGCGCGGACGGCAAACGCGTGATGCTGGTCGGCCGGAACGGGGAGACGGAGATCCACGACGCGGCGACCGGCCGCCGACTGATCGCGATCCCCGCTGCCCCGTCCCGCTACACGGCCTTCCTGGCCCATTCCGAACAGGTCGTGAGCATGCGTTCCGACGCCTTTGAGGTGTGGGGCCCGGCGGGGCTGGTCACCCGCACCCGCATTCCGCCGACTGCCCAGGTGCGGGCGGTCGTCCCGTCCCCCGACGGCGAGCACATGCTCCTGACCACCGGAACGGAACTGGACGTGAGATTCCTCCTCGCCCAGGCGACCCCCGACGCCTGGGCAGCGGGCCTGTGTTCGCGGGTCACGCGCAACATTTCACGGAGTGACATGGGAACGGTGCACTACGGAATTCTGGAGCGCTATCTGCTGGGGGTGACGGCATGCACGTCCCACGGATAGCGGCTCGGCTGGCGGCGATCGGCGCGTGCCTGATACTGACGGTGTCCTGCGCGTCGTCGAAGGACGCGGCACCGAATCCGACCCGGTCGGTCGGGCTGTGGAGCCCGTCGGCGGCGGGGCAGTCGCCGAAGGGGTCGTCGCCGGACGCCCCGTTCAATGTGGATGCCGCACTGGCGCAGATCAAACGGATGGGTTTCACGGCCGACACCGAGCTGGCGGAACTGAAGACCCTCAAGGGCCCGTTCCGGGCCATTCACAGCCACTGCACGGGCACGACGGACGGCCATTGCGTCATCGTGATGTTCTTCCACGGCAACAACTACGTGGGCTATGACGCACGCGGCACCGGCGAATCCACGATCCTGTCCCAGGACGGGACGACCGTCGCGCTCTCGTACCCCGTCTTCAAACCGACGGACCCGATGTGCTGCGCCTCGGGCGGCACCCGGGAATTCCGGGCACGGTGGGAGGGCGGGAAGGTGGCCTTCACACCGCCGATGCCGGGGAACCCGAATTTGGCGGGGGGCTGATGACTCATTTCAGCGCAACACGCCGGGCAGCAAGAGGATTTCGGCCACCCTGGACCCGCGACGCCACCCCCGCCCCCGCCCCGCAGAACGCCGGCTCAAGGGCATCCTTCAACCCCTGCGTCACCGCATCATTGTTGGACGCATTCGCGAACGCCACCACCGTCCGCCTTCCGCCCCGCATTGCGAACGACTGTGTCTGGAATCCCTGGACGATGCCGGCGTGCCCATGGATCTTCCCGCACGACAGAGTGATTTCGCGCAGGCCCAGGCCATATGCGACCCTCGCCGCCCCCGTCGGCAGTGCGCTCGTCATCTGTCGCAGTGACTCGTCCGAGACCAGGCCCCCGGAACTCCCCGCCAGCAGAGTCGTGAGGAAGCGGTCCATGTCCGCAGCCGAGGAGATGACCGCGCCCGCGCTCCACACCCACGAGCCGTTCTGCTCAGTGGCGTCCAGCAGTGGTTTCGAGCGGTCGTCGTTCGTCAGGTAGCCCGTGATGTGCCGGCCGGCGATCGTCTTCTTCGGCACCACGAACGATGTCCCGTTCAAGCCCAACGGCTTGATGATCTGCTCTCGCAGGACGTCCCCGTACGAGCGCCCCGTGAGGTGCTCGACCGCCATGCCCATCAGTACGAAATCCGTGTTGGAGTACGCGTATTGCGTCCCCGGCCGGTACTGCAGGCCGTGTTTCACCGACATCGCCACGAGCTCGGCGGGCCGGTAGACCGTATTGCGGATGCGCTTCTCGAATCCGACCGTCGTCTCCTCGCCCGGATGCTCCAGCAGGTCGTCCGTGTGGTCGTAGATGCCCGCCCGGTGTTGCATCACCTGTCGGCCGGTCACCTCCCAGTTCTCCGGCAATGTCCCCGACGGGAGGTATTCGCGCAGCGGCTTGTCCAGGTCGATGCGGCCCTGTTCGGCCAGGCGCATCACGAGGACCGCCGTGAACACCTTGGAATTGCTGCCCACGCGGAAGCGCCACTTCGCGTTCATCGGCGTGCCGTCGAGGTCGGCCTTGCCGATGGTCACCGTGCGTTCGATATCGGGGTTGCCGTGGTCCCGGATCACGGCGAACGCGCCCGGTGCGCCCGCCGCGATCGTGTGTTCCAGTGCGGTGCGGACTTCCGCCACATCCGGGGACGGGGCCGCCGCGTCGGCCGTTCCCATGGGCGTCGTCGACAGCATCGCGGTCACGGCCGCAACGGCCATCACCGAACGCACGAATCCGGTTCTCCTCATGGAGGAGATTCTTCCCCGGGGCGTTACGGCAACTCGATGTCCGGCAGCAGTGCGATCTGCCGCTGGACCCCGTCGTCACCGCCCAGCGCGGGGAAGCTCCCGAGCAGCTTCTCGCACAGCGCCGCGAGTTCCCCCTTCGGGTTCTTCGTCTCGAACGCGTAGTACTGGAAAGGCGGTCCGGCGTGTACGGAGGGCTGCCCCGCGACGAGCGGTGTCCGTACCAACAAGTCGCAGACCGGGTACAGCAGCCCCTGCATCGACGCGACGAAGCCCCGCTCGTAGCCGTACCGGACGCTGTCCGTGAACGCGTCCCGGTCCTTGGGGGCGAGCGCCTCCATGGGGGTGCGGTAAATGGCGTCGAGCAGCGCCAGCACGTAGCAGTAGACCGCGTTGGAGAATTCCATGAGGTCCTTGACCGGCTGGTCCGCCGTCACGGTCCTCAGGTCCGGGTCGTCGAGCACCGGCCAGATGACTTCCTCGTCGTCGATCGTGTACTTCTGCTTGCCGTTGTCGTCGACGACGACACCGATGCCGTCGAGGCCCTTCGCGATGTCGGAGAACTTCATGTAGTGGGACGCCTGCCATTTGCCGATCTCCTGCGGCGGTAGGTCGTCCGTGCGCACGATCGGGTCGGGCAGCAGGCCCCTGTCCTCCGGCGCGCCCTCGCCCTGGTCGACGATGACCTGCATCGCCTGGAGCGCCGACGCCTCGTCGACGATGAGCAGCGGATGGTCGGAACCGCCGTTCTGGTTCCAATAGGCCCGGTGATACTGGAACTTCCACAGGTCCTTCTTGGCCTTGGCCCAGTCGATCACGGGGCGGAGGGTCTGGATGCCCCGCTCGATGCGCGCGTAGAACTCGCCGAGGGAGTGATACGGCTCGATCGCGCCCAGTGCCGCCCCCGGCGGAGTGGCCGGCTGCTCGATCTGCATGAATGTGTTGCGGACCTGGTCGGTGGAGAGTTTCCGCAGCCGGAGGTTCAGTTCGGGCTCGCGCTTCAGCATCGGGCCCGGGTATGTGGGGATGACGTTCTCGTCGTACAGCCGGAAATCGGTGTCGCCGACAGCGATCAGCAGATTGCGGACCAGCGAGAGATGCAGCATCTCCTCGATCGAGATACCGATCAGCGTGCGCTGCGCCGACGCACCGGCCGCCCACTGCGAATAGCCGCGCGTCTTGATCGTGTAGGTCGCGTACAAGTACAGCGGAACCGTGGACAGTTCCACCTGTGCCGCGGCCTTCAGGTGCGCGATCAGGTCCGGCAGGGTGGTGATCTCCTGGACCGGCGCCTTCGTGCTCATCGGGGATCCTCCTGTGCTCGTGGGGACGAAGAGGTGTGCAGGCGCTCGTACGCTGCCGGGGTCAACTCCCGCGTGATTACCATGTAATTCCGCCGAGTAAGGGCCAATCCGGTCTGCCGCGGCTCGGGCGGCTCGGGGTCCTCGCCCCGGTGCACCGCCGCCAGGTACGTGTGGACCGGCGCGCACACCCGTAGCAGCCGAAGCGGTGATGCCGGTGCCGTGCCGTCCTCCGGGCCGGGGCCGTCCAGTACCTCCGTGAACGCCCGCTCGCAGCGGATCAGATCGATCAGCAGGTCGATCCACGCCTCGCGGTCCGCGCCCGGCTCGGAACCCGGCTCGGCATCCGGCCGTGTACGGGCCAGATGGCCGGCGAAGCCGGCACCGAGACCGGCCAGGAGAGGGGAGCGGGAGGGATGCGCGTCCAGATACTCCAGCGCGAACCCGTCGAAGATCTCCTGCCCCAGCAGGTGCACCGACCCCGGGTGGAGGCTGCGCATACACTCCAGCAGCCGTAGCCGGTAGCCGCGTTGGTGGACGAGCAGCCGTTCGCGCGCGGACAGCCGGCTGGACGCGGTGATCGTGTGCCCAGGGTCCTCGCCCGTCGGGTGCAGGATCACCGACTGCATCCAGCGCTGTACGGATGCCAGCGGCGAAGCGTCAGGCATGCGGGCCACCCGTCAGGACGGCCGCCGATTCCCGTGCCCTGTCGAGTTCGGCCAGCAACTCCGGGAACGGCGGCAGCTTGTCGTCCCGTTCCAGCAGCGTGGACACGCTGCCGGTCAGCTCGGTCGCCAGCCGGTACAGCTCCCACACCGGCTCGGCCACGGGCGCGTCGTGGGTGTCCACGATGTGCGTGCCGTAGTGGGTGTGGCCCGCGAGGTGCATCTGGACCACGCGGTCGTGCGGCAGCCCCCGCAGATAGCGCACCGGGTCGAAGTCGTGGTTGAAGGCCGAGACATGGACGTTGTTCACGTCGAGGAGCAGCCCGCAGTCGGCCTCCTCCGCGAGCCGGCCCACGAACTCCCACTCGGGGAGCGTCGAGTCGCAGAACTCCACATAACTGCTCGGGTTCTCCAGGACGAGCGGCCGCTCCAGCACGTCCTGGACGATGCGCACGCGCTCGACGACGTGGCGCAGGGTCTCCTCGGTGAACGGCAGGGGCAGCAGGTCGTGCGTGTTCACGCCCAGCACGCCCGTCCAGCACACGTGGTCGGAGACCCACGGCGCCCGTATCTCCTCGGCGAGCCGCTTCAGGCGGCGCAGATAGCCGAAGTCCAGGGGATCCGTGCTGCCGATGGACATCGACACCCCGTGCAGGACGACCGGATAGCGATCGGCGATCTCCGCGAGGGCCTGCCGCCTGCCGCCGTGCGCGCCGAGGAAGTTCTCCGAGATGATCTCGAAGAAGCCGACGGGCGGCAGGTGCCGGCGGATGTACGAAAGGTGCGGCGTCCGCAGGCCGACCCCGAAGCCCAGGTGCGGCATGCCCAGGCGTGCCTCCCGTACCTCCCGTGCCTCGCTCACTGCGGCTGCGACATGTAGTCGTAGTGCGGCATCCGGTCGTCCTTGATGCCCTCGCCCGGGGACGGGCCGAACGCCTTGCCCGCCGCGTACATCCGGGCCTCGAAGAGTCGGCGGGCCTGCTTCCAGACGCTCTTGCCCTTCAGCGGGCCCGCCGAGAAGACGCGGCTCTCGTTGATCGGGCTCGCGCAGCTGCCGTTGTAGCGGCAGTCCTGCTCGCCCGGGTGGAACTGCTCGTAGTCCGTGCCCGCGTAACCGCAGCCGCCCTGGCCCCGGCAGGAGCCCTCGCCGTGACAGACGTGGTGGACGGTCGCGCAGGTGCCCATGCCCGCCATGGGGGCCGTGCCCGGGGCGTCGAGTCCCGCGCACGAGTTGAGGCCCATGCAGACGTGCAGTTCCCGGGGCACCTCCTGGGGGAGCGGCGGGTCCGCCTCCGGTCCGTGGGCGGCGGGGGTGGAACGCTTGGTCATGGCGATCGGCGTCCTCTCGGCTCGGTGATCGAACGCCACACCCTGGCAGGGCGGATCGAGGGGACGGCAGGGAGCGATCCGGCCACGGAGGAGGCCGAGGAGCGGATCCGGCCACGGTCGGCACATCGTCCTCCCGGACGCCCCCCGATCCCCGATCGGTAAATCCACCAGCACCCCGCCCCCGATTCCGGGTACACCTTTCCCTGACCGGATGTCATGTCCAGTCGCGGCACGAGAACGAGAGAGGTGCTGAGCACGTGAGATCGCACACCACGGGGGATCCCGCCGACCGGAAGCAGGCGGCGTCGGACGGGGCGCCGGGCGGCGTGGCCGGTTCCGGCAGTTACCAACGGGCACTGGGCGCCCGGCAGATGCAGATGATCGCCATCGGCGGGACCATCGGCACCGGCCTCTTCCTCGGCGCGGGGACCGCGATATCCAAGGCCGGGCCCAGCCTCATCGTCTGGTACGCCGTGGCCGGCGCCGTGCTCTTCCTCGTCATGCGGGCGCTCGGCGAACTGCTCACGCACCGGCCGGTGTCCGGCAGCTTCGCCGATCACGCGCGGGAATTCCTGGGGCCGTTCTGGGGGTACGCCACCGCCTGGACGTACTGGATCATGTGGGTCACCACGGGGATGGCCGAGATCACCGCGGCGGGGGAGTACGTCAAGTACTGGTACCCCGGCTTCGATCAGTGGAAGACCGCGCTGATCTCGCTGGTGGTGCTCGCCTGCGCCAACCTGATCTCCGTGAAGATCTTCGGCGAGCTGGAGTTCTGGTTCGCCCTCATCAAGGTCACGGCCATCATCGGCATGATCCTGATCGGCCTCGGGGTCCTTCTCATCGGTTTAGGCGACGCCGGGCACACCGCCTCCGTCACCCATCTCTGGGCCGACGGCGGCATCGCCCCGCGCGGCGTGCGCAACTCCCTGATGACGTTGCAGATCGTGCTGTTCGCCTACCTCGGCGTCGAACTCGTCGGCGTCACCGCGGGCGAGACCAAGGACCCGGAGAAGAACATCCCGCGCGCGATCAACAGCCTCCCGGTGCGGTTCGGTCTCTTCTACCTCGGTGCTCTGCTGGTCATCCTGTCCGTCGTGAGCTGGCAGGAATTCCAGCCGGGGACGAGCCCGTTCGTCGCCGCCTTCCAGAAGATCGGGATTCCGGCCGCGGCCGGAATCGTCAACTTCGTGCTCCTCACGGCAGCCCTGTCCTCCTGCAACGCGGGCGGCCTGTACGCCACGGCGCGCATGCTGCGGACCGTCGGGCTCAACGGGGACGGGCCCAGGGCCCTGGCCGGGCTGAGCCGGCGAGGGGTGCCGGCCCTGGGCGTGTCCCTCTCGGCGGTGGTCATGGCGATCGGCGTGTGGGTCAACGCGGTCGATCCGGACCACGCCTTCGCCTACATCACCGCCGTGTCCACGGGCGGCGCCATCACCGTCTGGAGCGTCATCCTCGTGACGCACCTGCGCTACCGGCAGGCGGTACGGGCGGGCCTGGCCGCCCCGTCCTCGTACCGGATGCCGGGGGCTCCGTACACCAACTGGCTCGCCCTGGCGGCCTTCGCCTTCATCACCGTGCTCATCGGCTGGGACTCCGGCACGCGCGTGGCCCTGTACGTCATCGCCGTGTGGTTCGCGCTGCTGGGGATCGGGTATCCGCTGGTGCGCCGCCGCGAACGGGCTCAGTGATGGAGGGCGTCACACGACCAGGACCCGCCGTCCGCGCGTGTGCCCCGCAGCGCTGTCCGTGTGCGCCGCCGCGGCCTCGGCGAGCGTGTACGACTTCTCGACCGGGATGTGGAGCCTGCCCCGCGCGATGAGGCGGACGGCCTCGGCGAGCGCTTCCGGTACGTTCCCGGTCACGCCGGAGAACCGGGCACCGGCCTCCGGTGCACCGAGATCCGCGATGGAGACCACCTTCCGCGGGTCCCCGGTCAGTTCGACGAGCTCGCGGATCACGCCCGAGCCGGCCAGATCGAGAGCCGCGTCGACGTGGCCGAGCTCCCGCACCCGCTCGGCCCAGCCCTCGCCGTACGTCGTGGCGAGGGCGCCCAGGCTGCGCAGGTAGTCCTGGTTCGCGGCGCCGGCCGTGCCGATCACCGTGATGCCGCGGTCGCGGGCGATCTGCAGCACCGCCGAGCCGACTCCCCCGGACGCCCCGCTGACCAGCAGCGTCTGCCCGGGCTGCACACCGGATTCGCGGATGATGCGCAGCGCAGTCTCCACCACGGAGGGGTACCCGGCCGCCTCCTCGAACGTCAGGCCCTCGGGCATACGGGCCCAGGCCGACAGCACGGCGAACTCGGCGTACGTGCTCGACCCCCGCCCGAGCACATGGTCGCCGATCCCGACCCCTTCGACGCCCTCGCCGACCTCGTCCACCACCCCGGAGGCGTCCTGCCCGACTCCGGAGGGCAGTTCGACAGGGTGGGCCTTCAGTTTCTGGCCTTCACGGATCCTCCAGTCGACGGGGTTCACGCCTGCCGCCCGTACAGCGATGCGTATGTGGCCGGGGCCCGCGTGCGGCTCCTCGGCGTCGGTGAGGCGCAGGACATCCGGACCGCCGAACTCGGCGAAGCTCACTCTCTTCATGCCGCCGAACATAGCCCTAACGGTTAGGGTTTAACAACCGTTTCGACTTCACACCTGGTAGCGTCAGGGCATGACCGTGCCGACCACGCCGACCGGGCGCCGCGAGCGCAAGAAGGCCGCGACCCGCCAGAAGATCGCCGACACCGCCCTGCGGCTCTTCCTGGAACGCGGGTACGACGCGGTGGGCATCCGGGACGTGGCCGCCGAGGCCGACGTGGCCGTGACCACGGTGTTCTCCCACTTCGCTTCGAAAGAGGCCCTCGTGTTCGAGCAGGACCAGGGCTTCGAGCAGCGTCTCGTGCAGGCGGTCACCGGCCGGGCGCCGCACGAGCCGCTCGTCCCCGCGCTGCGCCGCGAGATCGAGGCCCTGGTCCGCCATTGCGCGGGGGACGGTGCCGCCCCGGTCCGGCGCATGATCGATGCATCACCCGCCCTGCGGGAGTACGAGGAGTCGATGGCGCTGCGCCACGCGGAGTCGCTGGCGACGGCCATCGCCGCCGATCCCGGCCTGTCGCAGTCCGCAACGGCCTGCCGGACGATCGCGCGGTTCGCGATCGACGCCTATGCGCTGGCCCGCGAGGCGGCCGATCCGGAGGCGGCGCTCGACGAGATCTTCCGGATGATCGAGGCGGCCTGGGCGGTCGCCTGAATCGGGGGCAGGGCCTCGGTTCACCGGTCGGGGCCTCCCCGGTCGCGGTTTCGCCGGCAGCGGCCGATGGTGGGCCGGAGGGCGCCCGGCCGACCGCCGGTGCGGCCAGGACCTGAGGAGCGAGCAGCCGATGACCGAGTACGAGCGATCCCGCACCATGCCGGCCCTGCCCGAGCTGGTCTTCGACGAGGCGGCCGACACCGCGCGGCTCGAGGCATGGATGCCCCGCGACCTGCATGTGCAGGTCGGCGAACCGCCCGCGGTGACCGTGCACGAGGACCGCACCGACTCGGACGAGCGCGGACTGCTGCGGTCGCAGAAGGACCAGATGCGGATGGAGTGGGGCACCCGGGACGACGGGCGGTATGCCGGGTGGCTCCAGGTGGCCGGCATGGAATCCGCCGGGACGAGCCGGGTGACCATCCATCTGTCGTTCTTCGACGAGGACTCGGCCCCGCCGCGCGAGGTGATCGAGCAGGGGCTGGACGAGAGCCTGGCCCGGCTGGAGGAGCAGGTCCGTCTGCGGGCCGAAAGCAGCGGCTGACCCGCCGCGCCCGCCCCGCCGCCCTCCGGGGGGCACAGCCCTTCCCGTTTTGTGCAACACGTTCTACCGTGTGCGCCGGCAACGGGACCTTGGAGGGGCCGTGGATCTCCAGTACACCCCCGGACAGCAGGCGCTGCGGGCCGAACTGCGCGACTATTTCGCGGACTTGGCGCCCGGGGCCGCCGCGGCCCGGCACGCCGACCTCGCCGAGCAGAAGCGCTTCTACCGGCGCACCATCCGCCGGCTCGGTGCGGACGGGCGGCTCGGGGTGGGCTGGCCCGAGGAGTACGGGGGCAGCGGGATGACCCCCATGGAGCAGTTCATCTTCTTCGACGAGGCCGCGCAGGCGGGCGTGCCCCTGCCGCTCATGGCCCTCAACACCGTGGGTCCCACGCTGATGCAGTTCGGCACGGACGCGCAGAAGGCGTACTTCCTGCCCCGGATCCTCTCCGGCGAGATCGACTTCGCCATCGGTTACAGCGAGCCGGGAGCCGGCACCGACCTCGCCGCGCTGAAGACGCGGGCGGTGCGCGACGGCGGTCACTACGTCGTCGACGGGCAGAAGATCTGGACCACCAACGGCGACACCGCCGACTGGGTCTGGCTCGCCGTGCGCACCGACCCGGACGCCCCGCCCCACAAGGGCATCTCCATGCTCCTGGTGCCGACCACCGACCCCGGCTACTCCTGCACCCTCATCCACACCCTGGCCTCGCACGACACCACGGCCAGCTACTACGAGAACGTCCGCGTGCCCGTCGACCACCTCGTCGGCAAGGAGAACGAGGGCTGGCGGCTGATCACCACCCAGCTCAACCACGAGCGCGTCACCCTCGCCGCCCACGGCAGTTCCGTCATCAGGATCCTGCGCGATGTACGGGACTGGGCAGCCGCCACCGCCCTGGCCGACGGCCGCAGGGTGATCGACCTCGGCTGGGTCCGCAGCCGGCTGGCCCGTACGCACGTCCGGCTGGAGGCGATGAAGCTGCTCAACTGGCGGATGGTGGACGCCCTGCAGCGTTCCGCGCTCACCCCGCAGGACGCCTCGGCCGTCAAGGTGTACGGCTCCGAGGCGCGCCGGGATGCGTGTGCCTGGCTGATGGAGGTCCTGGGCGCGGCCGGGCCGCTGAAGGAGGGTTCGGCCGGGGCCGTGCTGCACGGCGAGCTGGAGCGCGCCTACCGCAGCGCCGTCATCTTCACCTTCGGCGGCGGCAACAACGAGATCCAGCGGGAGATCATCTCGTGGATCGGGCTGGGGATGCCGCGGGTGCGGCGCTGATGCACATCACACGAGCCCGTCACGCGGAGCGGCGGCGGACCTGGTCCTCCTGGGCGAGCCGCCGCAGGAGTTCGAGCAGCGGGCCGGAGAGGGCGACGACGACGACCGCCTGCTCGGCCAGGGTGGGGGAGTTCTCGAAGGCGGCCGCGCGCTCGAGGTCCAGGCGGGCGACGGAGCAGGCCAGTTCGGCGTAGCGGACGAGCCGCTCCGGGCGGTAGTCCGCGTCGAGCCGCCTGAGCTCCCGCAGGGCCGTCGTCAGCCCCTGCACGTGCGGGGAGGTGCCGGGGACCTGCCAGTCCATGGCCGCGATCAGGTCCGCCACATCCGCTGCCGCCGCCGCTGCGGCCTCCGCCTCCTCGTCGGCGTCCCCGGCCGGGGCCTGTGCGACGGGCACCGGCAGCGCGTAGCTGATCTCCTTGAGCGTCTCGTCGGTGCTCTCGGTCTGGTCGACCGCCGTCAGCACGTCGCGGGCGGCGGCGATGGACAGTCCGCCGAGCGTGGTCAGCGCCTTGATCAGGCGCAGGCGCTGCACGTGCTCCTCGCCGTACTCGGCCAGCGTGGCGGCCGTCGCCCTGCCCGCGGGCAGCAGGCCCTCCCGACGGAAGTACTTGATGCTGGCGACCGGCACGCCGGTTCTGCGGCTGAGCTCCGAGATCTTCATGCAGCTTCCTCGCTGGTGGTGCGGCCGGGCGTCCGCGGTCGCCACGGACGCGACTGGACACCCCAGGTAGATACTGCCACTATCGAGTACTGGATACTTTAAGTATCCAGCTACTTCCTGTCATCGAGTCGGAGCATCCATGCCTTCCCCTCAGCCCCCCTCCGTACTCCGCAGTCCGCGGCTGTGGATCGGTTCGGGCCTCATCCTCGCGGTGGTCGCCGCCCTCTTCTCCCTGCTCTACGTGGGCGGCAACGTCAACCCCAAGGGTCACCTGCGTGACCTGCCCGTCGCGCTGGTCAACAGCGACAAGGGCGCCACGGTGCAGGGCAAGCGCCTCAACGCCGGCGAGCAGGTCGTCTCCGGGATCACGAAGTCCGCGGAGGGCAACAACAGCTTCGACTGGCAGGTCCTCGACCGCGAGGAGGCCGACAAGAAGCTCGGCCAGGGCAAGCTTTTCGGCGCGATCGTCGTGCCCGAGAACTTCACCGCCTCGCTCGCCGGGCTGAGCAGCCCGCAGCAGACCAAGCCCGTCCGCCCGACGATCACGGTGCTCACCAACCAGTCGGCCGGCAGCTTCGGTTCGTCCATGGCGAGCACGGCGACGCAGAAGGCCGCCCACGCCGCCTCCGCCCAGCTCGGCCAGCAGCTCCTCAAGCAGGCGAACGCCCAGGGCGCCAAGCTCACCCCGGCCTCCCAGCTGATGCTCGCCGACCCCGTGACCGTGCAGGTCGCCGACGGCCACCCGCTCGGCACCCACAGCGCCATGGGCCTGAGCGCCTTCTATTACGCGCTCGTCCTGGTCGTCTGCGGCATGCTCGGCGCCAACGCGATCGTCTCCCAGGTCGACACCTTCCTCGGCTACCTGCACACCGACTTCGGCCCCTTCCGTCAGCGCATGCCGCTGCGGCACACGAGCCGGGTGCGCACCCTCGCCGTCGACTCCGTGCTCATGGCCGTCCTCTCCCTGGTCATGGGCTCCCTGGTCGAGCTCGCCACGGTCGGCATCCTCGGCATGGACGCCTCCCACCTCGGCCTGCTCTGGGTCTACTCCGTGACCACCGTCGCCGTCGTCGGCATCGGCGCCCTGGCCCTGCTCCGGGCCTTCGGCGTCCCCGGCATGCTGCTCTCGACGATCGTCTTCGTCGCCATGGCCGTCCCGTCCTCGGGCTCGACCGTGCCGCTCCAGGCGCTGCCGGACTTCTTCCGGGTGCTCTCGGAGTTCGAGCCGCTGCGGCAGATCACCGGCGGCCTGCGCTCGATCCTCTACTACGGCGCCCAGGCCGACGCCGGCCTGACCCGCGCCTGGGCCTCGCTGGGCATCGCGCTGGCCGCCGCCCTGGTGTTCGGCTTCGGCATGACCTGGTTCTACGACCGCAAGGGCCTGCACCGGGTCCCGCGCCCCGCCGACGAGGCAGCGGACGCGGAGCCGGTGCCCGCGGCGGTCTGACGCCGGGCACACATGGCAGTACGGGCATGACAGTGAGGACGCCGGGGCACCAATCCCCGGCGTCCTCACTGCAGTCATGGGCTGCAGTCGCACTGTCGACAGGAAGCCGCACCATGACGATCTACCAGCACATTCCCCACCCGCACATCGCCTCGCGCCACGCCCGCGGCCCGGTCAGGGTCGCCGACCAGCACGCCACGGGCAATGCGGTCACCCGCTTCAACACGAAGGTCGCCATCCTCGTCACGCGCGCCGTGGGCAGCATGTGGTGTGCCTACGCGTTCGCGCTGTTCGACCTGATCAGCCTGCCCGAAGCGATCCGCGGCGGAGCTGCGGCGATCGTCTCCTGGGTGGCGCAGACCTTCCTCCAGCTGGTGCTGCTGTCCGTGATCATGGTGGGCCAGAATGTCCAGGCCGCTGCCTCCGACAAGCGGTCGGAGGCGACGTTCCACGACGCGAGTGCGACGCTGCACGAGGTGGCGCATGTGCAGAGCCATCTTGCTGCGCAGGACGTGCTGTTGACGCGGATCGCGGAGAAGATCGGGCTGGAGCCGGTGCCGGTCATCGATATGCCGGAGGAGGAAGCGGAGGGCTGAGCTCTGCCCTCGGGTGCGGGTCCGTTGTGGCTGCTCGCGCAGTTCCCCGCGCCCCTTACGGGGCGCCTCTCAACGGGCGCTGCGCTTGAACGTCTTGCGGCCGTTCGCCGCGCACGACGTCTTTTCCGCGCCCGTCATCTTGCGGCTCTTGACGACCACGGCGTTGCTCACGCCCTCCGTGCCGTTGGGCGCCGGGCCTGTCACGGTGTCGGGGACGTACCAGTAGTAGTGGCCCCACTTCGGGTTGTCGTAGTGCGTCTGCCAGGTGCCCGAGACGGTCTGCATCACCTGGGCGCGGGAGATCCAGCCGACCTCGCCCGGCTGCACCGTCATGTTCAGCGAGCTGGACTCCGAGTGGGAACTCGACCACGTGTGGCTGTAGTTCGCGGTCACGCTGAGGTCGATGATGTCCGCGATCTTGCCGCCCGCGGTGATGGACACCCCCACCGAGTCGGTCGAGCCCACGGTGTCGGACCACGTCATCGACTGGGTCGCGGGCGAAGTGCTGCAGTTGTAGAGCGAGTCGGAGACCTGGCGGAAGTCGCCCAGGTAGGCCTTGCCGAGCACCGGGTCGTTGAAGCTGCACTTGCCCAGCCCCGAGGCGCAGTCGGCTATGAGCTCCTTGCGGGTCGGGCCGCTGTCGGCCGCCGCGGGCAGGGCCATCGCCGTCACCATGCCGAGGGCCGTCGCGCCCAGGGCCAGCGCGCGGGTGCCGCGGCGCAGCGTTCTGTTGTCCACCATGTCTGTTCCTCTCGCTCCGTGCGTGGGGGGAGGGGCGGCAAGCGCAGGTCGATACCAATGGGCCTGAAATCGCCGCCTGTTGCGGAAGAGACTGGTGTAAATGCTTACTCAAATATACCAAGGGTAAGTAAAGTTGTAGTTGATCGTTCAGTGAAACCGCTATGGGAGGCTCCAGGGGCGCGTGAAGTGCCGCGCGCGCCGTCGGCCTACAAGCTGCGCAGACCGGACGCCATACTGTGAAGGGGCCGGGGGCGGGATGGCGAATCGACGGGGGCGGCGGCAGGGGATGGCGGAGACCAGGCTGATCCAGGGCCGGTACCAGCTGCTCGAACTGATCGGCCGGGGCGGGATGGGCGAGGTCTGGCGTGCCCGCGACGAGTCGCTCGGGCGGCATGTGGCCGTCAAGTGCCTGAAGCCGATGGGCCCCCGGCACGAGCAGTCCTATCTGCGGGTGCTGCGCGAGCGGTTCCGCCGCGAGGCCCGGGTCGCCGCCTCCCTGCAGCACCGCGGCATCACCGTCGTGCACGACTTCGGCGAGTCCGACGGCGTGCTGTACCTGGTCATGGAGCTGCTCGACGGGCGCAACCTCAGCCAGCTGCTGGAGGACAACAAGCACCACCCCCTGCCCGTGCCCGACGTCGTCGACATCGCCGAACAGGTCGGCGCCGCCCTCGCGTACACCCACCGGCAGGGCATCGTCCACCGCGACCTCAAACCCGCCAACATCGTGCGGCTCGCCGACGGCACCGTGAAGATCTGCGACTTCGGCATCGCCCGGCTCGCCCACGACATCGGCTTCAGCACCCGCCTGACCGGCACGGGCATCGCCATGGGCACCCCCCACTACATGTCGCCCGAGCAGATCGGCGCCGGCAACGTGGACCACCGCAGCGACCTCTACTCGCTGGGCTGCGTGCTGTACGAGCTCGCCACCGGCGCCCCGCCCTTCGACATGGACGACGCCTGGGCCGTCCTCGTCGGCCACCGGGACACCCCGCCGCAGCCGCCGCGCGAACTGCGGCCCGAACTCCCCGAGCCCTTCGAGCGCGTCGTCCTCGACCTGCTCGCCAAGGACCCCGCGGGCCGGCCGGAGGACGCCGCGGACTTCCTGCGCCGCGTCCTGGCCGGCCACCCCGAACGCCCGTACCGGGACGGCACCTCCGGACACCTGATGCTCCCCGGCCCCCGGACCGCCCTGCGCGACCGCACCCGGCAGAACGAGCCGCCCCGGCTGCCCGGCTGGGCACGGCACATGACCACCGGCTCCAAGGCCGCCGGCACCGGCCCCCTCCAGCCGCCGCCCCCCGACCCCGCCGACCAGCTGACCGGTGCGTGGACCCGGTCGTGGACCACCCAGGGCGGCATCGCCGGCACCGAGCACCCGCCGCCCCCGGCACGCCTCACCGAACTCGCCGGGCGGCACAGCGAGGGACTGCGCTTCGCCCGCCTCGGCCGCTGGTCCGAGGCGGGCGAGGTGCACCGCGGCGTCGTCGCCGAGCGCGAACGCGCCCTCGGCCCCGACCACCCCGACACCCTCGCCAGCCGGTACGAACTCGCCTTCGCCCTCAGCCGGCTGGGACGGACGGACGAGGCCATGCGCGAATTCGCCCGCACCGCGGCCGGCCGCGAACGGGCGCTCGGCGCCGACCACCCCGACACGCTGGCCGCCCGCCAGGAGACCGCGTACGTGCTCGGCCAGCTCGGCCGGCACTTCGAGGCCCACCAGGTCTACGCCGCCGTGCTCGCCGCCCGTGAGCGCACCATGGGCCCCGACGACCCGGACACCCTGCGCTGCCGGCACAACCTCGCCTTCAACCTCAGCCGGCTCGGGCGCCTGGAGGACTCGTACCGCATGGCCCACGAAGTGGCCGAGGCCCGCGCCCGGGTGCTCGGGCCGGACCACCCCGACACCCTCGTCACCCGCTACGAAGTGGGCTACGCCCTCGGCCAGTTGAACCGCTGGAGCGAGGCCCTGCGCACCTACCGCGAGGTGGCCGAGGCGCGGGCCCGGGTGCTCGGGCCGCTGGAGCCGGACACCCTCGCGGCGCGTTACGAGGCCGGCATCTGCCTCGGCCGGCTCGGCCGCAGCGCGGAGGCGCTGGAGCTCTACCGCGGTCTCGTCGAGGACCGCACCCGCGCCCAGGGGCCCGCACACCCCGACACCCTGCGGGCCCGGCACGGCCTCGGCGTCAACCTCGGCCGCCTGGGCCGCTGGGAGGAAGCCCTGGCCGAGGCGCGGGACGTGTGCGCCATCCGCACCCGGGTGCTGGGGGCCGACCACCCCGACACGCTCGTCAGCCGGCGCGAGGTGGCGGTCGGGCTGGGGTGGCTCGGCCGGTGGACGGATGCGCTCGCCGTGTACCGGGAGGTGGCGCAGGCGCGGCAGCGGGTGCTGGGCGCCGACCACCCTGATGCGCTTGCCAGCCGGAACGACGAGGCGCACTGTCTCGAGCAACTCGGGCGGTCCGCCGAGGCGGTTGAGCTCTACCGGCAGGTTGCCGCCCTTCGGCAGACGCGGGCCACGCGGGGCGCCCCGTAAGGGGCGCTGGGGGCACCTCCCAGCGGTAGCTGGGGGAGGAACTGCGCGACCAGCCCCCACCGGCCCGCAGCCGAACGCACCACGCCCGGGGGTCCGGGGCGAAGCCCCGAGCACCTCGCCCGCGGGCGCGTCGTGGTTGCTCGCGCAGTTCCCCGCGCCCCTTACGGGACGCGGACGACGGGGCGTGCACCAGTCTTCCCCTTGCACCCCGCATGCGCCATCCTGCGCCCCATGCGGACCGCCCTGAGCGAGCAACTCGGCATCGAGCACGCCCTCTTCGGGTTCACCCCGTTTCCCGCCGTGGCCGCCGCCATCAGCCGGGCCGGTGGGCTCGGGGTGCTCGGTGCCGTGCGGTACAGCGAACCCGAACAGCTTGCCCGGGATCTCGACTGGATGCAGGAGCACACCGACGGCCGGCCGTACGGGCTCGACGTCGTCATGCCCGCCCGGCAGGTGCGGGGCGTGACCGAAGCCGACATCGACGGCATGATCCCCGCCGCGCACCGCCGGTTCGTCGAGGAGACGCTCGCCCGCCACGGGGTCCCCCCGCTGCCCGCCGGCGGGCGCTCCGGGTGGCGCATCACCGGCTGGCTGGAGGACGTCGCCCGCGCCCAGCTCGACACCGCCTTCGACTACCCCCTCGCCCTCCTCGCCAACGCCCTCGGCCCGCCGCCCCCCGACGTCATCGACCGCGCCCACGGTCACGGCATCCGCGTCGCCGCGCTCGCCGGCAGCGCCCGGCACGCGCTGCGCCACGCGGACGCGGGCGTCGACATCGTCGTCGCCCAGGGGTACGAAGCCGGCGGCCACACCGGGGAGATCGCCACCATGGTGCTCACCCCCGAGGTCGTCCGCGCCGTCGACCCGCTGCCCGTGCTCGCCGCCGGAGGCATCGGCAGCGGTGAACAGATCGCCGCCGGGCTCGCGCTCGGCGCGCAGGGCGTCTGGCTCGGCTCCATCTGGCTCACCACCGAGGAGGCCGGGCTGCAATCCGGTGCGCTCACCGGCAAGCTCCTGGCGGCCGGTTCGGGCGACACGGTGCGCTCGCGCTGCCTGACCGGCAAGCCCGCACGCCAGTTGCGCACCGCATGGACCGACGCCTGGGAGGACCCAGCGGGGCCCGGCACGCTGCCGATGCCGCTGCAGGGGCTGCTGGTCGCCGAGGCGCTCACCCGCATCCAGCAGCACGAGGCCGTGCCCCTGCTGGGCACGCCCGTCGGGCAGATCGTCGGCCGGATGGACTCCGTCCGCGGAGTGCAGGCCGTGGTCGACGAGCTGACGGCCGGCTTCGAGCGCGCGGTGCGCCGGCTCGACCGCATCGCCGGACACGCCTGAGGAGGACGACGCGCCATGACCGCAACTCCCAACGGCTTCTGGGCCCAGGCCGCCGCCGACCCCGCCCGCACCGTCCTCATCGCACCGGACGGCAAAGGATGGAGCGCCGGACGGCTGCACGCCGCCGCCAACCGGCTCGTGCACGGGCTGCGTGCCGCCGGGCTCCGCGAGGGCGACGCCTTCGCGACCGTGCTGCCCAACGGCGCGGACTTCCTCACCGCCCATCTCGCCGCCACCCAGGCCGGGTTCTACCTCGTGCCCGTCAACCACCACCTCGTCGCACCCGAGATCGCCTGGATCCTCGCCGACTCCGGCGCCAAGGCCCTGATCGCCCACGGCCGTTGGGCCGCCGCCGCGGCGGCCGCCGCGGACGAGGCCCGGCTGCCCGCCGCCGCGCGCTACGCAGTCGGGGACATCGCCGGCTTCCGCCCGTACACCGCGCTCCTCGACGGACAGCCGGACACCCCGCCCGCGGGGCGCACGCTCGGCTGGGTCATGAACTACACCTCCGGCACCACCGGCCGGCCGCGCGGCGTCCGCCGCCCGCTGCCCGGCAGACCGCCCGAGGAGACCCATCTGGGCGGATTCCTCGGCATCTTCGGCATCCGGCCCTTCGACGGCAACGTCCACCTGGTGTGTTCACCGCTCTACCACACGGCCGTCCTGCAGTTCGCCGCCGCGTCCCTGCACATCGGCCACCGGCTGGTCGTGATGGACAAGTGGGCGCCCGAGGAGATGCTGCGCCTGATCGAGACCCACCGGTGCACGCACACCCACATGGTGCCCACCCAGTTCCAGCGGCTGCTGGCCCTGCCGCACGACATCCGGAACGCGTACGACATCTCGTCCATGCGCCATGCCATCCACGGCGCGGCCCCCTGCCCCGAGCACGTGAAGCGGGCGATGATCGGCTGGTGGGGCGACTGCGTCGAGGAGTACTACGCAGCGAGCGAGGGCGGCGGCGCGTTCGCCACCGCCGAGGACTGGCTGAAGAAGCCCGGCACGGTCGGCAGGGCGTGGCCCATCAGCGAGATCGCGATCCTCGGCGACGACGGCGCACCGCTGCCGCCGGGCGAACTCGGCACGGTCTACCTGAAGATGAGCACCGGAGGCTTCGCCTACCACAAGGACCGGGACAAGACCGAGAAGAACCGTGTCGGCGACTTCTTCACCGTCGGCGACCTCGGCCACCTCGACGAGGACGGCTATCTCTTCCTCCGCGACCGCAAGGCCGACGTGATCATCTCGGGCGGGGTCAACATCTATCCCGCCGAGATCGAGTCCGTCCTGCTCGCCCATCCCGCCGTCGCCGATGCCGCGGTCTTCGGCATCCCGCACGACGAGTGGGGCGAGGAGGTCAAGGCCGTCGTCGAACCGGCCGAGGGCCACCGCCCGGACGAGCGGCTCGCCGCCGCGATCCTCGCGCACTGCACGGACCGGCTGGCCGGCTACAAGCGCCCCAAGTCCCTCGACTTCGTCGCGGAACTGCCCCGCGACCCCAACGGCAAGCTCTACAAACGGCGTTTGCGCGACCCTTACTGGCGGGGCCGCGCAAACGCGATCTGAGGGGGCGGTTCGGCGCCCCGAAGGGGCGCGGGACAGTTACACCATGCGGCTCCGCCGCGTGGGCGCGACGAGCCACAACGCACCCGCACCCGAAGAACCACGCCTACCGGCGCGGAGCGCTCACCCGCTGTAGTGGGGCGACGTGGGGTCGGAGTCACCTGATCCCGCGATACAGGCTGGCGCCGAGCTCGGCCGGGGCGGTGGTCTTCCATGGACCAGAGCGGATCCGTCGACCTGGTCTGGAACGGCATCAGGTGCGACGAGAAGATCACGCCGGGCGGGCTCACCGCCCAGGGACCGATGAGGGTCGACCGCCGTCGAACTCACCTGCTCCCCGACGAGCTACGGGGACGACGCCCACTGGCTGCTTCCACTCCACCCGCCTGTGCCACGCCCTGGCCGACCACCTGCTCGACAAACGTTTTCCGGGGACAAGAGCTCGCCTCACAGGTGAAACGGCGTATGTCTGTCGTGGCCGTAGCCACTGCCCGGACAACCGTTTGAGTCACTTCGACCGACACCGCGGACACGCCTTCGACCGACGAGAACAGCAGCTTTTCCAGCTGCGGCCGTACTTCGCTCACGCTTGGTCCCGGGCGCGCCTCTGCCCGACGCCGTCAGGCCGTACGAGACGGACATGCTCGACCACGGCTTCGCCGCGGTCGCCGCCGCCACCCGCAACCACGGGGGATGACTCCTGGGCCCCTGCGGGCCGCGCCGCCGCGCCGCGTTCTCAAGGCGCCGGCCGCCGCGGTGTGCCGGTGACTTCGGCCAGTAGGCGGGCCAGGTCGCGGTGTCCGGACCGGTTGGCGTCGTCCAGGGGGGTGCCGCCCCAGCGGTCCACGGGGCGTGGGTCGACGCCCTTGGCGAGGAGATATTCCACGAGGCTGCGGTGCCCTTCGGCCGCAGCCAGGTGGAGGGCGGTGCGTCCGTCGTAGTCGGCGGCGTCGAGGGGGATGTTGCAGGCGGCCAGGCGGCGGATCTCGTTGACGTCGCCCCTGCTGGCGGCGAAGCACAGGCCCACGATGCCTTCGGTGGCACTCTGGTGGCGCTTGAGGCGGGGGTCGCGTTTGCCGGTCTCGGCGCCGGTGCCGGTGAGCAGGTCGTAGGTGTGGACGTTGTAGCAGTCGACGAGACGTCGGCAGACCTCGATGCCGCGCACCGAGTTCCCGTGACCGTCCAGCCGGGGGGACCAGATGGCGATGCCCATCAGCTGGGGGACGACCAGCATCAGCGCGCCCGATACGCCGCTCTTGGCCGGCAGGCCGATGGTGAAGGCGAACTCGCCGGAGAAGTCGTACATCCCGCACGAGGACATCAGCGAAAGGCAGTGGCGCACTGTTTGAGCGGAGAACACCGGGTCCTCCGTCAGCGGGCACACCCCGGCGTTGGCCAGGGACGCCGCCGCTACGGCCATTTGCCGCGTGTCGACCTCGATCGAGCAGCACTGTATGTAGAACTCCAGCGTGGCCAGCAGATCGGTGCCGGGCGGGAAGGCGCCGCGTTCGCGCATGGAATAGCCGAGGGCGAAGTTGCGGTCGGCGGTGTTGCGTTCGGACAGGTAGACGGAGTTGTTGAACCCGACGCTCCGGCCGCCGGCGAGGCGTTTCCAGGTTTCGGCGACGAAGTCGAAGCGGTCCGCGGCGTCGAGGCCGCGCTGGATGAGCGCGCAGCTCATGATGGCACCGGCATTTATCATCGGGTTGTGCGGCAGGCCTGCCTTGTTGAAGGTCAGCTCGTTGAAGCCCTGGCCGCTGGGTTCCCTGCCCACATGCCGGTGGACGGTGTCGGGGCCGTGTTCCTCCAGGGTGAGGCAGTAGCCGACGGTCTTGGACACCGATTGCAGGCAGAAGTTCACGTCCGCGTCGCCGATGGAGAAGCGCTGCCCGTCCACCGTGCACACCGAGATCGCGAACTGCTCCGGGTCCACGCGGGCGAGCTGGGGGATGTACGAGGCGACGGCGCCGCTCCGGTCGGCGCGGACCTCCTCGTGGATGCGCTGGAGGTCGGCCACCAGCGCTGGGAAGTCGGGCACCGCGAGTTCCCCGCAGGCGGCCCGTTCGATGATGCCCCGGTTGTGCCGGGTCGCGGCGGTGAACTCCTCCGCGGTCAGCAGGAGCGGCCCGGTCGCCGGTGGTGCGGGCCGGCCGCGGTCCAGATGGGCGATGGTCTCGGCGATCCTGGGGTCGTCGCGCAGGATGCCCGCCTCGTTGAGCACCTTCAGTAACCGGTCGGGAGAGAGCCGGCCCGGCGAGTCCTGTGCGAAGCAGGCGAAGACGTCCGCGTGCGATTCCCCGCCCCGGTCGGCTGCGCCGTGCGCACGGGAACGGGTCGCGGTGCGCTTCCCGCTTTTCGCAGCAGGCATGGCTTCCCTCCGGCCCCGGACATCTCCACCGCACCGACGATTCCCGGCCGCCGGAGACGAAAACCAGCCAGTTTCGCGGCCTGTGCGCCCCGGCCGGTGGTGCGGTTGCGTACACCGGTGCGCAATTTCTCTCGCGCGCCGTAGGCCCCGCGGCTGTTCGTCAGGGCGATTCCGACAGGTCCAGCGCCGTATCGGGTGCCACCCGGTAGAAGTCGAGGACGCGCTTGCGCCACTCCTCACGGCGGTGCTGTCGCAGCCAGGCGTTGTATCCGGCGGCCCAGCCCCGCATCAGTTCCTTCGCCTGCCGGGTGGGCCCGGCCGGAGCGGGCTGGCCGAGGAGCTTCTCCACGGTCTTCGCGTTCCGGATGCCGCGGAAGAACAGGTCGCTGGAGAGGGTGGACCTGGCGTTGGAGAGCGAGCGGTCGGTCGTACCGTCGGGGTAAGTGGTGGCGCCGTTGCAACGTGACCTCCTAAGGGGTCACAAGACGACAACAGGCGTTCTGTAAAACGCCAGTTGTGAGCGTCACGGTTGCGTGAACTGATCGTCGAGTTGTCACCGGCCAGCCCCCTTGACGCCCGTCGCCCGCTGCCCAAAGATCCGGGCCATGTCCGGAGTACGCGAGAGCACCGTGGACGGCATCATCCGGCGCACCGCCCGGCGCGTACCGGACAGAACCGCGGTGCGCTACGGCGAACGCACCTGGACCTACCGCGAATTGGACGAGGCGGTGACCGCGGCGGCGGGCGTGCTCCTGGAACACGGCCTGCAGCCCGGCGACCGCGTCGCCGCCTACGGCCACAACTCCGACGCCTACCTGATCGGCTTCCTCGCCTGCGCCCGCGCCGGGCTGGTGCACGTACCCGTCAACCACCAGCTCACCGGCGGCGAACTGCAATACCTCCTGGACCAGTCGGGCAGCACGCTCGTCCTGGCCGACCCGCAGCTCGAACCCCGGCTCCCGGACACCCCGCGGTCGCTGCCCCTGTGCGACGCCCCCGGCTCGCTGCTGGACCGGCTCGACGGCACCCGCTCCCGCCTGCTGTACGAACTGAACGGGAACCGCCCCGAACTCGTCCAGCTCCTCTACACCTCGGGCACCACCGCGCTGCCCAAGGGTGCGATGATGACCCACCGCGCCTTCGTGCACGAATACGTCAGCGTCATCACGGCAATGGACTTCAGGGAGACGGACCGCCCCGTCCACGCCCTGCCGCTCTACCACTCGGCCCAGATGCACGCCTTCCTGCTGCCCTACCTGGCGGTGGGCGCCGAGAACACCATCATCGACGGGCCGGATCCCGCACGGGTCATGGCACTCGTCGAAGAGGGGCGGGCCGACAGCTTCTTCGCCCCGCCGACCGTCTGGATCGCCCTCGCCCAGCACCCCGACTTCGCCACCCGCGACCTCTCCGCCCTGCGCAAGGCCTACTACGGGGCCTCCGTCATGCCCGTCCCGGTGCTGGAGAAGCTGCGCGCCCGGCTGCCCGGCCTCGCCTTCTACAACTGCTTCGGGCAGAGCGAGATCGGCCCGCTGGCCACCGTCCTCGGCCCCGACGAGCACGAGGGGCGGATGGACTCCTGCGGACGGCCGGTGCTGTTCGTGGAGGCGAAGGTGGTGGACGAGACGGGCGAGGAGGTCCCCGACGGCACGCCCGGCGAGGCCGTCTACCGCTCGCCGCAGCTGTGCGAGGGCTACTGGAACAAGCCGCAGGAGACCGAAGAGGCCTTCCGCGACGGCTGGTTCCGCTCCGGAGACCTGGTCGTCCGGGACGCGGACGGCTACTTCACGGTCGTCGACCGAGTGAAGGACGTCATCAACTCCGGCGGCGTGCTCATCGCCTCCCGGCAGGTCGAGGACGTGCTGTACGGGCACCCCGATGTCGTCGAGGCGGCGGTGATCGGCCTGCCGGACGAGCGCTGGATCGAGGCCGTCACGGCCGTCGTGGTGACGCGCGGCCCGGTCGGCGAGGACGAGCTGATCGCCTACGTGCGGGAGCGGACGGCCTCCTTCAAGGCACCGAAGCGGGTCCTGTTCGTCGACGAACTGCCGCGGAACGCCAGCGGGAAGATCCTCAAGCGGGAGCTGAGGGAGCGCTTCGCAGATCGACGATCCTCCTGAGCTTGCCGACGGACCGCTCCAGGGTCTCGGGGTCGACGAGCTCGACGGCCACCGAGACCCCGATGCCGTCCTTGACCTGCCGCGCGATCTCCGCGGCGGCCGCCGCGCGTTGTGCGGACGTCGCCTCGGGACGGGCCTCGGCGCGCACGGTCAGCCGGTCCATCCGGCCCTCGCGCGTGAGGCGCAGCTGGAAGTGCGGCGAGGCGGCGGGCGTGCGCAGGACGATCTCCTCGATCTGCGAGGGGAAGAGGTTCACCCCGCGCAGGATGATCAGGTCGTCGCTGCGGCCGGTGAGCCGCTCCATGCGGCGGAACTCCGGGTACGCGGTGCCGGGCAGCAGCCGGGTGAGGTCGCGGGTGCGGTAGCGGACGACGGGCATGGCCTCCTTGGTGAGCGAGGTGAACACCAGCTCGCCGAGGGCGCCTTCGGGGAGCGGCTCGCCCGTGAACGGGTCCACGATCTCCGGATAGAAGTGGTCCTCCCAGATGTGCAGCCCGTCCTTGGTCTCCACGCTCTCCTGGGCCACGCCCGGGCCCATGACCTCCGACAGCCCGTAGATGTCGACGGCGTCGAGCGCGAACCGCTCCTCGATCTCCCGCCGCATCTCCTCGGTCCAGGGCTCGGCACCGAAGATGCCGACCTCGAGCGAGGTGGTGCGGGGGTCGATGCCCTGGCGCTCGAACTCGTCGAGGAGGGTGAGCATGTAGGAGGGCGTCACCATGATGATCCGGGGCCGGAGATCCTGGATCAGCCGCACCTGGCGCGAGGTCATCCCGCCGGAGGCGGGGATGACGGTGCAGCCGAGGCGCTCGGCGCCGTAGTGGGCGCCGAGGCCGCCGGTGAACAGACCGTATCCGTAGGCCACATGTACCCGGTCACCGGGCCGCGCGCCCGCTGCACGGAGGGAACGGGCGACCACATCGGCCCAGGTGTCGAGGTCGCCGTCGGTGTACCCGACGACGGTGGGAGTACCGGTGGTGCCGCTGGAGGCGTGGATGCGGCGGATGTCCTTCTCCGGCACGGCGAACATGCCCCAGGGGTACTGGGCGCGGAGGTCGTCCTTGGCGGTGAAGGGGAAGCGGGGGAGATCGGCGGGGGTACGGCAGTCCTCGGGACGGACGCCGGCGGTGTCGAAGGCGTTGCGGTAGAAGGGGACGTGCTCGTAGGCGCGGCGGAGCGTGGCGCGGAGGCGCTCCTGCTGGAGGGTTCGGAGATCCATGGCGCGCTCGCCTCCGGGGTGTGCCGACCGATCGTTCGGTCCAACCAAGCAGGCGGGGAGGGCGGCGTCAAGGGGGGGGCGCCCCCTGGGGCGTGTACGGAACGCAGCACCGTGGAGCGGTGCATCAACAAGATCAAGGACTGGAGAGGGCCGGCCACCCGCTACGCCGGCCCGTTGCGGAGGCGAAGCCCAGCCAGGTGTGGCGGTTGCCCGCCCAGCACCAGCCGACCTTGGGGGCGTTGCGGCGCTCGCGGCCATCGCGCCCGGTGCCGTTGCTGATCCAGAGTGCCGGCGTGCGGGCGTCCAGAGTGCCGTTGGCTTTGCGCAGCCGAGAGCCGACGGTCATGAAGCAGTGGTTGCGTTCCAGGACGGCGGGCTGCTGCATCACCCAGTGGATGCCCTCGGTGAGCAGCAACGGGGTCCGGGCCTTCGCGGCGAGGGCGGGCAGCGCCTCGTTCGGGCTCCAGTTGGCCATCTGGTCGCCACGGTCGAGGCCGGTGAGGAGGTAAAGCGGAGCGTCGGGCAGCGCGACCGTGTCGAGCGGGGCGAAGAGGTCGACATCCGGCATGTCTGTGACAACGAAGCCCGCTTTGCCGTCCCGGCGGAGCAGCGGCGCCAGGGCGGAGGCAGGGGCTTGGTCCGGGTGAACAGCGAGCAGGGCGCCATCGCCACCAGCAGTGGCCTCGGCGGCTGCGGCAAAGGTACGAAGCTCGGCGGCAGGCAGCCCTGCCAGCTCGTGCACCCCCAGTTCGATGAGTCGCTCGGCCTGCGCGCTCAGGGCCGGGAGTGCGGGGAGAACAGCGGAGGTGGCGTGCGTGGTTTCGGGCACGGTACTCCCAGTGATGGCAACGTGGATGGGCCCAGGGCGCAACGAAACGCCTCGCCGGAATGTTCCCGCCGCTGCGGCCTTCCCCCGGTCCCGTGATCGCGACTCCGTACAGGCCCCGGGCGTCGTGCCGCCGAAGTATGCGCCGAAGCGGGCGTAACGGAGCAGGTGGACGGTTCCGGCCGGGCAGCGTGCGTTTCGGGCCGTAGGGGCGGAGTCTGGTGTTGGGGACACGGCAAGGAGGTGGTGGCCCGGATGCCCACGTGCACCACCCGGAGCACGACCCGAAGGCGGGACGCCTCCGCTGAGGGAGGAGGCGCCGACGATGTCGGATGCCACGACCACCGACCTCTACGAGGTCACCATGGCCCTGTCGTACCTGCGCGACGGGCTGACCCGGCCCGCGACGTTCAGCCTGTTCGTACGCGATGTCCCGGAGGATCGCGGTTTCCTCGTGGCAGCGGGCCTGGAGCCCGCTCTCGACCACCTCTCCGGCTTTCGCGTGGACGCCGAGGACGTCGAGGTCTTCGCCGCCGTACTGGGCCGTTCCCCGGAGGATCTGGAACCGCTGCTCGGCCTCGGGTTCACCGGCGACGTACGGGCCGTACCCGAAGGGCGCGTGGCGCTGGCCGGTGAACCGTTGCTGGAGGTGACCGCGCCCCTGCCGCAGGCTCAACTGGTCGAGAGCTACGTCCTCAACCAGGTCAACCACCAGACCACCGTCGCCTCCAAGTGCGCCCGCTGCGTTCTGGCCGCCGACGGGCACCCGGTGGTGGACTTCTCGCTGCGCCGTGCACACGGCACGGAAGCCGCCCGCCAGGCGGCCCGGCTCGGAGCCATGGTCGGCTTCGCCGGCACCAGCAACGTGGCGGCCGCCCACGCCGAAGGCCTGCCCGCGTTCGGGACGATGGCCCACTCCTACATCGAGGCGTTCGGGACCGAGGAGGCGGCCTTCCGTGCCTTCGCCCGCGCCCACCCCGGCCCGGTGACATACCTGGTGGACACCTACGACACCGAGCGCGGCGTGGCGACCGCGGCCCGCGTCCTCACCGACCTCGGCCTCGGTCCGGGCTGCGCGATCCGCCTGGACAGCGGTGACCTGGGCGCGCTCGCCGTACGGTCACGGCACATCCTCGACGCTGCCGGGTTGCCCGAGGTGCGCATCGTCGCCAGTGGCGGCCTCGACGAGTTCGCCATCGACCGGCTCGTCCGCTCCGGGGCGCCCATCGACACCTACGCGGTCGGCACAAAGGTCGGCGTCTCCGCCGACGCCCCCTGTCTGGACTCCGCCTACAAGCTGGCCGAGTACGACGGACGGCCCGTCATGAAGCTGTCCGCCGCCAAGGTGACGTTCCCCGGCCGCAAGCAGGTCTTCCGGCGCCCTGGTTACGCGGACGTCATCGCCCTCCATGACGAGCCCGCGCCGCCGGACGGCGAGCCGCTGCTGGAGACGGTCATGAGAGGCGGCCGACGGACTTGTGCCGGTACGCGGCGGGACCGGCTGCAGGAGGCGAAGAGGCGGTTCGCCCGCGACCTCGCGGACCTGCCTGCCGACGCTCGGCGGATCACCTCGCCGGTCCCCCCGCGAGCGGTCGTCTCGCAGCAGGCTCTGGACCTCGCAGCCCGGGTGCGGCGCCGGATCGAGCGGGAGTTCCTGACCGACACATGATGAACGGGCGCGCCGGCTCTCACCGGTGGGGCACCACCGCCACAGGGCAGCCCGCGCGATGCAGAGCCGTGTGACTGACCCGGCCCAGGTGCAGCCCGACCCCGTCCTGCCGCCGGGTGGCCCCGAGGACCAGAAGGTCGGCGTCGGCGGCCGGCCCGAGCAGCACGTGGTGCGTCGGCCCTTCCACCACCGTGCGGGTGACGGAGACGTCCGGGTGCTCGGCCAGGGACTCCTCCAGCACTTCGTCCAGGACGGCCTTCGCCCACGTCTCGTAGGACCGGGCGGCGGAGTCGAGCACGCTCAGTGGATCCGTCGGCTGCTGAGGGCTGCGCCAGGCTCGTACGGCCTGCAGCTCGCAGCCGCGGGCCGCGGCCTCGCGGAACGCGAAGCGTACGGCGGTGGCGGCCTCGTCCGCCTCACCCACGGCGACGACCACCCGGTGGCTCATGCCCTTGATGTTGCGTCCCTCGCCGCGTACGACGACGACCGGGCAGCGGGCGCGGCCCGCGACGGCGAGGCTGACCGAGCCCAGCAGGAGCTCCTTGACGGCTCCGCGCCCCGAGCGGCCGGTCACCAGTAGGGACGCGTTGTCGGACTCCGCCACGAGGGCCTGAGCGGCGTCGTCCGGCGCTGTCACGGCGTTCACCTCCACGTCGGGGCAGAGCTGCCGGGCACGTTGTTCCGACGAGGCGACGATGCGTTGAGCCGCGACCTCCTCCGCCGGCCGTTCACCGCTGAAAGAAGGGACTGCTACTTCGTAGCGTTCCCAGAGCGACGCGTGGACCACACGCAGAGGAAGCCGGAGGCGGGCGGCTTCCTCCACGGCCCAGTCGAGGGCGGCGAGGCTGCCGTCCGACCCGTCGACGCCCACCACTACGGGTTGAACCATCCTGCTCACCGCCTTCCCGGTCCGCCGGCCCCATTGGGCACAGCTCTCCGCATCCACCATCTCTCGGCGTCGCCTTCGTGGCATGTCCGGGCACGTCCGGGCTCCGGGAGTGCGGGCGGCAGCCGGGCTGGGGAAGATAGGGAGGAAAGCGCTGTTTGCGGCGAGGAACGGGGACACGGCATGGCCGCGGAACCAGATGACGAGGCCGGCTCCTCACGGGTACCTCCCGGCAGTGATCTCGGGCGGCGCGTGGCGCAGCGCAGGGAGGAACTGGGCCTGACGCGTGAGGAGACCGCTGCCCGGGCCGGCATGGACGCCGGTTACCTCGCCTACGTGGAGTCGCGAGCGGGTGTCGTCTCGCTGCAGACACTCACCGCCCTGGCCGGCGCACTGGGTACCTCGGTCTCCGCCCTGCTGGGAGGGGTCACCCAGCACCCGCCGGGTGGCGGTTCCCCGGCGCGTGCCCCGGTCCTCGAAGAGCTCCCGCTCGCGGAGTGCTGGGAGAAACTCGCGGCGGGCGGCATCGGCCGAGTGGTCTTCGCCAGGTCGGAGGGCCTGGAGGCCGCACCCGTCAACTACAGGTTCGCCGGTGACGCCATCATCTTCCGCACGGCCGCCGGAGGCGTGCTCGCGAGCGCCGTCGGCGGTGAGGTCGCCTTCGAGGTCGACAGGATCGACGAGGCACGCAACGAGGGATGGAGCATCCTCGTCAGAGGAATGGCCGAACCGGTCACCGACCCGCAGGAGCAGCAGCGCCTGCGCGAGAGCGCCGACCCGCAGCCCTGGCCGGGCGGCGGACGGGACACCTGGGTGCGCATCAGGCTCGGCACGATCAGCGGCCGCCGCATCCGCAGCGGCCTGTAGGCCCGCGGGGAGGGGGATCCGCCGGTGACGATGCGCCCTGGGGCGGGACCGGGGCATCATCCCCCACCCACCACCCCCCGCGCCCACCGGTAATCCGCCTTGCCGCTCGGCGACCGCCGTATGCAATCGGCGAACACCACCACACGCGGCACCTTGTACCCCGCCAGCCGTTCCCGGCAATGCGCCTGCAAGGCTCCCTGCGACGGAGTCGCAACCCCCGGACGCGGCTGTACGACCGCCGCCACCCGTTCGCCCCACCGCTCGTCCGGCGCCCCCGCCACCACCGCGTCGTACACGCCCGGGTGCGCCTTCAGCACCTCCTCCACCTCCTCCGGGAACACCTTCTCGCCACCCGTGTTGATGCACTGCGACCCGCGCCCGAGCACCGTGACGACGCCGTCCGTGCCGACCGTCGCCATGTCCCCCAGCAGCACCCACCGTTCGCCCTGCTCGTGGAAGAACGTCCGGGCGGTCAGCTCGGGATCGTTGTAGTAGCCCAGGGGGACGTGCCCGTGCTGGGCGAGCCGTCCGGGTTCGCCCGCGGCCACCGGGCGGTGAGTCACCGGATCCACCACCGCCGTACGGTTGTTGACGCGAATCCGGAAACCCTTTCCGTCCTGTGTGGCCGTGCCGTTGAAGCCCGACTCGGACGAGCCGAAGTTGTTGAGCAGCAGCACCCCGGGCAGCAGGGCCGTGAACTCCTCCCGCACCGTGCGCGACAGCACCGCCCCCGAGCTGCTCACGCTCAGCAGCGACGAGCAGTCGGTGCCCCGCAGCGGGCCGGCGAGTGCGTCCACCAGGGGGCGCAGCATGGCGTCGCCCACCAGCGACACGCTGGTGACGCGCTCCTGCGCCACCGTCCGCAGGACGTCCTCCGGCACGAACTTGCGGTGCAGCACGGTCTTCTGGCCGAAGCCGAAGGCGATGAACGCGGTGAGCGTGGACGTGCCGTGCATCAGCGGCGCGGTGGGGAAGAAGACCAGCCCCTCCCCGCCCGCCGCCACCCGCTCGGCCAGTTCCTCCGGGCGTTCGACCGGCCTGCCCGTCGGGGCGCCGCCGCCGAGGCCGGAGAAGAAGAGGTCCTCCTGCCGCCAGACCACGCCCTTGGGCATGCCGGTGGTGCCGCCGGTGCAGATGATGAAGCGGTCGTCGCCGGAGCGGGACGGGAAGTCCCGCCCGGGGGAGCCGGATGCCTCGGCTTCCGTGAAGGGGACCGCGTTGATACGGGGTTCCTCCGTAGTTCCCACCTGCACCAGATGCCTCAGCATCCTCGTCCGCGGCAGCGCCTCCGCCACCCGCTGCGTGAACTCGGCGTCGAAGACCACCGCCACCAGGTCCGTGTCGCGGTACAGGCGGGCCAGCTCGTCCGCCACGTAGCGGTAGTTGATGTTCACCGGCACCGCCCGGATCTTCAGGCAGGCCAGCACGGTCTGGAGGTACTCGACGCCGTTGTAGAGGTGGAGACCCACGTGCTCGCCCGGCGCGATGCCGCTGTCGCGCAGGTGGTGGGCCAGCCGGTTGGCCGCCGCGTCGAGCTGCGCGTACGTGAGCCGGCGGGCGGCGCCGCCGGGCGGGCCGAGGTGGACGAGCGCCTCCCGGGCGGGCACCGTGTCGGCGACGGACTCGAAGAGATCGGCGAGGTTGTAGTCCACGGCGGCCATTAGAGCGCCGGGCCGGGGCGGCGGGAAGGGCCGGCGCCAAGAAAACTGACGGGTTGTCAGAAATCTCTTGTACCGCCCCGCACCCTCCTGCACCCTGTGCGGCATGGACGGCAACGGACACCTCACCGTGGAGCGCGTCGGTGCGACCCTCGTGCTCACCCTCGACCGGCCCGAGGCGAAGAACGCCCTGTCGCTCCCGATGCTGGCCGGCCTGTACGACGGCTGGCTCGCCGCGGACGCCGACGACGGCATCCGCTCGATCGTCCTCACCGGCGCGGGCGGCGCCTTCTGCTCCGGCATGGACCTCAAGGCCCTCGCCCGCACGGGAGAACCCGACGGCGGCGACGACTCCGTACGCGCCCGCTTCCGGGCCGACCCCGACCTGCACTGGAAGGCCATGCTCCGCCACCACCGGCCGCGCAAGCCCGTCATCGCCGCCGTCGAGGGGCCGTGCGTGGCCGGCGGCACCGAGATCCTCCAGGGCACCGACATCCGCATCGCCGGACAGAGCGCCGTCTTCGGCCTGTTCGAGGTCCGGCGCGGCCTCTTCCCCATCGGCGGCTCAACCGTCCGCCTGCCCCGGCAGATCCCGCGCACCCACGCCCTGGAGATGCTGCTCACCGGACGCCCGTACGGCGCAGCCGAAGCGCAGCGCATCGGGCTGATCGGCCATGTCGTGCCGGACGGGACCGCCCTGCGGAAGGCGTTGGAGACCGCCGAACTGATCAATGCCAACGGGCCGTTGGCGGTGGAGGCGGTGAAGGCTTGCGCCTATGAGACCGCCGGGATGGGCGAGGTCGAGGCTCTTGCGGTCGAACTCGACCGCGGTATGGGGATTTTCGGCACTGCCGATGCCAAGGAGGGGGCTCGGGCCTTTGTGGAGAAACGGGTCGCCGTGTTCCGGCGTGCCTAGCGCCCCGTAAGGGGCGCGGGGAACTGCGCGCTCAGCCACGACGCGCCCGCGGTCGAAGCACTCGGGGCTGCGCCCCGGACCCCTGCGGGCCGGTGGGGGCTTGTCGCGCAGTTCCCCGCGCCCCTTACGGGGCGTGGTATCGGTACCAGTACCCAGGAGGTGCCCCATGGCTCTCACAGCCCCCCTCGTGGTCGAGTTTCCCTTCACCCGGTCCCTCGGGCCCGTGCAGAGTGCCTTTCTCACCGGGCTGCGCGAACGCACCGTCCTCGGCGTGCGCACCGCCGACGGGCGGGTCCTCGTCCCGCCCGCCGAGTACGACCCCGGCACCGCCGAGGAGCTCCGCGACCTCGTCGAGGTCGGCAGCACCGGCACCGTCACCACCTGGTCCTGGGAGCCCGATCCGCGCCCCAAGCGACCGCTGCGCACCCCCTTCGCCTGGGTGCTCGTCCGCCTCGACGGCGCCGACACCGCCCTGCTGCACGCCCTCGACGCCCCCGGGCCCGAGGCCGTGCACACCGGCATGCGGGTCCGTATCCGCTGGGCGGCCGAGCGCACCGGCGCCATCACCGACATCGCCTGCTTCGAGCCGTATGGGGGTGAGGAGAGGCGGGCCCACGTCACCCCTCACAGCGGGCAGTTCGCCGACCCCGTCACCGTCCTCACCACCCCCGCCCGGCTCGACTACACCTACACCCCCGGCCGCGCCCAGAGCCGCCACCTCGACGCCCTCGCCCGGCACCGCATCACCGGCGAACGCTGCCCCGCCTGCCGCAAGGTGTACGTCCCGCCCCGCGGCGTCTGCCCCACCTGCGGTGTCGCCACCGCCGAGGAGGTCGACGTCGGACCCCGTGGCACCGTCACCACCTTCTGCGTGGTCAACATCAAGGCGCGGCACCTGGACATCGACGTGCCGTACGTCTACGCCCACATCGCCCTCGACGGCGCCGACCTCGCCCTCCACGGGCGCATCGCCGGGATCCCCTGCGAGCAGGTGCGCATGGGCCTGCGCGTCGAGCCCGTATGGACCGGCGACGGCCGCCACCCCGACCACTACCGGCCCACCGGCGAACCCGACGCCGCCTACGACACCTACAAGGGGCTGCTGTGACCGGCCACTTGCGCGCCACCTTGCGCGACATCGCCGTCGTCGCCTTCGCACAGAGCGTGGCCCCCGACCCAGGGCTGTCGGAGACCGAGATGCTGCTGCCCGTCCTCACCGACGTGCTCGCACAGGCCGGACTGGCGCCCGGCGAAGCCGACTTCACCTGCTCGGGCTCCAGCGACTACCTCGCCGGCCGGCCCTTCTCCTTCACCATGACCCTCGACGGCGTCGGCGCCTGGCCGCCGGTCGCCGAGTCCCACGTGGAGGCGGACGGGGCCTGGGCGCTGTACGAGGCCTGGGTGAAACTGCTCACCGGAGACGCGGACACCGCCCTCGTCTACGCCTGCGGCAAACCCACGGCCGGCGACCTGGAGGACGTCCTCACCCGGCAGCTCGACCCTTGCTGCACGGCCCCGTTGTGGCCCGGACCGGCCGCCCTCGCCGGACTCCAGGCACAGGCCCTCGCCGACGCGGGCGGGACCGTGCCGCCCGGGCCCGGCAGCACCGTCGTCGACGGTGCCGCGGCCGTGGTGCTCGCCGCCGGGGACCGGGCCCGTGCGATGTGCGCACGCCCCGCCTGGATCCACGGCATCGACCACCGCATCGAGCCCCACGCCCTCGGCGTGCGCGACCTCACCCGGTCGCCCTCCACCCGCCTCGCCGCCGAACGCGCCGGAGCCTTCGAGGCGCCCGTGGACACCGCCGAGCTCCACGCGTCCCACCCCGCCCAGGAGGTGATCCTGCGCAGGGAGTTGCGGCTGACCGACGACGTCGTGGTCACCCCGTCCGGCGGCGCCCCGGCCGCCGACCCGGTCATGGCCACGGGCCTGATCCGGATCGGCGAGGCCGCGGACCGCATCCGGCGCGGCGAGTCGGACCGGGCCCTGGCCCACGCCACGTCGGGCCCGTGCCTGCAGCACAACCTCGTCGCCGTCCTGGAGGGGGAGCGCCGTCCATGAGCGCCGTCCACGCCGTCCACGCCACCCACGCCGTCCACAAGGAGCCCGTCGCCGTCGTCGGGATCGGCCAGACGAAGCACGCCGCCGCCCGCCGCGACGTCTCGATCGCCGGACTCGTCCGCGAGGCCGCCCGACGCGCCCTCGACGACGCCGAGTTGGACTGGACCGACATCGAGGCCGTCGTCCTCGGCAAGGCCCCCGACTTCTTCGAGGGCGTCATGATGCCCGAACTCCACCTCGCCGACGCGCTCGGCGCCGCGGGCAAACCCGTGCTGCGGGTGCACACCGCCGGCTCGGTCGGCGGCTCCACCGCCCTCGTCGCGGCCAACCTCGTCGCCGCCCGCATCCACGGCACCGTCCTCGCCCTCGCCTTCGAGAAGCAGTCCGAGTCCAACGCCATGTGGGGCCTGTCGCTGCCCGTCCCCTTCCAGCCGCCCCTGCTCGCCGGCGCCGGAGGCTTCTTCGCACCACACGTCCGCGCCTACATCCGGCGCACCGGGGCACCGCCCGGCGTGGGCGCCCTGGTCGCCTACAAGGACCGCCGCAACGCCCTGAAGAACCCCTACGCCCACCTCCACGAGCACGGCATCACCCTGGAGAAGGTGCGTTCGTCGCCCATGCTGTGGGACCCCGTCCGCTACTCCGAGACCTGCCCCTCCTCCGACGGCGCCTGCGCCGTCGTCCTCACCGGCCGGGCCGGCGCGGCCCGTTCGCCGCACCCGCCCGCCTGGCTGCACGGCGGCGCCATGCGCAGCGAACCGACCCTCTTCGCAGGCAAGGACTTCGTCTCGCCGCGCGCGGGCCGCGACTGCGCGGCCGACGTCTACCGCCAGGCCGGGATCACCGACCCGCGCGGTGAGATCGACGTGGCCGAACTGTACGTCCCCTTCAGCTGGTACGAGCCGATGTGGCTGGAGAACCTCGGCTTCGCCGCCGAGGGCGAGGGCTGGAAGCTCACCGAATCCGGGGCGACCGCGCTGGACGGTGACCTGCCCGTCAACCCCTCCGGCGGCGTCCTGTCCACCAACCCCATCGGCGCCAGCGGCCTGATCCGCTTCGCGGAGGCGGCACTTCAGGTGCGGGGCAGGGCGGGCGAGCACCAAGTGGACGGTGTGCGCCGGGCGTTGGGTCATGCCTACGGCGGCGGAGCGCAGTTCTTCGCCATGTGGCTCGTGGGCGACCGGCCGCCCGGCGGCTGACGCAACCTCCTGCGGGCGGCCTGTGCGGCGGCGGCATCGCTCGCTAGGGTTGGGGCCGGGACGACGAGCCGGGAGGAGTGCGGACGTGGCGGACGGTACGACGCAAGCATGGGCGGGCGAAGCGGCTCCCGATCTCGACCTCGCCAACGCCATCTGGCAGACGAGCAGCCAGGGGCGCACGAGCGGAGTCCAGGTCGCCTTCGTCGAGGGCTTCGTCGCCATGCGCAGCGGGGGAAACCCGGACGGCCCGAAGCTGATCTTCCCGCCGGGGGAGTGGCGCGCCTTCGTCCTCGGCGCCCGCGAGGGCGAGTTCGACCTCACCTGACGGCCGGGGCCCCGCGAGAGTGCGGGGACGGTGCGAGCAACCACGGACGGCGCCCCCGTAGGATGGAGCCATGTCCTTCCTCCGCCGCCGCAGCGCCGCCACCCCCGCCGGGCCGGACTTCGACGTCCTCGCCATGGACCCGGGGGACTGGCCGGGCGATCTCGGGGCCGGGCTGCTGCCCGCGCCCGACGGGAGCTGCCAGGGCGTCTTCCTCCGCTACGACCTGTTCGGCGGACGCGGCCCCGCGATGATCATCGGCAATCTGCCCGAGGGCTCCCCGGCCCGGGAGCTCGCCGAGGGCCAGGTGCCCTTCGAGGTGGCCCAGCTGCTCGCGGCCCTGGGCAACGAGGAGCCGGTGGAGGTGCTGGAGACCGAGGACGTCCCCGTGATGCACGAGGACAACCTCCTCATCGTGCGCCGGCTGAAGTGCTCCGAGGGCCGCATCGCCTGCACCCAGTTCGACCGCAGCGACGGTGTGCTCGTCACCATCGCCAGCTGGGACCGGCCGATCACCGACGACCTGTACCAGCTGCTCAAGCCGCTGCCCGCGGAGATGTTCCAGGCGGGCTGAGCCCCCTTCACGACCGGACGGGAGCCCGGCACGGCCGACGCCGTGCCGGGCTCCTGCGCTGTCCTGTCCGCAAAGGGGCTCAGCGGTTCGAGGGCCGGAGCGTGACGTCCGAGGCCTTGACGAAGGCCACCCGGTGCCCGAACTGGATCTCGTAGTAGACGTCCTTGCCACGGATCACCTGGTGGCCCGCCGGTTCGAAGGTGGTCGCCCACAGATACTCGCTCGGGGACCGCTGGCCCAGGACGTAGGCCTGCCCGGCGAGGAGCTTGTACGGCAGCGGCTCCACGGTCTGCACGGGGACGCCCTGCGGATAGGCCTCCTTCTCGGGGAAGGCCCGCCCGTACACCGGGATCTCGTCCAGCCCCTCCCGCGGGGTGACGAACTCGCCGCTCGCATTCAGGGCCGTCGGCTGCCACCAGGGGTTGTGGAACCAGGCCTTCTGCCCCAGGTACCAGATGGCCGTCCAGTCGCCCCGGCGGTCGGCGACGGCGAACTGCTGCCCGGTGGAGGCGCGGGCGCCCGTGTCGTTGACGCCGGTCGTGGACGGGTCGTCGCCGTGCAGCCCGACGTCCTGCACGAGCGGTGCGCTCTCGTCCGGCGCCGTGTGCAGCCGCACCGCGCCCGAGCCGTGCGGGGCGCAGGGCTCGCCGGGCTTGACGCAGCCGGTGTAGTCCGGGCGGTTCTCGTCGTAGTCCGGGTCGATGGTGACCATGCCGCTGAAGGGGCTCGCCGTGGAGCGGAAGCGCTTGCCCAGCAGACCGAAGTAGTGGTCCCAGTCCCAGTAGGGGCCGGGGTCGGTGTGCATGCCCTTGATCGTGGCCGCGGTGGTGCCGGGGACGTTGTCGTGCCCCAGGATGTGCTGGCGGTCCAGCGGGATGTCCAGCTTCTGGGCCAGATAGCGCACCAGCTTGGCGGACGACAGGTACATCTCCTCCGTGTACCAGGCGTCCGGCTGGGCCAGGAAGCCCTCGTGCTCGATGCCCACCGACTTGGCGTTCACGTACCAGTTGCCCGCGTGCCAGGCCACGTCCTTGGTCGGCACATGCTGGGCGATGTGCCCGTCGTTGGAGCGCACCGTGTAGTTCCAGGAGACGTACGTCGGGTCCTGGACCAGCTTGACCGTGCCCTCCCAGGTGCCTTCCGTGTCATGGACGACGATGAAGTCGACCTTCTGGGAGCGGGGCCGGTCGGCGACGTCGTGGTTGCCGTAGTCCTTTCCGTTGTCGAGCTTCTGGTACGGCGCGGGGATCGACTCGCAGGCCACCGAGCGCGGGCATTCCACCTGGTCGCCGGAATGCAGGGGCGGCAGCCGGAGCCGGCCGAGCTGCTCGGTGCGGGGGGTGAGCCCGGGGGTGCCGGGCAGGGTGACGGCCTGGCCCGCGTCGGTGATGCGCTGCCGGCCGGCGCGGATCGCGTCGAAGACGTCGTCGGCGAAGGTGGCCGCCGTCGCCGAGTCGGTGGCGCCGGAGTACGCGGCCACCGCTCCGTACCAGTCGGCGGGGCTGCCGCCGTCGGCCAGACCCAGCCGCTTCTGCGCGTCCGCGAGCAGGGCCGCGCCGCCCCGCAGGTTGGCCGCGGTGCTGCTGCGCAGCTGCCCGGCCGGCAGCCCGGTGAGCTCGGCGGCGTGGGGGAGGGTGCGCAGCCGGGCGGGGAGGACCGCCGGTGCGGGGACGGACATGCGGCCGGCGGCACGCGGCCGGTCGGATTCGCCGCGGGCGTCCCCCGCGGCCTCGTCCCGCTCGCCCGCGGCGGCCACCGCGGTGGCCGCGTCCGTCAGATGCATCGGGCCGTAGCCGCCGGTGACGCTGGGGGCCCCGGCGTGGGAGTCCCAGCGCGACTCCAGATAGGCGACGCCGAGCAGCACGCTCTGCGGGACGTGGTACTTCGCCGCGGCGGCGGTGAACTCCTGCTGCAACGCGGCCGATCGGGGCTGCTCGGCCGGCACCGCGGGGGCGGCGGCGACCACCGGGAGCAGGAGGGCGGCCGACGCGACTGCGCCGGCCGCCCGGGAAGTACGGCGGCTTCTTCGGAGCCCTCTGCGGGGCGCCTGCCGTGACCGGTGTTGTTGCGATCCTCGCAATGCGGCCTCCTCTGGACGGACCGTGCCGTGCGCCGGCGCACGTGGACCGAGATGGGGCGAACCTACCAAGAGCCCCAGTGGGATCAGACGATCCGTCAATCAGACTGAAGGGGCCGCAATGCGCACGTCAACGTCCGCGCCAGGCGTTTCGCGGGTGGGGCCGGAGGCCCGTCCGGACAGGCCTCACCCGGATTGGTGACGGCGGTTCGATGCAGCCGACACGCCGAGGCGCCGCGCAGGGGTGCGCGGCGCCTCGGCGTCGGGGTGTCATCGTGTGCCCACGGCGGCCCTGACCGCGCGCCTGGCCAGCGCGCAGTCGTCGTGCAGTCGGCGGAGCAGCAGGCGCTGTTCCTCACCGGACTCCGCGCTGCCGGGGGTGGCCGGCTCGTGCAGGGCACGCTGCACGGCCATTTCGTACGTCCGGATCTCCCGGGTCAGGACCAGCATCAGGTTCACCAGGAAGGCGTCCCGGGACGTGGGCCCCGCGGCCTGGGCGTGCTGGCTGATCTGACGCCGCGCCACCGGAGCGTCGCCCAGCACCGCCCACAGCGTCGCCAGGTCGTACCCCGGGAGGTACCAGCCGGCGTGGTCCCAGTCGACGAGCACCGGACCCGCGGGGGAGAGCAGGACGTTGGAGAGCAGGGCGTCCCCGTGGCAGAACTGCCCCTGTACATGGGCCAGACCGTGCAGCAGCTTCTGCAGGTCGCCCATGTCCCGGTCGGTCAGCAGGCCCAGCTCGTGGTAACGGGCGATCCGCTTGCCGTAGTCGAGCGGCATGTCGAACATCCCGGCGGGCGGGCGCCAGAGGTTGACCCGGCACACCGCGCCGAGGGCCGCCCTGACATCCGCGCGGGGGAGCGTGTCCACCGGGTGCCGCTGGACGGCGGCAGGGCGCCCGGGCATCCGCTCGATGACCAGCGTGCAGTTGTCGGGGTCGGCTGCGATCAGCCGGGGGACCCGCACCGGGGGACGGTGCCGCACAAAGGCCCGGTATGTGGCTATTTCGTGCCGGAAGCGCTCGGCCCAGGACGGGGAGTGGTCCAGTAAACACTTGGCCACGGCCGTCGTACGTCCGGTCGTGCCGACCAGCAGAACCGAGCGGCCGCTGCGGCGCAGCACCTGAACGGGGTTGAACTCGGGGCAGATACGGTGCACAGAAGCGATCGCCGTGCGCAGCTGCGCGCCCTGAGGGCCGGACAAGTCGATTCTCCCGCTGAGCGGTTGGGCGCCGAGCCCCGGGCCCCTCCGCGCCCGTCCGCCCCCGAACCCGGCCCCGACGGCGTGGGAGGGGTCGAGGTAGGGGCCGCTGCCGCTCTGCTGGGGACGGAGCGGCCGGGGCGGAGCGGACACGGAGGTCGATGCTGCATACATGGGCGGAACAGATCCCTTCGTGTCGGCGAATGCGGCGCTCCCGGTCCCCGGGCCTTCACGCACCCTGGGGAATGCGGTCCGGCAACCGGGCGGCCGGGGTTGCGCGGTTCTACATCACACCCACGGCCCGGTGGCACACCATCTGGCGCACCCTGGCGAACCCTGGCGAATACTCGCCTGGCCCATGACGGGCCGATACCTTCAAGTCAGCCGAGGAACCTGGGGGCTTGACGTGACGAGGGAACCCAACACCCGCCTCGCGGACCTGTTCGGCCTGGCCGGATGGTCCAAGGGCGAGCTCGCGAGACTTGTGAACCGGCAGGCGGCGGCCATGGGCCACCCCCAGCTGGCGACCGACACCTCGCGGGTGCGGCGCTGGATCGACACGGGGGAGTCCCCGCGCGATCCCGTGCCCAGGGTGCTGGCAGCCCTCTTCACCGAGCGCCTCGGCCGTGTCGTGACCATCGAGGACCTCGGCTTCGGCCGTCGCGGGCGGGCCGGCAGCAAGGTGCAGACCCCGGACGGGCTGCCGTGGGCGCCCGAGCGGACGGCCGCGGTCCTCACCGAATTCACGGGAATGGACCTCATGCTCAACCGACGCGGCTTGGTGGGCGCGGGCGCCGCGCTCGCCGCAGGATCGGCACTCAGCAGCGCGATGCACGACTGGCTGCACACCGACCCCATCCTCGCTTCCGACGCTCCCCGATTCGACGACCCGCTGCGTGCGCACACCGTGCACGCCGACACCGCCGCCTACGACCGCTACGAGGCGACGCCCGTGGGCTCCACGGAGATCGACGCCCTGGAGCACTCGGTCGAGGTCTTCCGCGCCTGGGACGCCTCCCGTGGCGGCGGCCTCCAGCGCAAGGCCGTGGTGGGCCAGCTCAACGAGGTGGGCGGCATGCTCCAGTACCACCACCCCGACCATCTCCAGCGCCGGCTCTGGGGAGTTGCCGCCAACCTGGCGGTGCTCGCCGGCTGGATGTCCCACGACGTGGGCCTGGAGCCCACCGCCCAGAAGTACTTCGTGATCGCCGCGCACGCTGCGCGCGAGGGCGGCGACCGGCCCCGGGCCGCGGAGGCCCTCTCCCGCGCCGCCCGCCAGATGGTCCACCTCGGCCGCCCGGACGACGCCCTGGACCTGATGAAGCTGGCCCAGTCCGGCTGCGGCGACGAGACCCTGCCGCGCACCCGTGCCATGTTCCACACCATCGAGGCCTGGGCGCATGCCTCGAAGGGCCAGGGGCAGGCGATGCGCCGCACCCTGGGCAAGGCCGAGGACCTGTTCGTCTCCGACCGTGGCGATGTGCCGCCGCCGAGCTGGATGCAGCTGTTCAACGAGGCGGACATGCACGGCATGCAGGGGCTCGCCTACCGCACGCTCGCCGAGCACGAGCCCGCCGCCGCGGCCCCGGCCCAGCGGCACGCCAAGGAGGCGCTCGACCTGCGGGAGAGCGGCCGGCAGCGCTCGCAGATCTTCGACCACATCTCGATCGCCTCGGCCTGCTTCATCGCGGGCGATCCCGAACAGGCGGACTGCTACGCCCGGCTGGCGCTGCTCACCATCGGCGACACGTCCTCGCACCGCACCTGGGACCGGCTGCGCGAGATGTACCGGCTCACCGGGAGGTACGCGGGCAGCTCGCGGATCGACGAGCTGCGGCAGGATCTGCGGCGGGCGATGCCGAAGCCTTCGGCGACGGGCCGGACGGCGCCCGCGTGAGCGCCCGCGGCTGCTGCCGCAGCCGCGGGCGGGCCGGGCTCAGTGACCGACGCGGGCGATCAGCACGCAGGCGTCGTCCTCGCGCTCCCTGCCGCCGAACTCCTCCAGCACGGCCCGTGCGCATTCCTGGGCACTCCCCGCCTCGGCGAAGCGCGGGGCCAGGGCGGGCAGCCGTCCGGCGTCCGGCGACAGGCCCTCGGTGTGCAGGACGAGCACGTCTCCGGGAAGGAGCTCGTCCCGCGCCTGGGCGTACTCGGCATCGGCGACGGCGCCGAGCAGCACACCGGCCGGCGTCCGCAGCGTCCGGGCCGTGCCCTCGCGGAAGAGCAGCGGGGCGGGGTGTCCGGCCTGGGACCAGAGCAGGGTGCGGCTCCCCGGGTCGTAGCAGCAGCACAGGGCGCTGCCCAGGGCGGGCTGCGCGGAGGCGTCGAGCAGGTGGTTGAGCCAGCCCATCAGGGGGCCCGGCTCCGTCCCCGCGACGGCCATGCCGCGCACCGCGCCCAGCAGCATCGCCATGCCCGAGGTGGCCGTCACCCCGTGGCCGGTGAGTCCGCCGACGGTCAGCATCGTCCGCCCGTCGGGCAGGTGCAGGGCGTCGAACCAGTCGCCGCCGACCAGGGTGCTCACGGCGGAAGGGAGGTAGTGCCCGGCGAGGTCGAGCGCGCCCGCGGCCGGCGGGCGGGGGTCCGGGCCGGGCGGGAGCAGAAGGGAGCCGCGCCACGTCGGCAGCACGGCTTCCTGCAGCTCGACCGCGAGCCGGTGCTCGGTCCGTGCCCGGTGCTGCTGGTGCTGCAGCGAGTCATGGGTCTCGTGCACCACCTGCCGGCAGCGCTGCAGTGCGCTGACGTCCCGGAGCACGGCCCACATGGAGGCGGTGCAGCCGTCGGCGTCCAGCACGGGCTCGCCCTTCATATGCACCGTGCGGACGGTGCCGTCGTTGCGGACGATGCGGAACTCGCCGTCGATCGGCCTGCCGTCCACCAGGCAGTCGGTGACCATCGCGGTCAGCTGCGGCCTGTCCTCCTCCAGCAGCCAGGAGGGGAGCTCGTCGAGGGTCAGCGCGCCGTCCTCGGGGCTGCGGCCGAAGAGCCGGAAGAGCTCGTCGGACCAGGTGGCCGCGTCGGTGAGGAGATTCCACTCGGCGCTGCCCGCACGGCCCGCCGGGCCCTGGGCCACAGGGGCGGCCGGCGCCCCGGCCGGGGTGGGGGCGGCGGCGGGCGGACCCTCGCGGAGCTGGTCCAGGTGCTCGCCCAGGTTGTCGGCGTGGTGGGCGGCGAGCTCGCACAGGGCGCGCTGCCAGCGCAGCCGCGGGTCGTCCGACTGCTCGGCGTCCGCCGCGGCCTCCCGGCGCACGGCGTCGATACCGCCTCTGAGCCGCCGCGTCTGGGAGATGAGCGCGTCGACCGCGCCGTGCTCGGGGGACTCGGCGGAACGGTCCGCGGACACTGGGGACGGCATCTAGGACTCCGATACACGCGCGGCGGTGGCGCCGGCTCCGGGATACTTCGGTGGAGCGGCCGCTTCGACGACTGCTGTCACGACTCTTGCACAGCCGGCGACGGCCTGTAAGGGCTTTGGCAATACCCGATCCGGTGGTGCTCACGGCATATGCCGTGGACATGACCGTGACATATCCGGCACCACTCGGCGGAACCGCCGCTTCCAGGTAGGCTGCGGGCGCCCGGGCCCCCGGTTTCCACAGTTCACCGGCATGGACGGGCGCCCAGCGGCAAGAATGCCGTCCGGAAGGAAATCCCGTTGCCAGCCGACTCCCCGCACCGGATGCTGACCCCATGTTCGATCCAGACATAGCGCCCAGCGGCACCCTGCTCGGCCTCCTCCAGCGAGGCCGCGGCGACGGGACCCTGCATGCCCTCGCGGCGCCGCGCGCCGAGGCGCTCGCGGCGCTGAACCACTGCGTGCTCCGCGACCCGCGGCGCGACTGGCAGGTGGAGAACCGCTCGCTGTACTACGCGCGCCTGTATCTGGACCTCGACGGCGGACTCGGCGGGATCGAGCACCACCTCTTCCACCCGGACGACCTCACCGACCCCGCCGAGGAGCGCACCGGCCTGGCCCTCGCCGTCCTCGGCCACCTCGCCTCCTACGGGCGCGACGACGCCCTGCGGCTGCTGCGCCGTTACGCGGCCGACGGCGCCAACTGGTCCTGGGCCCTGGACGAGCTGGCCCTGCGCGACGACGACGCGGCCCTCGCGGCCCTCGGCGAGCGGGTCCTCGCCCGCTTCCCCCGCACGCCCGAGGGCGAGGGCGCCCTCGCCGCCGCGGTCCGCGACGCCTTCGAGCCCCGCCCCTGGCGGCTGTGGGCCGACGAGCAGCACTCCCCGCGCACCGCGGCCCGGGTGCGCGCCGCGCAGGAGCAGGGCTCCTTCGACCGCTGGCAGCGCCAGCTGCGCCCGCAGGGCCCCCGGCCCGGCTGGAGCGTGCGCGAGGTGCTCGACTGGGCCCAGCAGGGCCTCGCCCAGCACCCCGTCCAGCTGCGGCACGTCCCGGCGACCCGCTGCCTCACCGCCGTGGCCGGCCCCGAGGACCGGCTGGAGATCATCGAGGCCGCCGCCTTCGGCGAGGGCGCCGCCCGCGCCACCGCACTGCGCTACCTCGCCGAGCACGACGACCCGCAGGCCCTCGACCTCGTCGAGGCCGCCGCCGACGACCCTGACCCGCTGGTGGCCGACGCCGCCGTCACCGCCTTCGAACGGATGCGCAGCGCGGCCGCCCTGGAGCGCGCCCGCACCTGGATCCGGCGCGGCGACGCGCTGGGCGGCGCCGCGGCCGGGATGCTCGCCTGCCGGGGCGCGCAGTACGACGCCGCGCTCGTCCTCGACGCCCTGCGCCGCACCGTGCGCACGGAGGGCTGCGATGCCCCCGTGCTGTGGGAACTGGCCGACGGGGCCGGGCGGTTGCAGATCGCCTGCGCCGCGCCCGTCCTGCGGCACGTGTACCGCGAGACCGCCTCCTCGCATCTGCGCGGCCGCGCCGCCCGCGCCCTGGCCGCCACGGACCCGTCCTTCGCCGCGGGGTTCGCCGTCGAGTGCCTGTGGGACTGCGAGGAGACCACCCGCGAGCTGGCCGCGCACCACGCGACCACGGCCGATGCGCGGGTCGTCGAGCAGCTGCGCAGACTGGCCGCCGACCCGGTGGAGGAGGCCGAGGTGCAGACGGCGGTGCGCAGCCGCTTCGAGCCGGGCACACCGACGGGCTGAGCGGCGGCGGCACTTCCTAGGATGGCGGGGCTCTGTCCCCGTTCCTCCTGGAGTGTCATGCCCGTCCCCGCCGCCCGCGCGCTGCTCGTCCTCGGCACCGCGCTCGCCCTCCAACTCGCCCCGGCCGCCGCCGCGGTGGCCCGCCCGGTCCCCGCCGCCCCCGCGGCCGCCACGGTCCGGATCACCGAGGGGCAGGTCGCGGAGACCGGCCCCGGCGGCACGATCGTCTATCCGTCCGTCACCAGCTGTCTGACCGTCACCGTCCGGCTGCGGGACGGGAGCAAGGTCGGCGCCCACGCCAGCCTGTTCCAAGTGCCCGGCGCCTACCGCTCGGACGCGATCCTGGCCGCGGTGAAACAGCGCGTCGGCTCCCGCGCCGTCCGCGCGGTCGAGGTGCGCGGGGCCGTGGGCGCGTGGTCGCCGGGCTACTTCACCAAGGCCATCGAGGCGTACGGCGACGGGGAGGCCGTCCCCTACCCGACGAAGCCCGATCCCGACGGGCTGCGCCGGGCGGTGGCCGACGGCCTGGGCGTGCCGCGGGCGGCCGTGACCGTCCAGGACGTTCCCGACGGGGACCAGACCGTCACCTGAGGACCGGTAGCACACCGGCTCACGCAGCAGCACGGGATGCGCCCTGCGCTGCGGAGCGGGGCTGTGCGGATAATGGTGGCGCCCCCGGTGCGCCCGTCCCGGCCGCCGACGGGGCGTCAGTACTGCCGAAGCACCGAAACAGGGGGCCTGGATGAAGACCGATCAGCAGCACGAGGGACGGTTCCGGGCGCGCGTCGCCCGCAGGGCGTCCGCCGCCGTGGCCCTGGCACTGGGCGCAGTTCTGCTGGCCGCCCCCGCGCAGGCCGCGAGCGTGACCGCGCCGGCGCCGGGCGTGCAGCAGGCCGCCGTGGCCGAGGGGGCGGGCACGGCCGTCCCGGCGGAGGCCGCGGCGCAGCACCCGGTCCAGGCGCAGGCGCACCACGGTCACGCCACGGCCACGCGCCCGGCGCCGCAGAAAAAGAAGAAGAGGGGCTTCTTCAAGAAGCTGGGCATCTTCCTGATCGTCCTGCTGATCCTCGCCATCCTCGTCGTGGTGGCCGTGATCGCGCTGATCGTCCACTTCATCCGGCGGGCCTTCCGGCGTCGCCGCTGATCCGGGGGCGGCCGGTCACGGCCGGCCGCCCGGTCCGCCGGGTCAGCGCGTTCTGGTCACCCACGCCAGCGCCAGCCACGGGGTGGCCGCGCTCGCGACCGCCAGGGTCCAGCCCGTCGCCGTGGCGGGGAAGGCGGTCAGCAGCGGGACGATCAGCACGGCACCGCACAACAGCAGCGCCGCGGCGGGCAGATGGACCCACGGCTCGAAGCGGCGGGCCCGCCGGACGCGCCGTTCGTTGCGGCGCAGGGCCAGGCCGGTGAGGAACCCGGCGATGACCGCGGAGGTCCAGATCACCGGGAGGGCGACGTACCGGCCCGCGATGAAGCCGATGTCGGTCTCCGGGGCCTGCCGCACTCCCAGGCCTGGCCGGTCGGGGGCATAGCGCAGCTGGAGCGTGCGGCCCTCCTCCGGCAGCCCGCGGGTGACCACGTCGTGCAAGGTGACCTCCTTCTTCCCGGCGGAGAAGGGGATGTCGGCGACGACCGTCGAGGTGTACTCGTTGTCGTTGACCTCGTTGTCCACGGGCTGCGGCGTGCCGACGACGCCCCGGACGGGCACCTCGTACACCCCGCCCCCGGCCCGCTCGATCTTGGCGAGCCAGGCACCGTAGGCACCGTCGGGGCCCACGCCCTGGCACAGGGCGGCCGCGCTGGTGAACGCGATGCCGAAACCCACGACCCAGGAGAGCAGGCGCGACGAGCGCGGTGCGGGCCAGGGCCGGTATCGCCTGCGCCATTGCTTGCGGCGTAACACCGCACGCCTGCGCGCCCGTACGGCCAGGGAGGCCAGCACCCAGCACAGGGCGCATGCCGCGGTCGCGCCGAGCAGCCACAGCTGCTGCCGCTTGGGCGGCAGTTCCCGGAACGGGAGCATTCCGGCCACCATGGTCGCGTAGCCCACGAGCAGCGTCGCCCACCCGGTGAGCCGCGTCACCGTTCTCATGCCGTACTTCCCCCGCCACCTGCGAATCTGGACAAGGGGACAGCGTAATGGGGGCATTCGCGGCAGAAATCCGCAGGTCCGCCGGAGCGGCCTGCAGGCCGGTCTAGCGCACCGGGCCGAGGAACCTCTCGGGCTGGCACGCGTCGCACAGCCGCACATCCTGCCGGGCCACCTGGGCGCGGGCCTCGGCGGTGGTCAGTGTGGCCTCGCCGCCCTTGGGCACCCAGCAGCCGGCGTGGTGCAGTTCGTGGACGACACCGCCGGGGCGGCGCTGTTCGGTGAGCGGCCAGACGGCGTCCTCGATGTCGCGCCGGCCGCCGTTGAGCCGGTGCAGCACGACCGCGCGGACCCATTCACGCGGAGAATGGCCGACTTCTTGTGCGGCGGCCTCAATACGGGCGATTTCCTCATGGGTGAAGAGCTGCTCCATGAGGCGGGACAGTAGCAGCGGAGAGCCTGCCGCGAACCCTCTTCTCCCGGATGCCCGGCGCTGCTGACCTGCAGGTTGACCGGAGAGTCGGGGTTACTGCCGCGATTGCGGGGAAGGGACGGCAAAACGCCCGCGTGGCACCGGCGGCCGGTGCCGCGACTGGCATAGGACAACGGAGTATTACGGCCCGAATTCGACGGCCGGATTTCCGGAACATTCCATTCCGGAAGTGTTTTTGTGCGGGATTTCTTCAAGGGGTGCCCTCAGCTCCCCTCATGGTGCTCGTCCGGCACGGTGTCCGTCTCGACGCCGTGTGCGCGGGCCAGCCGCAGCGCGTCGTCGAGCTCGTCCTCCGCGAGGGCCGCCTCGTAGCTGTCCCCGGCGGCCCGTGCCGCCGCGAGGGCCGCGCGTGCCGCGCGCACCCGTTCCCGCATCGCCTCGGCGAACGCACTCACCGTCAGCCCCCTGTGGCTCGTCCGACTGTCCGCGCACTTGGTGAATTGAAGAATTCTGCAATTCTAGGACATGTCGCCGTCCCGGGCCGCTGCCGCGTCGCCGGGCTGAGCATTCTCTCCGGCCGTCGATCCCCCTCCAAGCGCGGGAACCGGTCATGCGTCGCTGCCGTGTGGGTGACGTGGTGCCGCTTTCGGTGCGTTTGTCACATGATCGTAGGTCCGTTTTGTTAGTTTTTCTCCCCCGAGGTGCCCCTGGGCGTCTTGAACCCGTGTCCGTCCGTGGCTGGGGGTGTTGTTGGTGGCGATTTCGGCGAGCGATGCCCGGTCGGCAACGGTCTGCGACAGTACGGGGCCGGGACGTCCCGGCGGGGTCGTGCCGGAGCCCGGCGGCGGTGGAGGAGGCGGAGCGGGGCCGCCCGGACCCGGCGGCACCGGCTCGGGCGGCCGCGGACCCGGCCCCTACGACTACGCACGCTTCAGCCGGCTGGCCGGCGGCCTGACCGACCCCCCGCCCGGCCCCTACCGGGTGCGCTACCGGCGGCTGATGAACAAGAGCACCAGCCGGGGCCTCGGCGCCCGGCTGCTCCTCGCCGCCGCCCCCTTGGTGTCGCTGACGCTGATGGTCTGGCTGATGCTGCCGGAGCACTGGGTGCACCGCGAGTACGCGAGCGACTGGGAGCGCGGTGCCGACACGGCCATGATGCTCTCCATCGGGCTGATCGAACTCTTCCGCGTCGTCAACGTCGTCTCCAACGCCCATGCCACCTTCATGGCCCGGGACCCGGTGCCGGTACGGGCCCAGCCGGGCACCCGGGTCGCCTTCCTCACCAGTTTCGTCCCCGGCAAGGAACCGCTGGCCATGGTGCGCGCCACCCTGGAGGGCGCGGTGCGCATCGAACACGACGGACTGCTGGACGTGTGGCTGCTGGACGAGGGCGACGACCCCGAGGCCCGGCGGCTGTGCGAGCGGCTGGGCGTACGGCACTTCAGCCGCAGGGGAGTCGACCGCTGGAACCGGCCCTCCGGGCGCTTCCGGGCCCGTACCAAGCACGGAAACTACAACGCCTGGCTCGACGCGCACGGCGACGACTACGAGTTCATGGCCTGCGTGGACACCGACCACGTGCCCCTGCCCAACTTCCTCGAGCGCATGATGGGTTACTTCCGGGACCCGGACGTGGCGTTCGTCGTCGGCCCCCAGGTCTACGGCAACTACACCGCGGCGGTGACCAAGGCGGCCGAGAGCCAGCAGTTCCTCTTCCACGCCCTGATCCAGCGCGCGGGCAACGCCTACGGCTCGCCGATGTTCGTCGGGACCTGCAACTGCGTGCGCGTCGACGTGCTGCGCCAGGTCGGCGGGCTCTACGACTCGATCACCGAGGACATGGCCACCGGTCTGGAGATCCACCGCCACCGCAACCCCGCCACCGGGCGGCGCTGGCGCTCGGTGTACACCCCGGACGTCCTCGCCGTCGGGGAGGGGCCGTCCACGTGGACCGACTACTTTTCCCAGCAACTGCGCTGGTCCCGCGGCACGTACGAGACGCTGCTGCGCCAGTTCTGGCGCGCGGTCTGGTCGCTGTCCCCCGGGCGGCTGCTCAACTACACGCTGATGGTCACCTATTACCCCATGGCAGCCCTCAACTGGCTGCTGGGCGCCCTGTGCTGCGCGCTCTTCCTGGGCCTGGGCGCCGCGGGCATCAATGTCGAGTCGCGGCTGTGGCTGATGCTCTACTGCGACGCCGCGGCCTTGCAGATCGGCCTCTACATCTGGAACCGCCGCCACAACGTCAGCCCGCACGAGCCCGCCGGCTCCTCGGGCACGGCCGGCATGGTGATGTCGGCCCTCTCCGCACCGCTGTACGCGCGCTCCCTCGGCGAGGCGCTGCTGCGGCGCACCTCCCGGTTCGTGGTGACCCCCAAGGGCGACTCCGCCAGCGCCGACTGCGTGGCCACCTTCCGCACCCACCTGATGTGGGCGGCCCTGTTCGCCCTGTCGCTGTGCGCCTCGGCGCTGCTCGGCCACGACCACACCGCCATGCGCATCTGGGCCCTGCTGGGACTGGCGACCGCGCTCGGCCCGGTCGGGGTCTGGCGGACGGGCCTGGCACGCGAACGCCGCGCACTGCGCACGGGCATTCCCGCGCCGGCACCCGCCGCCCCGGGGGTCGAACCGGGGCCCGGACCGCGGCCGGTGGGGCAGCGGACCGGGCACTGAGGGTGCCCCGGTCCCGCCCGCGCAGTTCCCCGCGCCCCCTATGGGGCGCACCCCCCTACCGCCCGCCGCCCGGCGCCGCGTTCGCGAGGTCCAGCGCGTACTCCGACCACCAGAAGCCCGCCGGAGGCGCACCCCGGCAGGTGCCGTCCGATTCCCCTGGGCGTTTGACCCAGACGAACGCGTCGACGAGCGGCGCCCCCGTCGCCGCGGTCGGCGGCGCCCCCAGCGCCCGGCCCGGCGGATTGCACCAGGACTCGTTCGCCGCGGGCAGCAGCGGGCCGTTGCCGTTGCGGCTGGTGTCGATGATGTAGTGCGCGCCGCCCAGCAGCGCGGAGAGCTTGTCGCCGTACTCGCGTGTCACGGCCGTCGTATGGAAGTTGGAGACGTTCAGGGCGAACCCGTCGGCCTCGCCGACCCCCGCCCGCTGCAGTGCGTCGGCCAGCATCTTCTGATCGGCGATCCAGCCCGCGTTGCCCGCGTCCACGTACACCGACGTGCCCGGCAGCGCCTTGAACGCCCGGACGGCCTCGGCGAGGAGGCCCAGCCGTTCCGCCGCGGCGTCCGCGGGGAGGCAGTGCGTGGCCCACTGGGCGATGGCATCCGGTTCGAGGACCACCCACGCCCTGCGGTCGCCGATCCCGGACGCGGCGCGGGCCACCCAGGTGCGGTAGGAGGCCGCGTCCTTGGCGCCGCCGGAGGAGTACTGCCCGCAGTCGCGGTGCGGGATGTTGTAGGCGACGAGGACGGGGATGCGGTGGGCCCGGGCCGCCTCGCCGGTGATCTGTGCGGCCTGGGTCTGCGGGTCGCCGGAGGTGAGCCAGACGGCCGCCGGCTCCTCGGAGATGCGGTGCAGCGAGACCGCGTCCCGGTCGCGGCCGCGCTCCTGCCAGACCCGCTCCTGCCGGGCGGGCCGGCCCAACGGCTCGGACCAGAAGGGGAATCCGGGTCCGTCCCCGGGGTCCGTTGCCGCGGCGACGCCCGCGCAGAGCGGCAGGCACACGGCACTCGAGCAGGCCAGGGCGGCGGCTCTCCGTCGCGTACGTCTCCTTGGCGTGGGCGTCTGCATGGGCGTCTTCCCTTCCGGCCGACGGCAGAGATTCTTACCAGGCTGGAATATGACGTCCCATCATGTCCTGTTCTGCTGCGCCGTACGGGTAGCCTGCTGCTCCGTACGGTTGTGACGAACCGTCAATTACCGTTCGCCCAGTACCTCGCCGAGGTCGTAGCTCACCGGCTCCTCCAGCTGTGCGTAGGTGCACCCCCGCGGCTCCCGGTCCGGGCGCCAGCGCCGGAACCGGGCCGTGTGCCGGAACCGGTCGCCCTGCATGTGGTCGTAGGCGACCTCGCACACCCGCTCCGGGCGCAGGGCGAGCCACGACAGGTCCTTCTTTCCGGTCCAGCGGCTCGGGGCGCCGGGCAGCCGGCCGGCGGCCTGGGCCTCCGGGTCGGCCCAGGACTCCCAGGGATGCCCCGCGGGCGACTCCATGCGCAGCGGCGCCAGTTCGTCCATCAGCTCCCGGCGCCGGCGCATGGGGAACGCGGCGCACACCCCGACGTGCTGGAGCCGGCCCGCGGTGTCGTACAGCCCCAGCAGCAGCGAGCCCACGACCGGGCCGCTCTTGTGCAGGCGCAGGCCGGCCACGACGCAGTCGGCGGTCCGCTCGTGCTTGACCTTCACCATGACGCGCTCGCCCGGCAGGTAGGGCAGCTCGGGCGGCTTGGCGACGACGCCGTCCAGGCCCGCCCCCTCGAAGTGCTCGAACCAGCCGCGGGCGACGTCCAGGTCGTAGGTGACGGGCGCGGTGAAGAGCGGGGCGGCCGCGTCCCGCAGCGCGGCCGTCAGGGCGTCCCGGCGGTCGCGCTGGGGCGTGGCCAGCAGCGACTCGTCGTCCAGGGCGAGCAGGTCGAAGGCTACGAAGGAGGCCGGTGTCGTCCCGGCCAGCATGCGGACCCGGGAGTCGGCGGGGTGGATGCGCTCCAGCAGCGCGTCGAAGTCCAGCCGGCCCTCCCGGGCGATCACGATCTCGCCGTCCAGGACGCAGCGCCGCGGGAGCTGTGCGAGCAGGGCGTCCACCAGTTCGGGGAAGTAGCGGGTGAGCGGCTTGCCCGTGCGGCTGCCCAGTTCGATCTCGTCCCCGTCGCGGAAGACGACGGCACGGAAGCCGTCCCACTTGGCCTCGTACTGCATGCCGGGCGGGATGGCGGCCGCGGGCTTCGCCAGCATGGGCGCCAGGGGTGGCATCACCGGAAGGTCCATGCCGGAATTGTGCGTTTTTCTCTGGTCCCGGGGGTGTTCCGACAGGCGGGAGACCCGCGCGGCGCCTAGCGTGAGCGCATGACGGAGGCCCTGGAACTCACGGCCGGCGGGCGCACGGTCCGGCTGTCCAACCCGGACAAGGTCTACTTTCCGCAGCGCGGATTCACCAAGCGGGACATCGCGGAGTACTACCTGAGCGTCGGCGACGGCATCCTGCGCGCCCTGCGGAACCGGCCCACCACCCTGGAGCGCTACCCCGACGGCGTGGACGGCGAGTCGTTCTTCCAGAAGCGAGCGCCGAAGAACACCCCCGAGTGGATTCCCACCGGCCGGATCTCCTTCCCCAGCGGCCGGCACGCCGACGAGATCTGCCCCACCGAGACCGGCGCCGTGCTCTGGGCGGCCAACCTCGGCTGTCTGACCTTCCACCCCTGGCCGGTGCGGCGCGAGGACACCGAGCACCCCGACGAACTGCGCATCGACCTCGACCCCCAGCCCGGCACCGACTACGCCGACGCCGTGCGCGCGGCCCTCGAACTGCGCGAGGTGCTGCGGGAACTGGGGCTGACGGGCTGGCCCAAGACCTCCGGCGGGCGGGGGCTGCACGTCTTCGTCCCCATCCGGCCCGTATGGACCTTCGTCCAGGTCCGGCGCGCGGCCATCGCCGTGGCCCGGGAGCTCGAACGGCGCGCACCGGAGCGGGTCACCACCGCCTGGTGGAAGGAGGAACGCGGCGCGAAGGTCTTCGTCGACTACAACCAGACCGCCCGCGACCGCACCATCGCCAGCGCCTACTCGCTGCGGCCCCGCCCCCACGCGCCCGTCTCCGCACCGCTGCGCTGGGAGGAGGTCCCCGATGCCGTGCCCGAGGACTTCGACCTGGCCACCATGCCCGCCCGGTTCGCGGAGCTGGGCGACGTCCACTCCGGCATGGACGAGCAGCCCTGCGGGATGGAGGCGGCGCTGGAGCTGGCCGACCGCGACGAGCACGACCACGGCCTGGGCGACCTGCCCTACCCGCCCGAACACCCCAAGATGAAGGGCGAGCCGAAGCGGGTGCAGCCCAGCAGGGCCAAGAAGTAACCACCGCGTTTATCCCGCGATTCCCCGTGGAACTGGGGCAATGCCGTACCCACTTCGCACCGAGGGAGAAGACCATGTCCGCCACCACCCTGGCCACCGCCGCCGCACTCGGCGGAGCGCTGCTGCTCGTCGCACCCGCCGCCTCCGCGGTCCCCACGGCCGTCCACCTCAGAGCCCACGGCACGGTCACCGCACCCTCCGGGCTCAACGAGCGCGCCTACCCGAGCACCGACTCCTCCGTGCGCGGCGTCCTCAAGTACCACACACAGGTGGGCCTGCGGTGCAAGGCCCACGCGCAGGAGGTCGGGGGCAACCCCCTGTGGTACCTCCTGAAGGAGCGCAACGACTGGATCGCGGCACGCTACATCGACAACGCCGGCGAGGTCCCGCTGTGCCGCAACCTCGGCCGCAGTTCGCTCGACGACAGCGCGGAGTCCCGGGCGGCCATGGGGTGACGGTCATGGGGACGGTCCGGATGACGTTCCGGGTGAGGCTCCGGGTGACGAAGTGCGAAGTGCCCCTCCCTTCCGGCCGGATCCGGCGGGTGCCATCATGAGCGGAGGGGGAGGTAGGGCCGGTGAACTGTACTCGCTGCGGCGCGCCCGTGATACAGGGGTCGGACGGCGGCTGGTCGTGCAACAACTGCGGGGCCGCCGGTAAATAATGGACAGCTCCGACATCCCCCAGACGAATGCTGCCGCGATGCTCTGCAAAGACTGTCTGAACCCGGTGATCGAGGGCCCCGAGGGGGGCTACGTCTGCGGCCAGTGCTTTCACGTGGTCGAGCCCAACGGCTATGCCGAGCGCAGGGCCGAGGGCGTGAAGAAGGCCGCGGAGGAGCGCCGGATCCGCACCGAGGAGCGTCGTTCCCGCGTGCCCCGCACAGGCCTGTGACCGGAGAAGGAAGAACGCATTGGACCACCCGAACCATGGCTGCGTGCTGTTGCTGGACGGCACCCCGGACCGACGGCGGGGCACCCTGCCGAACCCGACCGCGCACGCCGTCGCCGGAGCGAACCCGCGCCGCTTCCTCGCCGCCGCCTCGTCCGATGTCGTACAACTGCCCGCCATGGCAGGCCCGCAGAGCGTCCTGGCCTACCTCCGGGACGCCGTCACCGTGCCGGGACCGCTGCTGGTCTGGGTGACGGGCCACCTGATGATCCCCGCCCGCCGCAGCGCCCAGCTGCACCTGGCACTGCGCGAGAGCACCCCCGCCACCGTCCGCTACACGGGCCTGCCCTGGGAGTGGCTCACCCGCACCCTGGGCGAACACCCCGGCCCCACCCTGCTGGTGATCGACGCCGAGGCCGACGCCGCCGCCTGGCCGCACGTCACCGCCGCGGTCCACGGGGGCCGACTCGGCGGCGGAGTCCCCGTCTGCGGTGTCGTCAGCCCCACCGCGGACAAGCCGGCCACGGAGGCCGGGCCCTACGCCCGCGCCTTCCTCACCGCCCTCTCCGTCGGCCACCCCACCGCGGGGCCCGTGCTCGACCCCGTGCTGCTCCATCAACTCGCCCTCGGCCAGGCCGCGCTGCCCGACGGCGCGCTGAGCGTGCAGTACGGCGACGCCGGCCCCGTCCTCGCCAACCCGGCAGCCATAACGCCTGCGCCCCGGGCACCCGAACCGGCCCCGGCTCCGGCTGCCCCGGTCCAGGCCCCGCCCGAAGAGGATCCGCTGCCCCGCATCCTGGCCGCCGCCCAGGCCGGCCGGCACAACGAGGCGGCCGCCATGGCCGCCGCCTGGGAGCAGCAGACGCTGCGCCGGCACGGCTCGCACAGCCCCGAGGCCGGGCTGTGGGTCGAGGTGCGGGCCGACCTCGCCCGGCTCGCCGGCGACCACCCGCGCGCCGCCGAACTCTGGCTGTCCGCCGCCTCCCACCGGCTGGCCCGGGGCGGGGCCGCCGACGCCGAGACGGTCGAGGCGCTCAAGCGGGCGCACTACTGCTGGCAGCACAGCGGCGACCGGGCGCCGCACCTGGCGCCCGCCCTGCTCGCCCTGTGGGAGCAGGTCCCCGACGGCGGCGAGGCCGCGGCCGACGTGCGGGCCAGGATGCGGGAGACGGCGCGCACCCCGTCGCGGTGACGGCCGGTCAGCCGCGCCCCGCCGTCCACCAGCGGGCCTTGTACATCCCCCCGTGCAGCAGGGTGCGGGTGCCGTCCGGCCGGTACAGCGTCAGCGTCGACGTGCACCAGCTGCACGTGTGACCCCGCTCGGGCCGGGCGACCAGCACCTGGCCGGTCCTCGGCTCGTCGCCGATGCTCTTGACGTCCGGGCCGCTGATCCGCGACTGCAGGGGGTACGACACGAACGCCTGCTCCGTCGTCGAGTACTGGTAGACGGCCGAGGCCGTGGTCACCCACAGCCGGCCGGGGTGGGTGAGCACGGGGGCCAGGTCGTGGCCGTTGCGGGTGGGCAGCGCGCGGCGGTGGACGACCGTCAGGGACGGGTCGTCCGGTGAACCGCCCACCCGGAGGGCGACCAGTTCCCGGCTGCCCAGTGCCCACAACAGCCGTGTGCGCGGGTCCCAGTGCACCCCGTGCGCCCCCGGGAGCGGCACCTGTACGTGCTCGGTGGCCCGCGAGCCGCGGGAGGCCGCGTACAGCCGCAGGTAGCCGCCGGTGCTCGCGGCCACCGCGACGTTGCCGTCGGGCAGCAGCTCGATGCTGTGGGCGTTGCCCTTGCCGGTGTCGGCCGCCCAGTACACCGAGCGGCCGGGGTAGCCGATCACGGCGGCCAGCCCGCCGGAAGCCGTGGCCAGCAGGTAGCGGTGGCCGCCGAGTTCACGGAACTTGGCCTCGCTCGGGTTCGCCCACGAACGGTCGGGGTCGAGGTCCGCGAGGTCGTCGTCGCCGTCGGGGCTCCACGACCAGAGCACCCCCGCGTCGTTGCTCCCGGCGTCCCACTGCACGCGCTTGGCGTCCAGCACATACACGGACCGCGTGGCCTGGTCGGCCGTCACGATCGGCGAGGAGGCGACCCGCCCGCCCCGGCCTCCTGCCTGAGCCGTGACGGTGGTCCCCGGGGCCGCCATCGTCACCATCGCCGTGAGCATCACGGCCCACACCCGTCTCACGACACACCGCTCCTGACGTCCACGCCTGCCCTGCACGGGTCGTCATGATCGGCCGGACCCGGGCCGGGAAGCGGGCCGCCACGCCCGGCACTCAGGCGAACGAGTGGATCGTCGGCGCACACCGCCGGCGCATCGTCAGCGCAGGAGCCGGTCCGCCTCCGTGATGGCGACGTCGTCGATGCTCGCGTAGCGGCGGCGCATCAGCCCGTTGTCGGCGAACTCCCAGTTCTCGTTCCCATGGCTGCGGAACCACCGGCCCGCGGCGTCGTGCCACTCGTACACGAAGCGGACCGCGATGCGGTTGCCGGTGTACGCCCAGAGCTCCTTGCGCAGCCGGTAGTCCAGCTCGCGCTGCCACTTGGCGCGCAGGAACTCCGTGATCGCGGCGCGGCCGGTGAGGAACACGTCGCGGTTCCGCCACTCGGAGTCCTCGGTGTAGCCGAGCGCGACCCGCTCGGGGTCGCGGCTGTTCCAGGCCTCCTCGGCGGCGCGGACCTTGGCCTCGGCGGTTTCGGCGGTGAACGACAGCACGGTCAACTCTTCCCTCCGACAAGGGAGAACGATCGTTCTCCCGGATGTGCGGTAGCGTAGGAGAACGATCGTTCTCGCGCAAGGGGAGAGGCAGTGACGGAAGAGTGGGCCGAGCGCGTCCTGGACGCCGCCGAGGAGCTGTTCTACGGGCAGGGGATCCAGGCCGTCGGCATGGATGCGGTACGGACCGCCGCCGGGGTGTCGCTCAAGCGCCTCTACGGTCTCTACCCGTCCAAGGACGCCCTGGTCGAGGCCTACTTGACGCGCCGGGACGCGCGCTGGCGCGGGGACCTGGAACGTCACGCCGCTGCCGTGCCCGCCGGCCGGGAGCGCATCCTGGCGGTCTACGACTGGCTGGAGCGGTGGTTCGCCGAACCCGGCTTCCGGGGCTGTGCGTTCGTCAACTCCTTCGGGGAGCTGGGTGCCGGGTCACCGGCCGTGGCCGCTGCGGCGCGGGCGCACAAGGAGGCGTTTTGCCTGTGGCTCACCGGTCTTGCGGCCGAGGCCGGGGCGGAGGGGGCGGCGGCGGACCGGCTCGGGCGGCAGCTGGCGCTGCTGGCCGAGGGGGCGATCGCGCTGGCGGCGCTGTCCGGCACCGTGGCGCCTGCGCGGCAGGCGCAGGAGGTGGCGGGTACGTTGCTGGAGCGCGCGTTGGCCGAGTGAGAGGTGTTCCGGCCGGTACCCCATACCGGGGATCACCTCCGTTCCACCGAAGAACCGGGTTCAAACCTTCCGGACAACACCCGTAAAGGTGAAGGGAGTTCATGCCTCCTTCTCCCGTGGTGGACTCTCCGATAGAACATCGGCAGTCACACAGATGGGTGGTCACGGATGGATTCCCGGCACGCAGCACCTTCGCCCGAGCCCGTCGAAGTTCCCCCGGAATGCCGGGGTTTCGTCGCGATCTCCGTCCGGCTCACCGGGTTCGACGAGTTCGACCTGAGGGCGACGGGCATGGTGCGGCTCTATCACGACACCACCGTCGACCAGGTCGGACGGGAGGCCGTCGGGCGGTTCATCGACGACCTGGCCGCCGTGGGCGGCGACCCGGACGACCTCGCCGACGAGACCTCGCGCGACATCGCCCGCGCCATCACCCACCTGTGGTACCTGGGAGTCTGGCCGCAGCTCGCCCGTTCCGTGCACGCCGCACTCGGCCGCGAGAAGGCCAACGTCGCCTTCATGGTCTCGCCCGAGGCCTACACCGAAGGGCTCGTCTGGCGCACCTTCCACGGCCACGCCCCAGGCGCCAAGCCCCCAGGCTTCGGCACCTGGGCCGCCCCGCCGCCCGGCGCCGCGCCGCTGCCCGCGGCGGACTGCCGTACGGAGGGCGCCGCGTGAGCAGCCCCTCGCCGCAACTCGACGGCCTCCACTACGACGTGATCGTGGTGGGCGCCGGACTCGCCGGCTCCCTGGTCGCCAAGCAGCTGGGCGACCACGGCTGGCGCGTCCTCGTCCTGGAGGCCGGCACCCGCACCCTGGACACCTGGCCCGGCCATCTCGACGCCATGAAGGCCTACTACGGGGCCCTGGCCAAGGTCCCCAACGCGCCCTACCGCGGCAACATCGCCGCCCCCTCGCCCGACCTGCTCGACCTCGAAGGCCTGCCCGGCGGCGGGTACCGCGCCAACGGCTACTTCGTCCAGAACGGCAACCTGCCCTACGCCAGCGACTACCTGCGCGCCGCCGGCGGCACCGCCCTGCACTGGATGGGCCTCACTCCGCGCATGCACCCCGAGGACTTCGCCGCGCGCACCGCCTTCGGCTACGGTCGCGACTGGCCCATCGGCTACGCCGACCTGGAGCCCCACTACCGCGCCGCCGAACGCGTCCTGGGTGTGGCGGGCGACGCGGCGGAGCAGCGCGACGCCATCGGCCTGCCCTTCCCCGACGGCTACTGCTACCCCATGCACGCGATCCCCCGCAGCCACCTCGACAACGTCCTGGCCGCCCGGCTGGACGGGATCCCGGTGCGGGAGTCGGACGACGCCCCGCCCACCACGCTGCGCGTGGTCACCACCCCGCACGCCCGCAACAGCACCCCCGACCTCCGCTACGACCAGGGCCGCGGCTACCGCCCCGCCGGAGCGGCCGGGCTGCCCAACTACGGCGAGCGCTGCGTCGGCAACGCCTCCTGCGTGCCCATCTGTCCGGTGCAGGCCAAGTACAACCCTTTGAAGACGCAGGCGACTTGGTCCTGCAAGGTCGACCTCGTGCCGCGTGCCGTCGTCAGCAGGGTCCTCGCCAACGCGAACGGCCGGGTGTTCGGCGTCGAGTACCAGCAGTACGACGACCCCGCATCCCCCGTGCACACCACCCGCACCGCCGAGGCCGACATCGTCGTGCTGGCCGCGCACGCCATCGAGAACGCCAAACTCCTGCTGGTGTCCCGGCTCGCCAACCACAGCGGACAGGTCGGCCGCAACCTCATGGACCACCCCGTCCTGCTCACCTGGGGCCTGCTGGACGAGCCCGTCGGCCCCTTCCGAGGCCCCGGCTCGACCTCCGGACTGGAGTGCTTCCGCACCGGACCCGCCCGCCGGGACCGCGCCCCCTTCCGCATCGAGATCGCCAACTGGGGCTGGAGCTGGCCCACCGGCTCGCCCTCCGGCGACGTCGCCCGCATGCTCGGCATCACCGGCGACTCCGGACAGCCGCGCGGCAGAGGCCGCTTCGGCACCGGGCTGCGCGAGGCACTGGGCCGGCGGATCGGGCGCCAGATCTCCCTGCAGTTCGCGGTGGAACAGGACGCGGAGAGCCGCAACCGCGTGACCATCGACCCCGCTCTGCGCGACCGGCTCGGCAATCCGCGGCCCGTCATCACCTACGACCTCTCCGACCACGTCAAGCGCGGCATCGCCGCCGCCAAGGCCGTATCCGACCGGATCTTCGGCATCCTGGGCGCCGAGGACCACACCGACTACGCCCCGGGCCCCTTCGCCCCCGGCCACTTCCGGTACGACGGCCGGGACTTCGTCTACCACGGCGCGGGCCATGGCGCCGGCACCCACGTCATGGGCGACTCGCGCGAGACCTCGGTCGTCGACTCCTGGCAGCGCTGCTGGGACCACTCCAACCTCTACGCGGTCGGCTGCGGCAGCATGCCCTCCGTCGGCACCTCCAACCCGTCGCTGACCATGGCCGCCCTCGCGCTGCGCAGCTGCGAGCAGATCCACCGCGACCTGATGGACCTGCACCGGCCACGGGTGATCCGCCCGGTCCGCGTGGCCCGGGCCCGTACGGGGGAGGGACGTACATGACCGCCCCCGCATCGCCCACCGACATCGCGGGCGAGCCGGCCGTCGTCGACGAGCCGCCGTTCCGCGTCCCGCGCGACCGGGCGGACCTGCACACCTTCCTGCAAGCCGCCCTGGCCCTGGAACACCTGACGATCCCGCCCTACCTCACCGCGATGTACACCCTCCGGCCCGGCACCAACCGGCCCGCCTTCTACGCCGTCCGGGCCGTCGTGCTGGAGGAGATGCTCCACATGACCCTGGTCGCCAACCTGCTCAACGCGGTGGGCGGCCGCCCGCTGGTGGCGAACTCCCGCTTCGTGACCGGCTATCCCGCCCGGCTGCCCTACAGCAGGGACCGCTTCCCCGTCGCGCTGCGCCACTTCGGCGTCGCGGCACTGGAGACGTTCCTGCGCATCGAGCACCCCGCGTACGTGGCCGAGCCGCCGGGGCACCCGTCGGTGGCCGGCGACGAGGGCTGGACGTCGGTCGGGCAGTTCTACGCGGCCATCCGCGAGGGCCTGCTGAGCCTGGTCCGCGCGATGGGGGAGGGCGAACTCTTCACCGGGGACCCGGCCCGCCAGGTCGGTCCGCAGGACTTCTACAACTCGGGCGGGGAAGTCTTCCCCGTCACCGGCCTGGCCTCGGCCCTCAAGGCCGTCGAGGTCATCACCGACCAGGGAGAGGGCGCCGACCGGACCGTCTTCGACACGGACGACCGGTTCTTCGGCGAAGTCCGGGAGCCCGCCCACTACTTCCGCTTCAACGAGATCCTGCAGCAGCGTACGTACGGGCCGCAGGACACCCCCGCCTCGGGGCCCAGCGGGCCCGCGCTGGAGGTCGGCTGGTCCGACGTGTACCCCGTCGACTCCGAGGCGAAGGTGCGGCACTACCCGCACGGCAGCGCGGTGCGGGAGGCGGCCGAGCGGTTCAACGCGGGGTACGCGCGGCTGCTGTGGGTTCTGGAGTGTGCGTACGGGGGCCGTCCGGCGGTGCTGCGGGAAGCCGTTCCGGTGATGCTGGAGCTGCGGGACCTGGCGGAGCGGCTGTACCGGAACCCGCACCCGGATGCGGAGAAGGCGGCTCGGGGACTGCATGCGTCCGCGACGTACGAGGTGACGGAGGCCCACTTCGCGGCGGCTCGGGAGCGTTGGTCTCCGGACCGGGGGTGAGGGAGGACAGCGCGGTGGGGGCGGTGGACCGGTGGGCCCGGGTCGGCTCCGCCGGTTCCGTGGGCGTGCGGGTCGTGGCGGTTTCGTGCGCCGAGGGCGTGGGCGGGGACGCCGGCGGGGCCGTGGTCTCCGGCGGGTACGACCCCGCCGACGGGGTCGGGGCCGAGGACGAAGGCGACGGCGAGGACGATCCAGGTGATCCCGGCGACTCCGGTGACCCCGGCGACCCCGGCGACCCGGACCCCGGGCTCCGCGAATCCCCCGGAAGGGGACTCGGCTTGGGGACCGTCACCACCGCCGAGTCCCCCTTGCCGTCACCGCTGCCGACCTCCCGGTCGAACCCCTTCCCGCTCTGCCGCGCGTCGACCAGGGGGATCTTCGTCATCGGCCCCTGGCTCTCCGGGCGCGGCACCACGACCGTGACCTCGACGACGGCGAAGCCCGTCCACCGATCCCCCTTGTACGTCGAGGCCTTGCGGTCGATGTCGTCGGGCTTCAGCAGCGGATTGCCGCAGTTGCACTTCACGGACGGCTGCCCGTACCCGTCGACGAGCACCGCCATGCCGGCCTGCAGCACGGACAGATAGGCGGTGGTCACGCCGCCGCCGTCGTAGTTGTGGTTCTTCACCAGGGTGTCGCGGATCAGCACCACCGAGGTGAGGCCGTTGATGTACTCCGGAATCCGGCGGTAGTCGAGGTCGTGCACCTTGGCCCAGGCCTTCGCCTTGACGGGGTCGGCGGTGAGGTTCCTGGTGATCAGGGCCTTGTCGCACTGGGTGGCGTTGCGGGTGCCGCCGAAGGCGCCGCGGGCGTCCCCCGCGGTCGTGCCCCCGCTGCGGTAGGCGGGGTCGACGTTCGTGACGTCGCTGCCCGGGGCGTCGAGGAACGGTTTGGCGCCGGCCACCCCCACCGGTTCCAGCTGCACGTCCGCGGCCTTCTTGCCCCCGGACGACGAACAGGCCGCGAGCCCCGCGCCGCCGAGCAGCACGGGCACCGCCAGCAGTGATACGAGACGGAGCCGGACAGGAACCCTTCGCATGGTGCACCCCCCAGGTGTTCAGCCGCAGTTGGTCACCCAGCCCCCGCCGCACGTCGACGTCGGATAGGACGTCGGGTGGTCCGAAGGGCCGGGGCCCAGGGGCGGAGCGGGGACGGTGGACGGTGTGGGCGAGGCCGGGCCGGTGGCCGGGGCGCTCGTGGCGGGGGCACTGGGGGTGGACCCCGAGCCTCCAGGTCCTCCCGGCGTGTCCCGGGTGCCGTGCGAGGCCGCGAGCAGTGCGGCGGCGGTTCCCCCGCCGATGAGCAGCAGGGCCGCCAGCAGGGCGGCGAACACCCGGGCGCGCCCCCGGGGTCCGGGTGCAGGCGGGGCCCCGGGCGGCGGAGCTGCCGGCATCGTCGGCACGTACCCCGGCGGTGCGGCCGGCGCCCGCGTGACCGTACCGGCCGCCACCGCGTCCAGCAGCCGCAGCGCCTCGGCCGAACTCGTCCGCTCCTGCGGGTCCTTGACCAGCAGCCCCTCCAGCAGCGGGGTGAGCGGACCGGCGCGCCGCGGCGGGGGCGGTTCGTCCTGGACGACGGCATGCAGGGTGAGCAGCGGCGAGGTGCGACGGAACGGGGAGACGCCCTCGACGGCCGCGTACAGCGTCGTGCCCAGCGACCACAGGTCGGAGGGGATGCCGGGGCGCTGCCCCAACGCCCGTTCCGGGGCGAGGTAGTCGGGCGAGCCGATGAGGTCCCCGGTGCGGGTGAGCGTGCCCGCGCCTTCGACCAGGGCGATGCCGAAGTCGGTCAGCACGACCCGGCCGGTGTCCTCCAGCAGCACGTTGGCCGGTTTGACGTCGCGGTGCAGCACGCCGGCCGCGTGGGCGGCCTGCAGGGCGCGGAGGACAGCCGCGCCCACGCGCGCGGCCTCCTTGGGGTCGAGCACTCCTTCGCGCTCCAGGATGTCGCCGAGCGACTGCCCGCGTACGAGCTCCATCACGATCCAGGGGCGGCCCTGTTGCTCGACCACGTCGTGCACGGTGATCACGTTGGGGTGGGCGATGCGGGCGGCGGCGCGGGCTTCCTGCTTGAGCCGCGCGAAGAGGATGCGGACGTCTTCCTCGCGCAACATGTCAGGTGCGCGCACCTCTTTGACCGCCACCTCGCGGTCGAGTACTTCGTCGAAGGCGCGCCAGACCACGCCCATGCCGCCGCTGCCGAGCCGGGCGACGAGCCGGTACCGCCCGGCCAGCAGTGGGGGCCGCTCGCCTGTGTCCACGTCGCACGCCCTCTCCCCCGTGGGCCACACCGGCTGAGACGGGGGCGGCGGGCATTCCGTTCCCCGGATGCGTATGCGCCCTGAAGGGGCGCGGAGCTGTGACGTGGTGC
>NZ_JABBXF010000149.1 GCF_013030945.1 Streptomyces morookaense | reverse complement strand
CTCCGAGGTGAACAGGCGGCGGGACACTCCGCGTCTCCTTGCGTGCAGTCGGTCGGTGTTTCCCGAGATCTTGCCGGTAGGGCGCTCGAGCATCGTTGGACTTCCGATGGATCCCCATCGCCGACACCGCCCAATTGCCGTGGGGGGAACCGGAAATGAGCGCATTGCGGGGCAGGAAAAACGCGTCGAGATCGAACTGGCCGATATTCAGCCCCACTTCGGACGGGGGATGACGGCGCAAAAAATCCCCACGGCGAAACCGGAGGGCTTCGCCGTGGGGCCGGTGCCGAGGTTCGCGGCCTGCGGGCCTACGAGCCGTCCGGGTCGGCCCGGTCCAGGGCCGGGCGGGGGCCCGGGCCCGTCTCGTGCAGCAGGTGGTCCGCCGCCGCGGTGTCGGTGACCAGGCTGGTGACCAGGCCGGAGCGGAGCACCGAACCGATCGCCGCCGCCTTGCGCAGCCCGCCCGCGATGGCCACCACCTCCGGGATGCGGCGCAGCCGGTCCGCCTCGACGGTGATGCAGCGCTCCCCCAGGTCACGGCCGATGCGGCGGCCCTCGGCGTCGAAGAGGTGCGCGGACATCTCGGCAGCGGCGCCCAGCGAGGCGTAGTGCGCGCGCTCGTCCTCGGTGAGCATGTCGTAGACGGTCGAGATGCCCGGGGCCCACGAGCCGATGGACACCGCGGCGACGGTGACCTTGTCGAAGTAGTCGAAGGCCCGGGCGATGCCGGTCTGGCCGCGCAGCGCGGCCGCGGTGGCCGGGTCGGGCAGCAGCATCGGCGCGTAGATCGGGTGCGCCTCGCCGCCGGAAACCTGGGCCGCCCGGCGCACGGCCTCGACCGAGCCGCGCTCGGCGGTGCCCGCGTCGTAGACGCCGGTCAGCTGGACGACCGTGCACGGCGGCAGCCGGTGCAGGGCCGCGGCCATGTGGATCGTGGAGCGGCCCCAGGCCAGGCCGAGCACATCTCCCTCGTGCACCAGCTCGCCGAGCAGGTCCGCGGCCACCTCACCGAGGTTCTCGGGATCGGGCGCATCGTCGGCCGCGTCGGCCGGGGACTCGACGACGACCGCGTGCCGCAGGCCGTAGCGGGCGCGCAGTGCGTCGGAACGCTCCGCGTCCAGCTCGGCCGGCACCCGGATCTCGATCCGCACCAGATCGCGCTCGAGCGCCGTCTCCAGCACCCGGGCCACCTTGAAGCGGCTGACGCCGAACTCCTCGGCGATCTGGATCTTCGACTTGCCCTCGAGGTAGAAGCGGCGGGCCATCGCCGCCGCCTGCACCAGCTCGGCGGGCCCCATGGGCGATGCTGAACGGCCCGTCGACACCGCGGTCTCCTCACTACTTTGCAGACTTCTGCCAGGACTTGATGGACCCGAATGCCGGACCCGACGTCATCCTGTCAGAAACGACGGTCCTTGATCAGGCCCCGACCTCGGCGCTCAGCAATTCGGGCGAGCGCCGGCTGCGGTTCAGTGCCCGCAGGCCCAGGGCGCGGCGGCGGTCGCCTTCTCCGCCTGTGCGCGCAGGCCGCGTACGGCCGCCGCGGGGTCCTCCATACCGTAGACGGCGGAGCCGGCGACGAAGACGTCCGCGCCCGCCTCGGCGCAGCGCTCGATGGTGGTGGCCGAGACGCCGCCGTCGACCTGCAGCCACAGCTGCAGGCCGTGCCGCGAGATCAGCTCCCGGGTGCGGCGGATCTTGGGCAGCATGATGTCCAGGAACGCCTGGCCGCCGAAGCCGGGCTCGACCGTCATGATCAGCAGCATGTCCAGCTCGGGCAGCAGGTCCTCGAACGGCTCGATCGGCGTCGCGGGCTTGAGCGCCATGGAGGCGCGCGCGCCCTGGTGCCGGATCTCCCGCGCCAGCCGGACCGGCGCGGCCGCGGCCTCGGCGTGGAACGTGACCGATCCCGCGCCCGCCTCGGCGTACTGCGGCGCCCAGCGGTCGGGGTCCTCGATCATGAGGTGGCAGTCGAGCGGGATGTCGGTGGCCTTGCGCAGCGACTCGACGATCGGCACACCGAGCGTCAGGTTGGGGACGAAGTGGTTGTCCATGACGTCGACATGGAGCCAGTCGGCGCCCTTCACGGCCTGCGCCTCGTCGGCGAGGCGGGCGAAGTCCGCGGAAAGGATGCTGGGGTTGATCTGCACGGCCATGCCCCAAGCCTGCCATGACGCTGCGCTGTGCGGTGCCGCGGGGCGCCCCGTGAGGGGCGCCTGGTCGCGCCCGCGGGGCGCAGGTATCAACCGGTACGGCGCAGCAGCGCCAAGTACATCGCGTCCGTGCCATGCAGATGCGGCCACAACTGCACGTCCGGGCCGTCGCCCAGCCCCGGCACCCCCCTCATCAGCGGCCGCGCATCGATCCACTCCGCGGCCGGGGCGGGCCCGCCCCGCCCCTTCAGTACGTCGTCGACGACGGCCCGCGTCTCGGCCAGGTGCGGCGAGCACGTCGCGTAGCCCACGACGCCCCCGACCCGCACCGCCTGAAGCGCCTGCCGCAGCAGACTCCGCTGCAGCGGGGCGAACCCCTCCAGGTCCTCCGGCCGGCGCCGCCAGCGCGCCTCGGGACGGCGCCGCAGGGCGCCGAGCCCGCTGCACGGAACGTCCATGAGCACCCGGTCGAAGACGCCCTCCCGCCACGGCGGGCGTGTCCCGTCGGCGGCGATGACCTGGTACGGACCCGGGTTGCCGGCCAGCGCGCGCTCCACGAGGCGCGCCCGGTGCGGCTGCTTCTCCGAGGCCAGCAGCGCGGCACCGCGCTCGGCCGCGAGCGCCCCGAGCAGCGCCGCCTTGCCGCCGGGCCCGGCGCAGCCGTCCAGCCAGCGCCGGTCCGGCCCGTCCAGCGGCGCATCGGCCAGCGCGAGCGCCACCAGCTGGCTGCCCTCGTCCTGGACGCCCGCCCGCCCCTCGCGCACGGCCTCCAGTGCCCCCGGCTCGCCGCCCTCGGCCAGCCGGACCGCGTACGGGGACCAGCGGCCGGGCAGCCCGGAGTCCTCGCCGAGCACCGCCAGGAGCTCGTCCGTGGTGGACCGCCCGGGGCGGGCGACGAGGGTCACCTCGGGCCGCTCGTTGTCCGCCTCCAGCAGGTCCTCGATCCCGGCCCGGCTGCCGCCGAGCGCGTCCCACAGCGCGGAGACGACCCAGCGCGGGTGGGAGTGCACGACGGCGAGGTGCTCCTCGGGGTCGTCCTCGTACGGCGGGGCGACGCGCTCCAGCCAGCCGTCCAGGTCATGAGCGGTGATCTTGCGCAGCACGGCGTTGACGAACTTGGCCCGCCCGTCGCCGAGCACGCAGCGGGCCAGCTCCACGGTGGCGGACACCGCGGCGTGCGGCGGGATCCGGGTGCCGAGCAGCTGGTGGGCGCCCAGGCTCAGCACGTCCAGCACCGGCGGATCGACCTCGCGCAGCGGCCGGTCGACGCAGGACGCGATGATCGCGTCGTACGTCCCCTGGCGGCGGAGCGTGCCGTAGACCAGCTCGGTGGCCAGCGCGGCGTCGCGCGCCTCGAAGCCGTCCTTCTCACGGGCCCTGCGCAGCAGCGGCGGCAGCACGAGGTTCGCGTACGCGTCCCGCTCGTCCACCGCCCGCAGCGCCTCGAAGGCGAGGATCCGCACCGGGTCCTTCTTGGGACGACGGTGGGGTTTCGCGGGTCGGCTCTGCTGACGGCGAGGCGCGTGGTCGTTCACGAAAGGTGCTCCGGAGCTGGGGAAGGCGACGGCTCCAGACTACGCGGGCTGATCGGCCCCGAGCCGCTCGCCTGCGGCGATGCGCACGCCGCGGGCCCAGTCGGCGGCCTTCATCGGCTTCTTGCCCTGCGGCTGGACCCACAGCAGCTCCACCGCGTGCGAACCCGTGCCGATGTGCACGGAGTTCTTGGCGGCGGCGATCGCGCCCGGGGCCAGGTCCGTGCGGTCGGTGGTGAGCGCCGCCGACATGACCTTCAGGCGCTCGCCGCGGAAGGTCGTCCAGGCGCCGGGGGCCGGGGCGCAGCCGCGCACCACGCGGTCGACCCGGAGGGCGGGGGCGGCCCAGTCGATCCGGGCGTCCGCCACGCTGATCTTGGGGGCGAGGGAGATCCCCTCGGCCGGCTGCGGCACGGCCTTGAGGCTGCCGTCCTCGATGCCGTCCATGGTGGCGGACAGCAGCCCGGCGCCGGCGAAGGCGAGCCGGGTCAGCAGGTCGCCGCTGGTGTCGGTGGGGCGGACCTGCTCGGTGAGCACGCCGAAGACGGGGCCGGAGTCCAGCCCCTCCTCGATGAGGAAGGTGGAGGCGCCGGTGACCTCGTCGCCGGCCAGGATCGCGTGCTGCACAGGGGCGGCACCGCGCCAGGCGGGCAGCAGCGAGAAGTGCAGGTTGACCCAGCCGTGCGCGGGAATCTCCAGGGCTGGCTTCGGCAGCAGGGCGCCGTAGGCGACGACGGGGCAGCAGTCGGGGCCGATCTCGCGCAGCCGGGCGAGGAAGTCCTCGTCGCGCGGCCGGGCGGGCTTGAGGACCTCGATGCCGGCCTCCTCCGCGCGCTCGGCGACGGGGCTGGCGACCAGCCGGCGGCCGCGGCCGGCCGGGGCGTCGGGGCGGGTGACGACGGCGACGACCTCGTGGCGCTCGGAGGCGATCAGGGCGTCGAGGGCGGGGACGGCGACCTCGGGGGTGCCTGCGAAGACGAGCCTCATGGGTGGCGAACTACCTCTCCTCGAGCGCCGGGTGGAACGGCGCACCAGTCTAGAGGTGGCCGGGCCCCAGGGGGCGTGCGGGTGGATGCGCGCCCCATTCCGGAGTACGTGCGCCCCCATACCGTGACCCGGCGGGCCGTGGCGCGTTGGGTCAAGAGAGATTGACCGGAGCGGGCCGCAGCCATGGGCCTGCTGCCCTTGCCCGCCAAGGGGCGTCAACTCCCGTCCGTATACGTCACTTTCATCGCCGGTCCGAGAGGCTTGTTCATGCCCGACCACGCAACCCACGACGCCCAGGCACGGGCCAGCCTGCATCTCCTGGTCCGGGACATCGAGAGGGTGCGCCGCCAGGTGGACGCCCTGCGCACCCTCACCGCCCAGCTCGGCAACGTCTACCGCCCCCGCAGGACGGGCCCCTCGGCGGGCTTCGTCGTCTACGGCCGGGCCCCCGCGCCGACCGTGCGCCTGGCGCAGGAGCTGCGGGACAGCGTCGAGACGCTGGTGACGGCCGCGGTGGACTTCGACCGCTCGCTGGGCTTCTCGTGGGACGCGGTGGGTTCGGCACTGGGCGTCACCAAGCAGGCGGTGCACCGCCGTTACGGAGCGCGCCGGGCGAACGGGCAGACCACGACGGAGGCCCCGGCCGAGACGACGGTGCGCACGGCGGAGCCGCCCACGGTCCCCGTGGTACCGGCGGCCCGCTCGGTCCCGGTGCCGGAGCCGCGCACATCGGTGTTCCCGGGGCCGCGTAACGGCTGAGCGCTCCGCGGGGCTGCGGGCCGTG
>NZ_JABBXF010000148.1 GCF_013030945.1 Streptomyces morookaense | reverse complement strand
GTCCCGGTGCCGGAGCCGCGCACATCGGTGTTCCCGGGGCCGCGTAACGGCTGAGCGCTCCGCGGGGCTGCGGGCCGTGCGTGGCTGGTCGCGCAGTTCCCCGCGCCCCTTGCGGGGCGCAGTACCACGAACCCGCGCCCCGAAAGGGGCGCGGGGCTCTGCTGAATATGCGGCTCCGCCGCGTGGGCGCGACCAGCCACAGACAACCGTCACCCGATATCCGGCGGATCCACCCGCAGCCGCACCGGCTCCCCCTCCCGGCGCGCGAGGCGAACCGCCTGCGCCGCCTTCAAGGCGGCCGCCAACGCAGCGCCCTGGCCAGGTCGGACCCGCAACAGGGCCCGCTCCCACTGTTCCCCGGGCGGCGGCTCCCCGGTCCGGGCCGGCGCCCCGGCCCTGCGCACCGGCAGCGGCACCGGCCCCAGCACATCCGTCCCCGGAGGCAACTCCGCGGACCCGATCAGCTCGGCCACGGCAGCCGGCGGCCCGGCGACGGACGCCATCCGCGAAACGGGCGGGAAGCCCAGCTCCGCCCGGTCGGCCAGCTCCCGCATCGCATGCCCCGCAGGATCCCAGCGCACGAGCGCCTGCACCGGCCGCAGCGTCGGCTCGGCCACGACGACCACCGTGCCGCCCGCCTCCTGCCCCCGCACCAGCGCCGCCGCACCGAGCCAGCGGCGCAGCGCCTCCTCCCCGGCCCGCAGGTCGGGCAGCCCGAGCAGGGCCCAGCCGTCCAACAACAGGGCGGCCGCATAACCGCGTTCGGCGACCGGCTCCGCGCCCGGCGTGGAGACCACGAGCGCGGGCTGGTCCGGCACGGTGTCCAGCACGTGGTTGCGCCCCGACGTGCGCACCGGCACCGCGGGAAAGGCCCGGCCGAGCTCCTCCGCCGTACGCTGCGCGCCCACGATCCGTGCACGCAGCCGGAAGCCGCCGCACTCGGGGCAGTGCCAGTCCGTGGTCTGCTGCCCGCACCAGCCGCAATGCAGCCCGGCGTCGCGCTCCCGCGCCTCCAGCGGCCCCGAGCAGTGCCGGCACCGCGCGGGCTCGCGGCAGCGCTCGCACGCGAGCCGGGGCGCGTAGCCGCTGCGCGGCACCTGCACCAGCACGGGGCCGTGCCGGAGCCCCTCCCTGGCGACCTCCCAGGCGATCGTGGGCAGCCGCGCGGCCCGGGCGGCCTCGTCCCGCGCCTCGTCCTTCTCCTCCACCGTGCGAACGCGGGGGGCGGTCACCCGCACCCGCTCCCGGTCCGCGGCGAGCGGCAGCGCCCAGCCGGTGTCCACCAGCTGCGCCGCCTCGACGGTGCAGCCGAAACCGCCCAGCAGGAACCCGGCCTTCTCCTGCACCGCGCGCAGCACCAGCACCTCGCGCGCGTGCGGCTGGGGGGCGTTGGTGTCGCTGTGGCTGGAGTCGCCGTCGTCCCAGATCGCGACGAAGCCCAGGTTCCACACGGGCGCGAACATCGCGGCGCGCGTGCCGACGACGGCCCGCACCGCGCCGCGGTTCACGGCGAGCCAGCGGCGGTAGCGCTCCTCGGGGCCGAGGTCGGCCGTCAGCAGCACGTGCCGGCCCGGGCCGAGGAGCGCGGTCAGCTCTGCGTCGACCCGGGCGGCGGCCCGCCCGTCCGGCACGACGACCAGCGCACCCCGCCCGGAGGCGAGCGCGGCGACGGCCGCCCGCGCGAGCTCGGCGGGCCAGTGCGGCCCGGGCAGCGCCGTCCAGACGGCACGCGGGGTGTCCCCCCGCACCAGGGCGTCCAGATACGCGGGACCGGTCGGATACCGCGCCCAGCTGCCCGCCTCGGGCGCACCGGGCCGGGGCAGCAGCCGGGGCGAGGCCTCGGCCTCGATACGGGCGTGCCGCGGCGGAACGGCCAGCTGCAGCACATCGGCGAGCGACCCGGCGTACCGGTCGGCCACGGCCTTGCAGAGACTCAGCAGCGGCGGCCGGAGCACCGGCTCCGGCGACAGCACCTGGGCGAGCGCGGCCAGCGGCCCCTGGTAGTCGGACTCGGCCACCCGCTCGATGATGTACCCGTCGAGCAGCCCACCGCCCTCGCGGCGCCCTTCCCGCACCTTGGACGTACCGGCCCCGAACCGCACTCGTACCCGGGTGCCCGGCTGGGCGTCGGCGTCGAGCTCGGCGGGCACGGCGTAGTCCCACAGCCGGTCCAGGTGCACCGGCCCCTTGTCCACCAGCACCCGCGCCACGGGCAGCTCCCCGGCCAGCGCCGCCCCGCGCCACGTCCGCGGTTTGGCCCGCGGCACCTTGGCCTTGCGCACGCTCTCCCGGATGAGCGCCAGCTGCTCCCCCGCCGGCGACTGCTCGGGCCGCCCTTTCTCGCTGCTCACAGATCCAGTCCTACCAGAGGGCAACGACAACGGCCCCGAACCGATTCAACGGTCCGGGGCCGAAGTGTGCTTGCGGGACTTACAGTCCGGCGGCCTGCTTCAGGGCC
>NZ_JABBXF010000147.1 GCF_013030945.1 Streptomyces morookaense | reverse complement strand
CGGCGGCCGTGTCCGCCGGGCTCTCGCCGAGGAGTTCGGTGCCGATGTGCCGGGCGAGTGCGGCGGGCGTCGGGTGGTCGAAGACCAGGGTCGCGGGCAGCCGCAGGCCGGTCGCGGCGGAGAGCCGGTTGCGCAGCTCCACGGCGGTCAGCGAGTCGAAGCCCAGGTCCTGGAAGGCGTGCGCGGGCCGGATCGCCTTGGGCGAGGAGTGCCCCAGCACGGCGGCGACCTCGGAGCGGACCAGGTCCAGGACGGCCTCGTCCCGCTCGTCCTGCGCCAGCCCGGCGAGGCGGGCGGCCGACGAGCCGGTGGCGGCGGGCTGGACGGTGCCGCGCGTGGTGCCGCGGACGAGTCCGCGCAGCAGCGCCGGCAGGGTGTCGGCCGCCCGGTTCCGCAGCGCGGCGGTGTCGAGCCGGACGGGTACGAGCACGGCCTCGGCGGAGGCGAGCGCGGCGTCGAAGAGCCGCAGCCCGTCCTCGGTGGAGAGCGGCAGCACGCCGGAGCGTGCCATGCGCGACCGGTCCGCCTCGCCGAGGGTCTCGGCCATGGCGCCGTCCTGCTCCCACAGCCCCCACGCCAGCGAGACCGTGGGCGCGCCCTGGGCGCGGCGGTGCCGGGCGAAGGCGTCGAGGAAGGAGTTGGCGGCGGCGTAGTTGCCCTGGCCGGGGTTGCCGAAGACGCCCGCGGCGGAGGAGAAGAGGACGAACGGCTTGTCGCCGCCGGCCAGTTCGTGCAGGTTGAGCACGGCGTCGGTCTTGGGCCTGAGCACGGCGTCCAGGCGCTCGGGCGTCAGCGCGGCGAGTACGCCGTCGTCCAGCACTCCGGCGGTGTGCACGACGGAGTCGACCGGTGTCGCGGCCAGCACCCGGGCGAGGGCGTCGCGGTCGGCCACGTCGCAGGCGGCCCAGGTCACCTCTGCGCCGCACGCGGCGAGTTCGGCCTGCAGCTCCGCCGCGCCCGGGGCGTCGGCGCCGCGGCGGCTGACCAGCAGCAGGCTGCGCACGCCGTGTTCGGCCACCAGGTGACGGGCGAGGGTGCCGCCCAGGGCGCCGGAGGCGCCGGTGAGCAGCACGGTGCCGAGGGCGGGGGCGGCGGCGTCCGGCTCGGGGGCGGCCGCCCGGGCCAGGCGCGGGACACGGAACCCGCCGTCGCGGACGACGACATGGGGTTCGCCGGAGCGCATGATGCCGGGCACGTGAGCCGGGGCATCCGCCGGGCTGCCGTCGGTCTCGATCAGGACGATCCGGCCGGGGTTCTCGGCCTGGGCCGACCGCACCAGGCCGCCCGCGGCGGCGTGGGCGAGGTCGTCGCAGCGGGCCACGAGCACCAGGCGCGCCGCCCGCTCCACGGCGGACCACCATTGGAGCAGCTGCAGCGTCCCGGCGGTGACCGCGCGGACCCGCTCGGCCTCGGAAGCTCCTTCCGGGCCTTCGGGGAACGGAACGACGACGGCGTCCGACGACGAGCCGTCGGTGAGCGAAGCGATGTCCGGGACGTACTCGACGCTCGTGCCGTCCGCGTCGGACGGCAGGGACAGCGGTGCCCACTCGACCGTGAACATCGCGTCGTCGGAGCGCCGGCGCAGCTGCTCCGCCGACACCGCGCGCAGCGTCAGCGCCTCGACGGACGCGACCGGCTCACCGGCGGCGTCGGCGACGAGCAGGGACACCGTGTCCGTGCCGGCGCGCGACAGCTTCACGCGCACGGTCGACGCGCCCGTGGCGCGCACGGTCACACCGGACCAGGCAAACGGCAGCAGCGGCCCGCCCGTTGCGGCCACCAGGGTGCCGCCCGCGCCGATCGCGTGCAGCGCGGCGTCCAGCAGTGCCGGGTGCAGGAGGAAGGAGCCGACGTCCATGCCGTCGGGGAGCGAGATTTCGGCGCACACGTCCTCGCCCGCGCGCCATGCGCGCTGCAGGCCGCGGAACGCCGGTCCGTAGGCGAGGCCGAGACCGGCCAACTGCTCGTAGAAGCCGTCGAGATCGACCGGTTCGGCGCCGGCGGGCGGCCACGCGGTGAGCGCCTGCCCGGCCGGTGCGCCGGTGCCTTCGGCGACAAAGCCGGTGGCGTGCCGCACCCACGGCAGGTCCGTGCCGTCCTCGGGGCGCGAGTGCACGGTCAGCGGCCGGCGGCCGGAGCCGTCGTCGGCGCCGACCCACACCTGGACCGCGATGCCGCCGTGCTCGGGCACCACGAGGGGTGCTTCGAGGGTGAGGTCCTCCAGCACGTCGCAGCCGGCTTCGTCGGCCGCGCGCACGGCCAATTCGACGAAGGCGGTGCCGGGCAGCAGCACGCTGCCGAGGACCGCGTGGTCGGCCAGCCACGGGTGCGTGCGCAGCGACAGCCGCCCGGTCAGCAGCCGCTCGTCGCCGCCGGCCAGCGCGACGGCGGCGCCCAGCAGCGGGTGGTCGGCGGAGCCCAGGCCTGCGGCGCGGACGTCGCCGGGTGCGGCGGCCGAGGAGTCGAGCCAGTAGCGCTCGTACTGGAAGGCGTAGGTGGGGAGTTCCACACGCGCCGCTGCGGGGAAGAGCGCGGTCCAGTCGGGCGAGACGCCGTGCGCGTGGAGTTCGGAGACCGCGGCGATCAGTGCGGCGCGCTCCGGGCGGTCGGCGCGCAGCACCGGAACGGTGAGGGCGTCCTCCAGGCAGCCCTGGGCCAGTGCGCTCAGCACGCCGCCGGGGCCGATCTCGACGAAGTGGGTCACGCCGTGCTCGTGCAGGGTCTGCACGCCGTCGGCGAAGCGCACGGCCTCGCGGACGTGCCGGACCCAGTAGTCGGCGGTGTACGCCTCGGCGAACCGGCCCGTGACATTGGAGACGACCGGGATCTGCGGCTTGTCGAACGTCATGTCACGCACGACGGCGGCGAAGTCGTCGAGCATGGGGTCCATCAGCGGCGAGTGGAACGCGTGGCTGACCTTCAGCCGGGACGTCTTGCGGCCCTGCTGCTTGAACGCCTCCGCGATCGCCGTCGCGGCGTCCTCGGCACCGGAAATCACCACGGACTGCGGGCCGTTGACCGCAGCGATGCTCACCTGGTCGGTGAGGTGCGGGAGGACTTCGTCCTCGGTGGCCTGGACGGCGATCATCGCGCCGCCGGCCGGCAGGGCCTGCATCAGCGCGGCGCGGGCGGACACCAGCTTCGCCGCGTCCGCGAGCGACAGCACGCCGGCCACATGCGCGGCAGCGATCTCGCCGACCGAGTGACCGGCCACGTAGTCCGGCCGGATGTCCCAGGACTCCAGCAGCCGGAACAGCGCCATTTCGACGGCGAAGAGGGCGGGCTGGGTCATGCCGGTGCGGTGCAGTGCTTCGGAGTCGACGTCCAACGTCATCCCGAGGTGTGCACACACCTCGTCGTACGCCGCAGCGAACACCGGGTAGGCGGCGTACAACTCCCGTCCCATGCCCAGGCGTTGCGAGCCCTGGCCGGAGAAGAGGAATCCGATGCGGCCGGCGGTGTCGACGTGACCTCGGGCCACGCCCGGGGCCGGGGAGCCGGCGGCCACCGCGCGCAGGCCCTCGGTGAGTTCGGCCAGGGTCTCGCCCTGCACGACCGCGCGGTGCTCCAGGGCGGTGCGCGTGGTGGCGAGCGAGAACGCGACGTCGGCCGGCGGGGCTTCGGGGTCCAGGCCGGAGAGCAGGCGCTCGGCCTGCGCGGCGAGTGCCGCCTCGGTCTTGCCGGACAGCACCCACGGCACCGGCCCGCCCGCGGCCGGGAGGGCCGCCGCGACGGTGGCGGTTGCGGGCTCCTCGGCGCCGTCCTCGGGGTTCTCCGCGTCCTCGTCGGGTGCGACGGCCGGCGGGGCCTCTTCGATGATCGTGTGCGCGTTGGTGCCGCTGATGCCGAAGGAGGAGATGCCGGCCCGGCGCGGCTGGTCCGCGGCGGGCCAGGGCACGGGCTCGGTCAGCAGGCGCACCTCGCCCGCCGACCAGTCGACGTGCGGGGACGGGGCGTCGACGTGCAGGGTGGGCGGCAGTTCGGCATGGCGCATGGCCATGACCATCTTGATGATGCCGGCGACACCGGCCGCGGCCTGCGTGTGGCCGATGTTGGACTTGATGGAGCCGAGCCACAGCGGCTTGTCGCCGGACCGGCTCTGGCCGTAGGTGGCCAGCAGTGCCTGGGCCTCGATCGGGTCGCCCAGCCGGGTGCCGGTGCCGTGGGCCTCGACCGCGTCGACCTGGGCGGGGGTCAGCTGTGCGGCGGCCAGTGCCTGCCGGATCACGCGCTGCTGGGAGGGGCCGTTGGGGGCGGTGAGTCCGTTGGACGCGCCGTCCTGGTTGACGGCGGATCCGCGCACGACCGCGAGCACGTGGTGGCCGTTGCGGCGGGCGTCCGAGAGCCGCTCGACGAGCAGCAGGCCGACGCCCTCGCCCCAGCCGGTGCCGTCGGCGCCGGCGGCGAAGGCCTTGCAGCGGCCGTCAGGTGCCAGGCCGCGCTGGCGGCTGAAGCCCACGAAGGTGGCGGGGCCGACCATGGCGGTGACACCGCCCGCGACGGCCAGCGAGCACTCGCCGTTGCGCAGGGCCTGGACGGCCAGGTGCAGGGCGACGAGCGACGACGAGCAGGCCGTGTCCACGGTGACGGCCGGGCCTTCGAGGCCGAAGGTGTAGGCGACGCGGCCGGAGGCGACGCTGCCCGAGGTTCCGGTGCCGAGGTAACCCTCGAGGTCTTCCGGGGAGTTCTGCAGGGTGGCGAGGAACTCGTGGTTCATCACACCGGCGAAGACGCCGGTCCTGCTGCCCGCCAGCGAGGCGGCATCGATGCCGGCCCGCTCGAAGAGCTCCCACGACGTCTCCAGCAGCAGTCGCTGCTGGGGGTCCATGGCGAGCGCCTCACGGGGCGAGATCCCGAAGACGCCGGGGTCGAACTGGGCCAGTTCGTCCAGGAATCCGCCCTCGCGGGCGTAGCTGGTCCCCCGGTTCTCCGGGTCCGGGTGGTAGAGCGCGTCCAGGTCCCAGCCGCGGTCGGCGGGGAACTCCGAGACGGCGTCCCGGCCGGTGGAGACCAGCTCCCACAGGTCCTCGGGCGAGCGGACGCCGCCCGGGTAGCGGCAGCTCATCCCGATGATGGCCACCGGTTCCCCGGCGGCGTCCTCGTAGTCGCGAAGACGCCGCCGGGTCTCCTGAAGATCTGCGGTGACTCGCTTCAGGAAAAAGCGGAGTTTGTCCTCGTTCGTCACCGAAATCGTCCCCTACCCCTGTGCAGATTCCATTTGGAAACTTGGAAATCGGCAAGGAGGATCCGGGACACCGGAATCGTCAGGAGATCCCGTATTCCTTGCCGAGCAGATCGAACATTTCGTCGTCCGTGGCCGATTCCAGATCACTGCCGTCGATTCCGGAGCCCTCCGGCGTCCTGCCGGATTCACCGGCAAGTGCCAGTACCTCCTGGAGCTTTGACACGATCCGCTCGCGGGCATCACCCTCGGACAACTTCGTGGCCAATTCTTGTTCGATCGTCTCGAGGTGGGCAAGTAGGGAATCCACTAGGGCTGGTCCGGCCGCATCCGTGGTCTCCGTGAGCACATGCCGGGCCAGCAGAGCGGGCGTCGGATAGTCGAAGACCAGCGTCGCCGGCAGCCGCAATCCGGTCGCCTTGTTGAGCCGGTTGCGCAGTTCGACGGCGGTCAGCGAGTCGAATCCCAGGTCCTGGAAGGCGTGTTCCGGCTGGACCGTCCGGTCCGAGGCGTGGCCCAGCACCGCGGCCACCTCGGCCCGCACCAGATCCAGCACGGCCTTGTCGCGCTCGCCCTCCGGCAGCCCGGACAGCCGCTCTGCCAGCGACGATACGGACGATGCGGCGACGGTCTGCGCCGTCCTGCGGACCGCGGCCGGCGCCAGGGCGCGCAGCACGGCCGGCACCCCGCCGGCGCGCAGCGCACCGGTGTCGATGCGCACCGGGGCGAGCACCGCCTCGTCCGAGGCCAACGCCCGGTCGAACAGCCGCAGTCCCTCTTCCGACGACAGCGGCAGGACGCCGCTGCGCGCCATGCGCGCCCGGTCGGCCTCGGCGAGACCGTCCGTCATCGCACCGGACTCCTCCCATACTCCCCACGCCAACGACGTGGCGGGCAGGCCCTTTCGGCGGCGGTACGACGAGAAGGCGTCGAGGAAGGAATTCGCAGCCGCATAACTCGCCTGACCGGCACTGCCGATCATTCCGGCGACCGACGAGAACACCACGAAGGCGGCCAGATCCATTTCCCGGGTGCACGCGTGGAGATTCAGCACGGCGTCCACCTTGGGCCGGAGGACCCCGGCGAGCCTTTCCGGCGTGACCGAGGAGACGACCCCGTCGTCCAGAACGCCCGCGGTGTGCACGACGGCCGACAGCGGACGCCCGTCGAGTCCGGCCAGCATGGCGGAGACGGCATCCCGGTCCGCCATGTCGCAGGCGGCCCAGGAGACTTCGGCCCCCCACGCGGCCAGTTCGGCCGTCAGCTCGGCCGCCCCGGCGGCCTCCGCGCCCCGGCGGCTCGCCAGCAGCAGCCGGCGCACCTTGTGCTCGGAGACGAGGTGCCGGGCGACGAGCCCGCCCAGCGCACCGGACGCACCGGTCACCAGGACGGTCCCCGCAGCGAGGCCCGGCGTGCTCCCGCCGGTCGCGGGCGCCTTCACCAGGCGCGGTACGAGCACGTCCTCGCCCCGCACGGCGAACTGCGGCTCACCGGAAGCGACGGCAGCGGGCAGCACCCGCATCGCCGCACCGGTGTCCTCGGCCTCCACCAGCACCAGCCGGTCCGGGTTCTCCGACTGCGCGGAGCGCACGAGCCCCCACACCGCGGCGTGGGCGAGGTCACCGGGACGCGTCACCAGCGCCAGGCGCCCCGGCCGGTCCTCCGCCAGCCACCACTGCACCAGCTCCAGCACCTCGCGGGTCACGGCGTGCACCTGCTCCGCGCCGTCCTCGCCCGTCCCCACCGGGCACGGGACGACCGCGATCCCGGGCAGGTCGGACTCGGCGGCCAGCGCAGCCCGATCCGCGTAGCTCCGTACGCCCGACTCCGCCGCCTCGTCGGCCGTCCCGGCGAGGGACACCGGCTGCCAGGCGAGGCCGAACAGCGAGTCCTCGGTACGCCTGCCGGAGCCGCTCGCCCTGAGCAGCTGCTCCCGCGGCACCGGCCGCAGCGACAGCGCGTCGGCCGTGGCCACCAGGCCACCGGCGGCGTCGGCCACGGCCAGCGACACCGCGTCCGTGCCCGTCCGCGAGACCTTGACCCGCAGCGCCGTCGCCCCGACGGCCAGAACGCTCACCCCGGACCAGGCGAAGGGCAGCAGCGGCCCGTCGTCGACGGGGACGAGACCGCCCGCGCCGATCGCATGCAGCGCGGCGTCCAGCAGTGCCGGATGCAGGGCGAACCCGTCGGGCTCCGTGCCCTCGGCGAGAGCCACCTCGGCCAGGACGTCGTCCCCGCTGCGCCACACCGAGCGCAGGCCCTGGAAGACCGGGCCGTATTCCAGGCCCAGTTCGGCCATGCCCTCGTAGAAGGCGGTCAGGTCGACGGCCTCCGCACCGGGCGGCGGCCAGGCCCCGGCCGCTGCTTCGAAGGCGGTTCCGTGCGACGGTTCGGGCAGCTCGTCGGCCAGGTACCCGACCGCGTGCCGGGTCCATGCCGCGTCGTCCGCGGCATCCTCCGGCCGCGAGTGGACGGTCACCGCGCGCCTGCCCGGCTCGTCCTCCGCACCGACCCACACCTGCACGGCCACACCGCCGCGCTCGGGGACGATCAGCGGCGCCTCCAGCGTCAGATCGTCGATCCGCGCACAGCCGGCCTCCTCGCCCGCGCGCACCGCCAGTTCCACGAGTGCGGTGCCCGGCAGCAGCACGCTGCCCATGACCATGTGGTCGGCGAGCCACGGGTGGGTCGCGAGCGAGAGCCGCCCGGTGACCAGGAACCCGCCGCTGCCCGGCAGCGCGACGGTCGCGCCCGCCAGCGGGTGCACGGCCGCGCCCAGCCCGAGCCCGGTGGCGGCAGCACCGCCGGTGAACTCCTCGGGCGCGTCCAGCCAGTACCGCTCGTACTGGAACGCGTAGGTGGGCAGGTCGACTTGGCGGGCACCCGGGAAGAGCACCTGCCAATCCGGGGTGACACCGTGCACGTACAGCTCGGCGAGCGCGGTGACGGCGGCCTGCGGCTCGGGGCGATCGGCACGGAGGACGGGGATGGTGACGGCCTCGTCCAGGCAGCCCTGCGTCATACCGCTCAACACCCCGCCGGGGCCGATCTCCACGAAGGCGGTCACACCGAGGCCGTGCAGGGTCTGCACACCG
>NZ_JABBXF010000146.1 GCF_013030945.1 Streptomyces morookaense | reverse complement strand
CACCACCGACTATTTGCAACAGTGCCGGAAGGCAAACGCTGATGACAACGGATAACACGAACACGACACGTAACGATTCACTGGCTGCCCGGACCGATACCTGGTTGCAGTCGTTGCTGGTCTGGTCACCCGGACAGCGGGATATCATCAAAACGGTGGCACTGGTGCTGATGGTACTGGACCACATCAATCTGATATTCCAGCTGAAGCAGGAATGGATGTTTCTGGCCGGGCGTGGAGCCTTTCCGCTGTTTGCCCTGGTGTGGGGGCTGAATCTGTCCCGTCATGCGCATATCCGGCAACCGGCCATTAACCGGCTGTGGGGATGGGGGATTATTGCCCAGTTCGCATATTATCTGGCAGGCTTTCCCTGGTATGAGGGGAATATCCTGTTTGCCTTTGCAGTGGCGGCACAGGTGCTGACGTGGTGTGAAACGCGCAGTGGGTGGCGTACAGCAGCGGCCATTCTTCTGATGGCGCTGTGGGGGCCTTTGTCCGGCACCAGTTACGGCATTGCCGGGCTGCTGATGCTGGCAGTCAGCCACCGGCTGTACCGGGCGGAAGACAGAGCGGAACGTCTGGCGCTGGTCGCCTGCCTGCTGGCTGTTATTCCGGCGCTTAACCTTGCCACCAGTGATGCAGCGGCGGTGGCCGGTCTTGTGATGACGGTGCTGACCGTTGGTCTGGTGTCGTGTGCAGGAAAATCATTACCCCGTTTCTGGCCCGGGGATTTTTTCCCGGTATTCTACGCCTGTCATCTGGCTGTGCTGGGCGTTCTGGCGCTGTGACGGGTGTGGTATCTTTGACCGCAAGAGGATGATTCGTCAGAGGCAGAACACAGCATGACAGAGCAGAAGCGACCGGTACTGACACTGAAGCGGAAAACGGAAGGGGAGACGCCTGTCCGCAGGCGGAAAACCATCATCAATGTCACCACGCCACCAAAGTGGAAGGTGAAAAAGCAGAAGCTGGCCGAGAAAGCAGCCCGGGAAGCAGAGCTGGCGGCAAAAAAAGCGCAGGCCAGACAGGCACTGTCCATTTATCTGAATCTGCCCACGCTGGATGAGGCCGTGAATACCCTGAAACCCTGGTGGCCGGGATTGTTTGACGGTGACACGCCCCGGCTTCTGGCCTGCGGTATCCGGGACGTGTTACTGGAAGACGTGGCGCAGCGGAATATCCCGCTCTCGCATAAAAAACTGCGCAGGGCGCTGAAGGCCATCACCCGTTCAGAAAGCTATCTGTGTGCCATGAAAGCCGGTGCCTGCCGGTATGACACGGAAGGGTATGTGACGGAGCATATTTCTCAGGAGGAGGAAGCGTATGCGGCAGCGCGTCTGGATAAAATCCGCCGCCAGAACCGGATAAAGGCAGAACTTCAGGCCGTGCTTGATGAGAAATAAAAAAAAGCCTCCATCAGAGAGGAGGCAGGGAAATAAGGCTTAAAAGGAAATAACTTCCGTACCCGAAAGGAAGCCAATTCAGTAGATTATTTAACACCATAATACTGACGGGTTAAAGAGGAGTGATAAAGATGAATGGATTCAGAAACAGTTCACGGAACGGTCAGGTCTGGCGCTGGCAGCGTGCCGGAAGCCGTGCCGTCAGCCTGGAGGTCAGGGGATTCCGGAAGGAGGCCGCTGAAGCGTGGCTCCTGGCTGCCCGTGTTGCTCCCCGTACAGACTGGCAGCAGTTTGCACGGCAGAGAGCCGAACGCTGTCAGCGACGGAGATAATGAAAAAAAACGGCAAAAAAAAGACTTCCCCTGAGCAAAGGAGGCCAAAAATCATTCATAGCGTATTACTGACATTGAATGAATGCTCTGTACATCAACCCTGTGAAGCTACCACCGGTTAATGCCGGGAGGTTGCGGGAAGAAAGATAATACACAGTCATTACGTGGTTAATATCTGTCAGAATGTTTTTTGTGACCATAAACTGTCAGATGGATAAAAAAGACCGTCATGTGACGGTCAGTGTTGTCCTGTCAGGGACAAATGCATTCAGTAAGGAGAGCAAAATAATAACATCACGTTGCCCGGCTGTTAATATCAGGCGATGTTAAGTGTTATTTATGACTCTTTTATCTGGTTGTGAAGTCTGTTAATCAGGAAGAGAAAATGGCGACCGGAAAATCAGAGAAGCAACAGGTGATTGCCTTTATCGATTACGAGAACTGCAGTAACCTGACAGAAATTTCCTTAAATATATATACGGAGTTAATTATATTCGCGGGTGCGAAACAGAATAATGTGGCACTGCCAGTAAACGCTTTCCCTGAAGCAGTAAAAATCACACTCCGGCATGTCAGTGAAGTCTCCCGGAACAATGTTGATTTTCATCTGGTGCTGGAGCTGGGGCAGTGTGTATGCCACTACGGGCCGGAGAAGGAATACCATATTGTTTCCGCTGACAAGGGATATGACGGTATTGTCCGGACACTGCAGGCGCGCGGGATTCGCTGCCGTCGCGTCTCCCCGGATAAGGCGTCATCAGTAAAGATGGCTGCACCCGACATGGATATCGTTATCCGGTGGGCAAACAAAATTCAACAGGCAGCGCGGGAGGTTCGTAATATGCCGGTAACAGAAAAGACATTTAATAATTATTTAAAATCACAGATGCGCGGTGAATGGCGTGATGTCCTGACCAGAGGTATCCGGGATGAACTGGTCCGTCGCGGGGTAATGAAAATTCAGGGGAATAAAATCATCTGGTAAGACTGCCAGAATAAAATGATATTTATTTTATTTATAAAAACAGAAAGGTCGAAAATCAATAATGGCATTTATTTCCATGACAAGACAGAAAGCGCCGTACAGATATGCAAGCAAGACCCGGTTATCGATAAGACGAACAGACTCAGGCTCTGCCGGGTGTTATGTGACGGTTGCCGTTCGGGGGAAGCAGGAATTTATTATTGCTGAACTTGATTCAGAAATCCGGAAAATCAGGCTGAAACTGACGGACTCCTATGAAGAAGGGGTAAGGCTGTCTTCGGGCACGTTTACGCTTCCGGCCAGATTCTGCCGGGAAATACTGCCGGACGACGTCAGGAGTATCACCATTATTCTGGAAAAAAGCGACGATGAGTGGTGGTACGGGAGTTACTGATATGTGGCAGAACTCCGGACACTGACGCCTTCGCGTTGCTCAGTTGTCCAACCCCGGAAACGGGAAAAAGCAAGTTTTCCCCGCTCCCGGCGTTTCTGCAATAAAAAGCAGGGGCATGGAGGTCGTCGTAACCAGACAGGAATGTGGTATTATCGCGGCGGGTGTCTGAGCCTTTCTGGTTCAGGCAAGACGCAGGTACCAGAAATGCGAAGACCCCACTCGTTAATCCATTAACTCGTGAGGTCTGCATGAAGTACTTAGCACTACTGATTGTAGCCTCTTCTTTGCAGAGAGGTCAAAGTTTATGACGAAATATGCCCTTATCGGGTTGCTCGCCGTGTGTGCCACGGTATTGTGTTTTTCACTGATATTCAGGGAACGGTTATGTGAACTGAATATTCACAGGGGAAATACAGTGGTGCAGGTAACTCTGGCCTACGAAGCACGGAAGTAAGCTGCCGGGCGGGGACGGAAGTCCCCGCTTTCCGGAAGTGTGAGGTATTTCAGGGGCAGACACCCGACATGCCAGAAACAGCCGGTCCCGCCCGGGGCCGGCATCCAGGTTAAGGCATTTCCTGTTTTTCAGTCATTTCATCATCAAAATCACATTAAACGGTCGTAATCAGACATGATTTGTGCGCCAACACAGATCATCATCACAACTTTCAAGTCGCTGATTTCAAAAAACTGTAGTATCCTCTGCGAAACGATCCCTGTTTGAGAATTGAGGAGGCGAGATGTCGCAGACAGAAAATGCAGTGACTTCCTCATCAGGTACAAAGCGAGCATACCGAAAAGGTAATCCTCTGACGCTTGCAGAACGTCAGCAGGCATCTCTGGCAAGAAAACGTGCCACACATAAAGAACTCAGAGTGTTCATTCCTGCTGCGTTAAAAGCGCAATTACAGGAGATGTGTGACGCTGAAGGTGTTACTCAGGCTGAGATGATTGCTGAACTGATAAAGCAGAAGAGTGCTTTCAGCTAACTAAAATGTAGCGACATCACATTCTTGCCTGTTTGTGGTGTGCGTGATAGATTGCTGATCGTTTAAGGAATTTTGTGGCTGGCCACGCCATAAGGTGGCAGGGAACTGGTTCTGATGTGGATGTACAGGAGCCAGAAAAGCGAAAACCCCGATAATCTTCTTTAACTTTGGCGAGTCAGAAAGATTACCGGGGCTAACAAGAAACTGCATAGAAGCTGTTGCTCTATGCGGGGAGTATAGTTATATGCCCGGAAAAGTTCAAGACTTCTTTCTGTGCTCACTCCTTCTGTGCAACATAAGTGCAGGATGGTGTGACTGATCTTCAACAAACTTATTACCGCCAGGTAAAGAACCCGAATCCGGTGTTTACACCCCGTGAAGGTGCCGGAACGCTGAAGTTTTGCGAAAAACTGATGGAAAAGGCGGTAGGCTTCACCTCCCGTTTTGATTTCGCCATTCATGTGGCACATGCCCGTTCGCGTGGTCTGCGTCGGCGCATGCCACCGGTACTGCGTCGTCGGGCTATTGATGCGCTGCTGCAGGGGCTCTGTTTTCACTATGATCCGCTGGCCAACCGTGTCCAGTGCTCCATCACCACGCTGGCCATTGAGTGTGGACTGGCGACGGAGTCTGATGCCGGAGTACTCTCCATCACCCGTGCCACCCGTGCCCTGACGTCCCTGGCTGAGCTGGGTCTGATTACCTACCAGACGGAATATGACCCGCTTATTGGTTGCAACATTCCGACCGATATCACGTTCACACCGGCGCTGTTTGCCGCTCTCGATGTGTCTGAGGTGGCGGTGGCTTCCGCACGCCGCAGCCGTGTGGAATGGGAAAACAGACAACGCAAAAAGCAGGGGCTGGATACCCTGGGCATGGATGAACTGATAGCGAAAGCCTGGCGTTTTGTTCGTGAGCGTTTCCGCAGTTACCAGACAGAGCTTAAGTCCCGGGGAATAAAGCGTGCCCGTGCGCGTCGTGATGCGGACAGGGAACGTCAGGATATTATCACCCTGGTGAAACGGCAGCTGACGCGCGAAATCGCGGAAGGGCGCTTCACTGCCAGTCGTGAGGCGGTAAAACGTGAAGTGGAGCGTCGTGTGAAGGAGCGCATGATTCTGTCACGTAACCGCAATTACAGCCGGCTGGCCACAGCTTCCCCCTGAAAGTGACCTCTTCTGAATAATCCGGCCCGAACCGGAGGCATTCGCACGCCTGAAGCCTGCCAGCGAACAAAAAATCAGCACCACATACAAAAAACAACCTCACTATCCACCTTCTGGAGCATCCGGTTCCCCCTGTTTTTAATACAAAATGCGCCTCAGCGACGGGGAATTTTGCTTATCCACATTTAACTGCAAGGGACTTCCCCATAAGGTTACAACCGTTCATGTCATAAAGCGCCAGCCGCCAGTCTTACAGGGTGCAATGTATCTTTTAAACACCTGTTTATATCTCCTTTAAACTACTTAATTACATTCATTTAAAAAGAAAACCTATTCACTGCCTGTCCTGTGGACAGACAGATATGCACCTCCCACCGCAAGCGGCGGGCCCCGACCGGAGCCACTTTAGTTACAACACACAAAAACAACCTCCAGAAAAACCCCGGTCCAGCGCAGAACCGAAACCACAAAGCCCCTCCCTCATAACTGAAAAGCGGCCCCGCCCCGGCCCAAAGGGCCGGAACAGAGTCGCTTTTAATTATGAATGTTGTAACTACATCTTCATCGCTGTCAGTCTTCTCGCTGGAAGTTCTCAGTACACGCTCGTAAGCGGCCCTCACGGCCCGCTAACGCGGAGATACGCCCCGACTTCGGGTAAACCCTCGTCGGGACCACTCCGACCGCGCACAGAAGCTCTCTCATGGCTGAAAGCGGGTATGGTCTGGCAGGGCTGGGGATGGGTAAGGTGAAATCTATCAATCAGTACCGGCTTACGCCGGGCTTCGGCGGTTTTACTCCTGTATCATATGAAACAACAGAGTGCCGCCTTCCATGCCGCTGATGCGGCATATCCTGGTAACGATATCTGAATTGTTATACATGTGTATATACGTGGTAATGACAAAAATAGGACAAGTTAAAAATTTACAGGCGATGCAATGATTCAAACACGTAATCAATATCTGCAGTTTATGCTGGTTATGCTGGCTGCATGGGGCATTAGTTGGGGAGCCAGATTTGTCATGGAGCAGGCCGTTCTGCTTTATGGATCAGGAAAAAACTATTTGTTCTTCAGTCATGGTACTGTTCTGATGTACCTGCTGTGTGTTTTCCTGGTATACCGCCGTTGGATAGCTCCGCTACCGGTCGTTGGTCAGCTGCGCAACGTTGGCGTACCGTGGCTGGTCGGTGCGATGGCCGTGGTGTATGTCGGTGTATTTCTGCTCGGTAAGGCGCTGGCTCTGCCTGCTGAGCCATTTATGACGAAACTTTTTGCCGATAAGTCCATACCTGACGTGATCCTGACGTTGCTGACCATCTTTATCCTTGCCCCGTTGAATGAGGAAACGCTGTTCCGGGGGATTATGCTGAACGTCTTCCGTTCACGGTACTGCTGGACGATGTGGCTGGGGGCGCTGATAACGTCGTTGTTGTTCGTCGCCGCGCACAGCCAGTATCAGAACCTGCTGACACTGGCAGAACTGTTCCTGGTGGGGTTGATTACATCAGTGGCCAGGATCAGAAGTGGTGGCCTGCTGCTGCCGGTATTGCTGCATATGGAAGCAACCACGCTGGGTTTACTGTTTGGTTGAAAGTTATATTTTTATTAAACATTGTGCGTTAAAGCCTGGTGTGTTTTTTTAGTGGATGTTATATTTAAATATAACTTTTATGGAGGTGAAGAATGCATACCACCCGACTGAAGAGGGTTGGCGGCTCAGTTATGCTGACCGTCCCACCGGCACTGCTGAATGCGCTGTCTCTGGGCACAGATAATGAAGTTGGCATGGTCATTGATAATGGCCGGCTGATTGTTGAGCCGTACAGACGCCCGCAATATTCACTGGCTGAGCTACTGGCACAGTGTGATCCGAATGCTGAAATATCAGCTGAAGAACGAGAATGGCTGGATGCACCGGCGACTGGTCAGGAGGAAATCTGACATGGAAAGAGGGGAAATCTGGCTTGTCTCGCTTGATCCTACCGCAGGTCATGAGCAGCAGGGAACGCGGCCGGTGCTGATTGTCACACCGGCGGCCTTTAATCGCGTGACCCGCCTGCCTGTTGTTGTGCCCGTAACCAGCGGAGGCAATTTTGCCCGCACTGCCGGCTTTGCGGTGTCGTTGGATGGTGTTGGCATACGTACCACAGGTGTTGTACGTTGCGATCAACCCCGGACAATTGATATGAAAGCACGGGGCGGAAAACGACTCGAACGGGTTCCGGAGACTATCATGAACGAAGTTCTTGGCCGCCTGTCCACTATTCTGACTTGAACATGGGGTTTGAGGGGCAACTGGATGAAAACGTACGATTTAGGGCACTAAAACCGCTGTTGTCCCACCATTCTGGTGATTCCCAAACGTTATTTGGCTAAAAAGTAGTTTTGATGTGGTTTATTTTCCGAATTCCAAGCGCAGCCCTACTTTCTTGTGCGTATTTGCGTGTTTTGCGCAGTTTTGAAGTTCCGGTGATGCTGCCAACTTACTGATTTAGTGTATGATGGTGTTTTTGAGGTGCTCCAGTGGCTTCTGTTTCTATCAGCTGTCCCTCCTGTTCAGCTACTGACGGGGTGGTGCGTAACGGCAAAAGCACCGCCGGACATCAGCGCTATCTCTGCTCTCACTGCCGTAAAACATGGCAACTGCAGTTCACTTACACCGCTTCTCAACCCGGTACGCACCAGAAAATCATTGATATGGCCATGAATGGCGTTGGATGCCGGGCAACCGCCCGCATTATGGGCGTTGGCCTCAACACGATTTTCCGCCATTTAAAAAACTCAGGCCGCAGTCGGTAACCTCGCGCATACAGCCGGGCAGTGACGTCATCGTCTGCGCGGAAATGGACGAACAGTGGGGATACGTCGGGGCTAAATCGCGCCAGCGCTGGCTGTTTTACGCGTATGACAGGCTCCGGAAGACGGTTGTTGCGCACGTATT
>NZ_JABBXF010000145.1 GCF_013030945.1 Streptomyces morookaense | reverse complement strand
GGCTAAATCGCGCCAGCGCTGGCTGTTTTACGCGTATGACAGGCTCCGGAAGACGGTTGTTGCGCACGTATTGGGGTCTGACGCTCAGTGGAACGAAAACTCACGTTAAGCAACGTTTTCTGCCTCTGACGCCTCTTTTAATGGTCTCAGATGTCCTTTGGTCACCAGTTCTGCCAGCGTGAAGGAATAATGGCCGAGCATATTGATATGTCCGTGGCAAAGCGGGGAGAGGCGTGCGATATCTTCATCATTCAGTGTTTCACCCTGCGCCCGGAGATGATCCAGGGCTGCCTGCATATAAATAGTGTTCCATAACACGACGGCGTTAGTGACCAGCCCCAGTGCGCCCAGTTGATCTTCCTGACCGTCGGTATATCGTTTTCTTATCTCACCTTTTTGACCGTGACAGATGGCTCTGGCAACGGCATGGCGACTTTCTCCCCGATTAAGCTGGGTCAGAATGCGCCGGCGGTAATCTTCATCATCAATATAATTAAGCAGATACAGCGTTTTGTTGATGCGCCCCACTTCAATGATTGCCTGAGTCAGTCCGGAAGGACGTTCACTTTTCAGCAATGAACGGACCAGCACTGAAGCCTGTACTTTGCCCAGCTTCAGGGAGCCAGCGGTCCGGATCATTTCGTCCCACTGAAGGACTATTTTTGGCACTGTTGCAAAGTTAGCGATGA
>NZ_JABBXF010000144.1 GCF_013030945.1 Streptomyces morookaense | reverse complement strand
CTCGGAGGAACGCATCCGCGAGCTGCGGAAGGAAGCCGGCACCGTCTTCCTCGTCAGCCACAACAACAAGTCGATCCGCGACACGTGCGACCGCGTGCTGTGGCTGGAGCGCGGTGAGCTGCTGATGGACGGCCCGACGGACGAGGTCGTACGGGCGTACGAGAAGGAAACGGCGCGCTGAGCATCTCATGGGATTGACCGGTTCGTAACGATCAACTGCCTTATATGCAAGGCCCTTTAGCGGTCCGCGTGGCATTGTATGGATCAAGCACACACCCCGGCGGGCGTCGGGCACCTGTACGGCGTACGCTGTACCGTGCTGTTTTTGCGCCTGTTCCGCGGCGGGCGAGGGTGTACCCCCGTACTCCCCGTGCCTGCGGCCGCCGGGGCGCCGGAGAAACGGCCGAGAGGGCCGACGGCAGGGGCGCCGCCTGCGGCGTGTCCGAAATAGGATGTTCTGGCTCGGCAGTGTAGAACGGGAGATGTGACGGCAATGGGTACGGGAACGCTCCAGATCAGAGACGCGTACGCCGTCCCCGGTCCGGGCAGCCCGCGATGACCGCGGGGACGGACGCGCACGCGCGCGCCGTGCTCGACAAGGCCGCGCACGAGAACTTCCCCGTGGCACCCTTCTTCGTGCCGCACGCCTGGCGGGCCGACCTGATGGCCGTCTACGGCTACGCCCGCCTCGTCGACGACATCGGCGACGGCGACCTGGCCCCCGGCGGCCGCGACGCGGAGCTGCTGGGCCTGGACCGCGAGCAGTCCGACGACCGCCCGGCGATGCTGGACGCCTTCGAGGCCGACCTGCGCCGGGTCTTCGACAGCAGCGGCACCGGCCCCCGCCACCCGCTGCTGATCCGCCTCCGTCCGACCGTGCGCCGGTGCGGTCTGACGCCCGAGCCCTTCCTGGGGCTCATCGAGGCCAACCGCCAGGACCAGCGGGTGAGCCGCTACGCCACGTACGAGGAGCTGCTCGCCTACTGCGAGCTGTCCGCGAACCCCGTGGGCCGCCTCGTCCTCGGCATCACCGGCACCGCAAGCCCCGAGCGGATCCGCCGCTCGGACGCGGTCTGCACCGCATTGCAGATCGTGGAACACCTGCAGGACGTCGCCGAGGACCTGGGACGCGACCGCGTCTACCTCCCCGCCGAGGACATGCAGCGCTTCCGTGTCACGGAGTCCGACCTCGCCCGGCCGACGGCGGGCGCATCGGTGCGCGCCCTGGTCGCGTACGAGGCGGAACGCGCCCGGACCCTGCTGAATGAAGGGACCCCCCTGGTGGGTAGCGTCCACGGCAGGCTCAAGCTGTTGCTCGCGGGGTTCGTGGGCGGGGGGAGGGCCGCGCTCAAGGCGGTCGCCGCCGCAGGCCACGACGTGCTCCCCGGACCGCCGAAGCCCACCAAGCTCAGCGTGCTGCGCGAGGTGGGGGCGACATTGCGAAGAGAGGGGTGAGCGGGACCGTGAACGGAACGCCACACGCGTCCGCACCGGTACTCGCCGCGTACAGCTACTGCGAGGCCGTCACCGGACAGCAGGCCGGCAATTTCAGCTACGGCATCAGACTGCTGCCGACCGCCAAGCGGCGGGCCATGTCGGCGCTGTACGCCTTCTCCCGGCGCATCGACGACATCGGTGACGGGCCGCTGGCGCCCGAGGCCAAGCGGCTGCGGCTGGAGGAGGCCCGGGCGACACTCGCCCGGATAAGGGACGGCGCGATCGACGAGGACGACACCGACCCGGTGGCCGTCGCGCTCGCGCACGCCGTGCGCCGCTTCCCCATTCCGCTGGGCGCGCTCGACGAGCTGATCGACGGCGTCCAGATGGACGTCCGCGGCGAGACCTATGAGACCTGGGACGATCTGGCCCTCTACTGCCGCTGCGTCGCGGGCGCCATCGGGCGCCTCTCGCTCGGCGTGTTCGGCACCGTCCCCGGCGCACGCGACGCCGAGCGCGCTGCGGAGTACGCCGATACGCTGGGCCTGGCCCTGCAGCTCACCAACATCCTGCGCGACGTCCGCGAGGACGCGGCCAACGGCCGCACCTACCTGCCCTCCGACGACCTCGCCAAGTTCGGCTGCTCGGACGGCTTCCACGCGGCCGTGCCCCCGCAGGGCGCGGACTTCACCGGGCTGGTGCAGTTCGAGGTGCGGCGCGCCCGCGCCCTGTTCGCCACCGGCCTGCGGCTGCTGCCCATGCTCGACCGGCGCAGCGGCGCCTGCGTCGCCGCCATGTCCGGCATCTACCGGCGGCTGCTGGACAGGATCGCCGAGGAGCCGGAGGCCGTGCTGCGCCGCCGGGTCTCCCTGCCCGGCCGGGAGAAAGCGTTCGTCGCCGTGCGCGGGCTGTCCGGGTACGACGCGCGCAGCGTCCACCGGGCGACCGCCAGGGGGCGCGCTTGATGACCCGCACGCGCACGGGCCGGTGTGCAACCCTCCGCCCGGAGGGCACGTCCCAGACAGCAGCCGAGGGGGTGGGCGCATGACCGAGGGGACGACAACCCGGCCCGAGCGGCTCCGCACAGACGAAGCAGGCCGTCCCCTGGGGGCGGCCGCGGTGGTGATCGGGGGCGGCCTGGCAGGCGTCACGGCCGCCCTCGAACTCGCCGGTGCGGGGCTGCAGGTCACGCTGCTCGAAGGGCGGCCGCGCCTCGGCGGCCTGGCCTTCTCCTTCCGCCGCGGCGGCATGTCCGTCGACAACGGCCAGCACGTCTACCTGCGCTGCTGCACCGCCTACCAGTGGTTCCTCGACCGCGTCGGCGCCCGCCACCTGGCCCCCCTGCAGGACCGGCTCGACGTGCCCGTCCTCGACGTGGGCCACCCGTCCGGGCGCCCGCGCCTGGGCCGGCTGCGCCGGGCCGCCCTGCCCGTGCCGCTGCACCTGGCGGCCAGCCTGGCCACGTACCCGCATCTCTCGCTCGCCGAGCGCGCCAAGGTCGGCCGCGCCGCGCTGGCGCTCGGTGCGCTCGACCCGGAGGACCCGGCGCTGGACGGCGTGGACTTCGCCACCTGGCTGCACCGCCACGGCCAGTCCGCCCGCACCGTCGAGGCCCTGTGGGACCTGGTCGGCGTCGCCACCCTCAATGCGACGGCGGACCGGGCGTCCCTGGGACTGGCCGCCAAGGTCTTCAAGACCGGGCTGCTCTCCGCGCCCGGCGCCGCCGACATCGGCTGGGCCCACGTCCCGCTCGGCGAGCTGCACGACACCCGGGCCCGCGCCGCCCTCGACGGGGCCGGGGTCCGCACCGCGCTGCGCACCCGCGCCACCGCCATCACCCGCAGTGCGGACGGCGGCTGGCACGTCGACGCCGAGTCCGGGCCCGGCACCGCCGAGCGGCTGGACGCCGGCACCGTCGTGCTCGCCGTGCCCCAGCGCGAGGCCCGCGCCCTGCTGCCCGACGGGGCCCTCGACGACCCGGACCGGCTGCTGGACATCGGCACCGCGCCGATCCTCAACCTGCACGTCGTATACGATCGCAAAGTTCTCCGTCAGCCGTTCTTCGCGGCGCTCGGCAGTCCCGTGCAGTGGGTCTTCGACCGCACGGAGTCGTCCGGGCTCGCCGGGGCGGACGGCGCCGCGCAGTACCTGGCCGTGTCGCAGTCCGCCGCGCAGGACGACATCGACCGGCCGGTCGCCGAGCTGCGCGAGCGCTATCTCCCGGAGCTGGAGCGGCTGTTGCCGGCCGCGCGGGGAGCCGGCGTGAAGGACTTCTTCGTCACCCGGGAGCGGACAGCGACGTTCGCCCCCACCCCGGGGGTCGGGCGGCTGCGGCCGCAGGCCGCCACCGGCGTGCCCGGCCTCTACCTGGCCGGCGCGTGGACCGCCACCGGCTGGCCCGCGACGATGGAGGGCGCGGTGCGCAGCGGTGTCCAGGCCGCGGGCGCGGCACTCTCCGGGCTCGGACGGCCGTACCGTGACCCCCTTGCGGGAGGCGGCGGCATGACCCGGCGAGCCGACCAGGCGTGCGCCCCCCGGACGGGGCGCGCGTGAGCACGACCACCAGAGGAGAGACCGTGACTTCGGCGATCCCAGCTGTCGACACCGCGGGCGTGAGCGCCCTGCTGGAGCGCGGACGGGCGCTTGCCGCACCGGTGCTGCGCGACGCCGTGGGCCGGCTCGCGCCGCCCATGGACGCCGTCGCCGCCTATCACTTCGGCTGGATCGACGCCGAGGGCCGCCCGGCGCACGGCGACAGCGGCAAGGCCGTGCGCCCCGCCCTGGCGCTGCTCTCGGCCGAGGCCGCGGGTGCCGCGCCCCAGGCGGGCGTGCCCGGCGCCGTCGCGGTGGAGCTCGTGCACAACTTCTCGCTGCTGCACGACGACCTGATGGACGGCGACGAGCAGCGCCGCGGCCGGGAGACCGTGTGGAAGCTGCACGGCCCCGCGCAGGCCATCCTCGTCGGCGACGCCCTCTTCGCGCTGGCCAACGAGCTGCTGCTGGAGCTGGGCACCGTCGAGGCCGGCCGGGCCACCCGACGGCTGACCACCGCCACCCGCAAGCTCATCGACGGCCAGGCCCAGGACATCTCCTACGAGCACCGCGAGCGGGTCACCGTCGCCGAGTGCCTGGAGATGGAGGGCAACAAGACCGGTGCCCTGCTGGCCTGCGCCGCCTCCATCGGCGCCGTCCTCGGCGGCGCCGACGACAAGACCGCCGACGTCCTGGAGGCCTACGGCCACCACCTGGGCCTCGCCTTCCAGGCCGTCGACGACCTGCTGGGCATCTGGGGCGACCCGGCGTCCACCGGCAAGCAGACCTGGAGCGACCTGCGCCAGCGCAAGAAGTCGCTCCCGGTGGTCGCCGCCCTGGCGGCCGGCGGCCCCGCGTCCGAGCGGCTCGCCGGCATCCTCGCCGCCGATGCGAAGCTCACGGACGCCCAGCTCGCCGACTTCGACGAGGAGGAGTTCGCCTCCCGCGCCGCGTTGATCGAGGAGGCGGGCGGCCGGGAGTGGACCTCCCGGGAGGCCCGCCGCCAGTACGCCACCGCGATCGAGGCCCTCAACGGGGTCGACATGCCCGCGCAGGTCCGGGCGCAGCTCGTCGCGCTCGCCGACTTCGTCGTCGTACGCAAGAGATGACATATGAGAGATGACACGCAAGAGACGGAAGAGATGATTCCCATTCACCCGATCTAGCGCGCAGTCGCCGGCCGGTGCCCCGTGCGGCACCGGCCGACGCAACCCCCAAGTACGGCAGTCACAAGCAGTACGGCAGAGACGCAATTCACTGCAAAAGGGGAAGCCATGACAGCGACGACCGACGGCACCGGGGCACATCCGCCCCGCGCGGCCGAGGCCGGACACAGCACGATCGCCGAGCCCCTGCCCGCGGCCGCGGGGGCGGCGAAGACGCACGAGGCCGCGGAACGGGCCACGGCCCGAGCCGTCGAACACCTGTTGTCCCGGCAGGACGAACAGGGATGGTGGAAGGGCGACCTGGAGACCAACGTCACCATGGACGCCGAGGACCTGCTGCTCCGTCAGTTCCTGGGCATCCGGGACGAGGAGACCACCCGCCGCGCCGCCCGCTGGATCCGCTCGCAGCAGCGCCCGGACGGCACCTGGGCCACCTTCCACGGCGGGCCCGCCGAACTCTCCGCGACCGTCGAGGCCTATGTCGCCCTCCGGCTCGCGGGCGACGGCCCCGACGCACCGCACATGGCCGCCGCCTCCGCCTGGGTCCGCGGACAGGGCGGCATCGCCGCCACCCGGGTCTTCACCCGGATCTGGCTGGCCCTCTTCGGCTGGTGGAGCTGGGACGACCTCCCCGAACTCCCGCCGGAGATCATCTACTTGCCGAAGTGGTTCCCGCTCAACATCTACACCTTCGGCTGCTGGGCCCGGCAGACCATCGTGCCGCTCACCATCGTCGCGGCCCACCGCCCCGTGCGCCCCGCCCCGTTCGTCCTCGACGAGCTGCACACCGACCCGCGCCGGCCCAACCCGCCGCGTCCGCTCGCCCCGGCCGCGAGCTGGGACGGCTTCTTCCAGCGCCTCGACAAGGCACTGCACCTCTACCGCAGGCTCCCCGTCGGGGCGCTGCGCCGCTCCGCCGTCAACTCCGCGGCGCGCTGGATCATCGAGCGCCAGGAGAACGACGGCTGCTGGGGCGGGATCCAGCCGCCCGCCGTCTACTCGATCATCGCCCTGCACCTGCTCGGCTACGATCTCGACCACCCCGTGCTGCGTGCCGGGCTCGAGTCGCTGGACCGTTTCGCCGTTCCGCGCGAGAACGGCGAGGCCCGGATGATCGAGGCCTGCCAGTCCCCGGTCTGGGACACCTGCCTCGCCGCCGTCGCCCTCGTCGACGCCGGCGTGGCGCCCGACCACCCGGCACTGGTCAAGGCGGCCGACTGGATGCTCGACGAGCAGGTCCTGCGCTCCGGCGACTGGACGGTGCGGCGCCCCGAACTGCCCCCGGGCGGCTGGGCGTTCGAGTTCCACAACGACAACTACCCCGACATCGACGACACCGCCGAGGTGATCCTCGCCCTGCGGCGCATCGCCCACCCCGACCGGGAGCGCATCGGGACGGCGATCCGGCGGGCCGCCCGCTGGACGCTGGGCATGCAGTCGAAGAACGGGGCCTGGGGCGCCTTCGACGCCGACAACACCAGCAAGTTCCCCAACCGGCTGCCGTTCTGCGACTTCGGCGAGGTCGTCGACCCGCCCTCCGCCGATGTCACCGCGCACGTGGTCGAGATGCTCTCGGTGCTCGGCAAGGAGCACGACCCGCGCACCCGGCGCGGCATCACCTGGCTGCTCGCCGAACAGGAGCCGAGCGGCGCCTGGTTCGGCCGCTGGGGCGTCAACTACCTCTACGGCACCGGGTCCGTGGTCCCCGCCCTGGTGGCCGCCGGGCTCCCCGTCGCGCACCCCGCGATCCGCAGGGCCGTGGACTGGCTGTTCAGCGTGCAGAACCCCGACGGCGGCTGGGGCGAGGACCTGCGCTCCTACCGTGACCCGGAGTGGATCGGCCGCGGCGCCTCCACCGCCTCGCAGACCGCATGGGCCCTGATGGCCCTGCTCGCCGCGGGCGAGCGGGAGAGCGAGGCCGTCGCCCGGGGCGTGGCCTGGCTCGCCGACACCCAGCGCGAGGACGGCTCCTGGGACGAGCCGTACTTCACCGGTACGGGCTTCCCGTGGGACTTCTCGATCAACTACCACCTGTACCGCCAGGTGTTCCCGCTCACCGCGCTCGGCCGGTATCTGCACGGCGAACCCTTCGCCGCGGACCGGGCCAGGGAACCCCGGGAGAGCTGATGACCCCCGGCACGGGCACGCCCGCCCCCGCACCGCTGCTGATCGCCTGCGCGCTCGGCATCGAGCGCCTGGCCCTGCGCGGCGGCACGGGCGGCGCGGCCGGGCCCGTGACCGTGCTCCGTACCGGCATGGGCCCCCTGGCGGCGGACCGTGCCGTTACCGGGGCCCTCGCCGCGGGCGGTCCGCTGCAGGAGGCGGCCGTGATCGCCACCGGCTTCTGCGCCGGCCTCGCACCGGGCATGCACCCGGGCGACCTGGTCGTCGCCGACGAGACCCGCGACGGGGAGGGCCGCACCGAGTGCCTCGGCTCCGAGATCCTGGCCAAGGAACTCGCCCGTGCCGTCCCCGGCCGCGTCATCCACACCGGGCCGCTGGTCGGCTCGGACCACGTCGTGCGCGGCGCGGAACGCGCCGGACTGCACGCCTCCGGCGCACTCGCGGTGGACATGGAGTCCGCCGCCACGCTCCGAAGCGCGGTGAGGACGGGCCCGCGCCCGGTTGCGGCCGTCCGGGTGGTCGTGGACGCTCCAGAACATGAACTCGTCCGAATCGGGACCTTGCGGGGTGGAATATCGGCTTTCCGCGTGCTCCGCACCGTCCTTCCGGCTTTTTTCGAATGGCACCGTTCTTTGCTGCTCCCCAGGAGGTGAGCCAGATGGCCATGCCGCTTCGCCAGACCATCCGGGTCGGGACCTATCTCTTTGAACAGAAGCTCCGGAAGCGCGACAAGTTTCCGCTGATCGTCGAGCTCGAACCGCTCTTCGCCTGCAACCTCAAGTGCGAGGGCTGCGGGAAGATCCAGCACCCGGCGGGCGTGCTGAAACAGCGGATGCCCGTTGCCCAGGCGGTCGGCGCGGTGCTGGAGTCCGGTGCGCCGATGGTGTCCATCGCAGGCGGCGAGCCGCTGATGCATCCGCAGATCGACGAGATCGTGCGGCAGTTGGTGGCCCGGCGGAAATACGTCTTCCTCTGCACCAACGCGTTGTTGATGCGGAAGAAGATGGACAAGTTCAAGCCCTCTCCCTATTTCGCGTTCGCGGTGCACATCGACGGGCTGCGCGAGCGGCACGACGAATCCGTTGCGAAGGAGGGCGTCTTCGACGAGGCGGTGGAGGCGATCAAGGAGGCCAAGCGGCGCGGCTTCCGGGTCACCACCAACTCCACTTTCTTCAACACCGACACCCCGCAGACCGTCATCGAGGTGCTCAACTTCCTCAACGACGAGCTGAAGGTGGACGAGATGATGATCTCGCCCGCCTATGCCTACGAGAAGGCCCCCGACCAGGAGCACTTCCTGGGTGTCGACCAGACCCGCGAGCTCTTCCGCAAGGCCTTCGCGGGCGGCAACCGCCGCCGCTGGCGGCTCAACCACAGCCCGTTGTTCCTCGACTTCCTGGAGGGCAAGGCGGACTTCCCGTGCACCGCCTGGGCCATCCCCAACTACTCGCTCTTCGGCTGGCAGCGCCCCTGCTACCTGATGAGCGACGGTTACGTGCCCACGTACCGGGAGCTGATCGAGGACACCGAGTGGGAGAAGTACGGGCGCGGCAAGGACCCGCGGTGCGCCAACTGCATGGCCCACTGCGGCTACGAGCCCACCGCGGTGCTGGCCACCATGGGCTCGCTCAAGGAGTCCCTCCGCGCCGCACGGGAAACCGTCTCCGGAAACCGGAGTTGAGCACCATGACCACGCGTGAACCGGTCGGGCTCGGACTGCCGTCCGTCCCGGCCAAGCTGGCCGACCGTCGTGTCAGCC
>NZ_JABBXF010000143.1 GCF_013030945.1 Streptomyces morookaense | reverse complement strand
GCGCGCGCCGACACCAGCTTCGCCGCATCGGCCAGCGACAGCACACCCGCCACATGCGCGGCAGCAATCTCGCCCACCGAGTGACCCGCGACGTAATCGGGCCGGACGCCCCAGGACTCCAGCAGCCGGAACAGCGCCACCTCGATCGCGAACAGGGCGGGCTGCGTGCACCCGGTCTCGTTCAACGACTCGGCGTCGACGTCCACCGGCGCGTCCAGGTGAGCGCAGACGGCGTCGTATGCGTCCGCGAAAGCCGGGAAGGCCGCGTACAGCTCCCGTCCCATACCCAGGCGTTGCGAGCCCTGACCGGAGAAGAGGAAGCCGGTCTTGCCGCCGGAGCGGGCGCGGCCCAGCACCACGTTCGCCGCCGGCTCACCGGCCGCGAGGGCGGACAGTGCCCGCAGGAGTTCGTCCCGGCTCTGTGCCATGAGCACGGCGCGGTCCTCGAACGCCTCGCGGGAGGCGAGCGAGAGGCCGATGTCGGAAGCGGCCCAACTGCTCCGCACGTCAAGGTGGTCGGCCAGCCGGGCAGCTTGCGCGCGCAGGGCCTGCTCGCCCTTGCCCGACAGGACCCACGGCACGACCGCACCGGAGTCCGGCGTGGCCGGAAGCTCCGCCGGGGCGGGGGCCTGCTCGATGATGGTGTGGGCGTTGGTGCCGCTGACACCGAAGGACGAGATACCCGCCCGGCGCGGCCGCTCCGACTCCGGCCACTCCACGGCCTCGGTCAGCAGCTGCACGGCGCCCGCCGACCAGTCCACGTGCGGGGTCGGCTCGTCGACGTGCAGCGTCTGCGGCAGCATGCCGTGCTGCATCGCCATGACCATCTTGATGATGCCCGCCACACCCGCAGCGGCCTGCGTGTGACCGATGTTGGACTTCAACGATCCCAGCCACAGGGGCTGTTCGCGGTCCTTGCCGTAAGTGGCGAGCAGCGCCTGCGCCTCGATCGGGTCGCCGAGGGTGGTGCCCGTGCCGTGCGCCTCGACCACGTCCACGTCCGTGGACGCGAGGCCGGCGGACGCCAGAGCCTCCCGGATGACGCGCTGCTGTGCCGGACCGTTCGGCGCGGTCAGGCCGTTCGAGGCGCCGTCCTGGTTCACCGCGCTGCCGCGGACCACGGCCAGCACCTGGTGGCCGTTGCGCACGGCGTCGCCGAGCCGCTCCACGAGGATCATGCCCGCGCCCTCGGACCAGCCGGTGCCGTCGGCCCCGGCCGCGAAGGCCTTGCAACGGCCGTCGGGCGACAGACCGCGCTGGCGGCTGAACTCCACGAACACCTGGGGGCTCGCCATGACCGTCACGCCGCCGGCCAGCGCCATCGTGCATTCACCGCTGCGCAGCGACTGAATTGCCAGGTGCAGCGCGACGAGCGACGACGAGCACGCCGTGTCGATCGTGACCGCCGGGCCCTCCAGACCGAAGGTGTAGGCCACCCGTCCGGAGACGACGCTGGACGCGCCGCCGACCAGCCGGTGCCCTTCGACGCCTTCCGGTGTGCGGCGCACGTCGGCGCCGTAGCCCTGGTAGGCCATGCCGACGAACACGCCGGTCCGGCTGCCCCGTACCTGTGCGGGGGTCAGACCGGCCCGCTCGAAGACCTCCCACGAGGTCTCCAGCAGCACCCGCTGCTGCGGGTCCATGGCCAGGGCCTCGCGCGGCGAGATGCCGAAGAAGGCGGCGTCGAAGTCGGTGGCGTCGTAGAGGAAGCCGCCGTCGCGCGCGTAGGTCTTGCCGACACGCTCGGGGTCGGGGTCGTAGAGGTTGTCGGTGTCCCAGCCGCGGTCGGCCGGGAACTCGGAGATGGCGTCCCCGCCGGAGGCCACGAGGTCCCACAGCTGCTCGGGCGAGTCGACCCCGCCGGGCAGGTGGCAGCTCATCGCCACGATGGCGATGGGCTCGTCGTCGGCAGCTGCCGTACGCCCGGCCGGCACTGCGGCGGCGGCCTGCGCGCCGAGGAGTTCGGTCTGCAGGAAGTGGGCGAGGGCGGCGGCGTTGGGGTAGTCGAAGACCAGGGTGGGCGGCAGCGCGAGGCCGGTCGCCGTGTTGATCCTGTTGCGGAGTTCGACGGCGGTCAGCGAGTCGAAGCCGAGGTCCTTGAACGCCCGGTCCGGCTCCACGTCCGCTGCCGAGGCGTGGCCCAGCACGGCGGCGACCTGCGCGCGGACGAGACCGAGCAGGGTCTCGGCACGCTCGGTCTCGGGCAGTCCGGCCAGTTGGGCCGCGAGGGGCGCGGCGCCCGCGGTGTCGTCGGCCGTCGCGGCGGCGCCGGCGCGGCGCACCTCGGGCAGCTCGGACAGCAGGGGGCTCGGGCGGCTGAGCGTGAACGGTCCGATGAACCGTTCCCAGTCCATGTCGGCCACGACGACGGCGGTTTCGTCGCAGTCCAGCGCACGCTGCACCGCGGTGACGGCGAGCGCGGCGGGCAGGGTGAGGACGCCGCGGCGGCGCAGCTGTTCCTCGTCGTCGTCGGTGACCATGCCGCCGTCGGCCCAGGGGCCCCAGGCGATGGCGGTGGCGGTCAGGCCCCTGGCCCTGCGCTGTGCGGCGAGGCCGTCGAGGTGGGCGTTGGCGGCCGCGTAGGCGGTCTGGAGTCCGCTGCCCCACACGCCGGCGATGGAGGAGAAGAGGACGAAGGCGTCCAGCTCCTGCTCGCCCAGCAGTTCGTCCAGGTGCGTGGCGCCGCCGGTCTTCGCCGCCATGGTGCGGGCGAAGTCGGCCTGGGTCAGCTCGCCGAAGGGGGCGAACTGCTCGACGCCCGCCGCGTGGAAGACGGCGGTGAAGGTGTGCTCGGCGAGCAGTGTGGCCACCGCGTCACGGTCGGCGACATCGCACGCCGCGAGGCTGACGGACGCACCCAACTGCTCCAGTTCCGCCTGGAGTTCGACGGCGCCGGGCGCGTCGGCGCCGCGGCGGCTGGTGAGCACGAGGTGCTCGGCGCCGTTGCGCGCCAGCCAGCGGGCGATGTGACCGCCCAGCGCACCGGTGCCACCGGTGATCAGTACGGTGCCGCGCGGCGTCCACGGGCGGCCGGTGCCGCTCCGGGCGTGGGTCAGCCGGGCGGCGAACACGCCGGAGGTGCGGACGGCGACCTGGTCCTCGGCCGACCCGGCGGCCTGGTTCAGGACGGCGGCGATACGGCCGGTGGCGCGCTCGTCGACGGTCTCGGGCAGGTCGATCAAACCGCCCCAGAGCGACGGCTGTTCGAGGGCCAGGGCCCGGCCGAAGCCCCACACCTGGTTCTGTACCGCGCTGAGCGGCGCGTCGTCCGAGCGGCCGGTGGCGGCGGCGCCGCGGGTGGCGCACCACAGGGGCGCGTCGATGCCCGCGTCGCCGAGCGCCTGGGCGAGAGCCACGGTCAGGGCGAGGCCGCGGGAGACCGCCGGGTGCTCGGCCGAGGCGCTCTCGTCGACTGCGAGCAGGGACAGCACGCCGGCCACCGGGTCGGTTCCGGCGAGCGCGCCGGCCAGGGACTGCCGGTCGGCGTCCGCGCCGACCGGCAGCGGGATCAGCTGTGCGCCGCGCGCGGCGAGCCCTGCGCGGACCGTCTCGGCCCACGCGTCGCCCTCGGGCGCCACGAAGAGCCACGTGCCGGACAACTCCGCGGCGGGCAGACCGCTGAGCGGCTGCCAGACCGACCGGTAGCGCCAGCCGTCCACGACGGACTGCTCCTTGCGCTGCCGGCGCCACGCGGACAGCTTCGGGACCACGACGTCCAGCTCTTCGGCGCTCAGCCCCAGCGTGGCGGCGAGCGACTGGACGTCCTCGCGCTCGACGCCCGCCCAGAACTCGGCGTCGACCGCGTCCACGACGGCCGTCTCGGCGTCGGGCTTCTCCATCCAGAAGCGCTGCTGCTGGAAGGCGTAGGTGGGCAGGTCGACCTTCCGCGCACCCGGGAAGAGGGCCTGCCAGTTCAACGGGACGCCGTGCACGTGCAGTTCGGCGAGTGCGGTGGTGATCGCCTGCCGCTCGGGGCGGTCGGCCCGCAGGACGGGGATGGTGACGGCCTCGTCGAGGCAGCCCTGCGTCATGCCGCTGAGGACGCCACCGGGGCCGATCTCCACGAAGGTGGTCACGTCCAGGTCGTGCAGGGTCCGGATGCCGTCGGCGAAACGGACCGCCTCGCGGACATGCCGGACCCAGTACTCGGCGGAGTACGACTCCGCCAGCGCGCCGGTCAGGTTGGAAACGACCGGGATCTGCGGCTCGTTGAACGTCAGGTCACGCACGACCGCCGCGAACTCGTCCAGCATCGGATCCATCAGCGGCGAATGGAACGCGTGGCTGACCTTCAGCCGGGACGTCTTACGACCCTGCTGGGCGAACACCTCCGCAATCGCCGTCACCGCATCCTCGGCACCGGAAATCACCACGGACTGCGGCCCGTTGATAGCGGCGATGCCCACCTGGTCGGTGAGGTGCGGCAGGACCTCCTCTTCCGTGGCCTGCACGGCCACCATCGCGCCGCCCGCAGGCAGTGCCTGCATCAGCGCGGCGCGCGCCGACACCAGCTTCGCCGCATCCTCCAGCGACAGCACACCCGCCACATGCGCGGCAGCAATCTCACCCACCGAATGCCCGGCCACGTAATCCGGCCGCACACCCCACGACTCCAACAACCGGAACAGCGCCACCTCGATCGCGAACAACGCAGGCTGCGTCATGCCCGTCCGGTGCAGCTCCTCCGAGTCGACGTCCAACGTCACCCCGAGCTGCGCACACACCTCGTCATACGCCGCCGCAAACACCGGGTACGCCGCATACAGCTCCCGGCCCATGCCCAGCCGCTGCGACCCCTGCCCCGAGAACAGGAAGCCGACCTTGCCGCCGAGGCGGGCAACTCCTTCGACCACGGCGGCGGACGGGGTGCCTGAGGCCAAAGCACGTACGCCCTCGGTGAGTTCCTCCAGGGTCTCGCCGACGACCGCTGCCCGGCGGTCCCAGGCGGCGCGCGTGGTGGCGAGGGAGAAGCCGACGTCGGCCGGCGACAGTCCGGTCCCGTCCTCCACGAACGACAGCAGCCGCTCCGCCTGCGCCCGCAGTGCGGCCGCACTCTTCGCCGACAGCACCCATGTCAACGCACCGGCGACGGGGGCCGCTTGCGGCTCCTCGGCCGGCTCCTCCTCCAGCGGCGGGGCCTGCTCGATGATCGTGTGCGCGTTGGTGCCGCTGACGCCGAAGGACGAGACCGCCGCCCGGCGCGGGTGGTCCGTCTCCGGCCACCCCACGGCCTCGGTCAGCAGCCGGACGCCGCCGGCCGACCAGTCGACCTGCGGGGTCGGCTCGTCCACGTGCAGCGTCTGCGGCAGCACGCCGTGGCGCATCGCCATCACCATCTTGATCACACCGGCGACGCCGGAAGCCGCCTGCGTGTGACCGATGTTGGACTTGACCGAGCCCAGCCACAGCGGCTGGTCACCGGGGTGTTCCTGACCGTAGGTGGCGAGCAGCGCCTCCGCCTCGATCGGGTCGCCGAGGGTGGTGCCGGTGCCGTGTGCCTCGACCGCGTCGATCTGGGAGGCGGTGAGCCGGGCGTTCTCCAGGGCCTGCTGGATCACGCGTACCTGTGACGGACCGTTCGGTGCGGTCAGGCCGTTGGAGGCGCCGTCCTGGTTGACGGCGCTGCCGCGGATGACGGCGAGGACCTCGTGGCCGAGGCGGCGGGCGTCGGACAGGCGCTCCAGCAGGAGCACGCCGACGCCTTCGGACATGGCGGTGCCGTCGGCGGTCGAGGAGAACGCGCGGATGCGGCCGTCGGGCGACAGGCCGCGCTGTGCGCTGAACGCGAGGAACGTGTTCGGCGTGGCCATGACGGTCACACCGCCGGCCAGGGCGAGCGAGCACTCGCCCTGGCGCAGGGCCTGGGCGGCCAGGTGCAGGGCCACCAGCGAGGACGAGCACGCGGTGTCCACCGTGACGGCCGGGCCTTCGAGGCCGAACGTGTAGGAGATGCGGCCGGAGACGACGGCCGCGGTGTTCGCGGTGACGAGGTGGGCCTCGACCTCCTCGTCACCGTGCCGCTGGAGGTAGGCGTGGTCCTGGCCGTTGGTGCCGACGAACACGCCGGTGCGGGTGCCGTGGGCGGCGGCCGGGTCGATGCCCGCCCGTTCGAAGGCCTCCCAGGAGGTCTCCAGCAGCAGCCGCTGCTGGGGGTCCATGGCCAGGGCCTCGCGGGGGGAGATCCCGAAGAACGCGGGGTCGAAGTCGGCCGCGTCGTGCAGGAAGCCGCCGTCGCGCACATAGGTCCGGCCGCTGCGGCCGGGTTCGGGGTCGTAGAGCGCGTCCATGTCCCAGCCGCGGTCGGCGGGGAAGGCCGTCACGGCGTCGCCGCCCGAGGAGACGAGCCGCCACAGGTCCTCGGGCGAGCCGACCCCGCCCGGGTAGCGGCAGGACATCCCGACGATGGCGATGGGCTCGGTGTCCTTCGCCTCCAGCTCACCCAACTGCCTGCGGGTGTGGCGCAGGTCCACCATCACGCGCTTGAGGTAGTCCCTGAGCTTGTCGTCGTTCGACATGTGTTTTACGTCCTCGGTTGCAGTGCGTGAAGAGTGAGAAGGGTTTAGAGAGACCCGAGCTCTTGGTCGATGAGGTCGAACATCTCGTCGTCGGTGGCGGCGTCGAACCGGTCGAGGTCGATGTCGGAGGGGCCGGTGTCCGTGGCGGCCGCCGCGGTGTCCTGGTGGGAGTCGGTCCACTTCCAGAGGAGCGACTTCAGCCGGGCGGTGACCTTGTCCCGGTCCCCGCCGTCCAGGGCGGCCGCGGCGAGCTGTGCCTCCAGCCGGTCCAGGTCGTCGAAGACCGGCGGGGTCTCGGCGGCCAGGTCGAGGACCAGTTCCTTGTGCAGCAGCCGGGCGATCGCGACCGGGTTGGGGTGGTCGAAGACGAGCGTGGGCTTCAGCCGGAGTCCGGTCGCCGCGTTGAGCCGGTTGCGGAGTTCGACGCTGGTCAGGGAGTCGAAGCCGATGGTCCGGAAGGCGGTGGCGGGTTCGATCGTGGCCGTGCTCGCGAGTCCCAGTGCGGCGGCCGCCTGGCTGCGCACCAGGTCCAGCAGCACCTTCTCCTGGTCGGCTTCGGACATTCCGGCCAGCCTGCGGGCCAGGGCGGGAGTGCGGCCGGCGGCCGCGGCCTCCTCGGGTGCGGCGCCGGTGTCCGGTACGAGTCCGCGGAAGACCGCGGGCATCATGCCGGTGCGGGCCATGGAGCGCAGTCCCGGGAAGTCCAGCCGGACGGGCACGACGACCGGCTCGTCCAGGGTGAGGGCGAGGTCGAAGAGGGCCAGTCCCTCGGCGGAGGTGAAGGGCACCACGCCGGCCCGGCCCATGCGGTTGCGGTCGGCCTCGGTGATCCGGTCGCCCATGCCGCCGTTGTCCGTCCACAGGCCCCACGCCAGCGAGGTGCCGGGCAGGCCCTCGGCGCGGCGCTGCCGTGCCAGGCCGTCCAGGAAGGCGTTGCCGGCCGCGTAGTTGGCGGCACCGGCGCTGCCCAGGACTCCGGCGAGGGAGGAGAAGAGGACGAACGCGGAGAGGTTCAGGTCCCTGGTCAGCTCGTGCAGGTTCAGCGCGCCGTCGACCTTGGGCCGCAGCACGGTGTCGAGGCGCTCCGGGGTCAGGGCGGTGATCACGCCGTCGTCCAGGGCGCCCGCCGCGTGCACGACGGCCACGAGCGGGTGTTCGGCCGGGATCGAGGCCAGGAGCGCCGCGGCGGCGTCCCGGTCCGCGATGTCGCAGGCGGCCACGTCAACGTGGGCGCCCAACTCGGTGAGTTCGGCGCGGATTTCGCCGATGCCCTCGGCGGCCGGACCCCGGCGGCTGACCAACAGGAGCCTCCGCGCGCCGCGTTCGGCGACGAGGTGCCGGGCGAGCGAGAGCCCGAGGCCGCCGGACGCGCCGGTGAGCAGCACCGTGCCCTGCGGGTCCCAGGTGTGCCCGGGGGTTTCCTCGGGCGGGGTGATCCGGTCGAGGCGCGGTACGAACACCGTGCCGCCGCGCACCGCCGCCTGCGGCTCGTCCAGGCCGGCGAGCGCGGCGAGGGCGGGGCCGGGTATGCCGTCCGTGGCCGGCATGTCCGTGTCCACGAGCAGCAGCCGGTCCGGGTGTTCGGCCTGGGCGGACTTCACCAGGCCGGCCAGTGCGACGTGCGCGAGGTCCGGGGCCGGGCCGTCGAGGGCGACGGCCCCGCGGGTCACCACGACGAGCTTCGCGTCGGTGAACCGCTCGTCGGCGACCCATTCCTGGACGACCGCGAGCACGTCGGTCAGCAACTTCCGCGTCGCTGCGGCGGCGTCGCCCTCGCTCGGAGGGCAGGGCAGGAGCACATGGGCGGGCAGGGGCGCACCGCCGTCCACGGCCTGGCGGAGCGCGTCGATGCCGGGGAAGGGGCCGTCACCGCCGAGAACCACCGCGTCGGGCTGGGCGGACGAGGCGGCGGGGCCGGTGTGTTCGACCCAGTCGACCTCGAACAGCCAGTCCTGGTTCAGTGCGCGTGCCGCCAGCACCTGCTGCGGCGACACGGGCCGCGTCCGCAGGGACGCCACCGAGGCGACCGGGGCACCGTCGGCGCCGGCCAGTTCGACCGCCACCGCGTCACCGTCGGCAGGACGGATCCGGATGCGCACGGTCCCGGCTCCCGGGGCGTGCACGGAGACGCCGCTCCAGGCGTGGGGCAGGAGCACCTTGCCGGGTTCGCCGGTGCCGGCCGATGCCAGGGTCTCCAGGACGGTGTCCAGCAGGACGGGGTGCAGGCCGTACCGGTCCGCCCGTTCCCGCTCCGTGCCGGACAGCGCGGCCTCGGCGTACAGCTCGTCCCCGACGCGCCAGGCGGCGCGCAGGCCCGGGTGGTCCGTCACGTCCATCGGCTCGGCGTCCGCGGGCGGCCAGATCATCATGTCGAAGCCGGCGGCCGGAACGTTTCGGGCGAGCTCCCCGGTGACGTGGCAGACCCACGGCTCGTCGCCGCTGCCGACGGCCCGGCTGTAGATCCGCACCGCCCGCCGGCCGTCGTCCTGGCCCGCGCCGACCTGCACCTGGAGACGGACCGCGCCCTGGTGCGCCAGCACCAGCGGGGCCGCCACGTCCAGCTGCTCCAGGTGCGGGAACCCGGCCTGCCGGCCCGCGCAGAGCGCGAGTTCGACGAACGCGGCGACCGGGAGCACCGGCACTCCGGCGACCGTGTTCTCCACGGTCCAGGGGAGGTGGGCCGGGGACAGCTGACCGGTGAACAGCATCTCCTGTCCCCCGGCCGTCTCGACCACCGCGCCGAGCAGGGGGTGCCCGGAGGAGTCCAGGCCCGCCGAGGACACGTCGAGGGCTGCCGTGCCTTCGAGCCAGAAGCGCTCGCGCTGGAAGGCGTAGGTGGGCAGGGCGACCTTCCGCGCACCGGGGAAGAGCGTCCGCCAGTCCGGGGAGACGCCGTGCGTGTGCAGCTGCGCGACAGCGGTGACGATCGCCTGCGGCTCGGGGCGGTCGGCGCGCAGCACCGGGACAGTGACGGCGTCGTCGATGCAGCCCTGCGCCAGAGCGCTCAGGACGCCGCCGGGGCCGATC
>NZ_JABBXF010000142.1 GCF_013030945.1 Streptomyces morookaense | reverse complement strand
ACTACATCATCCCCAGCGTCTTCAACGCGAAGGCGACCGAGGCCGTGGCCTCGGCGGTGAAGCGGGCGGCTCTGGCGGCGCAGCCGGCGCAGTGAGCGCCGAGGCCTCCTGAGCTATCGGCCCGCTGTCCCCCGCACCTCGGGGGACAGCGGGCCGAACTCATGGTTCAGAACCTCGTCGAGACCCCACCCGACGAGATGGGCGACCAGCCCGCACACGGCGGCCCAGGCCACCCGCCGCGCCGAGCTCCGGACATTCGCCCGAACGCCCCACGGCGGACGCTCCCTTGTGTGACACCCCATCGGCGCCCCCTTCCATCGGGCGACCCATACCGTTGGCCGCACAAGAAGCACCGAAACGAGCATAAACGGATAAAGGCCAATCACCGTGGCAATTCATCTGATTGGCCCAGCGGTTTCGTATCGGCCGGTTTTGTATCGGCCAGGTATCAGGGAACGCTTGGTTGTCCATCGAAACCCCCGCGGCAACCGTGCACCGGGCCGTGCCGTCCGGTGTGTGCCCTATCGTTCCCCGAGGATCGTCCCTCCCCCGAACAGGAGTCGCCCGCTCGTGTCCTCGCCCGTCCCGGCTCCGGCCGCTCCGCGGCCCGTCCGTGTCCTGCTGGTGGAGGACGACGACCTGATGCGCCGTTCCTTCACCGTCGCCCTGGAGCGCTACGGCTACGAGATGAAGGCCGCGGCCGACGGGCTCACGGGGCTCGAACTGTTCCGTGACGGGAGCTTCGACCTGCTGGTCCTGGACGTGATGCTGCCCGGTCTGGACGGGATCGGCCTGTGCCGCAGGGTCCGGGAGACCAGCCTGGTGCCCGTCCTGATGATGTCCGCCCGCGGCGACGGGCTCGACGTCGTCGCCGGGCTGGAGGCCGGGGCCGACGACTACGTGGTCAAGCCCGTGGACACCTCCGTGCTCGTGGCGCGCATCCGTTCGCTGCTGCGGCGGGCGGCCTGGTCGCCGGCCGCGGTGAGCACCACGTCACCGTCTTCGGGAGGGGACGTGCTCGTCTTCGGGGACCTGACCGTCGACACCGGCGGCATGGAGGTCTTCGTCGCCGGGAACCCGGTGGCACTGACCCCGACCGAACTGAAGCTGCTGCTCGAATTCGCCGCCAGCCCGGGCATCGTGCTGGAACGGCACACCCTTCTGCGCAACGTCTGGGAGTACGGCTGGGACGGCGACAGCCGGGTCGTGGACCTGTGCGTGCAGCGGCTGCGCAGGAAGCTGGGCCG
>NZ_JABBXF010000141.1 GCF_013030945.1 Streptomyces morookaense | reverse complement strand
GTGGACCTGTGCGTGCAGCGGCTGCGCAGGAAGCTGGGCCGGGACCGGATCGAGACGGTCCGCGGCTTCGGCTACAAGCTCAGGCGCTGAGACCGGTGCGCCCGTTCCCCCGGCTGCGGCCCGCCCGCGTGTCCCTGCGCTGGAAGATCGCAGCACTCGCCGCCGCCACGGCGTGCCTCGTCGCCGCGGCGGTGGGCGTGCTGGTGCACCTGTGGACCGCGCGGGACATCCAAGAACGGGCCGAAATGCAGGCGTTCAACAACGTCTACGCGGCCATGGACGTCTACCGGCGCACCGGAACGCTGGCCTACGGTGCCCTGCTCGACCCGCCGGAACTGCCCGCCGCACTGCGGCACCCGGCCGACGACGACCGGCACACGGCCTACGACGGGCGCGTCGAAGGGAATCTGGGGCCGAGCATGTGGGCTGCCCAGCGGGTCGGCGGCCCGGGCGGCCGGGTGCTGGCCGTCCAGGTCAACATGAGCACGGAACTCCACACGCTCGACCAGCTCGACGCGACCATGGCGGTGGCCTCGTCGATCGCCCTCGCGGCGGCGACGCCCCTGGCGGTGTACGGGGCCGGGCTGCTCGGACGCCGGCTGCGGCGGGTCTCCGAGACGGCGGGGCGGATCTCCGCCGGGGACCTCGACGCCCGCACCGGGCCCACCAAGGGCCGCGACGAGGTGGCCGACATCGCCGCCACCGTAGACCTCATGGCCGACACCCTCGGCCGACGGCTGCGCAGCGAGCGCCGGTTCACCGCGGACGTGGCCCACGAGCTGCGCACCCCGGTCGGCGGCCTGCTCGCCGCCGCCGACCTGCTGCCGCCCGGCGAGACGGAGGATCTGCTCCGGGCCCGGGTGCGCGATCTGCGCGGCCTCGTCGAGGACCTGCTGGAGATCTCCCGGCTGGACGCCGGCGCCGAACAGCCGGCCCACGCCCACGTCCCGCTCGGGGCGGTCGTCTCCGAGGCCGTGTCCCGCACCGGCCTCGACACCGACGTCACCACGGCGCAGACCATGGAGACCGTGGAGACCGACCCGCGCCGCCTCGAACGCATCGTCGGCAACCTCGTCGTCAACGCCCACCGGCACGGGGACACCCCGGTGCAGGTCACCGTCGAGGGCCGGACGGTCGTCGTGCGCGACCACGGCCCCGGCTTCCCGCCGGACCTGCTGCGGGACGGTCCCCGCCGCTTCCACACCGGCGCGAAGGAGCGCGGCTCGGGCCACGGCCTGGGCCTGACCATCGCCCTGGGCCAGGCCCGGCTCCTCGGCGCCGAACTGCACCTGGCCAACGCCCCGGACGGCGGCGCCGTCGCCACCCTGCGCCTGCCGCACTGATCCCTCGGCCCCTGCAGGACTGCTACGCAGTGGCGCGGAGGCCGATACACGGCGGCCGGGAACCCGATACATTCCCCGGACACCCTTCGACGTGCACCTTTCCGCACTCGCATCCGCACTCGAAGAGGAGTCCCCGTGACCACCACACCCGGTGACCTGCTCGCGCTGCACCCGGCGGCCGGCATCGCGGCCGCCACCACCGACCTGACGAAGGTCTACGGCAGCGGCGAGACCCGTGTCGTCGCCCTGGACCGGGTCGGTATCGCCTTCCGGGAGGGCGAGTTCACCGCGATCATGGGTCCCTCCGGCTGCGGCAAGTCCACCTTGATGCACTGCGCCGCCGGGCTCGACTCGTTCGACTCGGGCTCCGTCCGCATCGGCACCACCGAACTGGGCGCGCTCGACGACCGGCAGCTCACGGCGCTGCGCCGGGACCGGATCGGCTTCGTCTTCCAGGCGTTCAATCTGCTGCCGACGCTGACCGCGCTGGAGAACATCACGCTGCCGATGACCATCGCGGGCCGTCGGCCCGACCCGCAGTGGCTGGACCATGTGGTCTCCATGGTCGGCCTCTCCGGGCGCCTCGGTCACCGGCCCGGGCAGTTGTCCGGCGGTCAGCAGCAGCGCGTCGCGGTGGCCCGCGCCCTGGTCTCCCGCCCCGCGATCGTCTTCGCCGACGAGCCGACCGGCAACCTCGACTCGCGCGCCGGGGCCGAAGTCCTGGGCTTTCTGCGGGACTCGGTGCACGAGACGGGCCAGACGGTGGTCATGGTCACCCATGACCCGGTCGCCGCCGGCTATGCGGACCGCGTGGTCTTCCTCGCCGACGGCCGTCCGGTCGACGAGATGGTGCGCCCGACGCCGGACCGGGTCCTGGACCTCATGAAGTCTCTCGACTCCCGCTCGCGCACCAGTTGACCGCCGTCGCCCCCGCACCGACCCAGCCGCCTGCTCGCGCCCGGCGAGCCCGCATCCCAGGATCCGCCACCGTCATGTTCCGCACCGCCCTGCGCAATGTCCTTGCGTACAAGGCCCGCCTGTTGATGACCGCGCTCGCGGTCGTGCTCGGCGTCGCCTTCCTCTCCGGCAGCCTCGTCTTCGGCGACAGCCTGGGCCAGGCGGCCGCCGCCAAGGCGACCGACGGCTACACGCGCATCGCCGTCAGCGTCTCCCCCGATGCCCCGCCCGGCGGCGAGGCCCGGCAGGCCGGTATCGACGCCCGCACGGCCACCGCCCTGGCCGGGGTCCCCGGTGTCGCCGTCGCCGCGGGCCGGGTCGACGGCTTCGCCGCCGTCGCCGACCGCGACGGCGGGCTGATCGGCCATGGCTCGTCCCACCAGGGCGGCAACTTCGCGCCGGGAGCGGACGGCACGGACCCCGCCTACCGCTTCGTCAAGGGCACCGGTCCGGCCCGGGACGGCGCGGTCGCCCTCGACGAGAACACCGCTCGCCAGGGCGGCTACCGCATCGGGGACTCCGTCCGCGTCGCCACCGGCAAGGGCGCCGCCACCTACACCCTCAGCGGGATGTTCCGCACCGACGGAACCCGGCTCCCGTCCGGCGGCAGCCTCGTCCTCTTCACCGGCTCCACCGCCCAGCAACTCTTCCTCGCACCCGGCACGTTCCGCAGCATCGAGCTCACGGCCGCCCCCGGCACCACCCCGCAGCAGCTCCTCGAACGCGTCCAAGCGCAGCTGCCCAAGGGCACGAGCGCCGTCACCGGGGCCCGGCTCGCCCAGATCCAGAGGAACCTCGCCACCAACGACAGCGACACCATGAGCCAGATCCTGCTCGGCTTCTCCGCTGTCGCCCTGTTCGTCGCCGCCTTCCTCATCTCCAACACCTTCTCGATGCTGGTCGGCCGGCGCACCAGGGAACTGGCCCTCATGCGGGCCGTCGGCGCCTCGCGCCGGCAGGTGCGCAGCATCCTGCTGGCCGAGTCCGTCCTCATCGGGGCGGGCGCCTCCGCGGTCGGCATCGCCGTCGGCACCGGTGTCGCCGCGCTGCTGCGGGCCTTCCTCGCCTCCGCCGACTCGCCGTCAGGGCCGCTGGTCGTCTCCCCGGTCACCGTGATCGGCTCGCTCCTCGCCGGTACGGTCCTGACCGTGGTCGCCGCGTGGCTGCCGGTCCGCCGGGCCATGGCCATCCCGCCCGTCGCCGCGCTCGGCACCGCCGAGCCCGCGACCCCCGCACGCGCCGGTTCCCTGCGCACCGGCCTCGGTGCCGCGCTCGCCCTGACCGGTACGGCCGCCGTCCTGTACGGGGCCCTCGCCGGCGGGAAGGACGCCCGGACCGTCATCGGGTGCGGGGCAGTCCTCGCCCTGACCGGCGCGATCGTCCTGATCCCGCTGCTGTCCCGGCCGTTCGTCGCCCTGCTCCAGCCGCTGCTCGCCCGCCTCCGGCCGGTGCACGGCACCCTCGCCGCCCGCAACACCGTGCGCGACCCGCGCCGCACCGGGGCCACTGCCGCCGCCCTCGCGATCGCGCTCACCCTCGCCTCGGGCCTCTCCGTCCTCGGGGCGTCCACCGCCCGGTACCTGGACCGTGCGACCACGCACGACTTCACCGCCGGCTACCTCGTCAAGGCCGCTGCCGACGGTATGGAGTTGGCCCCCGGGACGGCGGCGGACCTGGCGAAGAAGCTGCCCGGCTCCGCGGTCAGCCCGCTCGACCAGTCCACCCGGTACCGCCTGGGCGGCACCGAATCCGTCCTGACCGGTGTCGACCCCGCGGCGATCGGCAGGCTGCTGCGCTACGACGTGGTCGCGGGCTCGCTCGACAGCCTCGCCAAGGGGCAGATCGCCGTGGCCGACTTCAAGGCGAAGGAGGCCGGCTGGCGTCTCGGCCAGACCCTTCCCCTGCAGCGTCCCGACGGCCGGCACGGCAGCGTCACCATCGGCGCCGTCTACCGCGCGGACCCGCAGAGTCACCTGATGCCCAGCATCACCGCGCCCGACTCCCTCGTCGCCCGCTACGACCGCGCCCCGGTCACCGCCGCGATCCTCGTCGCCCCGGACGGCGGCCCCGGCCAGGCCGCGCGCCGCTCCGTCGTCCACGCCCTCGGCGACAACCCCGCGCTGGCCGTCCTCGACCGGGAGGGCGTCAAGGCCGAGTACAGCGGGGACATCGGCGGCCAACTGAACGTCTTCTACGCATTGTTGGGCATGGCCCTGGTGATCGCCGCCCTCGGTATCGCCAACACGCTCGCCATGTCCGTTCTCGAACGCCGCAAGGAGCTCGGCACCCTGCGCGCCCTCGGTCTCGACCGGGCCGGAGTGACCCGGATGGTCCGCCTGGAGGCCCTGATCGTCGGCGCGCTCGGCGCGACCGCCGGCACCGTCCTGGGAATCTTCCTCGGCTGGGCGCTCGGCCGCACCCTCCAAGAGAGCGTGGCAGGCTATGCGTTGGTCCTTCCCTGGGGACGGCTCGCCCTCGGCATCCTGATCGCCCTGGCCGGTGCGCTGCTCGCCTCGCTGTGGCCGGCCCGCAGGGCTGCCCGCGTCGACATCCCGGCCGCGACGTCGGCACAGTAGGCGGCACGCACGCACCGAAGGGGCCGGGACCCCGGTCCGGGTCCCGGCCCCTTCGGCCTGACGGCTGCGCCTCAGTCGCGAAAGGCGTCCTTGGCCTTCTCCTTGGCGCTGCGCAGATCGCCCTTGGCCTTCTCGCCGCGCCCCTCCGCCGTCTTGCGCTCGTTCCCGACGGCGCGGCCGGCTTCCCGCTTGATCGCGCCCTTGGCCTGTTCCGCCTTGGCCTTGGCCTTCTCTTCCGCACTCATGGTCACTTGCTCCTCTCGTCGGCTGTTCCGTTGCGGCCGCCCTTCGGGTGCCCTCCTTTGCGGACCCCAAACGTCGAAGGCGGCGGGCATAAAGGCGGACTCGCGGGGCAGGCGAACTGTCAGGAGGTGCAAACGACATGGGTCCACTGCTTCTCGTTCTGCTTCTCGCACTGCTTCTCTTCGGCGCAGGCTTCGCCGTAAAGCTGCTCTGGTGGGTGGCCGTGATCGTGCTGGTGGTCTGGCTGCTCGGCTTCCTGGTCCGGATGACCGGGGCGGACGGTGCACGCGGCCGTTGGTACAGGTGGTGAGGGCCGGACACAGGAATTTCCCACGGGAACCGCAGCGAAGGAGGCCGGAGTGGCCAGTCCGAAGGCCGGTCGCGGAACCGCCGAACTGCCGTGGATCGAGAATCCCGGCACTGTCAGCCCGCGGGACGCCCGAGAACTGACCAGGATTTTCCTGGAAAGGCTGACGGTTCTTCAGGAGGGCACCCACGAGTACCAGTACGTGCGCAACACGCTCATCGAGATGAATCTCTCCCTGGTGCGCTTCGTGGCCGGCCGGTTCCGGGCCCGGGCCGAACAAAGGGAGGACATCGTCCAGGTCGGCACCATCGGTCTCATCAAGTCCATCGACCGGTTCGACCTCACCCGCGGGGCGGAATTCACCACCTTCGCGATTCCCTGTATCACCGGGGAAATCAAAAGGTTCTTCCGGGACACCAGCTGGGCCGTCCATGTACCCCGCCGGCTGCAGGAATTGCGCGTCGAACTGGCCAAGGCGTACGACGAGCTGGCCGGCCGGCTGGGCCGGGCCCCGACCGTCCGGGAGCTGGCCGGTCTGCTGGACCTCCCCGACGATGAGGTCGTGAAGGCCCAGATCGCCTGCAACGGCTACACCGCCTGCTCCATCGACGTGCCCGCCGAAGACGCCTCGTACGCCCATGACGACGGCCCGGCGTGGGCCGAGCGGATCGGTACGGTCGACGACAACCTGGAGAAGGTGGAGAACCTGCACGTGCTCCGGCATCTGCTGGGCGAACTCGACGACAGGGAACGCAAGCTGCTGAGGCTGCGATTCGGTGCGGAGATGACGCAGACCGAGATCGGGGCGGAGCTGGGCGTCTCCCAGATGCATGTCTCCCGCCTGCTCAGCCGGGTTCTGGAGCGCCTGCGCAAGAGCCTGCTGGCCCAGGCCTGACCCGTCCCCCGCCCGACCGGCCATCGGCCGGACGCCGTCTGCGGCGTCCGGCCGATGCGCTGTGTCCTACCAGTTGCCGCCCCAGTCGGCGTGCGTCCCCTCGGGGCAGGTCAGCCGGAACTCCCACTGCCCCGAGAAGGTCTCGGGGAACAGGTAACGGCCGTCCGTGCAGTCCACGTACACGCGGTACGAGGTGCCGTTGCAGGTCTTGAAGAACTTGCGACCGCCGTCCGTGCGGCCGCTCCAGCACTTCGCGGCCGCATCGCGGTCGGCGGAGCTCGATGCGGGCTGGATCTGGGGCTTCTGCGCGGCCGGCGCCATTTCGGCCGTGCTGTTCTTGCTCTGCCCGTCGACGCTGACCGCGTGGGCTTCGGCGGTGTGGTGCGCCGGGTCGGCGCCGGCGGGTGCTGCGGGTCCGGCAACCGCCGTGATGACGGCTGCTGCGGCAACTGCGGCGTTCCTCAGGAACGTCACACTGTCCTCCGAGTGATGGGTGTTGAGGCAGGTACGAGGTTGTTCTCGCCCTTTCGCCGCCATCGTGGACGATTTCGACCCGGGGAGGGGTTGGTGACGTTTTGGGGAGCGCATGGGAAGAAACGTCCCCAACAGGGCATGTGTGGCAGCCTGCTGGTGACGCGCTCCCGCGAACGTGTGGTCAGCACCGGCCAGTTGCCCCTCCGGTGGAGGTACACGCCCGCGGGCTACGGCGCCTCGTCGCTCTTCGCCCACAGCGAGCGGACCTTCCCCAGATGGCGGGCCATGCACTGCTCCGCCTTCTGCGCGTCGCCCGTCAGCATCAGATCGAGGAGCTCCAGGTGCTCCTCGGCCGAAGGGAGCAGCTCGCCGTGCTCGTCCAGGCCGGTGAGCCCGTACAGGCGGGAGCGCTTGCGCAGGTCGCCGACGGTCTCGACGAGCCGTTCGTTGCCGGAGAGGGCCAGCAGGGAGAGGTGGAACTGCCGGTCCGCCTCCAGGTAGCCGATGAGGTCGTGGTCGCGGGCGGCCCGCACGATCTCCTCGGCGACGGGGCGCAGCGCCTCCAGCTGTGCGCGGTCTGCGGTACGGGTGACCCGGCCGACGGTGGGGATCTCGATCAGGGCGCGGATCTCGGTGTACTGGTCGAGGTCGCGCTCGTCGACCTCGGTGACCCGGAACCCCTTGTTGCGGACCGGCTCGACCAGGCCCTCGCGGACCAGGTCGAGCATGGCCTCGCGCACGGGGGTGGCGGAGATGCCGAAGTCCTCGGCGAGGCCGGGCGCCGAGTAGACCTGGCCCGGGCGCAGTTCACCGGATATCAGGGCGGCCCGCAGGGCGTGGGCGACCTGGTCGCGCAGCCGCTCCCGGGTGGCGTTCAGGTCGCGGTGCTTCAGATGCCCCATGGCAATGTGATCCCTTCGGCCGCAGCGGGTGATCACTGTACAATGTCACGTTGTTCCGGCAGGTGACAGGGTGTAGGTGCGGCTGGAGGCGTAGAACTCCAGGGCGGCGCGGCCCTGTTCGCGGGGGCCGTGGCCGGAGGACTTGGTGCCGCCGAAGGGCAGGTGGAAGTCGACTCCGGTGGTCGGGGCGTTGATGCGGATCATTCCGGTGTCCAGGTGGTCGAGTCCGTGCAGCGCCGTGTCCAGGTCCGTGGTGTGGACGGAGGTGACGAGGCCGTACGGAACGGAGTTGCCGATCCGCACCGCTTCGGCGAGGTCCCCGGCGGGCAGCAGGGCCGCGACGGGGCCGAAGACCTCTTCGTGCAGCAGCCGGTGGCCGCACGGCACCTTCTCCACGAGTACCGGGGCCGCGTACCAGCCCGGACCGTCCGGCGCGGAGCCGCCTGCCAGGACGCCCAGCCCGTGGCAGGCCTCCTCCGTCCGGGCGCGGGCCTGCTCGTCGATGAGCGGTCCGCACACGGTGGCCGCATCGGCCGGGTCGCCCACCGGGACCGTGCGCAGGGCTTCGGCGAGCGCCTCGCGCAGCGGTGCGAGGGCCGCGCCGACGGCGACGACGCGGCTGGTGGCCGTGCACTTCTGGCCCGCGTATCCGGCGACGGCGGCGGCGATGTGGGCGGCGGCCTGCCCGATGTCGGCGTCCGGCAGGACGATGGCGGCGTTGAGGCCGCCCATCTCGGCCTGCACCGGGACGCCCCGGGCGGTGGCCCGGGCGGCCACGGCCCGGCCGACGGCCGTCGAGCCGGTGAAGGAGACGACGTCGGCGGTGGAGACCAGGGCGGTGCCCTCGGCGGCGCCGCCGGGCAGCAGGGTGAACACGTCCTCGGGCAGGGCCTGTTGCAGGATGCCGGCCAGACGCTCGGCGCAGGCGGTGGCCTCGGGGGCGGGCTTGAGGACGACCGCGTTGCCCGCGGCGAGTGCGGGGGCGGCCTTCCAGCTCGGGATGGCGAAGGGGAAGTTCCAGGGCGTGACCAGCCCGGCCACCCCGTGCGGGCGGCGGCGGGTCAGCAGCAGGCCGGCGCCCGCTGCGGCCTCGTGGACGGCACCGGCGGGTGCGTAGGGGGCCTGGGCGTAGTAGCGCCAGATCGCGGCGGCGCGGGCGACTTCGGCGCGGGCCTCGGCGACCGGCTTGCCGACCTCGCGCACGGCCAGTGCGGCCAGTTCGTCCGCGGCGGCCTCGATGCCGGCGGCCACGGCGGTGAGCGCGGCCGAGCGGGCGGCGGCG
>NZ_JABBXF010000140.1 GCF_013030945.1 Streptomyces morookaense | reverse complement strand
TCACCACCGACTATTTGCAACAGTGCCATTCGGATTTCATATAACCTATTTTTGTTGTTCAAGTTTGATTCCTTGGACTCTTCAGAATACAGACAGCAAATAAAGACCTTTCGTTTGAAGTATGTATTTCTTGCAGCAAAAATAATCAAAACCGCAAGATATGTAATCATGAAGTTGTCGGAAAACTATCCGTACAAGGGAGTGTATGAAAAATGTCTGGTATAATAAGAATATCATCAATAAAATTGAGTGTTGCTCTGTGGATAACTTGCAGAGTTTATTAAGTATCATTGCAGCAAAGATGAAATCAATGATTTATCAAAAATGATTGAAAGGTGGTTGTAAATAATGTTACAATGTGTGAGAAGCAGTCTAAATTCTTCGTGAAATAGTGATTTTTGAAGCTAATAAAAAACACACGTGGAATTTAGGGAATACTGATGTAACACGGATTGACCGTATTGGGAGTTTGAGATGGTGACAAAGAGAGTGCAACGGATGATGTTCGCGGCGGCGGCGTGCATTCCGCTGCTGCTGGGCAGCGCGCCGCTTTATGCGCAGACGAGTGCGGTGCAGCAAAAGCTGGCGGCGCTGGAGAAAAGCAGCGGAGGGCGGCTGGGCGTCGCGCTCATCGATACCGCAGATAATACGCAGGTGCTTTATCGCGGTGATGAACGCTTTCCAATGTGCAGTACCAGTAAAGTTATGGCGGTCGCGGCGGTGCTTAAGCAGAGTGAAACGCAAAAGCAGCTGCTTAATCAGCCTGTCGAGATCAAGCCTGCCGATCTGGTTAACTACAATCCGATTGCCGAAAAACACGTCAACGGCACAATGACGCTGGCAGAACTGAGCGCGGCCGCGTTGCAGTACAGCGACAATACCGCCATGAACAAATTGATTGCCCAGCTCGGTGGCCCGGGAGGCGTGACGGCTTTTGCCCGCGCGATCGGCGATGAGACGTTTCGTCTGGATCGCACTGAACCTACGCTGAATACCGCCATTCCCGGCGACCCGAGAGACACCACCACGCCGCGGGCGATGGCGCAGACGTTGCGTCAGCTTACGCTGGGTCATGCGCTGGGCGAAACCCAGCGGGCGCAGTTGGTGACGTGGCTCAAAGGCAATACGACCGGCGCAGCCAGCATTCGGGCCGGCTTACCGACGTCGTGGACTGTGGGTGATAAGACCGGCAGCGGCGACTACGGCACCACCAATGATATTGCGGTGATCTGGCCGCAGGGTCGTGCGCCGCTGGTTCTGGTGACCTATTTTACCCAGCCGCAACAGAACGCAGAGCGCCGCCGCGATGTGCTGGCTTCAGCGGCGAGAATCATCGCCGAAGGGCTGTAACTGGTTTTGTTGAATAAATCGAACTTTTGCTGAGTTGAAGGATCAGATCACGTATCTTCCCGACAACGCAGACCGTTCCGTGGCAAAGCAAAAGTTCAAAATCACCAACTGGCCCACCTACAATAAAGCCCTCATCAACCGTGGCTCCATAACTTTCTGGCTGGATGATGAAGCTATTCAGGCCTGGTATGAGTCAGCAACACCTTCTTCACGAGGCAGACCTCAGCGCTATTCTGACCTTGCCATCACGACTGTGCTGGTCATTAAACGCGTATTCAGGCTGACCCTGCGCGCTGCGCAGGGCTTTATTGATTCCATTTTTTCTCTGATGAACGTTCCGCTACGCTGCCCGGATTACAGCTGTGTCAGCAGGCGGGCAAAGTCGGTTAATATCAGTTTCAAAACGCCCACCCGGGGTGAAATCGCACACCTGGTAATTGATTCCACCGGGCTGAAGGTCTTCGGTGAAGGCGAGTGGAAAGTCAAAAAGCATGGCCAGGAACGCCGTCGTATATGGCGTAAGCTGCATCTGGCAGTTGACAGTAAAACACATGAAATCATCTGCGCTGACCTGTCGCTGAACAACGTTACGGACTCAGAGGCCTTCCCCGGGTTAATCCGGCAAACCCACCGGAAAATCAGGTCAGCCGCCGCCGATGGAGCTTACGATACCCGGCTCTGTCACGATGAACTGCGGCGTAAGAAAATCAGCGCGCTTATCCCGCCCCGAAAAGGTGCGGGTTACTGGCCCGGTGAATATGCAGACCGTAACCGTGCAGTGGCTAATCAGCGAATGACCGGGAGTAATGCGCGGTGGAAATGGACAACAGATTACAACCGTCGCTCGATAGCGGAAACGGCGATGTACCGGGTAAAACAGCTGTTCGGGGGTTCACTGACGCTGCGTGACTACGATGGTCAGGTTGCGGAGGCTATGGCCCTGGTACGAGCGCTGAACAAAATGACGAAAGCAGGTATGCCTGAAAGCGTGCGTATTGCCTGAAAACACAACCCGCTACGGGGGAGACTTACCCGAAATCTGATTTATTCAACAAAGCCGTATTGCGCCTGTGACACACACGAGAAAACAGGTAGATTGTGTGTGAGGGCAACTTTAACATAGCCTGCAGGTGTTAATTCAGGAGCATTGTTATCAGACCAAATATTTTTCATTCCATTAAATAGTCTTGTAGGGGATAAAATGAATTACGATGAAATAACGAAAATCACTGCAGAACGTATTAGCGACTACATGACTGAAGCGGTTAATACAGACTCTAAATCTGTTGCGGAAATGTTTCATAACGCTGCATGGGGAGTGCTATCATTGTGGTTTGAACTCGTCACAAAAATAGATCTGGATATACATAAAAAGAACAGGTATGCAAGTTATGATTTTAGAAGAAAAATCGAAATGCAGCATGAAGAGTTTCAGAAAATGACAGAGCGTGAGCAAGTGCCTTTATTGAAATTGCCTGAATAACAGAGACAGTGCAAACGATTATTTCATAATAACGATTATGTAATGACTGGTAAGAAAATAACTTGATTGAGTTCCCTTTATCCAGCCTGATAGTGGATAAAGGGAACTCAATAATAATTGAATTAATTTATTAGCTTCATCGCATTTTTTTTGGTCTCTTCATCACTTTTTTGCTCTTGTTGTGAAGAGGATTGAGTGACTATTGAAGAATTAAAATCGGCCATCTCTTTTGGAAATAGCGATCTCAATATATTCACGATATCTGAAAATGTGGTTTCTTTCGTCAGCAGCTCACATAAAAGGAAAGGGGTCCGGGGATCTTGTCTGTATAAGGCCAGACCTGCCGTCAGTGCGGCCCGGTTAAGGCGGCTTCGTTCCCCTTGCGGGATACTGTCCAGTGTATCACAAACAATTTTATCTGTTTGATTTACATCTGGATTTAGTTTGAAGGCAATGGTTCTGCGCTTGTCCATCATTAATTACCTATGAGATACATACCGTTAACTAAATCATATTGAGAGTTATTGGTTTTGAAAAAACGTTCATCACGAATCTGTGTGTGTTTTTTTACTGCATCGCATATTAATTCTGCGCCACCGCCTATAACCATAACATGAGTATAACCAGAAAATTCATTGAGCGTATTTAATACACGTTGCTCAAGTTTACGAAGTGCTTCATTCATTGCTTCGGTGACTATTGATATTTTGTTCTCATCATTAATTCGTTGCTTCAGATAGTTATTATCTTTTCTGTGAATGATTATATCGTCAGCAAGATAGCTACTTCCTTTTGTTCTCGCAAGAGAAAGGGCATCTTTTACTGCAGATGTAACCAGAGAGACACCAAGAGATGAGTCTCCGTATATTTTACTGATCCCCGATAATTTCCCCATTACCTGAGAAATATCTAATGTGGTGCCCCCGAGATCTATAATTAATAAAGAATCTAACTCATCCAGTTCTTGTAGAACTTCATAACCTGCCGGTATAGATTCAGGCATGACTTTTACATCTTTTATTGTGAATGTATCCCCGCCATTTAATGTAATTTTTTTCCGGAAGTTTGCTTTCTTACGCTCAATATTTTCCGTATTGGGTTGGTTATTTCTGTCGTAATACTCTGTCAGAGGAAGTGTGCAAACAATATCCACTTCGCTTACCGGCAGACCACTGGTCAGTAAGGCGTGATGCACTGCAACGACATTAACGTCGCTGTATTGCCATGCGATATTGGTTGTGACTACAGCATCCGGGCTGATTGGATCAAATGAATACTGTTCGCCGTTCAGTGTGTAGTTAAAGACCTTTTTATCACCAAAAGAGACTGCCCACTCGCGTTTGAAGCTGTTCGGGCTAATGTGCTGTTTAATTGTTCCGTCGCTTTCCTGCCACTGTAGTTTGATGTTTGTTGAACCGTCATCAATGAATACCAACATTTATAAAACTCCTTATGGTGTTTTTTTGGTGTGTGTTTGGGTATGTTTTGGGTTTTAAGTGGGTTTGTTTGTCAAGTTTACCCCATTTCAACCATCAATCAATGATTATTTGTCTTGTTTTGGTGTTTTATTGGGTTGGGTATGGGTTGTTTTTGGGTTTTGTTTGGCGGGTAACAAAAGATGTCGCCGGGCTCCTCTTTTTACTGCGCCGGCTGACGCGGCGCGGCAGGAACGCTGCCTGTGGTCAGTGTCCCGCGTCCGGCCGGGCACGGGACGGGCGCTTTTACCGCTCCCGGCTGGCGTTGGTGACAGTGTACGCCAGCCCGTCGCCCTTTTCTGATGAACGCCCTTCAAGCCGCTTTCGCGGCATATCCTCGCCGTCAAAAAGACGACGGCTGCGGTATTCCACGGTCGGCCTGACCCGTTACCGGACGCGGTGAACAGCCCACAGGCAGCGGGGAACGGGCACCACAGGGGTGCCCTCCCGGTGCCCTCTGTAAGAGAAGGAGTGCTGTTATGTCCCGTTTTATCCTGGGTGACTGCGTGCGTGTTATGGCCACGTTTCCGGGCAATGCTGTCGATTTCATCCTCACCGACCCGCCGTATCTCGTCGGTTTCCGTGACCGTTCCGGGCGCACCATCGCCGGCGATAAAACCGATGAATGGCTGCAACCAGCCTGTAATGAAATGTACCGCGTACTCAAAAAAGACGCGTTAATGGTGAGCTTCTAT
>NZ_JABBXF010000014.1 GCF_013030945.1 Streptomyces morookaense | reverse complement strand
GATGCGTATGCGCCCTGAAGGGGCGCGGAGCTGTGACGTGGTGCGGCACCACGGCGCCCCGTAAGGGGCGCGGGGAACTGCGCGACCAGCCCCCACCGGCCCGCAGTTGACGCGCTACCCCCAGGGGTCCGGGGCGCAGCCCCGGGTCCTTTGACTGCGGGCGCGTCGTGGCCGATCGCGCAGTTCCCCGCGCCCCCTAGGGGGCGCCCCCCGCATGCACGCGCAGCATCCCGGCAACGGTCCGCGCCCACGGAAACTCCTCCGCCCGCCTCCGCGCCGCCGCACGGCGAACCGGCTCCGGCCACCCCAGCACCGTGCGTACCCCCTCCGCCACCGCCCCCGGCGAGTCACCGACCGCCAACCCGGCCCCCGGCGCGAGGAGTTCGCGGGCCGCTCCCGCATCGGCGACCACGACCGGCGTGCCGCATGCGAGGGCCTCCAGCGCGGCCAACCCGAACGCCTCCACCGGGCACGGCACCAGGGCGACGTCCGCCCGCGCGAGCAGCCCCGCCACCGCGCCGCGGTCGGCCACATGACCGTGGAAGCGAACCGGCAGGCCCGCCGCCCGCCGCTGCAGCCGGGCCCGTTCCGGGCCGTCGCCCAGCACGTCCAGCCGCGCGTCGACGCCGCGCCGCCGCAGCACCCGCAGCGTTTCCAGCGGCAGCGCGGGGGACTTCTCCGCCGACAGCCGCCCCGCGAACACCAGTCGCACCCCCGCGCGTTGAGCGGCGCCGACGCCGGCGCCCGCGCGGGGCGGTGCGAAGACGCGCAGATCCACCCCCAGCGGGACCCGGTGCACGGCGGGCGCGTCCACCCGTGCGAACTCCGCGCAGGAGAAGGCGGATGCGGCGACCACCGCATCGAACCCGGCGGCCAGCCGCCGGTTCCACCCGTCGGCGAGCGGCGCCAGCGGCACCCACCCCGGCAGCCGGGGCGCCAGGATCGCATCGGCCCGCTCGTGCGAGAACAGCACCGACCGCACGCCGCGCGCCCGGGCCCACGCGGCGGTGTGCACCAGGGTGAGCTTGTCCGACACCTCCAGCGAATCCGGCGCCAGCCGCAGCAGCAGGCGGCGCAGGGTGCGTGGCGAGACCATCATCCGGTAGCCGCCGCCGACGGGCAGACCGGGCAGCGTCACCCGCAGCCCGTCGGCCCGGCTGCGCACGGCCGCGTACCGCCGCCCCGGCACCACGAGCACCCGCTCGTGCCCGGCGGCCGCGTATCCCCGGCCGAGCGCGTCGAGTGTGGTGCGCAGGCCGCCGGAGGAGGCGCCGTAGAAGTTGGCGATCTGCACGATCCGCATCCGCCTCACCCTCGCAGGGAGCGCACCAGCCCGGCGTACGTGCACGGCCGCGCACCCTCGGCAAGTGCCGTGTCGATCGCCTCCAGCGCACACGCACGCAGCCCGGGCCGGGCGAGGTCGGCGGGGTGCAGGGCGATCCGGAACGGTCTGCCGTGCCCCGCCCAGCGGCGGGCCGCGGCGCGCATCAGCCGGGCCCCGGCCCGCTCGCCGAGCCCGCCGGGCCGGTTGGACAGGGCGACCATCCCGTGCCGGGCCCCCGTCCGCAGGTCGTGCACGCCCAAGTGGCTGGTGGTGTACTCGAGTCCGAGCCGGCGCAGGGCGGCCACGGCACCGGGCGAGGCGAGCCAGCCCGGCGGGGTGAACCCTTCGGGGACGATCCCCACCGAGGCCAGTGCGGCCAACCCGCTCTCCAGCCGTCGCCGCGCGGCCTCCTCGTCCAGCGCACAGAACTCCGCGCAGCCGCGTGAGACCACGGCGTTCACCCAGCGGCGTGTCAACGGCCCGCCGGGGACGCCCTGATGGACGTATCCGTGCAGGGCCAGCTCGTGCCCCCGCCCGCGCGCCCGGTGCAGCCACTCGACCAGCTCGGGCGCGTCCGGCAGCCGGGCGCCGCGCCAACTGCCCGGTACGAGCAGCAGCGTGGCCGGCACGCCGCGCTCGTCCAGATCGTGCAGCCAGTGCCGGCTCTGCTCGAAGCTCCAGGGGGCGACATCGTGCACGGAGACGACGAAGGGCGCCCCCGGGCCGCCGCTGCCGCTCTGCGAGGCGTTCACCGGGCCAACTGCGCGAACACGCAAGCTCCTTTGCGCGGCGCGGTGCGCCGCCCGCTGTCACACACGCTTCACACTTTCCCCGCGCGTCGGCCGAGTACGCCGGGCCTCTCCCGGACGGGCAGGCTCACGGGAGCACACGGGACGGCGGAGCTGCGCGGCGCGCGCCTCCGGGCGGGGTCTGAGAGAGAGGCCCCTTTGCCGGGCCGGCCCCAGGTGACGTCGTCCCACCGCTCTTGTCCAGCGGTACAAGGCGGTACTTCTCGCAGCACGCGGCGCAGGCGTAGATTTTCCTTGCCACGTGATCGCCTTCGACGACGTCGATCACCGTGGCCCGGTGCGCGGGCTCCTTGCACCACGAACAGAACCCGCTCATCGCGTCCGCCCCTGGCGCGCCCGGGCCTTGCCGATGAGCAGGCGGATGTTCGCCGGGTCGCACAGCATGCACTCGTCGTCCGGGGCCGGCATCAGCCAGTAGGACCCGGGCGGTTCCCTGCGCGTGGGTACCGGAACCCCGACGTAGTTGATGGGGGACTCGATCCCGATGCACGGGATACCGGGCTCCGCCCAGTCTCGGGAGGCGCCCGGAGGTACGAGCACGCTGTACCGGGTCTGTGAGCGGGAGACGATGACGGCGCTGGTGAGACCGGCCGTCCGGAAGTGGTGGCGAATCGCATCCCGGTCGGTGATGCCGTCGATGCCCCTCTCCACGACGCTTGAGGGAAGGTGGACGACGTCGAAGTGCAGGCCGACCTTCAGAGTGGCGGGTGCTCCGCTCGTCCACGACTCGCGGGCATCGAGCGGACGCCGCTCCCGTGAGACGAGCCAGAGGGCTGCCGGGAGGTGAAGGTTGGGGTCCGTGGGGGTGTTCGGGTTGGGCATGCGGTTGCCTTCGTCGTGGGTTGGAGGGGCGTTGGGCTGCCGGGAGGTGCCTTGGGTACGAGAGGTAGCGAGCCGTCTCAGTGGCACGCGGGTGCCCCAGAGGGGGGGGCGGATCTCCCTGGTGGGTAGGCCCATGAGCCTGCCGTCTTCGCAGGCTGAACTCCATCCCCAGGCAACCCTCGGTCCGACCTCGGAATCTGCGGGACTTCCTCGGACCGTCCTCGGAATCACCTCGGATCTGCTAAAGCCCTTTCGTGTAGGGCAACTTAGGGACGCAGCCGTCTTACCGTCGGCGGAGGCGGACTGCTCCGAGAACGCGAAGGGGAGGCAACGTGAAGACGTTCTTCCGGTACCTGCTCGACGAGCAGAACCTCCAGGACCCCCGCGCGTTTCTGCCCCGCTTCAAACGGGCAGCCCAGGAAGTGGCCCGGATCGAGGGCAACGACAGCCTGGCGCGGCTGGAACCAGCAGTGAAGACCTTCCAAGGCTGGTACTACCAGGAGCGATTGCCGCAGCGGGACACCCGGCGCGTGCTGATCCACATGCTCGGGTACAGCATCGAACAGCTGTGGACCCACGTCCCCGACAGCGGGCCGGCATCGCGGCCCACACCGTTGTTCGCTGCACAAGCCGCCGGCGGCCGGGTCGAACACGGCGCGGTCTTGTACGAGATGAGAAGGACGGCAGAGGTGGCCGCAAAGCGCGCAGCAGACTTCGCCATAGGCGTGGAGCAGGGACAGTTCGGAGAGGAGACCCTTGGTCTGGTGGCAGACCGGGTGTCGGCGATCGTCGAGGAGTACCCGCGGGTGCCCCTCTCGTCGATCTGGGACGACCTGGTCGTGCTTCAGGACGACATCTTCACCCTTATCGACGATGGCCGGGCCCGGCCGGGGCAGCTGCGTGATCTCCACGTCCTGGCCGCGATCGTGTCGGTTCACCTGGGCAAGGGCTGCCACGACATGGGGGACGCCAAACTGGCCATGGTGCATGCCCGTGCCGCCGGTGTGTGTGCGGCTCAGGCCGATCACGCCGGCTTGACCGCGATGGCCTTCGGCCTGAAGTCGTTGATCTCCTACTGGTCCGGCCGCGGGAGCCAGGCGTTGGCCTACGCGAGGAAGGGCAGGGGAGCATGTCCCGGAGTACGGGGCACAGTCGGCGTGTGGCTGTCCGGCCTCGAAGCCCGTGCCGCGGCCCTGCTCGGTGACGGGGAGGCTGCTCGCATTGCGATGCAGCGCGCAGAAGACCAGCGTCGACGCGTCGAGCCCGACGACCTCGACGGCTTCGGCGGGCTGCTGACGTACCCCAGGAAGAAGGAGCTGTACTACGCGGTGGAGACCGAAGTCCTGCTGGGGAACAGTGACGCCCGGATCACCGCCTTGGCGGAAGAGGCTGTCGAGTCCTTCAGCGATCCCACCGCCCCCGACTGGGCCTTCGGCGACCAGGCCGGTGCCCAGTGCAATCTGGCCCTCATCCGGCTGCAGAACGGCGAGATCGACGGTGCCGCCGAGGCCATCCGTCCTGTTCTCGACCTCGCCCCCGCACAGCGCAACCGCGGGATCGTCGTCTCTGCGGCTCGCGTCGGCAGTGCCCTTCTCGACCCCGCACGCGACACGGTGTCGGCGCAGGAACTCCGGGCGGAAATCGAGGCGTACAGCCCCAGCCGGTTGGCTCTCCCCAGCTGAAAGCCACCGGTAGAGTCCACTGCCATGTATCCGGTCAGCCGCCACAGCCAGCGCCTGGGGCTCCGCGAACTCGCCACCGACGATGTGGACGCCGTCCTGGCGATCTATGGCAGCCGCGAGGCCACCGAGCATCTCTCGTTCGAGCCGCGCTCACGCGAGGACGTGGGACAGATCGTCGCCCGGTCGATGGCCTCGGCCATCGCATCCCCTCGAAGTGAGTACGCTCTCGCGGTCGTTGAACATGAGACCGGCGACCTTGTCGGCTTCGGCCGCCTGGCCACTGACCCCCACCAGCAGCGCGCGGCCACCCTCGGCTTCGCGCTGCACCCTCGTACCTGGGGTGCCGGCTACGGCCTGGAGACCGTTCACCTCCTGCTCGCCCTCGGCTTCGAGGACCTGGAACTGCACCGCATCTGGGGAGCCCGCTCGCCCCTCAACCACGCCTCGGCCAGGACGATGCACCGAGCCGGGATGGTGGAAGAGGGGCGCATCCGCGAACACGTTCTCAAGAACGGGAAATGGCGCGACTCGATCGTTCACGGCATCCTCAGCCACGAATGGGACGCCAAGTGACCTGGGCAGAGGGCCAGTAGCACGCCAAGGGACGTACAGCCACCGCAGGGGCATAGCACTCCGCCGGGGGATCGCACAGGTGCGGCTGGAGTGAAGCATCCCCTTGGTTCCACATTACACATCGGCTGGCTCGGCAAGCCCTCCAGTCCCAGCATGCCGAGCCGGAGAAACCTGACCTCATCACACCGAGACAGTGTTGAAGCGTTCAGTGAAGGGCGCCGGGCCAGGCCAGCAGTGATCAGCGTAGAGAAAGCCCCACTGGATCAGGGCGGTATGCGGGTGGTCTGGCGATTCCGGACATGCGTAGAGCTGCAGGTCGTAGCCTCCGGCGAGCTCGACCATGGCCGGGGCTGCCGGGTGAGGGTTGATGGTGGAGGGCGTGGCGTGGGTTTGCTCCTCATACGGGATCCAGCTGTGGGTGCTGGCGTCCCATTCGGTCGAGGCGATGGTCAGCAGGGGGTTCATGCCGGTATTGCAGGTGGGGCAGATGCGGGGAACGGGGTCGGCGAGGCCCCAGCGCGTCCAGCCGCCTACCTTCCAGCCGGGAGCGATGGGCAGCACGTTCTGGTAGAACTCCTCCGGGGCGGGCTCGTAGGAGCCGTCCGGAGCAACGTCGGTGGCGGACCACCAGAACAGTGCAGTCCTGGGCTTGGGCTCCGGGAGGTGGTCGAAGGGGCACCACAGCGCTTGCAGCAGATCCGTCTGCCCGGGCGGGAGCAGCAAGGGGATGTCGAGTACATAGAGCTGGGCGACGGGCAGCATGGCGACCGGGCTCTTGGGCCATGGGCGGCCGGTGTTGATCCGTTCGAGGATCGCCGCCTCCTCGGGCGTGAAGCGAGGGTGGCCCGGCGGTCGGCTTGCCACTGCCGCTCGGATGCGCCGCTGAAGTCGCACGTCCTGCGGGGATGTGGCGGGATACCCATCCGGTACGTGCGGGCCGTCGAAGTAGGGCCACGGCTCGTCGGTAGGCCACAGCAGCGGCCCGCCGACGGAGCTGTCGCGCGGCGACGGCGACCCGGGGCGTGGATACAACCGGGTCGTCGTGCGCACCAGCGGAGCCAAGTGAGGGAAGACAGCCGTGACGTCGACCGGCCGCGGCGGGGTGGTGAAACTCAACCTGGCTCCCGATGGCGCGAACTGGTTGATCAGTTACCGAGGTTGAGCAGCCCGGTGTTGCCCTGGGTGTTGGGGACGTAGTCGGCGGTGAACAGCAGCTCCCCCGTTCCGTCCGCCCGCTGAACCGCAGCGCTCATGAGGACGCCCGTGGGGATCGTGCTGTCGTCGTCCGTGTAGAGGGGCGTCACCTTGTAATGGACCGCGTCATCCGGCCCCAAGGCGCCCTCCTCATCCGCCGGCTTTTTAACCACCTTCTCCACCTTCATCTCGTTGGTCCGCATGCTCGGCGTCCCGGTGTTCATCCCTACCTGCCAGCAGGGGACGAGGTTGGCCAGTCCGCCGTCCGGTTTCCGTCCCTTCCCGCCGAGGTTGTTGGCGATCAGATGGCATCGGGCGAGCGAGGTTCCACGCGAGTACGTGTCGCGGAACTCCTTCGCGTCCAGCCAGCCGGTGACATTCTCGCCCTTCTCAGCTGTGCTGCCGTCGCCGAGGTTCTTCGTCAAGCAAGCCTCCGCCCCGGCTGCCCGATCACCCTTCGGGCCGGTCGGTTCGGACTTGTTGCGGAGCTTGATTTCCTTGGTGGTGTTCAGGATCCACCCGCCGCCGGAATTTGCCTGCATCATCTTCAGGCATGCGGCCTTCGGCCTGGTGAGGCGCTGCGTGTCCCATTCGACCCTGCTGAAGTAGCAGATTTCGCCGGTCGAGAGCACGACGCTGGACCGGGTGGAGTCGATCACGGCCTTGTAGGTTCCATCGTCCTGGTCTTTATCGCTCTCAAAACGACCTTCCCAGCTGTCGCTGAGGTCATGGGGGCCTTCGTAGCGGTACTCGTGGGAATAGCTCGGCCCCGTGATGGTGACGACCCAGGTGAAGCTAGTGGCTAGCCTGCCCTTGTCCAGATTGAACCCGGTCCGGATGGCGACCGGGTGTTTGTTGGATTTCAGCCCAAGCCTGACGTAAGGGTCGCCGCAAGGGATTTCGTCGGTGGCCTTGAAGTGGGCCTTGGCCTGCTGGGCGGCGCGGCGCATCACGAGGTCCTTGGTGGCCACCGGGATGGGAATGGTCTTGCCGTTGGCCAGTCGCACCGTGACGTTGCCCGCGTGGTCCGGGGTTCTGGTGACCAGCTCCGTCACCCGGATCGTGGTCATCTTGGACGTGCCGGTACGTTCCGCCGGGCCCTTCATGACCGTGCTTACGCGGTCGGCGGGATGTGCGGGCGCGGCGGCCGTTGCTGTGCCGCCACTGAAGGCAACAGCGGCGGCTGTCGCGGCCACCGTCGCTCCTGACAGGACCCGGCGCAGCCTGTTCGGCTTTCGGCCCCGCTCTCCGTGGTGGCGCTGTAAACCTGGTAAGGACATGTTCGTCCCCTCTCCTTGTTCTTCTGGTTGATTGCTCAGCACGGCGGCAGGCGAGCTTGTCCTGCCGTCCCGCTACGCGCCTGGTCTGCTCGAACGACGGCCGGCTCAGAGGTGAAGGCGATGGGTGACTCGCGCCACATGCTTCATAGGGCTGGTGCAGGTGTGCAATTCGCTGGGATGCCAGAACCCGTCGAAGGCACTCAAATTTGGACTGCGTACTTTGGCTGAATGCTGCAACCGCCTTGGCGGAAACCAGCCGGGTCGGCCGGAATCCCGCCCAGCAGAGACGGGAAACGGCATGCGGGTGAATGATCAGTACCGGTCCGAAATCGGTGGCCACGGGGGTGGAGGCAGAGGGTGCGCCATCAAGGAGTCTGCTGGGGCGGGACATTGCGGGCCATCATGCCTCCGCCCATGAAATTCCGATGAAACCGAGCCGGGTAAGAATGCCGAAAACCCATGCACGGGCGCCAGGTTTGGCGGGCCTGGCTGATTCCGGGATCGTCCCGTCGTCACTGGTGACGCTATGTTCGCCCCGCTTGGGCACCATCACTGACCGAATTCATCGGCAGGGTTCCGGTCTGCGATGCACCCGGGACCAGCCAGAGAAAGGGCATGATGAGTCACTTAAGATCGCCCGGCCGCTGGACCCGAGGGTTTGTCGCCCTCGCAGTGGCCGCCACGTCCATGCTCGCCGCCATGACTGCCGTGGCCGGTCCGGCCGTTGCGGCCGGTCATCCGAAGCCTGCCGCAGCGGCCGACACCCCGAAGCTCGGTGATGTCTGTACATCCGCTGACCTCGGCAAGCGGTATCCATTCATCAAGAGCGCACAGGTAGTGCCGACGATCACACACTTCAAGGGTTGGTACGTCACCGAGGGGTCGGCGACCAGCCAGACGGTCGAGACCAGCACGCAGGAAGTGGTCACGGTCCAGGTCGGCCTCTCGGTCAACATCCAGGGCAGCTTCCAGATCGGAGTGCTCGGTCAGGTGGGCGGAAGCCTGGGCCTGAACGTGCAGATGTCCTCCACCCACACCAGCAGCCAGTCCAAGTCCATCACCTGGGACTTCCGCAAGCCCGGCTATTACGCCCTCTACGAGGGAACCCGCAAGGTCACCGGCCAGTACGGCAGCCTCAACTGCAACCGCGTCGACCAGGGCAACGGCGCCTTCGCCACCAAGTGGATCGCAGGCCCCGACAGCGGTAGCTACACGACCTTCACCACGCTCGAGGAAGGCGCGGTCCGGTGCGAGGACGCCGTGCCCGGCAACAGCATCATGAAGAGGGCGCAGGACCTGCTCGGCTGCGGCACCGCGGCCGCCCGGGCAGCCGCCCACGCACCGGCGGCGAAGGCGGCCTCCGCGCCGGCGGCGAAGGCGAAGAAGGCGAAGGACCCGGTCGACTGGCCCTCCGGCCCCGCCGTGCCCCCGGGTTTCACCTGCGACAAGGACTACTACAAGATCGCCACGCCTGACCGCTCCCTGTTCTGGACAGCGCCCGACTTCCTCGGAGGCGACAACGTCCAACTGCGGGCTGCGCCCAGTGGGTTCGGCAACCCGGACCAGTGGCAGGTGTGCCGCGGCCCGGAGAACGGCGGCATCGCCGAGGACATCTTCATCAACCGCTCCAGCAACAAGTGCCTGGCCGTCGCCGAGAGCACCGCGGCCGACGAAGGAGCCCCGCTGCAGCAAGCCGACTGCAAGACGGACGACCTCCAACGCTTCTACGTCTACCGGGACGTTCCCGGCTCGGACAAGATCGGCGTCCAGAACAAGTTCACCGGATACATGGTCGGACACGAGCGCAACGCCGAAGGCCAGCCCCTGCGCCAGTACAGCATGGGCAAGCCCGACGGCACCGGGACCTACGTCCTGATCAATGCCGGGGGCAGCGGGGACTGTTTCCCCTTCTGCTCTGCGACTTCGTGACGAGACTTCGGGAGTGCTGAAGCTTCCTCGCCTCGTCCGACCGGCACGAATCCGTCGGCATGACCCGCCGCGTCAAGACCCGACCTCCGTCGTCCCCGGCAGCAACCTCAACGCCCGCAGCGCAACCGCCAAGTCCGCGACCGCGCGCGGGTCCTGGAGGGAGCGGCCCGTCAGTTCCTCCAGTCGGCGCAGGCGGTAGCGGACCGTGTTGCGGTGGCAGTACAGCTGCTCCGCCGCCCCGGCCGCGGAGCCGCCCGCCGCGTACCACTGCTCCAACGTGTCGACCAGCCGGGCCCGTTCGTCGGGCGGCAGTTCCAGGACCCGGGCGAGGGCCGTCCGCGCGATGCGGACGGCCTCGTCCGGGGAGGCCGCCACCAGCAGCGCCACCGGGCTGTCGTCGAAGCGGGCGACGCCCGCCGGGCGGCCGCGCAGGCCGGCCAGCGCGAGGCGCGCGTGGCGCAGGGCGCGCGGGGTGCCCTGGAGGGTGCGGTACGGAGGGCTGACGCCCACCCGGCAGCCGGCCGTCTTCTCCAGCAGCCGCAGCACCGTCCGTTCGCCCGCCGGGCCGTGGGCCGCGACCACGCCGGCCTGCAGATCGGGCAGCAGCCGCCAGGCCGAGCGCGTCCGTTCGGTCAGCAACCGGGCCTCGATGCCGGGCAGTGCCTCCCGGCCCGGCGCGGGCACCTCGGCCGCCACCACCACGTACGGCCCCTCGGTCGGCAGACCGAGCCGGTCGGCGGCCTCCCAGAGCGTCGTGTGGTCGGTGAACATCCCGGTGAAGAGGGCCTCGACGAGCGCGGAGCGCTCCCGCTCGTGCCGGAGCGCCAGTTGGGCGGCCGCCTCCCGGTAGGCGTCGCCGGCCGCCGCCGCGAGGCCCTGGTTCACCCACCAGCCGGCCAGGGCCACGATCGTGTCCGCGCTGACCCCCTCGGCGGCACCCGCCGCCGCGGCCAGTTCCGTCCACAGGAATTCGGAGCCGACGCGGTAGGCGTGCAGCAACTCGGCCAGCGGCGTGCCCATATGGGCCGCCTCGCGGCCCGTGTCCTGCGCCTGGGCCATGCCCGGCGTGCAGCCCTCGGCGAGGTGCCCGAAGACCAGCTCGGCGTTGCGCCGGCACGAGTCGCCCAGCAGCGCGGAGGAGACGCGTTCCTCGCTGGCGTAGTAGGCCACTTCGGTCCGTATGCGTTTGGCCATGCGTTCGCCCAGTTCCTGCGCGCGTTGCAGCAGCAGGGCCGCCACGGGGGCGACTTCGGCGGGAGGGGACGGCGGACGGCTCATGTACCGCAGGTTACCGAGCAGTTAGGACGGTGTGTCGAGGGACAAAGCACCTCCGTGTTTGCTGTGTGCCGGCACATGGCCGACGCCGTGGAGGGCGGCGACGATACCGGGAACGTTACCGGCCGGTTTCGAAAGTGTTCCCTCACCCCCTCTGCCCCTTCACGGGAGGAACCGTGTCCAGAGCCGTCAGCGCGACCGCCGCCTGTGCTCTCCTCGCCGCATCCCTCGCCACCGTCGCCGCCCCCGCGCACGCCGCGGACGGCGGCGCGATCCCGGCCGGTACGTACGTGGCCCTCGGAGACTCCTACGCCGCCGGGGCCGGAGTCCCCGCACAGTCGGCGGGCCTGTGCATGCGCTCCTCCCGCAACTACGGGCACGTGGTGGCGGAGACCCTCCAACGCGAGGCCGCCTTGTCCTCGTACAAGGACGTGACCTGTGCCGCCGCGAAGGTGGACGCGCTCACCGCCACCCAGACCGACGTCGGCATACCGGTCAACGGGCCCCAGCTCGACGCCGTCACCCCGGGCACCGGCCTGGTCACCCTCACCATCGGCGGCAACAACCTCGGCACCTCGGCCCTCGGCTTCGTCGACGTCGTGGCCACCTGCGCCGCCCTCGCCGTGACCAACCCGTTCGGCGCCCCCTGCCGCGACCACTACGGGGACACGCTCGGCAACCGCCTCGACGCCGCCGCGCCGCAACTGGCCGACGCGCTCCGGCGGATCCATGCGAAGGCGCCGCGGGCCAAGGTGCTGGTCGCCGGCTACCCGGCGGTGCTGCCCGACGACCCGAAGAAGTGTCTGTTCAAGATGCCGGCCACCACCGGCGATCTCGCCTACCTGCGCTCCGTCATCGGCAAGCTCAACGACATGGTCTCGACGACCGCCGCCGCGAACGGCGCGACGTACGTCGACACGTTCAACGCGACGAAGGGTCATGACGCCTGCTCCTCGGACCGCTGGATCGAGGGGATCCTGCCCGTCAAGCCGGCCCTGTCGCTGCACCCCAACGCCACCGGTGAACGGGTCATGGCCGACGCGGTGTTGAAGGCGCTGCACGGCTGAGACGACTCCTGTATGCGTGCCGCCCGGCCGGGATTCGGCCGGGCGGCACCGCTATTCCCTTATTCCCTTGATCTTCGGGCGGGGGGCGGTGCACACTCATGACGGTGACGCGAGACGCAACGTCTCGCTTCATTAAGTCGTCCGCCCGAAAGGAGACCAACTCCTCATGTCCCGTGTCTGGTTCATCACCGGCGCCACCCGCGGCCTCGGCCGCGCCTTCACACAAGCCGCCCTCGACGCGGGCGACCGCGTCGTCGGCGCCGCCCGCAGCATCGAACTCCTCGACGACCTCGTCGCCGCCCACCCGGGCCGGCTCGTCACCGTGCGCGTCGACGTCACCGACCGGGCCGCCGTCTTCACGGCCGTCGAGCAGGCCGTCGCGGCGTTCGGCCGGCTCGACATCGTCGTCAACAACGCGGGAACCATCGCCGCCGGCGCCGTCGAGGAATTCTCGGAGGCCGAGGCGCGGGCCCATATGGACGTCAACTTCTTCGGCCCGCTGTGGGTGAGCCAGGCCGTGCTGCCGCAGTTGCGCGCCCAGGGGTCCGGTCACCTCGTCCAGATATCCAGCATCGGCGGCGTCGCGGCCCACGCGTCCTCGGGGATGTACAACGCCGGCAAGTGGGCGCTGGAGGGGATGAGCGAGGCGCTGGCCATGGAGGCCGCCCGCTTCGGGGTCAGGACCACCATCGTCGAACCCGGCGGCTACTGGACCGACCTGTGGAACAACATGACGACCGCAGCCCCGATGGAGGCCTACGCATCCATGCGCGCCGAGCTGGCGGAGCAGTACGCCGAGGGCTCGGTCGACAGCGAACCGCGGCTCGCCGCCGAGGCGTTGCTGAAGCTGGTGAACAGCGACGAGCCGCCGCTCCGGCTGATCCTCGGCAGTGCCGTGTTCGACGGGGCGCTGGAGATCTACCGCGACCGGATGGCGACGTGGCGGAAGTGGGAGGACGTCAGCCGCGCCGCCGAGTGCGCTGTTCCGCAGCCCTGACGGCGGGTCTCACCAGCGGTGCTCACCAGCGGTGCGCCGTGAAGTCCACGGGCCGGGGCCGGAGTGCGCGCGTGCGTTCCGCCAGCCGCGCGAGCCGTTCGCCCATGTCGTCGGCGGACAGCCGCATGCGGTCCCCGTGGCCCGGCAGCAGCCATGCGAAGCGCAGGTGGCCTGCCGTACGGGCGAGGGAGGCCGCCAACTCGTCGACGGAGTACCAGACGACGTTCTCCGCGATCTCGATGTCCCCGGTCATACGGGACCAGTAGAAGCTGCCACCGCTGAAGCAGTACAGGTCGTCGGCGACGTAGAGGACGCTGCCGCGCGTGTGACCCGGCAGCGGGTGGGCGACCACGCCCTCCGCAACCTCGGTGGGCCGCTGTCCGCACAGGACACGGTCGGCGTCCGGGGCGGCGTCGAGATCGCCCTCGTGGATCCACAGCCGCGCACCGAAGCGGTCGGCGTAGCGGCGCCCGTGGGTGGCATGGTCGCGGTGGGTGAGGAGCACGTCGGTGACCGGTCCGGCCGCCGCCTCGTAGCGGTCGGCCAGCGCCGGGCTCCAGCGCGGTGTGTCGATCATCATGGCCGTGCCCGAAGGGCGGCGCAGGAGATAGGAGTTGGCGCCGGCGGTCCGGAGGGAGTTGTGGCCGCAGAGGTGCACGTGCTCGTCCAGGGCGAGCGGGAACGGGTCGAGGGCGGGGTCGAGCTGTTGCGTGGGGTGGCGGATCGACCGGGTGGGGCAGGCGTGGGCGGCCGCGTGCAGCTGCTGCAACTCGGCGGCGTTGCGCGGCTGGTGGCGTACGGCCGAGCGGCCGTCGGTCTCCACGATCAGGCTGGGGGCGAGCTGCCGGGCGACGTCGCAGTTCATGCAGCGGTCGTCGACGTACCAGCCGGACTCGGTTTCTTGTCCAGGGTCTTCGGTCATGCGGGTCATGGCTTCAGGAGTACCTCCGGCGGCGCGGAAACCGGAAGGGGGTCCCGATCTTGTTTTCCGGGCCGTCCGTGTCTCTCTCCGATCCCGGCAACGGCCCTTACTGTACAGGTGTACAGTAAGCCTCCCAAGGCGCGGGCTCGAGGCGCGGAATCCTCCCCTTCAAGGCATCGTGAACCCATGACCAAGATCAAGGCCATTGCTTTCGGCACCTACGGATCCGCCGATGTGCTGCACCCCGTCGAGATCGATCTGCCCGTTCCGGGGCCGGGGCAGGTGCGGATCGCCGTGCGCTCCGCCGGGGTCAATCCGATCGACCACAAGATCCGCAGCGGAGACATGGCCGCGCTCGTCCAGGTCGAGTTCCCCTGCGTCCCCGGCCGGGAGGCCTCCGGCGTGGTGGAGGCGGTCGGCGACGGCGTCACCGGGGTGCAGGCGGGGGACGCCGTGCTCGGCCCCACGGTCACCGGCGCGTACGCCGAGCGCGCCCTGGCGGACGCGAGCCGGCTGGTCGCCAAGCCCGTCTCGATGCCGTGGGAGGAGGCCGCCGCGCTGCCGGTGGCGGCCGAGACGGCCTGGCGGGCCCTGGAGCTGCTGGAACTCCGCGAGGGCGAGACCCTGCTGGTCCATGGCGCGGCCGGGGGTGTGGGGACGATGGCCGTACAGTTCGCGCGGGCCCGCGACATCCATGTCATCGGCACCGCGAGCGAGGCCAACCACGCCTACCTGCGCGGGCTCGGCGCCCACCCGGTCGTCTACGGCGAGGGCCTCGCCGACCGGGTCCGCGAGCTGGCCCCCGACGGGGTGCACGCGGCCCTGGACGCGGCGGGCAAGGGCGACGCGGTGGGCGTCTCGGTCGAGCTGACGGGCGGCCCCGACCGTGTCGTGACGATCGCCGACAGTCAGGGCGCCCTGCGCCACGGCGTCCGCTTCTCCTCCGGCGCCGAACCGGGCGCGTCCCGCACGGTGCCCGCCCTCACGGCGGCCCTCGGCCTGTTCGAGTCGGGCATCCTGCAGCTGCCGATCCACCGCCTCTACCCGCTGTCGGAGGCGGCGGAGGCCCAGCGGGAGAGCGAGCGGGGGCACCTGACCGGGAAGATCGTGCTGGCGGTGGTGTGAAGCGGAACGGTACGGAAGTACCGTTCCCGGGGATTGTGTGTCACCCCTCCACATCCGACTCCGTGAACAGGAAGATCCCTCCGAGGATCAGCACGGCCCCGAAGCACTGCCAGCGGTTGACGCTCTCGCCCAGCAGCAGGGTGGCGGCCAGCAGGCCGAACAACGGGATGATGTTGAGGACGACGCCCGCGGCCGACACCGAGACGCGCGTGATCGCGTGGTTGAACAGCAGGAAGGCCGCCGCCAGGCCCCCGCCGCAGACGACCACGACCACGAACCAGTGCCCCGGCCGGGCCGTCGCCGCGCCGTCGCCGCCGTCCGTCGCCCACTGCCAGGCCAGCAGCGGCAGGGTGAACAGGAAGCCGAACGTGAACTGATAGGCCGTCACCACCAGTGGTTCCAGGTCGAGTACGGCCCGTCCCGCGACGATGGTGGAGGTTGCCGCGGCCAGCGAGCCGAGGAGGACCATCAGGTCCCCCGGTGTCAGCCCGAGCGTCGCGTGCGCGCCGCTGAGCAGTGCCACGCCGGCCGTGGCCAGCAGCACGCCCGTGATGCCGCGGACCGTGGGGAGGCGCCGGCTGACGATCGCCGCCAGCGCCACCACGAAGCAGGACTCGGTCCCGGACAGCAGGGCGCCCTGGGTCGCCTCGATGTGCACCAGGCCCATGCTGATCGCGGCATAGCCCAGCATGGGCTCGAGCAGCCCCAGCACGGCCAGCAGCCTCAACTGGGCGCGGTTCGGCCGCCGATGGCCCTTGTTCAGCAGGACGGCCCACAGCAGGGCGGTGGCGGCGGCAAGGGAGACGCCGAGGACGGTCATCACGGGGAGGCCGGACAGCGAGTACTTCTCGGCCGTGGTCCACACGCCCCAGAGGACCGAGGCGATGGTCAGCGGCAGAATTCCGCCGCGCTGGCGGGTGACGACGTTCATGCGGAGGCCGTTCTGGTCGGGGAGCGCCGGCGGTCGCGGTGCCTGCCGGGCAGCAATGATCACGGGGCGGCGGCCGGTGCGTCCATGCGCAATTCGGTCATGTGGCGCCGGCTGCGGGGTGGTTGGGCGGGTCACCCGGGGCCGGAGCCGGGGCCGAGGCCCAGCAGCGCCTCCGTCTCCCGTTCGGCCGCCGCGACGGACGCGGCGTCCCGGCCCACCACCAGGTAGCGCCACTTCCCGTCGGTCTCCCGGGTGTCCGCCGTGAGGACGGTCCGGGCCGCGGCGGACGGGTCGGCGAGGCCCGCGGCCTCGATGCGGCGCAGCGCTTCGGCGAAATCGGGGCCCGGCCCGCCGGGCCGGCTGTCCGCCCGCCAGTGCACGGGCGCGTCACCGGGCCGCAGCCGGCGCGCCAGCTTCTCCAGGAACGTGCCGCCCGTGACGCGCACATTGGCCTCGGTGACCACGTAACCGCCGTCGTACGTGCCGCAGTCGACGTCGAAGATGCCGCGGTAGCCCCGGGCGTGCAGCCATTCCCCGATGAGCAGGGCGGCCTTGCGCAGTTCACCGTGCCAGGGGCCCTCGGCGGCGGGGGCCACCATGCCCGTCCACGCGTTGTCCACCGTCCGCTGGTCGCAGCTGTAGTACTCGGTGACACCGGCGTCCTCGCAGAGCATCTCCATGCTCGGGGAGGCGGTGAGGGGGAGGTACTCCTCGTACGTCCAGCCGCAGGCGGGGTCGGGCCCGTCGCCGAGGGCCTCCTGGACGCGCCGGGCCCGGGACTCCCGTGCGCCGGCCTCGATCACCAGATTGCCGAAGCCGGTCGAGGACCGGTCGGTCTTGACGATCACGGCGGGGCGGTCGGAGAGGAACGCGGCCAGTTTCCCGGCGAGTTCGGCCCGGGTGGCGGCGAAACCACCGTCCGCGACCGGCAGTCCGAGGCCCGCCACCGTCTCCCGGATGCCGCTCTTGGTGTTGACGCGGCGGACGGTCTCCAGAACGGAGTCGTCGGGGTGGGCGGAGTACGGGTACAACTGCACGCCGGTCCGGCGGGCGAACTCCAGGACCGGGCGGTCCAGGGCGAAGGGTTCCAGCATGGGCCGATCGGCGAGGCGGCCGGTCGCGCCGAGCGCGCCGGCGACGTCGAGGGCGTGGACGGTGGCGGTCCCGGCAGGGGCGACGATGTCGACCTGTGCCACGTCGAGACCGACGGTGTGCGCCACGTACTCGCGGAAGTGCGGCGGGCACGGCGCCAGCATCACCACGCAGTCGCCCGGCTCGGCTTCCCACAGCATGCGGGGCGTGGGCAGCGCCATCGCCCGCAGATAGCGGTCCGTGGGGTTCTCGGCCATGGTGTCGCTGTTGATGTTCGCCAGGATCGTGCGGCTGGGCCTGCTGGTTGCATTGCTGCTCATCCGGCCTGTCCTCCGGCCTGTCCTTCAGCCTGACCTTCGGTCTGACCTCCGGCGGGCTTCGGCGGGTACACGTGCTCCTCGCCCCACGGGTCGGTGACCCGGGCGGCGTCGTCCGCCAGGTACACCGGCCCGATGGGCACCTTGCCGTGCCCGCCGGGGATGTCCAGGACGTACGTGGGCTGGCACATGCCGGACACCCTGCCGCGCAGGCGCCGCATCAGCTCCTGCCCCTCGCCGATGGTGGTCCTGAAGTGGCCGGTTCCCTTGGCCAGATCGCCGTGGTGCAGGTAGTACGGCTTGACGCGGTTCACGATCAGCGTGCGGAACAGCTCCTCCAGCGCCTCGGGGGTGTCGTTCACCCCCTTGAGCAGCACGGTCTGGCTGACGAGCGGGATGCCGGCGTCCACGAGCCGGGCGAGCGCCGCGCGGGCGTCGTCGCCGATCTCCTGACTGTGGTTGGTGTGGACGACGACCCACACCGGCGTCGTGAGCCGGAGCGCGTCGACCAGATCCGCCGTCACCCGGTGCGGGTCCACCACCGGTACCCGGGTGTGGAAGCGGATGACCTTCACGTGCTCGATGGCATCGAGCGCCTCCAGCATGGGGCGCAGCTTCACGGGCGCGATGATGAGCGGGTCGCCGCCCGTGAAGATGACCTCCCACACCTCGGGGTGCGCGCGGATGTAGTCGAGGGCCGCCTCCAGGTGGGCGTCCCGGAGCATCTGGTCACCGGGGCCGACGACTTCGCGCCGGAAGCAGAAGCGGCAGTAGACGGGGCAGACGTGCACCGGCTTGAACAGCACCCGGTCCGGGTAGCGGTGGGTGATGCCCTTCACGGGGGTGAAGGGGTCGTCGCCGATGGGGTCGTCGCTCTCCTCCGGGGTGACGAGCAGTTCTTGCCCGGTGGGGACGAACTGCCGGCCCACCGGATCGTCCGTCTCGAAGATGCGGTCCTGCATGGCCGGCGTGATGCTCACGGCATAGCGCCGGGCGACATCGGCGATCTCCGGCAGGTCGGCCTCGTCGATCAGTTTGTTGGCCAGCAGGTCTTTCGGCGTGCGGACGGATCGGCCAGTCACGTGTCAGTACCTCTCCCGTCGGCGCCATTGCCCAGGGGCAAGGGCGGCCTGAATGGATCGAGGGCGCAGAAATCTCCGTCCCGGCCGGTGCAGCGGAAATCCGGGGCGGTGCGGGGCTGTCATGAGGAGGTGCACCGTGAGGAGTTGCCGTGAGGAGTTGCCCGTGAGGAGTTGTCATGAGTAACGGAGGAAACTCCTCCGGCGCCGGCGGCGTTGTCGCATTCGGGCGCGGTGCACGAGCGCCCTTGATCGCCGGACGCCGATAATGGTGAGGTCCCCGGTTGTTCGTTGTCAACGCCCTGACAAACCAGGTGTGTTGCGGCGGAGTGTTCACCCTGGAGATCTTGCGCGACCCGTCGGGGGTCGGTTAGCGTGCCGTCCGGTCACATGGCGATACCCATTGCGTGCTCGATATCGAGGAGTTGGGTACATGTGCATGAGGCCCCGCATCGGGGTGACGTCACGTTTTCGCGAAGCCATACAGAGCCACAGCATTCATCGCGGATATGTCGAGCAGGTGGCCCGTGCAGGCGGGTTGCCGGTGGTCATACCCTGTCTTGCCGAAGAACTCTGCGAACCGTATCTTTCCGCTGTCGACGGGCTGCTGCTCACCGGCGGCGAGGACATCGACCCCGCCCACTGCACGGGCACCACCGCACAGCCCGGATATCCCTACCAGCCCGGACGCGACCGATTCGAGACCCGGCTCGCCCGGTCGGCGCTCGACCGGGGACTGCCGACCCTCGGCATCTGCCGCGGCGCCCAGATACTCCACACCGTCACCGGAAATCCGCTGATATCCCATGTCCCGGACGTCAATCAGGGACTCGTCGCCCACCGGACGTCCCTCACAGAACCCTCCCGGCACTGCGTCACGCCCGTCGCGGGCAGCAAAATCGCGGACGCCTACGGGGAACAGCCGCTGAAGGTCACCTCCTACCACCATCAGGGCCTCGGCGAGCCCGAGCAGGCCCCGGGCGGCATCGGGTGGCGTGTCACGGCCAGGTCGGACGACTCCCTCGCCGAGGCGATCGAGCGGGAGGGGCCGGCATGGACCGTGGGCGTCCTGTGGCACCCCGAACTCCCGGCAGACCCGGGTGATATCGAGCCCGACCCTCTGATCGCGGCCTTCGTCTCCGCCGTCTCCGCGGCGGCCGCCCCATGACGTTCGACGTCCGCCGGCTCGGCCCCGGGGACCTGGAACTCCTGCTCGGCCTCCAGGAACGGATCGCCTCCGCCCTGCCGGACCCGGGCATCTTCCAGACCAGCACACCCGAGTTCATCGCCTACTGCCTGGCCGACGGCGGCCGCTGCTACGGCGTGCTGCACCACGGCGAGACCGTGGCCTACCGGATCGTCTACTTTCCCCGCGACCGCCCGTTCAACCTGGCGAAGGACAGCGCTCTGCCACCGGAGGAGCACACCGCCGTCGGCCACTGGGACACCGTCGCCGTGCTGCCCGGCTGGCGCGGGCACGGACTCGCCCGGCTCATGAACGCCCGCGCCCTGGCGGACGTTGCGGATTTGGCGGACGGAGCGGACGGAGCAGACGCGGCGGATGGATCGGACACCGGCATCCGGCACCTGTTCGCCACCAGTTCACCGCACAACCCGCACGGCGTACGCACCCTGTCGGAAGCCGGATTCCAACCCATCGGCATCGTGCGGAAGTTCGGCGGAAAGCTGCGCTTCCTGCTGTACCGGCCCAACCCGCAGGGCTGGCCCCCCGCACCCGCCGGAACGCCGGAGCGGACCGTCCCCTTCCAGGACACCGGCGCCCTGGAGGAGGCCTTCCGGGACGGATGGACCGGCGCCGGAATCGACTTCGACTTCGACGGGCCGGGCCCCGCACGACTGCGCATGCACCGCCGCCCTCCGCCGTTCGACGACGCGCGCGGCCGGCAGGTGCCCGATGGGGCAGCGCAGGCCCCGCAACGCCCCATCCCAGAACAGGAATCTCAAGCGTGATGAAGATTCTGCTCACTCTCGCCGACGCCGGTCTGGAAACCTCGGACTTCCTGCGGTCCGGAAACATCGTGCACGACCCCTCGCTGGACACCGCCCCCGGTGAGCAGCTGCTCGACGCCCTCGTCCTGCACGGCGCCACCGGCCTGATCACCTCGCGGCGGCCCGGCGACGAGGTGCTGCACCGCTGGTCGCAGGACATACCGGGACCCAAGTTCCTCTCGTACGCGACAGGTTGCGCACAGCCGCTCGGCGGAACGGACATCGCCGAGTCCCGGCACGCGGGCAGCAGCCTGGAGACGATCGCCACGGCCCTCGGCCACTGCGAGCGGCACTTCGCGTTCACCCGCCCGCCCCAGCCGCTCCCGGCGCCGGCCGGTGCGGGGAACCGCGACGTCGCCCTGATCGGCGCCGGCATCGTCAACCTCGTCACGGCCGTCCGCCTCACGGAGGACGGCTTCCGCGTGACCGTGCTCGACAGGTCCCCGGCGCCCGGCACCGCCCCGTGGTCCGCGTACGGCTGCAGCCACGCCGGCGACGACGCGCGCATGTTCACCTTCACCGAGATGGACGACTACCACAACCAGGACTTCCACGGCACCGCACCGGACCTCTTCCGGCGGCCGGTCGAGCACAACGGCTGGCTGGCCCGCGACCCGCAGTCGCTGACCGCCGAAGAGCGCGGCTGGATCGAGGAGTTCGAGCGCGTCCCCTCCTGGCTTGCCCGTACCTACAACGAGGACATCTTCTCGCTCGGCGCCGAGGCGGCGGGGGAGTGGGCGCGGCTGCGGCACCGCCGTCCCGAACTCTTCGAGGACGTCGTCCTCGCCGACGGCATCCTGCGCGTGTACACGGACGCGGACCACCTCCGGGCGGCGCTGGCCCGGCACCGCGCCATCGGCGCCCTGCTGCGCGAGCTCCCGCCCGCCGAGCTCGCCCGCGACCACCCGGTACTGGCCCGCCCGGTGCGCGAAGGGACCCTGGCCGGAGGCCTTCTCGTGCCCGGGTTCACCCTCAACGTGCACAAGTTCACCCGGCGTATCGTCGACTGGCTCGAAGACCGCGGCGTCCGCTTCCACTGGGACACCGAGGTGACGGGGGTACGGCGCGACGCGTCCGGCGCGGTCACCGGCTTCGACTGTGCCGTGCCGGTCCCCGGCTCCGCGCACGTCGTCGTGTCGCCGGGGGTGTACGGACCGGAGCTGCTGCGGGGAACACCGTGCGAGGGGAAGATCCACGGTGTGCTCGGCGGCTGGATGCGGATCAGCAACCGGGCGACGCGGCTGGGCAATTCGCTCAAGGTCGGGCGCCGCGGCCATGTGACCGAGGACGCCAACGTGACGGTCGGGCTGGACGCCGACGGTCAGGAGATCCTCATCGTGGGCTCCGGGTACGGATACACCGGTGCCGGCACCGAGCCGGACGAGCGCGGGCTTGCCGCCGTCCGGCTCGGCATCCTCGACACCATCGAACGGCTCTTCCCGGACCGCGCCGGACTCCGCGCGTCGTCCCGGGCCGGCGACAACTATGCGTTCAAGTACTGCATACGCCCCTGGACCGCGACCTCCCTCGGGCTCTACCACGCGGAGGCGACCGCCGGGGCGCGGCTGTTCGTCATCAACGGCGGCCACAACACGGGCGGGTTCGCCCAGGCCCCCGCCATCGCGGCCGCCGTGCTGGCCTCGCTGCACGGCACACCGCACCCGATGCACGCGCTGTACCACCCCGAGCGTTTCTCCGCGTTCATGACGGACAAGGAGCCGCCGGTACCGGCGGCCCCGCTGCCATCACTGGCCGCGGGCAACTGAGGACCACCACATATGAACCGGCACCCCATCGACCCGACCGACCCCACCGACCCCGCCCCGCTCGACCCCGCCGACTGGGAGGAGTTCCGGGCCCTCGGCAAACGCATCGTCGACGACATGGCCGACTTCCTTGCCGGCCTCCGCGACCGGCCCGTGTGGCAGCCGGTCCCCGGCCCGGTGCGCGCCGCCCTCGGCACCGGGCTGCCGCACACGGGCATCCCGATGGACGAGGTGTACGAGGAATTCCGGGCCACCGTCCTGCCGTTCCCCCGCGGCAACATCCACCCCCGCTTCTGGGGCTGGGCCAACGGGTCCGGCGTGCCCGTCGCCGCCTACGGCGACCTCCTCGCCTCCCTCATCAACTGCACGCTCGGTTCGGGCGAGAACGCCGCGATGATGGTCGAACAGCAGGTGATCTCCTGGCTCCAGGAGGCCCTGCACTGGCCTGCCGACGGCTCCGGGCTGCTGACGAGCGGCGCGTCCATGGGGCAGATCACCGCCCTGGCCGCCGCGCGCCGCGCGAAGGGGCCGGCCGCGGACATCCGGCGCGAGGGCATCCTCGCCGGCGGCGCGCAGCTCACCGTCTACGGATCCACGGAGACGCACCACTCGCTGGAGAAGGCGGTCGAACTGCTCGGCATCGGGAGCCGCTTCTTCCGCCAGATCCCGGTGGACCACGGCCGCCGCATCGACGTCCGTGCCCTGCGGGCCGCGATCCGCGCGGACCGGGACGCGGGGCTGCACCCCCTGTGCGTGGTCGGGAACGCCGGCACCGTCAACACCGGGGCCGTCGACCCGCTGGACGACCTGCTGGCGGTCGCCCGGGAGGAGAACCTCTGGTTCCATGTCGACGGCGCCTTCGGGGCGTTCGCCCAGCTCCTGCCGTCGCACCGGGCGTTGCTGTTCGGGCTGACCGAGGCCGACTCCCTCGTCTTCGACCTGCACAAGTGGCTGTACATGCCGTTCGACGTCAGCTGCGTCCTCACCCGGCAGGCCGGGGCGCTGGAGGCGGCCTTCGCCTCGCACGCGGACTACATCAGCAAGACGGCCGGGGGACCTGCGTCCTACGCGCTGTCCTTCGCCGACCGCGGCATCGAACAGTCCCGGCGCTTCCGGGCGTTGAAGGTGTGGTTCGCGCTCAAGACGCACGGCATCGACGCCTTCGCCCGGGCCATCGAGGGCAACATCGCCCAGGCCGCCCACCTGGCGGAGCTCGTCGAGGCCGACGACCATCTGGAACTCGTCTCGCGCAGCGACCTCAACGTGGTGTGCTTCCGCTACGTCTGGCCGGGTGCCGGACCCGAGGACCTGGACCGCGTCAACCGGGCCGTCCTGTCCCGGCTGCAGACCGAGGGCCTGGCCATGCCGTCGCACACGGTGCTCGACGGCAAGTTCGTGATCCGCGTGGCCGACAACAACCACCGTTCGACGCTCGCGGACTTCGACTTCCTCGTCCGCGAGGTGCTGTCGGCCGGCGCCGCGCTGCGGGCCGGGGAACCGGGATGAAGCCCGGCGAGGAGTACGACGATGAGTACCCGGTCCCGGGGCTGGCCGAGCCGGTGGAGATCCTGGTCGACGACCACGGCGTACCGCACCTGTACGCACGTTCCGAGGACGATCTGTTCCGCGCGCAGGGCTTCCAGGCCGCCCGGGACCGGCTGTTCCAGCTGGACCTGTGGCGCCGCCGCGGTCTCGGCAGACTGTCCGAGGTCTTCGGGGAACGGTTCGTGGCCCGGGACCGGGCGGCACGGCTGTTCCTCTACCGGGGTGACATGGACGCCGAGTGGTCGGCGTACGGTCCGGGAACCGAACGCGTGGCCCGTGCCTTCACCGACGGCATCAATGCCTACGTGGAGTTGTGCGAGCAGCGGCCCGAACTGCTGCCGGCCGAATTCCGGGAGCTCGGGTACCGGCCGGCGCGATGGGAACCACGGGACGTCGCCGTCATCCGCAGCCACGGCCTGTTCGGCAACGTCGAGCAGGAGGTCGCCCGTGCGCGTACCCTGCGGGACTTCGGCCCCGAGGTGGAGGAGCTGCGCAGGGTACGCGAGCCGTGGCGGCGCCTGCGCGTCCCCGACGGACTCGATCTATCGCTGATCCCCGACGACGTCCTCGCCGACTACCGGCGGGCGACCGCACCGGTGGACTTCACCGATGACAGCCCTTCGTCTCCGCACACCCGTCCGGAAGGCAGCAACAACTGGGTGATCGGCGCGCAACGGACCGCCACCGGGCGCCCGTTGCTCGCCAACGACCCGCATCGCGCGATCACCGTGCCCTCCCTCCGCTACCTCGTCCACCTCTCGGCACCGGGCCTCGACGCCATCGGCGCCGGCGAACCCGTACTGCCCGGCCTGTCGATCGGGCACAACGGGCACGTCGCCTTCGGGGTGACGATCTTCGCGATCGACCAGGAGGACCTCTACGTCTACGAGACCCGCCCCGGCGCCCCCGACGAGTACCGCTACGCCGGCCGCTGGGAGCCGATGCGGGTCGTCCGGGAGACGATCGACGTGGCGGGCGGCGAACCGGTCGACGTGGAGCTGCGCTTCACGCGGCACGGACCGGTCGTCCACACCGACCCGGACCGGCACACCGCGTTCGCCGTCCGGGCGGCATGGCTGGAACCCGGCACGGCCCCGTACCTCGGCAGCCTGGAATGGCTCCGGGCCCGCACCGCCGACGCGTTCGTCGACGCGCTCGACCGCTGGGGGACCCCCGGCGAGAACGTCGTCTACGCGACACCGGACGGCACGATCGGCTGGCGCCCCGCGGGACGCGTCCCCCTGCGGCGGGGCTGGGACGGCACGCTCCCGGTCCCCGGCGACGGGCGGTACGAATGGTCCGGCCACGTCGCACCGGACAGACTGCCGTCCGTACGGAATCCCCCGGAGGGCTGGTTCGCCAGCGCCAACGAGATGAACCTGCCCGCGGACTTCCCGCACGACCGGTGCCCCGTCGCCTTCGACTGGGACCACCGCTTCCGGTACGACCGCATCGCCGAGGTCCTGCGCGAGGCGACGGCGGTGACCGTGGCGGACTGCGTGCGGTTGCAGGGCGACACGGTGAACCTGGCTGCGGGCCGGGTGCTGGGCGCGGCTCTGGACGGCTACGAGCCCGGTGCGCAAGTGGCCGGGGTGGTCGGGCTGTTGCGCGCGTGGGACGGCGACGAGACGGTCGATTCCGCTGCGGCGGCGTTCTACGAGGTGTGGTCGCGCCGCCACCTGCGCCCGGCGCTGCTGCGCCACGCGCTGTCCGCACTCGTGGCACCGGACCGGGTGCCGGAGGCGATGCGGCGGTTGCTGGCCGATGAGGTGGTCGGCGTGGACGTCCGAACCGACATCGCCCTGTTGGAGGCGCTGCGCCGAGACGACCGCAGCACGCTGGACGTGCTGCTGACGCGCTCGTTGCGGGAGGCCCGGCGCGAGACCGCGGATCTGCTCGGGGACGACGACCCGGCCCGCTGGCGCTGGGGAGCCCTGCACCATGCCGCACCGGCGCACCCGCTGGCCGGCCGCCTCGGCCGGCACCGGGGGCGGCTGCCGCGCCGGGAACGCGGGGGCAGCGGGGACACGGTGATGAGCACGGGCTACGACCGGCACTTCGCCCAGGACGAGGGAGCGAGCTTCCGCATCGTGGTGGACGTCGGGGGCTGGGACAACTCGCGCGCCATGAACAGCCCCGGCCAGTCCGGCCGCCCGGGTGCCGCACACTGGGATGATCTGTATCCGGACTGGAGCGAGGACCGGTCGTTCCCGCTCCACTACAGCAGGAAAGCAGTCGAGGCGCACACCCGCACCCGCACCGTCCTCACCCCGGTGGCGCAGGCGCACGGCTGACCTGGCTCATTGGGGAAGAGGTGCACTCATGACCGTCATGGCGCCCCGCTCGCTCGCCGTGGGGCTGTTGTCGGCGCTCGCGGCAACGGCCCTGTGGGGCTTCACGTTTCTCGGCCCGGCGGCGGTCGCGCCGGTGAACGTGTACTACCTGGTCGTGGGCCGCTACACGGTGTTCGGACTGATGTCCGCGGCCGTGCTGTTCACGCGCCGCAGCGGCCTGCGCGAACTGGGCCTGCGGTCCGTCCTGACGGCCCTCCACCTGGGGGTGGTGGGCTACATCGGCTTCTACTTGCTCCTGTCGCTGTCCTCGGCGACCGGCGGCGGGGTGCTCGCGTCCACACTGACGGGCCTGATCCCGCTCCTCGTCACCCTCGCCTCGAACGCACTGGAGAAGGTACTGGAGTGGCGCAGGCTGCTGCTCCCGGTCGCGATGATCTCGGCGGGGCTTCTCCTGGTGAACTCCGGCGCGTCCGCGCTCAGGTCGGGCAGCGAACGCGACCTGCTGGTGGGCGCCGCGCTGGGCTTCGGGGCGAGTGTGGCCTGGTCCTATTTCGTCGTGGCGAACCGCATGGTCCTCAAGCGCGTGCGTTCTGCGGTGGACAACACCACATGGACGGCCTGCATCGGCCTGGGCGCCTTCGGCGGCGCCCTGTTCCTGGTGCCGCTGGCGAGGTCCGGTTCCGGCCCGTCGCCGTTCTCGGACCCAGGCACCCTGTGGCCGTTCGTGCTGTGGTGCGCGGCACTGGCGCTGCTGGGCTCGTGGTGCGCGACGTGGTTCTGGAACATCGCCTCACGGCTGTTGCCGGCCACGGTCATGGGCCCGGTGATCGGCATGGAGGCGGTGTTCGGCGCCGGCTTCAATCTGGTGTGGGAGGGACGAGGGCCCACGTTCCATGAGTTGTGGGGTGGGTTGCTGGTGATTGCGGGCGTGCTGGTGGGGTCGTATCTGTTCAACAGGGCCGCGGTGCGGGGCGGTGCGGGCGAGGGTGCTGAGAAATCATCTCATTTGGCATGACAATCACTTGGAAAAACCAAGCCCCACGGATACGCTGCCGCTCCGTGATCACCAGCGGTGGAATCGACGGGTACGAGCTCTCTACGGACCCGGATCGCCTCGACCTGGAACTAGTGCACCGTTGGCTCTCGACAGACGCGTTCTGGGCCCTGGGGCGCACTCGGGAGACTGTCGAGGAGTCGGCGCGCGGCTCGCTGAACTTCGCCGTCTACGACGTCGGCGGAGACCAGGCTGCCTACGCTCGCGTGATTACCGACCGTGCCACCTTCGCTTGGCTTTGCGACGTCTACGTCGCCCCCGCCCACCGCGGCAAGGGGCTCGGAACGTGGCTTGCCACGGCGATTCGCGACCACCTTGCCCCCTATCGGCTCAAGCGCGTGCTGCTGTCGACCCGCGACGCGCACGTGGTCTACGCGAAGGCCGGATTCACCCCCGTACCGAACCCCGAGAACTTCATGATTCTGAGCGCCGAGGGGTGAGGGGGGCGGATCGAGGTACGTTGCCGCCGGGCCCCTGAAATGAGCTCACCTCAACGGCCCTCGGCAACTTCGCCTCGGCTGCGGATCATTGAGAGCAGCAGCCCGTGGGTCTCGGCGTCCGCGGTCACGAGAAGCCCTCGGCCCGCCGACCCGATCGGGGCGCCGTCGATTCCGGTCACGACGCAAGGGCGGATCCAGGTTCACGTCCACCAGCCGGGTGGCCGCTGTCGGCGCCAGCTGCGTATCGCGTCCGTCATGCCGAAGCCGAGCAGTCTCACCGTCGGTGAAAAACACCTCGCCGCTGAACGGATCCGCCACCGCCGCCGGGCCATTGCGCAGTGTCACGTTGACGGCCACCAGCATATTGCCGACAGCGTAGTTGAGGGTGCCGCACAGCGGGTCCACCAACCACTGCCGTGCCGATCCGGCCGAACCCCGCTGCCCGCCCTCCTCACCGAGGACGGCGTCCTCGGGCCGCGCAGCACGGATGACGCCCAGGATCACCTCCTCGGCTGCCACATCGGCTTCGGTGGCGAAATCCCCGGCTCCCTTGTCGACGCGGGCATGCCGCTGCCCGTACCTGGCGCGTACGACCTCCGCACCGGCACGGGCCGCGGCTATCGCCACCTCGGTGTCGTCAAGGCCCACAGTTGAGTTGATCACGGAGTGCAGGGTATCGGCGGCATGTGCTGGTCGCTGCCGACATATTGATGCCTGAGCCGGCCAACGACCCCTCGGGCAAGAGGGGTCAGCTCGATTCCTTCGGCCCTGCACGGAGGAACCTTTGCAGGATGAGCCGGAGGGTGGGCAGTTGCTCGGCCGGTTTGAAGGCGGGGTCGCCGGCGGCACTGGTGTAGAGGGAGGCGACCATGGCCAGGACCCACGAGGCGGCGCCGTCCGGGTCGAGGCCGGGGTCGACCTGTCCGGTGGCGGCGGCCTTCCTGATCAGTGCGGCGACCGTGGCGTGTTCCTCGGCGTTGCTGCGGCTCAGTACCGCTTCGAGTTCGGGATCCCGGTACGCCTGAACCATCGCTTCCATGACCAACGGTGGTGCCAGCGGCTCCGCTGCCGGTGCGGCGAGGAGGTCGACGACCTCCAGCAGGGCTTGCCACGGGTCCTCGGCGGACTGGGCCTGCACCAGGCGTTCTGCCTTGTCGTCCCGGTCGTCCTCGAAGACGGCGAGGAAAACGGCTCGTTTGTTGGGGAAGTAGTGGAAGAGGTTGCCGGCACTCATGCCGGCCGCCTTGCAGATTTCGGCCGTCGTGGTGCGCTCGAAGCCCTTGGTGGCGAAGAGCACCGTCGCGGCGTCCACGATGTGCCGCTTCCGTGCCTGGTGCTTGGCCGGGTCGACCGTCCTCATGACGTCCTTCTCTGTTCTGTCCGGGGCTGCGATCAGAGACTACGCCCCGGCGGCGGCCGGCCGACATTAATAGACCGAGCACTCGGTTTATGATGGAGCTGCTTCAGCCGCTCCGCCCGGACCGGCTCGGGAAGGGAACGCACCTTGCACACCGCACGACACCACCGATGGTTACCGGCACTGGGGCTGTTACTGCTCTCCCCGGTCTGCGCCGAGTACCTGATCGGCTACGACCAGATCATCGGCCGTCCGCGGGAACTGCTCGCGGGGCTGCTCATCCTCGCCCCGCTCTACGGCGCCGTGGCCGTGATGATCCGGGAGGCCGCCCGCCGGACCGGGCGGGGCTGGCCGACGATCCTGCTGCTGAGCGCGGCATTCGGGCTTGCCCAGGCCGGACTGATCGACCAGAGCCTGTTCAATCCCCACTTCGTCGACGAGCCGTCCTGGGACCGGGAACGGTCGTCCACCCTCGTCCCCGTTCTGGGCATCAGCCTCCAGCACACACTGAACTTCCTTGCAGGCCATGTGATCTGGAGCTTCGCCGCACCGATCGCCGTGGTCGAATCCCTCACCCCACGGCTCGCCGACCGCCCGTGGCTGCGCCGGGGCGGCATGGCCGTGATGGCCTTGCTGTACTGCCTCGGCGCCGCGGTCATCTTCAGGGAGCACACCAAGAAGTTCATGGCGAGCCCCGTCCAACTCGGCGTCACCGCAGTGATCGTGCTGACCCTCGTCGCACTCGCCTTCACACTGCCGCGCCGCAGAAGGCCGATGCCCGGGCGGGTCCCGCCGCCTCTGTGGCTGACTGCCTGCACCGCCGTGGCCCTGCTGGCCACGCATCAGTTGATCCCTCCGACCTGGGCAGGGGTCGCGCTGGACGTGCTGTCCCTGTCACTGGGTGCCGGACTGCTGCTGCGGTGGTCGAGCCGGGCCCAGTGGGGACGGATGCACATCCTGGCCGTCAGCGGCTCCGCTCTCGTGGTCAACGCGGGCCTGTCGTTCGTCGTCCAACCCAACGGGCAGGTGGCGTACGCCGCGAAGTACGTCGCCAACGCGACGTTGATGCTCGGCGTGCTGGCCCTGCTGGCGGCAGCACACCGCCGACTGCGCCGGGCCGAAGCCACGGCAAATGCCGAAGGCTCTCGGCAGGACGCCTCCCGGCTCACGCCCTTGCACAGGACGTAAACGATGCCCCGCAGAGCAGTACGGTCATTCGTGGACAGCCGACGACTGGCCGGAAACGAGAGCTCCCGGTGCTCAAGGCACCGGGGGCGTTGCCAAGCACGATTGTCATCCGGCTCCGAGGCATCGTCCAAGAGCCATCGGAAGCGCCCTAGTCCCGGATTCCCAGGTCCTCCCGCATCAGAGTCCGCATCGTCACCATCCGGGGCTCCGCCTGCTTGACCTCGATGAGCAGGCGCTCGGCGCTCTCCCCGTCGCGCGCGAAGCCGCGGTCGATGCGTTTGGCCGCTGCGTCGACCCCCGCAAGGACCTTGTTGAGCTCCCGTGACGCCTCCATGATCCGCAGCGGGACGATCATCTGGGCTGCTGCGTAGTGATCGCGGTATTCCCTGCGGGAATCCTCGAGACGGCTGCGGTCCTCCTCCGTATAGATGCCGTCGCGCATGCGCTGCAGAGCGTCCTTGAGGAGCGTGTGGAACTGCTCGGATGCGCGGTTCATTGCCGTGTACGCCTCTCGACGTTCCTCGAACGACCGCCTTCGGTCGGCGAGTTCCGCCTCGGCAGCGCGTTCGCGGGCGTTGTAGCGTTGCGGGAGCATCGCGCCGAGAAGCGCGCCGCCGAGGCCCGCCGCCGCGGTGATCGCAGTCGCTATCGCATCCGACATGCGCGGACCCTATCGTGGCTCGCGCGTCGGCGTCCCGTCGCGGGAGGCGGGGCCGCATGGGCCCGGCACGATGCAGGCGAACTGGCGGCCGTGGAGCCGGAGGGGCGACTCCCGGGGCGGCAGGCACTCCTGACAGTGAGTCGGGGCGTCACGGCCTCGACGTAACCGGTGGCGGCGTTGGCCGCCGCGATCCGGCATGTTCTCCACGGGGCAGAACCTGACGGTCACGCGCGTGCGGTTGGCAGGACTGCTTGACGGCCGCCTGCGTTCGCCGGTCGGATGGCGTCCATGAGCACGGGGCAAGAGAAGCCGATGATGACGCCGATGACGATGCATCCCGGCACGCACCCCATCGACGACGCCCTCGTCCGGCGGCTGATCGCCGCGCAGTTCCCGCAGTGGGCGGGGCTCGCGGTGGAGCGGTTGCCGTCCGGTGGGACGGTGAACGCCATGTACCGGCTGGGCGACCGCATGGTCGTACGGCTGCCGTTGGTGGCCGGCGGGGCCGGGGACGTGGTGCTGGAGCAGGCGTGGCTGCCGCGCCTCGCGCCGCGGCTGCCCGTTGCCGTCCCCGAGGTGCTCGGGGACGGCCGTCCCGGCGAGGGGTATCCGTGGCCCTGGTCCGTGTACCGGTGGCTGCCGGGGGAGAACCCCGAGGCCGGGGCGCTGCGCGCGCCCGGGCAACTTGCCCGGGACCTGGCCGGGTTCGTGACGGCGATGCGGAGCGTCGCCCTGCCGGGGGCGCCGACGGCCCACCGCGGTGGGCCGGTTGCCTCGCTCGACGCGGCCACCCGGGCGGCGATCGAGGAGCTCCGCGGGATCCCGCAGGAGGCCGTCGACTGCGACGCCGTGACCGCCGTCTGGGAGGACGCGCTGCGGGCCCCCGCCCGGGACGGGCCGCCGGTGTGGCTGCATGCCGACCTCATGCCGGGCAACCTGCTGGTGAACGGCGACGGTCGGCTGACCTCCGTGATCGACTTCGGGTGTACGGGGATAGGCGACCCGGCCTGCGACCTCTTCCCGGCATGGAACCTGCTCCCCGCCCGTGCGCGGGACATCTTCCGCGAGGCGCTCGGCGTGGACGACGCGACGTGGCGGCGCGGCCGGGGGCGGACGCTCTCGCAGGCGCTGATCGCGTTGCCGTACTACCGGAGGTCGAACCCGGCGATGGCGTGCAACGCACGGTATGTGATCCGGGCGGTGCTGGAGGAGAGCTGAGGGCAGCGATTGACCGCGACCTTGAGTCTCTGGGATTGATGGATCTCGCGGACCACCTGGTCAGCAGCACTCGGGTGGGCGTGGCCAAGCCGGACCGGGAGATTTACGAGATCGCAGTCGAGCGGGCAGGAATTCCCGCCGACCGGTGCCTGTTTGTGGACGACCGCAAGGAGAACGTCGAGACTGCCATTGCGCTCGGCATGACCGGTGTGCACTACCGCACACCCGCCGACCTCGAGAAGATGCTGGGATTTCTCCCCGTCGCAGCAGCACCCTCCGGCATGGTGTAGTTTTTACCCCAGCTTTACATGTGGAAAACGGGCCCTCCGGGGCCCATCGGCTTTGGGAGACCCAGTGCACTGGTACGTGGACGTACTCAAGAAATACGCGGTGTTCAGCGGGCGCGCGCGGCGCCAGGAGTACTGGATGTTCACCCTGATCAGCTCCGTCATCAGCATCGTGCTGGCCATCGCCGACGCCGTATTCGGTACGAACGACGTCATCGGGTCGGTGTACGTCCTGGCCGTACTCCTCCCCACGCTCGCCGTCACCGTCCGGCGCCTGCACGACACCGATCGTTCGGGGTGGTGGGTTCTGTTCGGCCTGATTCCGATCGTGGGCTGGATCGTCCTGCTGGTCTTCATGTGCCTGGACACCACGCCGCACCACAACAAATACGGTCTCAGCCCCAAGCAGCTTCCGGCGTACGGCGCCTAGAAAGGCCGGCAGGCGGCAACGGCACCCGATTTCGCGGCGCGAGCCTGAAATCGGGTGCCGTTGCCGGTTGAGGGCATCCCTTTCATCCCTCGGAAAGGGATGTATACGGCGCCGGCGGAATCCGCCGGTCACCTCATTCGGGTTGCCGGGCCGCCGGCGCGCTCGCGTGGCCGGGTGAAGGCGCCCCCGTTCCGCGGCCGTTGCCGTCCGCCCGCTCGGCCGTGCGGGCGATGTTGCGGGCCATGCCGCCGAAGACGACGGCGTGGAAAGGAGAGACGCTCCACCAGTAGGCGTGGCCGAGCAGGCCGTGGGGGTGGAACAGGGCGCGCTGGCGGTAGTGGGTGCGGCCTGTGTCGTCCGTGCAGGCGCGCATTTCCAGCCAGGCCAGTCCGGGCAGCCGCATTTCCGCGCGCAGCCGCAGCAATCGGCCGGGCTCGATCTCCTCGACCCGCCAGAAGTCGACCGAGTCGCCCACGCGCAGCCGGTGCGCGTCCCGGCGCCCGCGGCGCAGCCCCACGCCGCCCACCAGCCGGTCGGCGAGGCCCCGCAGGGACCAGGCCAGGGGGAAGGAATACCAGCCGTTCTCCCCGCCGACGCCCTCGATCACCCGCCACAGCGCCTCGGGCGGGGTGTCGACCGGGCGTTCGCGCAGGTCGGTGTAGAGGCTTCCGCCCGCCCAGTCGGGGTCGGTGGGCAGGGGGTCGCTGGGGGCGCCGGGTACCGAGGCGGAGGACCAGCGGGTGGCGACGTCGGCGTCCCGCACGCGCTGGAGCGCGAGGCGTACCGCCTCGTCGAAGCCGATGGGATGGCCGGGCGGGTCGGGGATGTGGCGGGTGATGTCGTTCTCCCGGCACACCACTTCGTGCCGCAGTGACTCCGTCAGCGGCCGGGCGATGGAGGCGGGGACCGGTGTGACCAGGCCGACCCAGTAGCTGGACAGGCGCGGAGTGAGCACCGGCACCGGCAGGATCAGGCGCCGGGGCAGCCCGGCGACGGCCGCGTAGCGCAGCATCATGTCCCGGTAGGTCAGTACGTCGGGCCCGCCGATGTCGAAGGCGCGGTTGACATCGGCGGGCATCCGGGCGCTGCCCACCAGCAGGCGCAGCACGTCCCGGATCGCTATCGGCTGGATGCGCATGCGTACCCAGCTCGGCGTGATCATCACCGGCAGCCGCTCGGTCAGATAGCGCAGCATCTCGAAGGACGCCGAGCCCGAGCCGATGATCACGGCGGCGCGCAGGACCGTCGTGGGCACCCCGCTCGCCAGCAGCACGCGCCCGACCTCGGAGCGGGAGCGCAGATGAGGTGACAGTTCCTGCTCGGGCACGCCTGCCGGGGTCAGCCCGCCGAGGTAGACGATACGGCGCACGCCCGCGCCGGCGGCCTGCGAGCCGAAGACACGGGCGCTTTCACGGTCGGTGTCCTCGAAGCCGCGTCCGGTGCCGAGAGCGTGGACGAGGTAGTACGCGACGGCGACGTCCCGCATCGCGTCACCGACCGCGGCGGGGTCGGTGACGTCCCCGCCCACGACCTCCACCCGGTCCGCCCAGGGGTGGTCGCGCAGTTTTCCGGGGGAGCGGGCCAGGCAGCGCACCCGGTACCCGGCGGCCAGCAGTTCGGGCACGAGCCGTCCGCCGATGTAGCCGCTGGCCCCGGTCACCAGGCACAGGGGCCGGTCCGCCGTCGTTTCCATGGCTCCTCCTCGGCCAAGCGTATGCGGGCGTGGCCAGGGGTGCCCTGCGGGCGGCTGAGCGGGTGAAGACCGATGAACGGCGGCGGACTTTCGCCATAGCCGGTCGGTGCTCGCTCCTGTGCGGGCAGTTTCCAGGGCTCGTGCACGACGGGCCCCCACGTCCGCCAGTTCCGGCGCAGTTGTCGCATGGCCACGTCGACCGGCGGGTGGCCGGTGCGGCCCCGCCGCCATGACTCGGCGCCCCGCGCATGCCGAAGACACCGGCCCCCGCCACCTCCGGCGGGGGCCGGCGCGCCTGCGCAGCTACTGCCGCACCGTCCAGTGATCGTTCGCCCCCGCCTGCACGAACCTCAGCCCCGGGCACAGGAACGCGGCGCCGTCAGGATTCGGCTCCGTCCACGGCGAGTCCGCCGGGCTCGCCGCCTTCCATGCGCCCCCGTTCCGCAGCTGTATCGACGAGCTGTCGAAGACCGTGTTCGCCGCCTCCGTGCAGTAATAGCCCGTCCCCGTCGCAGGGTTGACGCTCGCGTAGATCTCGAACATGTCCCAGCCGTGGTCCAGCCCGCTCCGGTCCTGCCCGGACTGCCGGAAGAGCAGTTCCCAGGCCGCCGTCCGGTAGTTGTAGAGGTACGACGACCAGCCGTTGGAACCGGCGTCGTCCTGGACCAGCTGCACGCTGTAGACCGAGCGGCCACCGCCGATCGTCGTCGTGTACTTCGCCAGGAAGTCCGCGTCGATCGCGAGCACCTTCGCCGGGCCGCCGGGATCGCTGCACCAGTCCCAGGCCCAGATCTCGTTGCCGGTGTTCGAGTACGCGGTGACGACCTCCATGCAGGAGTTCTGCGCCTTGGTCGTGGGCGCGTACGTGAAGTTGTCGGAGGCCGAGACCCTGTAGGACGGGTCCACGGAGTGGGTGGCCGTGATGCCGTCGTGCGTCCCGGGCCGGGGGAAGACGCCCCACCAGTTGTGGGTCAGGTCCGCGGCGATCCCCGGTCGGTGCGTCCAGGCGGCGGCGCCGCGCTCCCGGCGGCCTTCGGTGAACGTACGGGCCGCGCGGTCGCGGCCGGGGGAGTGGCCTGGCGCGTGCGCGGCGGTGACGACCCCGCGGTGGGGCGCGTCCGGCGAGGGGGCGGCGCCGCCTTCGTGGCGATGCGCCGCCGGAGCGGCGCCCAGCGTGGCGACCAGGACGGCCAGAGCGGCCAGGCCGACGGCAAGGGGCGTGCGGCGTCTCTTCACGTGGCTCCTCCGGAATGACGGATGGGGGGGGGTGGGAGCGGCGACATGCCATGAGCCACGTTCCATAAGTCGCGTTGTGCTCATGACAATTCGCGCCATCCACCGTCCATGCCCCCTGACTTTCGGTCAAGAGCCGCCGCAGCAGAACTCAACCGCCCCTCGGAGTCGTCCGGTTCGCATGGGGCCCGCGGAACCAGGATGACCGGTCCGGTCTTCGTGCGCCCCCAATTCGCCCGCCGGTAACGGCAGATGCCAGGTGCTCTCGCCATATGCGTTGCGCAACAGGCATATTGGACAGCTCGCATCAGGCCGATCTCGGGGCCGCCGGATACGGGAAGGGCAGGTGCGACGCGGTTCCGGCAGAGGTGGTCCAGAGGTGTTGTATACCAATGTCGGCACAGGTCACCCTGGCGATGACCGGACACCCGCGCGAAGCGCGGACGGCAAAGAGCCGCGAGAGGTTACAGCGAAAACAGGCCAGGGATTCATGAACGGATCCGGAGACCTGTCCAGTGAGCCCCGCGTGGCCTCCGGGCATGGCGCACTATATGGCTGAGCGGTCGGGAGGCCGAGCTTCCCGAACCCGGGGCGCGGCCGCGCCCCGGCTCCGCATCGACGCCGCGCGGCTTTGGCTCCGCCCGCGCGGCCCGGATCCGGGCACTCGGCGTCCGCTTCCGTGTCAGGGCAGGAGCGGGCGCAGCCGGTATGGGGAGTCCGGCTGATGCGGGGCCGAATGGTGGGGATCATTCGCTGTGCGTGCGCATCCGGGGAACGCGCCCGGTGCTGCCCGCACTTGTCCTGGACGAAGAGGCTGCGCACCCCATGCGTGACCTGCGTCCCGGGGGGAGTTGACGTCATGAGAACGAGAAGAACGGTCGGCAAAACGGACAGCAGACGCGGTGCGCGGCCGGTCGTGACGGGGGCGGCTTCCGTCCTGCTGAGCATGGGCATGGGTATGGGCATGGCCCTCCCGGCCGGTACCGCCCACGCGGTCGGCACCGGTACCCGCACCGCCGCCGACACCGCACCCCGCATCGACCTGAAGGTGCTGGTCGTCGACGACGGCGGCCCGTCCGTCGAAGCCATCCGCAGCACGCTGGACGCCGCAGGCACCCCGTACACCAGGGTCGATCTCACCGACCCCGCGCGGCAGAAGATCGACGACGCCTTCCTCGCCGACACCGTGGACGGGCGGGCGCGCGCCAAGTACCAGGGCATCGTGCTGCCCGACGACAACCCCTTCGGCGGCAGCTCGGCCGAGATGGCCGCGCTGGCCGGCTACGAGAAACGATTCGGCATCCGCCAGGTCGACGCCTACACCTACGCCCGTCCGGCCGTCGGCCTGAACGTTCCTGCGGACTCCGGCTACGCGGGCACCCTGGACGGCAAGACCGCCCAGGTCACCCCGGCGGGAGCCACCGGCTCCTTCGGCTACCTCAGGAAAAACGTTCCGTTCGAGGACAACGACCCGAACGTCAACGAGAGTTACGGGTACATTTCCACGCCGCTCGCCCAGCAGCCCGACGGCGCGAGCTACACCACCCTGCTCGACGCCCCGATCCCCGGCGGCACCGGGCGCGGGTCGCTGATCGGCCAGTACAACCACGACGGGCGCAGCGAGCTGGTCGTCACCTTCGTCGCCAACCAGTACCAGGCGCAGTACCGGCTGGTGTCCCGCGGCATCGTCGAGTGGCTGACCCAGGGCGTCCACCTGGGCGCCTCACGCAACTACTTCGCCGTGCACGTCGACGACATGTTCGCCTCCGACGACCGCTGGGACACCAAGCTCAAGTGCACGCCCGGCGACGTCGACTGCCCCGGCAACCCCACCCCCGAGCACCCGGCGCTGCGCATGACGGCCGCCGACGCGCAGTACGCCAAGCAGTGGTCGCAGAGCCACCACCTCCCCCTGGACTTCGCCTTCAACGGGGTCGGCAGCGTGGAGTACCGCTCGGAGCACGGCGGTCTGCCCGACCCGCTGCTCCAGCAGCTCACCGCCGACCAGAAGTCCTTCCGGTGGATCAACCACACCTACACGCACGCCTTCCTGGGCTGCGTGCAGAACACCACCGTCGTGCCCTGGAAGTGCGCCACCGACGCCGCGGGGAAGACCCAGTGGGTCAGCGGCAGGAACATCAGCGACGAGATCAACACCAACCGCGCCTGGGCGGCCCGCGAAGGCCTGGCCGTCGACAACGACGAGCTCATCACCGGTGAGCACTCCGGTCTGAAGATGCTCCCGCAGCAGACCCAGGACAACCCCGAACTCGGGCCCGTGCTGGCCAAGTCGGGCGTCGCCTGGATCGGCAGCGACACCTCGCGCGAACCCCAGCAGCGCCTGGTGGGCCCCGCCCTCACCGTGCCCCGCTACCCCATGAACGTCTTCTACAACGCGGGTACGGCGCAGGAGGAGACGGACGAGTACAACTGGCTCTACACCAAGAAGTCCGACGGCGGCAGCGGAACCTGCGAGAACTCCAAGGTGACCACCTGCCTGCCGAAGCCGCTCGACGTGAAGACCGGGTTCGGCACCTACATCACGCCGCTGGAGACCCGTATCGCGCTGGGCCACGTCCTCGCCAACGACCCGCGGCCGCACTTCATGCACCAGTCGAACCTCTCCGAGGAGCGGATCGGCTATAAGGTCCTGGAGAACGTCCTCTCCGACTACGCCGGGCTCTTCGCCGACAACACGCCGGTCGTCAACCTCCGCATGCGGGACATCGGTACGGAGCTGAGCAAGCGCGCCGCCTGGAACGCCGCCCTCGCCGCGGGCAAGGTGACCGCCTACCGCATCGGCAACGCCGTCACCGTCACCGCACCCGCCGGCGTCCAGACCCTCGCCACCCTGCCCGACGGCACCCTGCAGGGCGGCACCGCCTTCGGCGCCGCCTACGCCGGCAGCCGCTGGGCCTGGGCCGCACCCGCCGCGGGTCAGGGCACGCTCGACTTCACTCTGCCCGCCGGGTCAACTCCCGTCCTCCACAAGCACGGTGGCGCCGCCGCCCCCGTGCAGGCACCGGCAGCCGCCCTGCCCGTGCCGCGTGGCGTGAGTCACCCGGTGCCCTATGGGCCCGCTGCAACCGCCCGGCGCTGACCCGGCGTCCGTACTTCCGTGCAGATTCCGCCCATGTCCTGACGTCTCCTGGAGAAACCGACTTTCATGCACGGACCGCCTGCCGCAAGGGCATCCGACATCCCTTCGGTGACCCTCCTCACCGAAGGGACCTACCCGCACAGTCACGGCGGGGTGAGCGTGTGGTGCGACCAACTGGTCCAAGGGATGCCGGATGTCGACTTCCGGGTCATCGCCGTCACCGGAACCGGCCGGGAGCAGCTCGCCTGGGAGCTGCCCCGGCACGTCCGGGAGGTCGACGCCCTGCCGCTGTGGGGCCCGCCGCCCGCCGGCCGCGCCCCGCGCGGCCGGGCCCTGCGCGAATTCCTCACCTGCTACGAGCAGTTCCTGCTGGCCCTGCTCGACCCCGATGAGGAACAGCACTTCGCCCGCACCTTCTACCGGCTGGCCGACCACGCCACCGAGGGCACCCTCTTCCCCGCGCTGCGCGGGGAGGCGGCGGCCCGCCTCCTGGCCCGGCTGTGGAACCGGCCGCGTCTCGCAACGGCCGCCGCCCGCCCCACCCTGTACGACGCACTGACCGCAACCGACCTGCTGGAACACGCCCTGCGCCCGCTCGCCGCACGGGTCCCCGCCGAGGGGATCACCCATGCGGTGAGCGGGGGCCTGGCCGCCGTGCCCGGGCTCGTCGCCCACCACCGGTACGGCACCCCGTTCCTGCTCACCGAGCACGGCATCTATCTGCGCGAGCGCTACCTGGGCTTCCGCAGCGAGCCCTACCGCTGGCCCGTGAAGGCGCTGATGCTCGGGCTGTTCCGGATGCTCGCCGTCGAGAGCTACCGGTGCGCCGCCCTCGTCACCCCGGGCAACCGCTACAACCGGCGCTGGGAGGAGCACGGCGGCACGCCGCCCGACCGCATCCGCACCGTCTACAACGGCGTCGACCCGGCGGCGTTCCCGCCCGCCGGGCCGGAGCCGGAGACACCGACGCTCAGCTGGGCCGGGCGCGTCGACCCCATCAAGGGCCTGGAGACCCTGATCCGGGCGTTCGCCCTGGTCCACCAGGAGATACCCGAGGCGCGGCTGCGCCTCTTCGGCGGTACCCCGCGCGGGGGCGAGGGTTACCGCACCGCCTGCGAGAAGCTCGCCGCCGACCTGGGCGTCGGCGACTCCGTCACCTTCGAGGGGCGCGTCGACGACATCCGCGACGCCTACGCGGCAGGCAACGTGGTGATGCTCTCCAGCATCAGCGAAGGCTTCCCCTTCACCCTCATCGAGGCCATGTCCTGCGGCCGGGCGACCGTTTCCACCGACGTCGGCGGGGTCCGCGAGGCCGTCGGCGACAGCGGGCTCGTCGTACCGCCGCGCGATCCCGAGAGCATGGCCGAGGCCGCACTGCAGCTGCTGGGCGACCCGGAGACCCGCGCGAAGATGGGCGAATCCGCCCGGCTGCGCGTGGTCGAGCAGTTCACCCTCCGCCAGACCATCAGCGCCTTCCGCGACATCTACCGTGACCTCGGCGGACTCCGCCCGGTGCAGCAACTGCCCCGGCAGCGGCCCGAGTCCGTCCCCGTCATGGCCATGGCCGCCGGGGGTGCGGGATGAGCGGAGTCTTACGCCTCGTCCCCGACGAGCCCGAACCGGCGCACGATCTCGCCGACCCCGTCCCGCCGCGGCACCGGCCGCGGTGGGCGGCCGATCCGCTCGACGACCTCGCCGAGGAGATGGCCGACGTGTGCGCGGCGGCCGTGCACCCCGACGAGATCGCCGCCGTCCTGGAGGCCGGTGGCCTCACCGGCGAGCAGATCACCGAACGCTACGGCAGGAACGACGCGTTCGAGCTGGCCGCGGAGCTCTTCGCCCGGGTGCCGCGCAGCCACCCCGAACCCCCGCCGCGCACCGATCCCTGGCGGGTGTCGCCCGGCGCCTGCCTGCTGCGCTCCCTGGTGTTCACCCTGCCCGGCTTCGGCTACACCCTCGCCGCGCCCCTGATCACCGGCGGCCGGCACGGCGGCGGACTGCCCGCGGGCACCGGCCCGTTGGCCGTCTCTGCCCTGCTGGCCTGGGCCTGGAACCAGGGCCTCGCCCACCGCGCCTACCTCCGGCTGGCCGCGGGCGGCCGGCCCGCGGCCGGGCGCTGCCTGGCCGTCGGCGCACCGCTCGGCGCGCTGCTCGCCACCGTGACCGCCCTGCTGCTGCCGGGCCCCGCAGGGGCGTACGCGTTCGCGGCCGGCCAGGCGGTGTACCTGGCCGCGGCCACCACGCTGCTGGTACTGGGGCGTGAACGGCTGCTGTTGTACGCCCTGTTGCCCACCGCCGCGGGGGGAGCGGCGACCCTGGTGGAGCAGCCGCCCACGGCGGCCGGTGTCCTGGTGCTGCTCGCCACGGTGGGGGGAGCGCTGCTCGCCGCCGTCCGCACCGTTCTGCAGACCCGCGGCACCGAGGGGCAGCCGCCGCGGCTCTCGCCGTTCGCCTCGCTCCCGTACGGCCTGTTCGGCCTGGGCTGCGGGGTGTTGACGACCGTCGCCGCACTCGGCGACACCCTGCGGCACACCGGCGGCACCGGGACCGCCGGACCCGCCGTCCTCGCTCTCACCCTCAGCATGGGCGCCGCCGAATGGCTGCTCTACCGCTGCCGCGGCAGGGCCCTCGACGCCCTCGCCCGCTCGACCACCTTCCCCGGCATGCTGCTCGGCGCGGCCCGCGTGCTCGCCCTGTGCATCGCCGCCTACCTCGCCGCACTGGCCGTGCTGACACTGGCCGTTGCCCTGGTGTGGCCGCACGCCTCGCTGCCGGACCCGACCCGTGCCGCGGCACTGCTCGCGCTCGGCGCGGTGCTGTGGACCGGACTGCTGCTCCAGGCCTACGGCATCGCCTGGACCCCGGCCCTGCTGTGCCTGGCCGCGGCCGGGGCCGAGACCACCGCCCTCGTCCTGCGCATCTCCGCACCCGCCCAGGACCAGCTCGTCACGTGTACCGGTGCGGCGGCCGCCCTGCTGGCCGTCGCCACCGCGCTGCTCGGACGCATCACCACGCACCGCTGAGCACCGCACCAGACCGCCCGTTCCTTCACAGGCCTTCACAGGGGAGAACCGCGCATGTCCGCACCTGCACCCGTCGCCGTCACCGGCGCCGAGGGATTCATCGGCTCGCACCTGGTCGAGGCGCTCGTCGCGCGCGGCCACCGGGTCCGCGCCATGGTGCAGTACAACTCCTTCTCGTCCTTCGGCTGGCTGGAGGACCTGCCCGAGGACGTCATGGACCACGTCGAGGTCGTCCTCGGCGACGTCCGCGACCCCGGCTCCGTCCAGTCGCTGGTCGCCGGGACCGAGACCGTCTACCACCTCGCCGCGCTCATCGCGATCCCGTACTCGTACCGTGCGCCGCACAGTTACGTGGAGACGAACGTCACCGGCACCCTCAACGTCCTGGAGGCGGTACGCCACCTGGGCATCCCGCGCCTGGTGCACACCTCCACCAGCGAGACCTACGGCACCGCGCAGACCGTGCCCATCACCGAGGACCACCCCATCAACACCCAGTCCCCGTACGCCGCGTCCAAGGCGGGCGGCGACCGGCTGGCCGACAGCTACCACGCGAGCTTCGGGCTCCCCGTGGTCACCCTGCGCCCCTTCAACACCTTCGGGCCGCGCCAGTCCATGCGCGCCGTGATCCCCACGGTGATCGGTCAGGTGGCCGCCGGGGAGCGCACCATCACCCTCGGCGACCTGCGGCCCACCCGGGACTTCAGTTACGTCAAGGACACCGTGGCCGCCTTCCTCGCCGTCGGCACCGCGCCCGCCGCCGATGTCGTCGGCCGCACCTTCAACTCCGGTACGGGCGAGGAGATATCGGTCGGCGACCTGGTGCGCCTCATCGGCAAGCTCATGGACACCGAGCTGGAGATCCGCTCCGAGCAGGAGCGCGTCCGGCCCGCGGCCTCCGAGGTGATGCGGCTGCTCGCCGACGCCTCCCGGCTGCGGGCCGCCACCGGCTGGGCCCCCGCCCACACCCTCGACGAGGGGCTCGCCGCCACCATCGCCTTCTTCCGCGATCCCGCCAACCTCGCCCGCTACAAGACCGGCATCTACAACGTCTGACGTTCCACCGCCCACCGCTCCCGCACCGGGAGCAGAGAGGAACGGCACCATGCACGCAGTCATCCTGGCCGGAGGCAAAGGCGTCCGGCTGCGCCCGTACACCACCGCCCTGCCCAAGCCGCTGGTGCCGATCGGTGACCAGCACGCCATCCTCGAAATCGTCATGCGCCAGCTGGCCGGCGCCGGATTCACCAGCTGCACCCTGGCCATCGGCCACCTCGGCCACATCATCCGGGCCTACGTCGGCGACGGCTCCCAGTGGGGCATAAGAGTCGACTACACCACGGAGGAAAGCCCGTTGGGCACCATGGGACCGCTGCTCACCATGCGCGACCGGCTGCCCGAGAACTTCCTGGTGATGAACGGCGACGTGCTCACCGACCTCGACTTCGGCGACGTCCTCAAGCGCCACATCGCCACGGCGGCACCGCTCACCATCGCCACCTACGCCCGCCGCGTCAGCATCGACTTCGGCGTGCTGACCACCGACTCCGGCCGCGTCGTCGGCTTCGCCGAGAAGCCCAGCATGGACTACCGCGTCTCCATGGGCGTCTACGGCGTCTCCCGCGAGGCCCTCGCCCGCTACACCCCCGGGCTCCCGCTCGGCTTCGACGAACTCGTCCTCGACATGCTGCGGGACGACAACCCGCCGCACGCCTACGAGTTCGACGGCTACTGGCTCGACATCGGGCGCCCCGACGACTACGACCGGGCCAACGCCGAGTTCTCCCTCCGCCGCGACCTGCTGATCAAGGGAGCGTGAACGGGCAGCATGCGCATCCTCGTTCTCGGCGCCACCGGTTTCCTCGGCCGGCACGCCACCGGGCAGCTGCGCGCCCTCCCGGGCGCGCGGGTGCTCTGCGCGGGCCGGTCGCCCGACGCGGACCTCCTGTGCGATCTGGCCACCGCCGAGGCCGGCCGGCTGGCGGCCGTCGTGCGCTCGGCGGCGCCCGATGCGGTCGTCAACTGCGCAGGTGCCGTGGGCGGCAGCGCGGTGGAGCTCACCGCTGTGAATGCGCTCGGTCCCGCCGCCCTGTGCGCGGCTCTGCACAAGGCCGCGCCCCGGGCCCGCCTGGTCCACCTGGGCTCGGCCGCCGAGTACGGACCCGCCGACGGGCAGCGCCCCGCCGTCGAGTCCGGCCCGGCGCGCCCGCTCGGCCTGTACGGCGCGAGCAAGCTGGCCGGCACGCTCGCGGTGACCGGATCCGGTCTGGACGCCGTCGTGCTGCGGGTGTTCAACCCCGTGGGACCGGGCCAGTCCGTGGCCTCCCTGCCGGGCCGGCTCGCCGCCGAGCTGCGCCGGGTCGCTTCCGACGGCGTGATCCGGACCGGGGACCTGTCCGCGTACCGTGACTTCGTCGACGCGCGGGACGTCGCGGCGGCCGTCGTCCGTGCGGTGGCGGCGACCGGGCCGCTCCCGCCCGTCCTCAACATCGGCAGCGGCACGGCACGCCGCGTCCGCGACATCGCGGAAGGCCTCGCGCGCGCGGCCGGGTTCCGGGGCACCATCGAGGAGAACGGCGACGGGTCGCCGCGCTCGGCGGCCGTCCCCTGGCAGCAGGCGGATGTCGACGCGGCAGCGCGCGCCCTGGACTGGACACCGCGGTACGCGCTGGCCGACAGTCTTGCCGACGTGTGGGCGGGCACGGGAGCAGAGGAGAACGCCTGATGACGGAGGCACCGGCGGAGGAACGACGGCTGCTCGTCCCGCTCTACGCCCACCCGGCCACCCACCCGGAGGCCTGGGCACAACTGCAGGCGGTGGCCCCACTGCTGTACGGGGTCGTGCTCAACGCCGCGGACGGCCCCGGTCACCGTCCCGACCCGGCCTTCACCGAGGCCGCCGGCCGGCTGCGCCGCGCCGGGGTGCGGCTGCTGGGCTACACCGACACCGGGTACGGCCGCCGCAGGCCGCGCGCCGTGGCCGCGGACATCCGCAGGCACCGCAGGTGGTACGACGTGGACGGCGTCTTCCTCGACCAAGTCCCCTCCGGGGCGGCGGTGTTGCCGCACTACCGGCGGCTGGTCCTGATCGCCAGGACGCTGGGCGCGCGGACCGTCGCGCTCAACCCGGGCACCCACCCGGACCCCGGCTACGCCCGGCTCGCCGACCTGCTGGTCACGTTCGAGGGCAGCTGGGCGGAGTACCGGCGGGCCGGGGTGCCGCCGTGGACCGCGGACCATCCGCCGGGCCGGTTCTGCCACCTCGTCTACGCTGTGCCGGACGATTGTGCGGAGCACGTGGCCCGCACGGCGGAACGGCGCGGGGCCGGGGTGCACTGTGCGGTTCCGGGTGACGGGGCCAACCCCTGGCAGAGCGCGCCCTTGACGACAGGAGCGGTGCGGTGAGAGGCATACGGGCCGGGGCGATTGGGGCAGCCGTGCTGCTGTTGGCGGCTCTCGCGGGCTGCTCGTCCTCCTCGTCCGACGAGGCAGGGGACGGGGACGGTCCGGACGGCCAGGCGACGGCATCTGCGCCCGCACCGTCGGCTCCCGCCTCCGGGAAGCGGTGGCAGCCGAAGCCGGGGACGCCCTGGCAATGGCAGCTCGACGGCAAGGCCGACACGTCGGTGGACGTGCCCGTCTACGACATCGACGGGTTCGAGAACTCGGCGGCGACCGTGGCCGAGTTGCACGCGCGTGGCCGGAAGGTGATCTGCTACTTCAACGCCGGTGCGTGGGAGGACTTCCGCCCCGACAAGAACGCGTTCCCCAAGGGCGTGCTCGGCGCGAAGAACAAGGGCTGGGAAGGCGAGAAGTGGGTGGACATCCGCCGCCTCGACGTCCTGAAGCCCATCATGGCGTCGCGCATCGACATGTGCCGGAAGAAGGGCTTCGACGCCGTCGAACCGGATCTGACGGAGGGGTTCCGCAACTCCACGGGCTTCAAGCTGACCGCGGACGACCAGCTGGCGTTCAACCGGATGCTGGCGAAGCTCGCCCATGACCGGGGCCTGTCGGTGGCGTTGAAGAACGATCTGGATCAGATCCCGCAGCTGGTGGGCGATTTCGACTTCGCGGTGAACGAGCAGTGCGCGCAGTACGGGGAGTGCGAGCGGCTGACCCCGTTCATCAAGGCAGGCAAAGCGGTCTTTCATGTCGAATACGACCTGAAGCCCGAGGAGTTCTGTAGTCAGACCACCCGTCTCGGGCTGAGCTCGATGCAGAAGCGCCTGGGGCTGGATGCCTGGCGCAAGCCGTGCTGACGGGGCTGTGGTTGCGGGTGCGGTTGCAGTTGCAGGACGGAAGTGAAGAAGTTCACAGAAGCCCCATTCGGCTCTGAATTCGAGCGGTCGGTGGTGCAGGATCGACGCTCGAACATGAGACCCCGTCACCGTGGCGGGCCACCCGGGCGGACGCCGAGTCCTGCCACCGCACCGGGTGCGGAACCGATTCGACGGATCGGCAGGAGCGGGAGACCCGAGCACGACGGACCACGATGGCGGTGGTCCTTGGGGTGAAGCCACGACTGTGGCCGGGCATTACTTCGTCCAGCCCGAACCCGACAGGTCATCTTTCGCAGGCGGCTGACGAAGGGCTTCGGCATGTCTGCAATGCCTTCTGCACGGCCTCGAATATCTGCGCGCATCCCTGTTCTCGCCGCCGCGACCGTCGCGGCATCGGTCCTCCTGCCGGGCATGTCCCCCGGCGCCCAGGCCGCCACCGCCGGCGAACAGGCCCTCAAGGTGGCGGCCGCGAAACAGGGATCGCCCTACCAGTACGGCGCGACCGGTCCGAACCGCTTCGACTGCTCGGGCCTGACGCTCTACTCGTTCAAGCGGATCGGCAAGCAACTGCCGCGCACCGCGGCCGATCAGTACAACGCGACCCGCCACCTCTCCGCGGGCTCCCGCCAGGTCGGCGACCTGGTGTTCTTCCACTCGGGCAGCAACGTGTACCACGTGGGCATCTACGCCGGGAACAACAGGATCTGGCACGCGCCCAAGCCGGGCAGGACCGTCAGCATGGAGAAGATCTGGACCGGCAGTGTCTGGTACGGCCGCGTCAGGTGACGGCACCGTCCAGGTAGACCCACTGCCCGTCCTCGCGGACGAACCGGCTCACCTCGTGCAGGACGTCCTGGTGCCCGCGCTCGCTGTAGTGGGCCCGGAACTCGACGGTGCCCTCCTGATGGAACGGGCTGCCGTCCGTCGTGGCCAGGACGTCCAGCCCGGTCCAGCGCATCTCGGGATCGAGATCGAGGTGCCCGGGCCGGGTGCTGGAGTGCCAGCTGCGCAGCAGGTACGCGGTGTCGCGGACGACGAAGGCGGCGTAGCGGGAACGCATCAGGCGTTCGGCCGTGGGCGCGGTCTTCTGTCCGCTGTGGAAGACGCCGCAGCAGTTCTGGTACGTGTCGCCGAGCCCGCAGGGGCAGGGCGAGGTGGGGCCGACGGCCGGCCGGGGACGAGCGCTGGATCTGGACACGCCTCGATTGTGCCGGACGGGAACCCGTTCGGCCGCATGCGGGGCCGCGGCTTCCCGGCTTGACATACCCGCAGGTCAGGTTTACCGCCGGGCCTGCGGGGAGGCCCCGGCGGGGGCGGGCACCGGTTGCGGGCCGGGGGCCGTCGGCGAAGGGTGACGGCATGCGCCTGAACACGTTTCCCTCCGCTGCCGCGGCCGCCGTGTGCGGCGCGCTCGCCTTGCTGATCGCCGGTCCTGCGCTGGCGTCGGACGGACCGCCCGCCGAATCGGCTCCCGCCGCCACGGGATCGCTCGAAACGATCGGCGGCCTCGGCGAGACGCTGATGCTCGGATCCCGGATCGGGACGGAGGCCCGCGCGAAGACACCGGACACGGTGGAGATGCAGGAGTTGCAGCGGCGGCTGCGGGCGGCGTCGGGGCGGCTGCAGCGATCGGTGAAGGCAGGTGCCTCTGCGGATGCAGATGTACAGGCCCAGCTGAAGAAGCTGGACGACGACGCGACGGCGCTGCTGAAGGCGGTGGCGGCGGAGGACGCGGCCGGGGTGACGGCGGGGGTGGCGGCGATGGTCGCCGATCAGCGGGCGTTGCTGGGGTCGGTGCCGAAGCTGCTCGCCCCCTAGGGGTACGAGGCTGCTCCTCCCCAGCTATCTCTGGGTGGGCGCGACCGGCCACGGACAGCCCGCAGTCGAAGAGCTAGTAGATCGTCAACACCGTCGGTCCGCTCGCACTGGTGAGACCGTCCCCAAGGCACCGCAGGGCGCCCGCCTGCGGAATGGGAACGAGCTGGAGCAGCTTCCGGCCCTGGAAACGGCCGTGCGTGACGGTGCCGGTGATCGGGGTGATCACCTGGCCGAGTACGGCCGTGCTGCCGCCGGCAATCTCGGCATCGCTCGAGTCACCGGTGTTCCAGTCGTAGTTCCGGCGGGCCCGGAATCCTTCGAGGAGGTCGTTGCAGGCGGCGTCGATCGTGAACTCGTCGTGGTATCCGCCGCTCTTCACCGCCCCGTCACCACCGGTGCAGGAGCCGAAGCGCCCATCGACCGTGACGTGGATGTGCCGCGCCAGAAGGGTGACCCCCGGCTCGTAGCGGACGGACTCCGTGCCGTGGCACTGCAACTGCCCGGAGTCGCGGGGGTGGGCGGCCGCCGGGACGGCCGTGACGGTACCGAGTACCACGGCAGCTGCCACAACTGCTCTCTTCACACCGCATGAACTGAGTGACATAGGGCAGTTCATGCCCCGGCCGCCCGGCACGGAGACCGGCGCGCCGGAGCGGGCACGGGGGCGCGACCCGCTGCGCACGCCTACCGGCGCGGGCCGTCCCGCGCATAGCCTCGTGCGATGGACACGCTGGAGAGCGGCATGCTGGCCGTACCGGGCGCACGGCTGTACTTCGAAGTGCGGGGCACCGGACCGCTGTTGCTGCTCCTCCCCGGCGGCGCCTCCGACGCCGAGGTCTTCCGTGACCTGGCCGACGAGCTCGCCGCCCGCCACCGCGTCGTCACCTACGATCCGCGCGGCATCTCCCGTAGCCCACTCGACGGACCGCCGCCGGAGCCGTGGATCGCCACCCAGACCGACGACGCCGCACGGCTGCTCGACCACCTGGACGGGTCCGGCGGCGGGGCGGTCCAACTGTTCGGCAGCTGCGCGGGCGGACAGATCGCGCTGGAGCTCGTACTCCGCGATCCGCGCAGGATCCGGCTGGCCGTCGCCCACGAGCCGCCCGCCATGGGGCTGTTGCCGGACGCGGCACGGTACGCCGCGTTCTTCGACGAGGTGTACGCGACGTACCGCCGGGAGGGCGTCCCGGCGGCCATGGACAGGCTGGGAGCCGTCTTCGGCGGCAGACCGGCCCCGTCGCTCCCCGAAGCGGCCGACAACAGCGGGTTCTTCCTCTCCCACGTGATGCGGCCGTCCAGCCGCTGCGCGCCCGACGTCAGCGCACTGGCGGCCGTGGCGGACCGCATCGTCCTGGCCGGCGGACGGGAGTCGCGCACCCACGACGTACACCGGCCGGTGGCCGTCCTCGCGCGCGAACTCGGCCGGGAACTCGTGGAGTTCCCCGGCGGGCACGTGGGGTACGCGAAGTGCCCTGCCGCCTTCGCGGCACAGCTCGCGGACATCCTGGCGGCGGGCTGACCCGTCATGCGCATACTGATGGGAGCCCAGAACTGCGGGTTCGGCCCGGCGTCGGTGCTCGTCGCGGTCTCCCGGCTACTGCCCGGGCACGAGCGGGTGTTCGTGGGGGACGGCGTCGCGGCGGCGTTCGCCCGCCGCAACGCGGGGGCCTTCGACGGCATTCATGATGCCCTCCCGGACGGGTTGTTGCAGAAGAGCGACTGGGTCGTCTCCGCGATGGACGCCGATCTCGTCCTGCGCGCCGTCGTGGCGGGCCGCCCGGTGGTCCTGGTGGACTGCCTGTTCGGCTTCTGGCAGCACCGGCGGCCGCTGGAGCGGATCCGCGAGCTGTGCGCGACCGTGCCCCGTACGTCCCTCGCCGCAGCACGGGATCACTTGGCCGGCCTCACACCGCACGAACACGTCCTCGCGGCCCACCTGTTGGCCGACCACAGCGTGGTGCAGAACTTCCCGGGCACGTCACGGCGCCTGGCGGAATTCGCGGACTGCTCGATCCATCCGACCGGCCCGCTGGTCGACTTGGAAGGCCTGCACGAGGCGAAGGACGGCGAACCGGACTACGACCTGCTGATCAACCTCGGCGGGTTCAAGAACTTCCTCCTGGACTTCGAGTCGAACGATCACTACCTCCGGCTCGTCGACCGCTGGGTCCCGGATCTCCTCGCCGACTGGCCGAGGTTCACGCGCGTACTGCTCTGCGGCGGCCCGTACGAGGGACGCCGCGGTGGCAGGGGCCAGCGGGTCGACCGCCGCTTCCTGCCCCAGCGCGAGCTGCTGCAGCACGTGGCGCGAACTCCGTACTCCCTGCCGGCCCCCGGCCTGTCGGCTCTCCACGAGGCCACGCTCCTGGGCCGGTTGCCCCTGGCGCTGCCCGAACAGCACTACGCGCACACGTACACCGTCCGGAACCTCGCGGACACCCTCTTCGGCCGCTTGGCCGCCCGTTTCGCGGACGTCCTGCCCGGTCATGCGCTGCCCGAGGACGACTACGCGGGTACGCAAGCCCTTGTGGCCGTCGCGGGCCGGATCGTCGAGGACGACGCCCTGTACGCGCGCTTCCGGGGCACGCTCAATGAGCGCATCGAGCAGTACCTCGCGCTCACAGCGGAGCAGCGCAGCGGGGGAGTGGCCGAACTGCGCCGCGTCCTCGACGGCCCGCCTGCCCCGTCGGTGATCGCGGCGATCCTCGCGGCGGGGCGGTGAGGGGTATCCCAGCCACACCCGCCTGCCGAAGGAACCCACCATGCGACTGCGCCCGGCGCTGCTCGCCCTCGTGAGCGCCCTCGCCCTGGCCCTCTCATCCGCGCGGTGAGGTTCGTGTGGCCCGGCTGACCGCATAAGCGGTTCCCGGAACCACGAATGTGATTCCGCCTCGGCGGCTCCGCCGGTGCCGTTCCCTGCGGGCTTCAGGCGGCCGGCGAGAGACGAGCCTCGGTGCCGAACGCGGAAGTCTCCACGGCGGCGTCCGCGGGGAAGTCCGGGTGGTCGCGCCAGACCAGGGCGAAGGACACCAAGAGGTTCCATGAGGCCGTCGAGGACAGCTCGGTCCCCGTGGTGCGGTCCGGCGTGAGGTCCCGGTGGTGGCGCACCGCCGCGATCCGCCTGTATGCGGTCAGATGCAGGGCCGCGGCCGTGCGGCGCGCCTCTTCCCCCTCGACCGAAGCCGTATCGGGTATCCGGGCCAGCACGAACCTGACCAGCCGCGAAACCTGGTCCTCAGTGATCCGCTCCACTCGTCCCACCCCCGTGATCCGTTCACCAATCGGTCCGTACGGCCAACTATGGCACCCCGCTGCAAAATGCAGTTGAACGCTCGATGGCCCAGGAGAAGGGCGGCCACTGGCCGGGCGTGTGCCCGGCCGTCCGGTGCCCACCCGCAGGGATGACGTTCCCGCCCGGTATCGCCCGCGGTCACAGCAGCCGCTCAACACCTGGGAGTGAACCCTGACATCACGAGGCACCGGGATGGGCAGTGACCCGAACATGGGATCCCCGCAACCACACTTCCGCATGCCGTTCCAGTCCCGTCTCAACCCTCATGTCGACCAGGCCCGCGCCGACGCCAAGGAATGGGCCCGGCAGATGGGCATGTTCGACGAGGAGTTCCTGGAGTGGCCGCAGCGGTGGAGCGAGGAGAAGTTCGATCAGGCCGACTTCCCATTGTTCATCGCGCTGACCCACCCGGACGCCGATGCCCGCGAGTTGGATCTGGTCACTGCTTGGCACGTTGCTCTGTGGTTCGTGGACGATCTGTTCCTGCCGCTCTACCGGCGCGACCACGACCAGGAGTCGGCTGCCGCCCAGGTGGACCGGCTGATGCTGTTCCTCCCGTTGGACGGACTGCCGCGGCCGTTGAGCCCACGCAATCCCGTGGAACGGGCCTTCGCCGGGCTGTGGACCGGCACGGCCGTCACCATGAGCCCCCTCTGGCGCGACCGGTTCATCAGCAGCGTGCGGCGCTTCCTGGACGGGGTGCTGTGGGAACTCGAGCACGTCGACCACGCCGTGACCGACCTGATCGAGTATCTCGGGGCCCGCCGCGACTTCGGCGGGCTGCAGTTCACCGCCGTGCTCATGGAGCACGCGATGGGCGAGCTCGGCCAGAACGTGCTGCGCAGCAGGGAGTTCCGCACCGCCGTGGACGCGTTCGTGGACGCCATCAGCCTGCACAACGACATCGTGTCCTACGACCGGGAGGTCGACGAAGGCACAGTGGCCAACAATGGTGTAGAGGTTGCCCGCAAGGCCCTCGGGCTGAATCGGCGTGACGCTGCTGCCGTCGTCAATGCTCTGCTGACCGCCAGGGTCGACACTCTGGCCGAAGCGCCGGCGGCCGTACCGCCCGAGGCGGCGGGGTTCGTGAAGTCGCTGCAAGAGGCGCTGGCAGGTTCGTACCTGTGGCACGAGCTGACCGGCCGCTTCGGCCAGGAGACGACCGGGGACCTCGCGAAACCCCGTGGGTTGGGCACATCCGCGGCATACGTCTTCGAGGGGCGCTCCGGAGCTCCCGGCACTCTGCGGGGCTGACCCGCGGCAGGCCGTCAGGCCTGCCCTGCCTCCCAGGCGTCCGGAACTTGCCCATGGCACACCGCTGTTGTTTGACGCCTCGCTCCGCTGCGCCCCACTGTCGTGCACCGCACGGACAGGAACTCCCCTTTCGAGCGCAGGAGGCGCACATGCAGCTCCGGAACCGGACCAGAACCCGATGGGCCCTCGCCGTACTCGGCAGTGCCGTGGCCCTGGTGGCGGGGGGCGTTGCCCCCGCGTCCGCCACGCCCTCCCCGGCTGCTGCGGCCGGCGGGCGCTACGTCGCTCTCGGCGATTCCTTCACCTCTGCACCCCTCGTCCCCCGCCAGGTGCACCTCAAGTGCGGTCGGTCCGACGTCAACTACCCTTCGCTGACCCGTACAGCGCTGGGCATCAGGGATTTCACCGACGTCAGCTGCGGTGGCGCCACGACGGACGACATGTGGGAGCCGCAGTCCGACACCGGCAACCCCGCGCAGCTCGACGCTCTCGGTCCGGACACCGCCCTGGTCACCATAGGCATCGGCGGCAACGACATCGGCTTCGGCGAGATCGTCATCCAATGCGCGACTCCGTTGCACAAGCCCGTCCCCCACGACAACCCCTGCGAGCAGCGCTACACGCAGACCGGTACCGACGAGCTCCAGCGGCGCATCGACGCCACCGCCCCGAAGGTCGCGGACGTTCTGAAGGCCGTGCACAAGCGGGCTCCGCGCGCCCGCGTCGCACTTGTCGGGTACCCGGTCGTGATCGGCCCCGACACCGAAGGCTGTCGCCAGTCCTTGCGCGTCGCCGACGGCGACCAGCCGTACCTGCGCCGCACCTTGCACAGCCTCGACGCCATGCTGCACCGCGAGGCCGACACGCACGGCGCCCTCTACGTCGACACCACCGCCGTCAGCACCGGCCACGACGCCTGCCGGCCGTTCGACGAACGCTACGTCGAGGGCCTCTTCACCCGGCCCGCGCGCCCGGCCTTCCCCGTCCACCCCAACGCCAACGGCGAACGGGCCATGGCCGATGCCGTGCTCGACACGATCCGGGACGGGATCCGGTGATGTCCCGCTGCGCCTGATCCCGAGCGGAAGCCGGCGCGGCTGCACTCGCCGCTGCGAAACGGCCGTGGGCCGGAGCACCCGATGCATCCCAGCGCCCAGCGCCCAACGCCTGGCGGCCAACGCCCGATGCCCGGCGGCCCGTGGGGCCGCCGGGCATCACCGCAGGGGATTCAGTCCCCCGGCCGGATCCGGCCGCGCCAGGCTCCGGTTTCGATACCGCGGTTCTCCACGAATTCCTTGAAGCGCCGCATGTCACCCTTGGCGCGCCGGTCGATGGTCCCGGTCAGGTCCGCAGCCTTTTCCGCGAGCCCGCTCGGTTCGACTTCCATCACCAGTTCCACGCGGGTGCGCGTGTCGTCCACGCGCCGGAAGTTCACCGTGCCCCGCTGCCGGGTATCGCCGCCGATGGTCCGCCACGTGATCCGTTCGTCGGCGAGCTGGTCGACGATTTCGGTGTCGAATTCCCGCTCGACACCGCCGATCCGGGTGGTCCAGTGGTTGTGCCGGGCGTCGAGCTGTCGCACCTCCTCGACACCTTCCATGAAGTTCGGGAATTCCTCGAACTGCGTCCACTGGTTGTAGGCGGTGCGGAGAGGCACGTCCACTTCTACGGTCTCCTTGACCGTGGTCATCACAGCTCCTCACTGTCGTCTCGCTGTCGTCGCGGAAGCGCGGCGCCTGGGGCGGCCGTGCCCTGTCCACCGTCCGCGTACCCGCTCGCACTCACGCAATGCCCGCGATTCCGGGGTTTGGGAGGGCGGCGGAATGGTAGGCGCGCAGCAAGGCTCTCGACAGCCGTTGCCCCGACTATCGACAACAGTCGGCAGTCGACAACAGCCGATGTCCCAAGCGCCGTTGCGGAGGTGCTCATGAGCGACTCGCCCGGGCAGGAGCTCACAGCCGTGCAAGTGCTGCGGGCGGCCAGTGAACAGCTCGCCGAGCTGACGGGGCTGCAGCCCGAGAGCATCTCCCGGCTGGAGCGGACGGATGCCGGGTGGGTGGCGGAAGCCGAGGTGGTGGAGCTCGACCGGATCCCCGCGACCATGAGCGTGATGGGCCTCTACGAGGTGAACCTCGACCCAGCAGGAACGCTGACCGGCTACCGGCGGCTGCGGCGCTACGAGCGCGGCAGGACCGACTCCCGCTGAAGCACCCACCCCTGTCCGGCCGTTGCCGGACCCATCACCCTGCCAGGCCGTCGCGCCGTGCGACGGCCGAGAGGAAGTGTCCACGATGAGTGTTGTCCCGGCCCAGCAGTCCGGGGGAGCAGGAGGCACCAGCGGACTCTACGACGTCCTCGAACTGGTGCTGGACCGCGGCCTGGTGATCGATGCGTTCGTACGCGTCTCCCTGGTCGGTATCGAGATTCTCAAGGTCGACGTGCGCGTGGTGGTCGCCAGCGTCGACACGTACCTGCGGTTCGCCGAGGCGTGCAACCGCCTCGACCTGGAGGCCGGCCCGCACCGCAGCCCCGGACTGCCCGACCTGGTGGGCGAGATCACCGAGGGCGGCGCCGAGCATGGAGCGCGGGGCAAGACGAAGGGTGCGCTCTCCGGCGCCGCCCAGGCCGTCTCCGACGCCATCCACCGCACGCCCGGCGAAGGCGAGAGCCGCGGGCGCGGCACCGCCGCCTCCCGCAGGAAGAAGGAGGAGACCGAGTGAGCACCTACGTGTACTGCATCACGCGCAGCGGCGATGCCGGGCCGCTGCCCGAAGACCTCACCGGGGTCGGAGATCCGCCGCTGCCGGTACGGCAGTTGGAACAGGACGGGCTGACCGCGGTCGTCAGCGACTGTCCGGGCCGACTGCGTCCCAAGCGGCGCGACCTGCTGGCACACCAGCGGGTGCTGACCGAGGTGGGCCGGAAGTCCGCGGCGCTGCCGATGCGGTTCGGCAGCATCGCCGAGGCGGACGACGACGTACGTGACGTGCTCCGGGAGCACGCCGACAGTTACCGGCAAAAGCTCCAGCAGCTGGACGGGCGGGTGGAGTACAACATCAAGGCCGTCCACCAGCAGGAAGCGGTCCTGCACCACGTGCTCGCCCGGAACGCGGACCTCCGGGCCCGTGCCGAAGCCAACAGGCGTGCCGGCGGCGGCACTTACGAAGAGCGGCTGCAGTTCGGTGAACTGGTGGCAGCAGCGGTCCGCGAATGCGAGACGGAGGACGCCGAGGCGGTGCGCCGAGCCCTGGAACCCGCCGCGGAAGGCGTCCGGGTGGGGCCCGAGAGCACCGGCTGGTTCGTCAACCTCTCCTTCCTGGTGACACAGGCGGACGCCGAACGCCTGCTGACGGCCGTGCGACGGCTCACCGACGAGCTGCCGCACCTGGAGCTGCGGGTGAACGGCCCGCTGCCGCCCTACAGCTTCACCGATGCCTGATGTTCATCGGCTGGGTGCTCCGGCAGCTCTGCGCCGAGGCCGAACGCATCGCCTGCGACCCGGCCGCACTCCGGGACGAACTCGCCCGGCTGGAAGCGGAGCTGTCGGCCGGCCGGATCAGCGAGGAGGAGTTCGACCGGCGGGAGGACGAACTCCTCGACCGCATGGAGGAGATGCGCCGGTACACCGGTGGGGAGCACTGACGACGGACGATGGAGGCACCGCGGCCATGACCGGTATCCAGACCCAGCGATTCCCCGACGCCCCTTCCCTCTCCGGTTCCTCCTCCGGAAGTTCCGCCAACCTCGCCGACATCCTGGAGCGTGTCCTCGACAAGGGCGTGGTGATCGCCGGGGACATCCGGGTCAACCTGCTCGACATCGAGCTGCTGACCATCAAGCTGCGCCTGATCGTGGTCTCCGTGGACAAGGCCAAGGAGATGGGGATCGACTGGTGGGAGAGCGATCCCGCCCTCTCGTCCGGCGCGCGTCGCCGTGAACTGGCCACCGAGAACGAGCTGCTGCGGACCCGCATCGCCGAACTCGAGGCGCGACAGCCGCACGAGGCGCGCGACGGGGAGGAACAGCGATGAACGGCAACGCCGACGCAGCGGCAGGGCTTCTCTATCTCTACGCCGTCGCCCGCGACACCGACCTGCCCGGCCGGCACCTCACGCCCTCTCCCCACCACCCCCGTCCGGTGACCGGGGTGGCAGGCGAACCCGTGGAGCTCGTACGGCACCTGGACCTGGTGGGCGTGGCGGGCCGGGTGCCCGCCGCCGACTTCGACGAGGAACCCCTGCACCGCCATCTGGAGGATCTCGACTGGCTCGCCACGGTGGCCCACCGGCACCAGGCCGTGATCGAGGCGGCATCGTCGGCCGCAGCGACTGGTGTGCTGCCGCTGCGGCTGGCAACCGTCTACCGGGACGAGGAGAGCCTGCGCCGCATGCTCCGGGCACGGCACGAAGCACTGACGGCGGCACTGGGCCGGCTCGACGGCACAGTGGAGTGGGGTGTCAAGGTCTACACCCTGCCCGGCCCGGAGAAGGAAGAGCGCACCACACCGGCCCCGTCCGCCTCCGGCGGTGTCGGCCGCGCCTACCTGAGGCGGCGGGGAGCCGAACGCCGCGCCGACGAGCACCGGGCCCGCCAGGCCGACGACGCGGTGCGGCAGATCCACACCGCCCTGGCGGCCTCGGCCGAGGACACCCACCTGCATGCACCCCAGAACTCCCGCCTCTCCACCCACCCCGGGCACAACCTGCTCAACGCCTCCTATCTGGTACGCCGCGACGACGACTCGGCCTTCACCGCGGAGGTGCGCGCGCAGGTCGAACGCGCCCCGGCCTGGGGGCTCATGGTCGAGCTGACCGGTCCCTGGGTGCCGTACTCCTTCGCCGCCACGACCACCGGCCCCGCGGACGGCACCGATGACCGCTGACCCGGCGCTGCCGACCGAACGGCTCACTCTGGTCGACCTCCTGGACCGGCTGCTGGCCGGGGGAGTGGTGATCGCGGGCGACCTCACCCTGCGCATCGCGGACGTCGACCTGGTCCGCGTGAATCTCCACGCCCTCATCGGCTCGGTGGACGCCCGGCTTCCGTCTCCCTGGGAGGAACACGGCACATGACGACCCGGCGCGTGGAACTGGACCAGGACACGGTGGAACGCGACCTCATGAAGCTGGTGCTGACACTGATCGAACTGCTCCGCCAGCTCATGGAGCGGCAAGCCCTGCGCCGTGTCGACCAGGGCGATCTCTCGGAGGAGCAGGAAGAGCGCATCGGGCTGACACTGATGCTCCTCGCCGACCGCATGGCCGAACTGCGCGACCGCTACGGCTTCGAGCCGGGCGACCTCAACCTCGATCTGGGCCCCCTCGGCCCGCTCCTGCCACCGGCCGACCGGTGACCGGGAGGGCCGTCAAGCCACGAGCGTCACATGCGCTTCCAGCTCTGGTCGTCACCACCCGTGCACTTCTGCGCGTACACCGACGAGCCGTCGGTGCCCACGCACGTGCCGGTGGCGGTGTTCAGCAGCTGGTAGGGGTTGGCGCCCTTGAGGATCCAGCTCTGGTTGCCGCTGCCGCAGGCCTGCGCGAAGACCGAGGAACCGTCGGTGTCCAGGCACGTGTTCGCGGCAACGTTGCGCAGCTGGACGGGGCCGGTGCCGCCGGCCACCCAGCGCTGGTTGTAGCTCGTGCTGTTGCAGTCCTGCGGGAACACCGAATTGGCGTCGGCCGTCAGACACTTGCCGGTGGCGACGTTCTGGTACTGGAGCATGGCGGGCATGGGCGGGGTGGACGCGTCGGCAGGCGGGGCGAACGCGCTGAGGGCGGCGGTGGCGGCCACGGCTCCGGTCACCAGCAGGTAGCGGCGATTCATCTGTGCCTCCTGAGCAGAAGTGTTACGGAGGAAATGGCGCTCACAGCGTGGCGATCGAATGCTTCACTCAGTAGTGCCGAAACCAGCCACTCGACGCCCCCTGCAAGCTCCCACTGTCAACCGGAAGTTGACTCGACTACCGTCACCCCCGTGCGCTTACGCCTCCTCGCCGCTGCAGTCCTCACCGGAGCCCTCCTCCTCACCGCCTGCGGCGGGGGAGACGGCGGCCCCGCCCCCGACCACCACGACCGTGCCGACGGCGCTCAACTCCTCTACCGCCCCACCGGCCGCACCAGCGCCCAGAACCCCGCCTTCTCCCCGGACAGCACATCCGTCCTCTTCACCCTCTTCCACGACGGGTACAACGAGGGCGCCGCCGCCCTCCGCACCATCCCGCTCGGCAGCGGGCACGAGCAGCAGCATCCCCGTACCCTCCTCTCCGACCCCGACAAGGCCGCCGTGAACCTGCCCGGTTCCAGCTGGCATCCGCGGGCCGGTGTCGCCTTCGCCTCCGACCGGTCCGGGCAGGACGAGGTCTGGGTGATGGAACCCGGCGGCAAGCCGAAGCGCGTGACCGAACACCGCGGCGACACCGGCTACCTGGAGCCCAGCTTCTCGCCCGACGGACAGTGGATCGTCTTCCAGGAGAGCGTCGAGAACGAGCACCCCGACGGCTCCGAGCTCGGCTCGCTGTGGAAAGTGCGCCGTGACGGCACCGGCGCCACCCGGCTGATCGACGGGCCCGGGACCCGTACGGACAACCGGCAGCCCAACTGGTCGCCGGCCGGTGACCGGCTGGTCTTCCAGCGCCGCGAGGCGGGCAGCGAGGCCTGGGCGCTGTATGTCGTGAACGCGGACGGGAGCGGGCTGCGCAAGCTCACCACGACGCCCGGGGAGCACACCGACCCCAGCTGGTCGCCGGACGGGCGGTCCGTGGTGTTCTCCTCCACCGCCGGTGGGCTCGACCTGCCGCAGATCTTCACGATCCCGGCGGCCGGCGGCAAGCCTGTCCGCGTCACCAGGAGCAGCAACGCCTATGACGGAGCGCCCAGTTGGTCGCCCGACGGGCGGTGGATCGCCTTCGAGTCGCATGCGGGGGGCGAGGACAGGCCGTCCTCCCTGTGGCGTGTCCCGGCTCCGTCGGGCCGCTAGACGGGCGCAGCGAACAAAAAAGGCAAGGAGAACATCCGCTCCTCGCCACTCTCAACATATAGCGCACCGGGGGCCTTGCCGCAAGGCCCCCACCTTGCCGCACAATCATCCGCCTGGACCGGAACATGGTCCGGAATCTGCGGAAATGGGGAGAGTTGCGCGCCCCGGACCGGCAATGGAGCTGATCATCATGTCCCCCCTGGCCACCAGTGTCTTCGACCTTCCCGACCGCCTTTCCGCCAAGGCCGACCCGTCGCTGATCGTCGACGACGAGCGGCACTTCGCCGCGATCGCGGAGTGCCTGGAGCAGTCGATCGCCGAGCTGTCCGGCCGTCTCGCCGCCGAGCGCAGGGCGCCCGGCGGCATCGGCCAGCAGGCGATGGAGCGGGACCTGGAGATACACCGGCTGACCGCCCGCCTGCGTGCCCTGCGCCGGTTCGGGCTGGACCTGTGCCTCGGGCGCATGGTCGGTGCCGACGGCACCGGGCCCGTGTACGTCGGACGGCTCGGCCTCAAGGACAGCACGGGCCGCCGGCTGCTGGTCGACTGGCGCTCCCCGGCGGCCGAGCCGTTCTTCGGCGCCACCCACGCCGATCCGATGGGTCTGGCGAGCCGCCGCCGGTACCGCTGGACCCGCGGCCGGATCGGCGACTACTGGGACGAGGTGTTCACCCCGGGCATCCTGGACGCCCCGGACGGTTTCGCCGGGCACGCCGCGCTCGACGACCAGTCCGCCTTCATCGCCAGCCTGGGCGGCGACCGGTCGGAACGGATGCGCGACGTGCTCGGCACCATCCAGGCCGACCAGGACGCCGTCATCCGCGCGGGTTCCCGCGGTGCGCTCGTCGTCGACGGCGGTCCGGGCACGGGCAAGACCGTCGTCGCCCTGCACCGCACCGCCTACCTCCTCTACTCCGATCCCCGTCTCGGGCACCGCCGGGGCGGCGTGCTGTTCGTCGGTCCGCACCGGCCTTACCTGAACTACGTCGCCGACGTCCTCCCCAGCCTCGGCGAGGAGGGCGTGCAGACCTGCACCCTGCGGGACCTCGTCGCCGAGGGAGCGACGGCGGCGGTCGAGACGGATCCGGACGTGGCCCGGCTGAAGTCGTCCGCGGACATGGTGGTGAGGGCGATCGAGACGGCCGTCCGGTTCTACGAGGAGCCGCCCGCCGAGGGGATGACGGTCACGACCGACTGGGCCGATATCCCACTGACCCCCGGCGACTGGGCCGAGGCGTTCGAGGCGGCGGGACAGGGCACTCCGCACAACGAGGCGCGTGAGCAGATCCGGGAGGAACTGGTCACGATCCTGCGGGACAAGATCGACGGTGACATCCCGCCCGACCGGTTCCGCAGCTCCCTGCTGCGCGACGACGAACTGGTCGGCGCCCTCGACCGCGCGTGGCCGCTGCTCGACGCGGCCGACCTCGTCGGCGACCTGTGGTCGGTACCCGCCTACCTGCGGCTGTGCGCACCCTGGCTCGACCGCGACGAGGTCCGGAAGCTGCAGCGCGCGGACGCGCAGGCCTGGACGGTGTCCGACCTGCCGCTCCTCGACGCGGCCCGGCAGCGGCTCGGCGACCCGCAGGCGTCGCGCCGCAAGCAACGGCACGAGGCCGCCGTCGCCGCCGAACGCGCGCGCATGGCCACGGTCGTGGACGACCTGATCGCCGTTGCGGACGACGAGTACGGGACCGGGCTGGTCACGATGCTGCGCGGCGAGGACTTCCAGGACGCCCTCGTGGACGAAACGGCACTGGCCGGTACCGAACCGGACCTGCTCGCCGGGCCGTTCGCACACATCGTCGTGGACGAGGCCCAGGAACTGACCGACGCGGAATGGCAGATGCTGCTGCACCGGTGCCCGTCCCGGAGCTTCACCATCGTCGGGGACCGCGCCCAGGCCCGGCACGGGTTCACGGAGCCGTGGCGGGAACGGCTGGAGCGGGTCGGGTTCGACCGGATCCGCCTGTCCTCCCTGAACATCAACTACCGGACACCGGAAGAGGTCATGGCGGAAGCCGAACCGGTCATCCGGGCCGTGCTCCCGGACGCCAACGTGCCGGCCTCGATCCGCAGCAGCAACCTCCCCGTCGTCCATGGATCCGCTGCGGATCTGGGCCCGGTCCTCGACGCCTGGACCGCCGCGCACGCCGACGGGATCGCCTGCGTCATCGGAGCTCCTGCGTTCCGGGCTGCGACGCCCCGCGTTCGCTCACTCACCCCGGAGCTGTCGAAGGGGCTCGAGTTCGACCTGGTCGTCCTCGTCGACCCGGAGTCGTTCGGCACGGGCATCGAAGGAGCGGTCGACCGCTACGTGGCGATGACCCGGGCGACGCAACAACTCGTCGTCCTCACGAGCTAGCCGGTCGTCACCGTCAGCAGCGCATACTGCGCCACCGTCAGCGTGACCGACACCGAGTCGCCCGACACCTGCCAGGGCACCGGCTGCGGCGCGGGCGAACTCCCGTCCGGCGAGCTCACGGTGGCCGCCAGCACCCGCTTGCCCGCCGGGACCGGCAGCCCGACCGTGCACGTCGTCGGCACCGTACGGAAGGCCGCCGGACTGTCACCGAAGCAGGTGAAGTTGACCAGTTGGACGATCGTGTCGTCGCCGAGGCGGCTCAGCTCCAGGTGGATGCGGTCGTCACCCGTCAGCGTCACGGCAGGGGGCGCGGCCGCGCGCACCGGGGCGAGCAGCCGGTCCGCGACGGCCCGGTCCGTCCTGCCCAGGTAGCTGCGGCCGAGCAGGTCCTTGACGTACCAGCACGTGCCCGAGCCGAAGCTGTTCCGCCTGCTGTCCGGCAGGGGGTCCTTCTTGCCGAACCCGAGCACGTCGGCCAGCGCGTACTCGCCGCGCACCGTGCCCAGTTCGTCGAGGCCGGTGGGCACCGGTCCGGTGATGACGACGGTGCCGCCGCCCGCGACGAAGCCGCGCAGCACCGCGGCCTCGGCGTCCGAGACGGCCTGCAGGTTCGGCAGCATCAGCACGCGGAACCCGGCGAGGTCGTCGGCGGTGAGACCGGGGCTGGGCACGGTGCGGAACGGAATGTGCGCGAACACCAGCGACTTGACCGTGCCGCGGAACTCGCCCAGCCACTCCTGCTTCACGCAGCTCTCCTGAGCGGTGCCGGTCGCCCACCAGTCCTTGACCCCGGCCGGCGACTTGGTGTTGACGTACATGCCGGTGCCCTCGGCGTGGCTGACGAAGTCGCGCGAGGCAGAGGAGTGGTAGACGCCGACCACGGCCGACGAGGCGGCGTTGTAGAGCTTCTCCTGGTTGGCGGCGACGAACGCGTACATCCGGGTGCGCATCGCCTTGTCGGTGGTGTCGTTCTTGAACGGGCTCTTGACCTCGTACGGGTTGCAGCCCGCGGCCAGCAGCTCGGCCATCACCAGGGAGGCGTCGTCGGCCTTCCAGCCGTAGGAGAACGCCCAGGCCGGCTTGGTGCCGCCGGCGGCCCGCGCGTACTTGTACATCGAGATCAGGCACGCCCAGTCGGACGCGGTGGAGTGGCGCATCCCGTCGTAGTTGCCGAGGATGTCCACCTCCCACACGTGGCTGACGCCTTCCGCCTTGCGCAGGTAGGCGCCGTCGAGGCCGACCAGGGTGGCGTACTGGTAGTCCATGCTCACCGTCTCGACGAAGGTGAGCACATCGGGGTTGACCGAGCGCCCGGCGGCGGCGATGTCGAGCTGCCACTGCAGCAGGTTGCGGTGCCGCCACTCGACGAAGCGGCGGAAGGGGAGGCTGGTGAAGTCCATCTTCCTGGGGATGTCGAGGCCGGTGTCCGCCTTGAACGCGGACGCCGCCCACGGAGAGGCGTCGCACCAGCTCAGCGCGCCGTCGAAATAGATGGGGACATCCGGCCAGATCGCGTCGACGCCGGTGGCGGCCAGCGCCTTGATGCGGCCCAGGTAGAAGTCGCGCCAGGGGGAGTTGGGGCTGACCCAGCAGCTCTCGTCGCCCGGGTCCACCCAGACCACCAGGCTGCCGTAGAAGACGTTGGGCTTGCCGTCGGGGGAGAGCTGCACCCACGACCTGCCCTGGTCGGTCTTGTAGAAGGACGGGCCGTTCTCGCCGCCCGTGCTGATCACTTCGAGCGACGGGTAGTACATGACCACCCGGATGCCGGCGGTGTGCGCGAGCTGGACGAAGCTCTTCACCTTGCCCATGTGGGTGGCGAAGGCGTCGTCGGTGATCCAGTTCGACAGGATCGTGTCGAGTTCGATCACGCTGACGTTCTGCGCCTTGAGGGTGTTGATCACGGGCTGCATGTCGCGCACGGGGTCGGCGTCTTCGTCGAAGGTGCCGTCCGCCAGCCGGGCGAATCTGCTCCAGTCCGGGAAGGCCCCCGCCCGCACCGCCGGTCCCGCCCAGGCCGCCTGCTCCAGCGGCAGCGCGGCCGGCGCCGGGCCGTGCAGCCCCGGTACCGCCCGGGCCGCCCACGCGGCCCCGCCCACCCCAAGCCCCGCCCGTAACAGCCCTCTCCGGCTCAGTCTTCGGTTCCCGTCCATGACGTCCCCTCCCAGAAGCTGTGAGGCAGCGATTCTGCAAGGGAATCTGCCGGGAGCACAGGCTTCCGGCAAGACCGCCGCCCGCTCCGCCGCCGAGTTGCCGGAAGGAACGGCTTCCATAGGCTTTTGACGTGGTGCGACACATACCGAGCGCGGCAGGCCCGCTGGACTGGTCGCTGGTGACCGGCTGGATACCGGCCGCCCTGCTCGTCCTCGGCTGCTGCGCCCTGGCCGCCCTCCTCTTCTCCCGCCGGCGCCGCTGGTGGACCCGCTGGGCCCCGGCCGCCGTCCTGCTCGCCGCACTGATCACCTGGCTGCTGCGCACGGCCGTCGACGACTGGATCCAGCCCTTCCCCGACCCGCTGCCGCTCCCCGTCGTCCTCTGGACCGGCCTCGCCGTCCTCGGCCTCTGCCTGGCCGCCTTCCGGATACCTTTGTCGCGCCCCCGCTACTGGCTCCCCGCAGCCCTGGCCGGTTTCCTCGTCGTCCTCCTCGGCGCCTCCGGGATCAACCGGTACTTCGACCAGTACCCCACGGCGCGCAGCGCACTGAACTCCTGGCTGATGAAGACCACCCGGCTCAGCGACGCAGGCGGCACCACCGAGCCCCTGAAAGTTCCGCCCGGCAAGACGATCGCCGACGTCTGGCGCCCGCCGGAGGGCATGCCCGAGGAGGGGACGGTGTCCCGGTCCGCCATCCCCGGCACCGCTTCCGGCTTCAAGGCCCGTGACGCCTATGTCTATCTCCCGCCCGCCTACCGCAGCAGCCCGCGCCCCCTGCTCCCCGTGATCGTCCTCATGGCGGGCCAGCCGGGCGGGCCCGAGGAGTGGATCAACTCCGGCCGGCTCGCCGAGATGATGAACACCTTCGCCTCCGCCCATCGCGGACTCGCCCCCGCGGTCGTCGTCGTGGACCCGCTCGGCTCGCAGTTCGCCAACACCCTCTGTCTGGACTCCCGGTTGGGCAACGTCCAGACCTATCTCGCCCGGGACGTGCCCGACTGGATCCGCTCCCACCTCCAGGTGGCCGCGCCCCGCACCTCCTGGATCGTCTCCGGCATCTCCTTCGGCGGCACCTGCTCCATCCAGCTCGGCGTCAACGCCCCGCAGGTCTACGGCGTCGTCAACGACATCTCCGGACAGGACGAACCCACCCTCGGCAACCGGCAGAAGACCCTCGACAAGGCCTTCGGCGGGGACGCCGCCGCCTTCCAGCGCGTCAACCCCCTCGACGTCATGGCCCGGCAGCGGTTCCCCGACACCAAGGCCGCCTTCGTCGCCGGCACCGACGACCACACCTACCGGCCCCAGCAGCAGAAGATGTACGACGCCGCCGTCCGGGCCGGCATGCAGGCCGAGTTCGTGCTGCTCCCCGGCGGCCACAGCTGGGCGGTCTGGCGGCCCGGCCTGGAGAAGCAACTCCCGTGGCTGGCACGGCAGACGGGACTGCTGCCATGAGCGATACCCCACCCGTGCCGCCGCCCCCGACGCCCACCGTCGGCGACAGCACCCACCCCTGGCGCGCCACCCTCGACCGGCTGCTCGTGCCCGTCCGCCACGCCCCCTTCACGCTCGCCTTCCTCGCCGTGCTGTGGATCGTCGGTGCCGTCACCGGAAGCCTCGGCACGGGCCCCAGCCGGCACCGCATGGAGCGGGTCGGCGTCGGTGTGCCCTCGCTCGCCGAAGGACGTTGGTGGACCCCGGCCAGCTCGCTGCTGTGGTGCCCCGGCCTCGGTGGTTACATCGGCGCGACGATCGTCGTGCTGCTGGCCGTCACGCCCTCCGAACGGCGGCTCGGCGTCGCCCGCACCGCGGGCGCCCTGCTCGGCGGGCAGATCCTCGGCACCCTGCTCGGCGTCGGCATCGTCAAGGCCGGTTCCCTCGCGGGGGAATGGTGGCTGGACAGCCTCACCGACGACCTCTCCGTCTCCCCGACCGTCGGAGCCCTCGCCACCGGCGCGGTCCTCAGCTACCGCCTCACCGCGTTGTGGCGCCGCCGGATGCGGCTGGGCATCGCCGCGTTCGCCCTGGTGATGGCCCTGTACGTGGGACACCTCCAGGGCGTGCTGCGGCTGTGCGGCGCCTTCGTCGGCATGCTGGCCGGCGCCGCGCTCTACCACCGCACCTGGCCCGTCCGGCTGCGGCACTCCTCCCACACCGAGGCCCGGGTGCTCGTCGCCCTCGTCGTCGCCGCCTCCGCGATCGGCCCCATGGTGGCCATCCTCTACAAGGACGCCTACGGTCCCTTCAACTCCTTCGAGGCCCTCTACGTCTCCGTCCGGCCCACCGCGCAGGAGATCGCCGACGCCTGCGCCTCCTCCGCCCAGGACTGCCATTCCGCCCACGCCGTGAGGAACTTCTACGACTCGCCGGCCATCGTGATGTCCGCCCTCGTCCCGCTCGTGCTGCTCGTCCTCGCCGAAGGACTGCGCCGCGGCCTGCGGCTCGCGTGGGGGCTGGCCGTGCTCGTCAACCTGTTCTGGATGGCCCTGTTCGCCTACTGGCTGCACGACTTCCTCAGCCACCCCACGGCCTGGGGCGCGGCCCCCTCCGAACAGGCCGGTTTCGTCCAGGCGTTCGCCGAGCAGATGCTGCTGCCCTTCCTGGTCCTGGTGCTGCTCGTCCTCACCAGGGCCCGCTTCGATCTGCGGCTGCCGCACTCGGCGATGCGCGGTCTCGCGGCCGTCGCCGGGGGCGCGTTCCTGGTGGCCTGCGCCGCGTACGTGGGCATCGGCTGGGCCGTCCGCGGCCAGTACGACCCGCCCGCCACGCCCGGACTGCTCTTCGGCGGGCTGGTGTCGGAGTTCCTGCCGCCCGCCTTCCTGGACGCCTTCACCACGTCGCCGGTGCCGGTCGGCGGCACCGCGCAGGCGCTCTTCCGCTACTGCGGGCTGTTCTTCTGGCTGATCGCGCTGGCCGCGCTGCTCGTCACCTTCCGTCGCCCGCGGCTGCACACCGACGCCGACGCCGCCGTGCGCGCCCGCGAACTCCTCGCCGCCCACGGCGGATCGAACCTCTCCTTCATCACCACCTGGGACGGCAACCACTACTGGTTCGACGCCGCAGGCCGGGCCGCCGTCGCCTACCGCGTCATCTCCACGGTGGCCCTCACCACCGGCGACCCCTTCGGAGCCCCGGAGGCCCGCGCCGCCGCCGTCGCCGGCTTCTCCCGCCACTGCGACGAACGCGGCTGGACGCCCTGCTTCTACAGCGTCGGCCCCGACACCCGCGCGGCGGCGGAAGCGCTCGGCTGGCGCTCGGTCCAGGTCGCCGAGGACACCGTGGTGCCGCTGCCCGGCCTCGCCTTCACCGGGAAGAAATGGCAGGACGTGCGCACCGCCCTCAACAAGGCCAAGAAGCAGGGCATCACGGCCGAGTGGTGGTCCTTCCGCGACGCGCCCGTCGCCCTCACCGACCAGGTGCGGTCGATCTCCGAGGAGTGGGTCGCGGACAAGGGCCTGCCCGAAATGGGCTTCACCCTCGGCGGCCTCGACGAACTGGACGACCCGGCCGTGCGCTGCCTGCTCGCCGTCGACGCCGACCGCACCGTGCACGGCATCACCAGCTGGATGCCGGTGTACGAGGACGGTCAACCGGTGGGCTGGACGCTGGACTTCATGCGCCGCCGGGCGAGCGGCTTCCGCGGCTCGATGGAATTCCTCATCGCCTCCGCCGCCCTGGGGTTCCAGGAGGAGGGTGCGCGCTTCCTCAGCCTGTCCGGCGCGCCGCTGGCGAGAAAGGCGACGGAGGAACCGCCGGCCGCCCTCCAACGCGTGCTGGATTTCGCGGGAAAGGTGCTGGAACCGGTCTACGGATTCCGTTCCCTGCTCAACTTCAAGGCGAAGTTCCAGCCGCACTACCGGCCGATGTACATGGCCTATCCGGACCCCGCCGCGCTGGCGGTGATCACGCGCGCGATCGCGAAGGCGTATCTGCCGCACATGACCGCGGCGCAGGGAGTGCGGCTGATGCGGCAGTTCTCTGCATAGCGGTGACATCCGGTTCGCCGAAACGCTCCCGCAGGGCATGGAAGGCGTCCACCTTGTCCTGCCCGAAACGCTGCACGTGGTCCGCGTACTCCGCGGCCGACAGGAACCGTGGAGGTGTGCTCTTGGTGTGGAACTTGTCCGCGTACATCACCAGTTGCTCCTCCGGCGACTCGGCCACGTAGTCGGCGACGGGCAGCGGCAGCTGCTGCCTGCGGATGTCGTCCGCGGTGAGGCCGACGCCGGTGTGGCAGGAGCAGAACCGGCACAGCTGCTCGGGGAGCCCCTCGGCGCGGAGGATCTCGTGGCCGAGGATGCCGTGGCGGATGTAGGAGCGGTGGTCGAGCCGGCCGGTGCCGTCGTAGAGCCGGTAGACGCCGATGTCGTGGAGGAGGGCGCCGGCGCGCACGAGGTCGGCGTCGAGGGTGCGCGGCATGAGCTGTTCCGCCATGCGCCGGACGATCTCGCAGTGCCCGTGGACGAGCTCGAACGCCTCGCGCGTCGGCGCGTACTTCTCGTGCAGCGCCCGCGCCTCGTCGGGGGTGGGAAGAGCCATTGGAGCAGCGTACGGGGCGCGGCATCGTAGGCTCCACGGGAGTCACGAAGTGCAGCGAAAGGGGCGAGGGCCGGTGGCGGAGATCGCGACGGCGGAGCAGGCGGCGAACGACGGGCTGGTGCTGGCGTTCGGACGGCTGCAGGGGGCCGCGAACCGCTTGGAGTACATCCTGGGGCGGGCGATCGAGGAGGAGTGCGGCATCAGTCACCTGATGTTCGAGGTGCTGCTGATCCTCGGACGGGCGGGGGACGCGGGGCTGCCGATGCGGGCCATCGCGCAGGAGCGGGTGCTGACCACGGGTGGGGTGACCCGGCTGGTGGACCGTATGGAGGCGGCCGGGCTGGTGGCCCGGGACGCGGACCCGGACGACCGCCGGGGGCGGCTGGTGCGGCTGACGCCCGCGGGCGAGGAGACAGTCGTGCGGGCGGCGCGGCTGCACGTGGAGAACATCCGGCGCCACTTCGTGGACCCGCTGCCGGCGGAGCACCGGGAACGGTTCGCGGAGGACCTGAAGATCTTGAGCCATGCGGCACGGGATGCGCTGCCGCGACTGCGCTGAGTGAGCTGGGGCGGAGCGGGAATGCCTGACGTGTCAGATACTGTTGAGGGTGTCGACAGCGACACGCATGACACCCCTGGAGAACGTCCCATGAAGCTCGTCTACGTCTTCGACGCCTACTGCGGCTGGTCCTACGGGTTCTCGCCGACCCTGGACGAGATCACCCGCCGCCGGCCCGGCCTGCCCGTCGAGGTGGTCTCGGGCGGCCTGTTCACCGGAGCGCGCCGGGTGCCGATCCGGGAGTTCGGCTATGTCCAGGGCTCCAACGCGAAGATCGCCGAGATGACGGGCGTGGAGTTCGGTGCCGCGTACGAGCGGCTGATCGCGGACGGCTCGTTCGTGATGGACTCCGAGGCGGCGGCGCGCGGCATGGCCGCCCTGCGGGAGGACGCCCCCGAGCGGGCGGCGGAGCTCGCCGGTGCCCTGCAGGAGGCGTTCTACGCGGACGGGCTGAGCCTGTCGGATGCCGCGACGTACCGGAAGGTCGCGGAGGCGGCCGGGCTGGACGGGGACGCGGTGGCCCGCGCCTTCGAGGACCCGGCGTCCGCGGCGGCCGCCCGCCGCGACTTCCGCCGCTCGGCGGAGTTCGGGGTGCAGGGCTTCCCGACGCTGCTGGCGGTCGACGACGCCGGCCGGGCGACGGTGCTGGCGGTGGGGCATGCGGGGGCCGACGACGTCGAGCGGCGATTGGTGGCGCTGGGGGCGGTCTGAGTCCGGTTGCCCTGGGCCATATGGCTTCGGGTCAGGGGGAGTTGCGGCCCCTTGGTCGGTACCGACCAAGGGGCCGAATGCGTGCCCCGGCAGCCCGCCGCAACGGTTCCTAGCTGTCGTGGCCTGCGCGCAGCCAGGCGATGTAATCGGCGGCGGCTCGTTCGGTGTCGTACTCGGGCTGGTAGCCGGTGTCCTCCTTCAGCCGGCTGATGTCGAGGACGAGGTGCGATGCCGCGCCTCCGGTGGGGAGGTCGACCCGGGCGTCGGGGACCGATTTCCTGATCGCTCGGCTGATCTGGGCGTTGGTGGTGGCTCTGCCGGTGCCGACGTTGTAGGTGCGGTGATTCAGGCTGTCGGCGAGCTGGAGGAGGGCGATCGCGCGTCCGGTGTCCTTGACGTAGGTCAGGTCGAGCCCGTCCTCCGCGAATGCCGGGTGGACGAGGTGGGACAGGTCCGGGTCGGTGCCGCGGGCGGCGGCGTGGATGAGCGCGGGCGCGGCGAAGAACGGGTCGGGGTGGCCGAGCGGGCCCCAGGTGCCGGAGATGCGGTAGTCGACGATGTCGAGGCCGGTGGTGTCGGCGATGAACCCGCCCAGCATTTCGCCGACCTTCTTGAAGGTCGGGATGGAGGCCGGTGCGGTCATCGGGAGCGGGGCGTCCTCGCGCAGCGGTGCGCTGTTGTCGGTGCCGACGTAGACGCCGATCGTGCTGGCGATGCCGAGGCGTCGTACGCCCCACTCCTGTGCTGCCTGGGTGACGTTCAGCAGCCCGTCGAGTGCCTTCCGGGTCGCTTCGACGGGGGCGTCGGGGACCGGCGGCCAGGGGTAGGAGCCGGCCAGGTGGACGATGCCGGTGATGGTGTGGCGGCGGCCGACGGCGAGGAGGGCGTCGCGGTCGGTGATGTCCACGCGCTCGACCTTCACCCGTGTTCCGTCGAGCACGGGCGGGAGTTCGTGGGCGCGGCGCTGGACCGCGATGCAGTCCTCGCCCAGGTCGAGCAGTGCTCGCACGGTGTGGGACCCGATGAAGCCGAAGCCTCCGGTGACGAGGATCATGGCATGTCCTTACGTGTTCGGTGTCGCACGGCAGCGTTGTCCGGGGTCTGGCATCATGAATAAAGCGGAACGCCGTTCCATATACGATACGGAACGCTGTTCCGCTTTGCAAGGCAGTCGTCGGAGGAGCAATCACCCATGACCGAGAGCAGCCCGCCCCGCGGAGGTTCGGCCGCCTCCAAGCGCAAGGACGCCCGCCGCAATCAGCAGACCTTGCTGGATGCCGCCGCCGCAGTCTTCGTCACCTCGGGCGTGGACGCACCGGTACGCGAGATCGCCGCCAAGGCCGGTGTCGGGTTGGGCACGTTCTACCGCCACTTCCCCACGCGGGCCGACCTCGTCATCGCCGTTTACCGCCATCAGGTCGACACCTGCGCCGAAGCCGGCCCGGCCCTGCTGGCGAACGGCCCGACCCCCTTCGCCGCCCTGGAGCGCTGGGTCGATCACTTCGTCGACTTCCTGGTCACCAAACACGGCCTGGCCGCCGCGATGCAGGCGGACGGCAGCGGCTTCGATGCGCTGCACGCCTACTTCATCGACCGCCTCGTGCCCGTGTGCACCCAACTCCTCGACGCCGCAGTCGCCGCCGGTGAGATCCGCCCGGATCTCGATGCCTACCACCTCATGCGGGGCATCGGAAACCTCTGCATCGGCACCGACAGCGACCCCCGCTACGACGCACGACCACTGGTCGTACTCCTCCTCGCGGGACTGCGCCGACCGCACCGGACCTGACACCACACCTGACGGTGCCTCGGCCGTCCGAACCGGCCCGCGCCTTCGATCTGCCGGTCTGCACGCCGAGTTCGGCGTGGTCACCATGGTGGCCACCGGAGCGGAAGCTCTCGAACCTCTCCTCGAATCGCGCACTCCGTGTCACCATGTCACGTTATGACGCAAGGAGAAGGCGAGTTACGGCCGTACGTGCGCATCACCGCCCCTGGCCATGTGCTGGAAGAGGACGTCCAGTCCTTGGAGAGCTGGCTCAAGGGCGAGCCGGAGCTGAAGGGCCGGGTGCAGGTGAAGCGGGCCGCCCGGCGCGCGGAATCCGGGGTCCCCATGGGGCCGCAGATGGACATCGTGCTTCAGGCCGTCGGCTGGTTCGGTGCCGCGACCGCTACCCAGATCGTGCGGCAGGCGACGGAGTCGATCAAGGAGTGGCGGACGAGTCGGCGGGCCCTCGGGGACACCGCCCCTCCCGACTTCCGTGCGGAGCAGGACGGGGAGCAGGTCTGACGCCATGGTTGGCCCAGGGCGGCACGAGGAGTCCCACCGCGCCCTGCTCGTCGGTGTGGCGCACTACGCCAGCCGGAAGCCGTTGCAGGTTGACGAGGACCTGGGCGACATCGCGGCCGTTGAGCCCGGCCTGGCGGAATTGCGGAAGGCGCTGAGCGAGGGCGGTGTCTTCGACGAGGACGGCATAGAGGTGCTCTCCTCGCCCGGCGTCGAGCAGTTCGAGAACTGTCTGGGCCATGCACGCGACCGCACGGACGGGCTGCTCCTGGTCTACTTCGCCGGGCACGGCATCGCCGACACGCGTGCAGGAGGAGACGGCCGGCTGCTGTTGGGACTGCGGGACGCCAAGGTGGAGGACGGGCCGGGATTCCCGGGGTGGATCCGCTGGGAAGACGTGCTCAACCGGCTGCGCTCCGGCAAGAGCCGGCCGCGGCACACCGTGGTGATCCTCGACTGCTGCTACGCCGGCAACGCCTCCGGCGCCTGGGAGGCGCTCGACGTGGAGGACCAGAAGCGCGTGTCCCTGCTGCTGGCGGTGCAGAAGAACCAGCGCATCGACGCGGGTGACGCCACGACCCCGACTCCGTACACGGCACAGCTGGTCCGCCAACTCGGGCAGAGCGGAGACGAGTTCGGCGGCGAGGCCGGCGGTCCTGTGACGCTCGGCATGCTGCAGAAGCGGCTGTCGGAGAGCCTCAAGTCCTTCCGGACGGTGGGCGGCCGGGAGTGGAGCCCCCAGGCCTGCCGGCAGGACGCCGCCGAGGACGAGATCCTCTCCCGTCCGGCCCGTGGCGGAGGTGAACGGAACGACCCGCCTCCCGACGGCCCGGACCCCGGCCCCGTCCGCCGCCCCGGCCTTGCCCGCATCGTCACCGCGGCCCTGCTGGCGGCCATGGTCGCGCTGACCGCCGGCCTGTGGTGGGCCCTCTCCGGCGACTCGCACGGAGCCGGACCCGGCGCCTCGTGCGCGAACCACCCGCCGCTCGAACTGCGCGTGCTCACCGACCCGGACCTCGGGCCGGCCGTCCGCAAGGCCGCGGACAGCTTCATGGCCTCCGACGCGAACAAGGACGGCGACCGTTGCCACCGCACCGGCATCACCGTCTACAGCGCCGGTGCCGCCGAGACCGTGGACGCGTTCCGTACCCAGTACGGGGAGTGGGCCCACGCCGGGCGATCCGGGTTCAACCCGGTGGGCACCGTCGGGCCGCAGCCGGACGTGTGGATACCGGCCTCGTCGGCGAGCGCCCACCGGGCGCAGGACGAAGGGAGCAACCAATCCTCCGTCCTCACCCTGGATTTCGACGACCGGCACCCGCTGGCCTACGCGCCCATGGTCGTGCTGGTGCCCGAACAGCTCGCAGAGGCCGACGGCCGGCGGGCGGGGCGCAAACTCGCCGAACTGATGACGGCCATGAAGGAGAAGGACAAGCAGACGGAGGTCCGGCGGGCCGACCCGCGGTACACCGACGCCGGGCTCGCCGCGGCGCGCGGGCTGTACGGCACCGACACACCGCGCACCGTCGAGCTGGGCCAACGACGTCAGGGTCGGCCCGCACCAACGGGCGAGGGCCTCGTGTGCGCACTGGCCAGGGGCACCGACGCCGGGGCCCGGGCAGCGGACCGGCGCACCGCGGTACTGGCCGCGGAACCCACCCTCGGCCAGTACCGGCACTGCGCCGGCGAGACCGGGGTGACGCGGGTGGCCGAGTACCCGAGCGACGTGCCCGGGCTGGACCCGGCGTTCGTCCACGTGCGCTGGAACGACGCCCGCCGCGACGAGGGGGAACGAGACCGGGCCGTCCAGCGGTTCCGGGACTGGCTGGTGTCGGACCAGGGCCGCGCGGCCTTCCGGGACGAGGCGTTCCGCGACGGGCCGCAGACCCCGTTCCCGTCGGCTGCGCCGGGCCTCCGGGCGAACCCCGGCCCCATGCCCCGCCCGCTCTCCGCGGACGAGGCCGCGGACACGCTGGAGAAGTACCGGCAGGCCAACGACGCGAGCCGGGTCCGCTTCCTGCTCGACAGCTCGGGATCCATGAGCCGGTGGTGGGACGGGCCCAACGGCGCACGGGAGATCCTCCGGCAGTCGCTGAGCCGCTTCGGCCCCGAGGACGTGTACGGCGTGTGGGGCGTCGCCTCCACGGGATCCGGCACCCCGTACCACGAGCTCCTCGCCTTCGGCACCCACGGCTCGTGGGCGGGCAACGCCGACAAGAACGAACAGGACAAGGCCGCCGAGGCCGGAAGGAAAGTCGACGATGCGGAACCGGAGCTGTCCAGCACGGCCGACACCGGCGGCGCGCTGCGGGAGGCCTTGAACGGGATGCCCCGTGGGGACGAGGACGACGGGCACCCCCAGATGGTCGTCGTCCTCACCGACGACCAGGGCAACGACCGCATGAGCGCGGGGCAGCGGGACGACCTCGTGTCGTTCGTGGCCGGCCGCAAAGTGCCCGTGGTGATGGTCTCGTTCGGCTCCGCGGGCTGTCTGAAGGACCGGTTGGATCTGCGTGTGGCGGAGGCGAGCGGCGGCAGGTGCCTGGATGCCCGGGACGACCTGGCCAGGGATCTCGGAGCCGAGATCTCCCATGTCGCGCAGGGCCACTGACAGTACGGCGGGGGGCAGCAGCATGAAGCGTTCGAAGGCCGTCCGGCCGCTCCTGTGGTGCGTCGTACTCGTGCTGTGCGCGGTCGGCTGCACCGGCGGCGGGCCCGGCCGGCCCGAAGGGACGGCGGCCGTACGGCCGTTGACCGGCACGCAGCTGGTCATCGCCACCGGCGTGGACGTCACCGGCGACAACGGGGTCCGCAAGCGCCTGGTCGATGCGTGGAACACGCTGCAGGAGAAGGAGAACTCGCCCTACCGTGCCCGGGTCGTCGTCCTGCCGGGCTCCGCGGATCTGCAGCGCAGCCAGCTGCTGGCGGCGATGCAGTCGGGCAGCGCCACCTACGACGTCGTCAACCTCGACGTCACCTGGGTCGCGGAGTTCGCGGCGGCCGGCCTCGTGCGGGAACTTCCCGAGGCCTACGCCGACGACGGCGACGTCCTCACCAAGGTGGCTGCCACCGCCCGTTGGAAGGGCAAGGTCTATGCCGCGCCCTACAACAGCGATGTCGGGCTGCTGTACTACCGCCGCGACTACCTGGTCGACGACGCGGGCATCGACGGGAAGCGGGTCGACGCGCTCGCGAGCGGGCGTACGACCTGGGAGGACGTCTCCTCGCTGATGGACGCGGTGGACGCGTGGGCACGCGCCGACAAGTCCGACCGGTCGAAGAACTACCGCGGTGCGTGGACGAGCCAGCTCCGGCCCTACGAAGGGCTCACCGTCAACGGCACCGAGGCCTTCGCCTCCGCCGGCGTCCGGTTCGTCGACGACGAAGGCAAGTACACCGCCTCGGCAGGCGAGTTGACGAAGGGTGTCGCCGAGTTCCGACGGCGGACCGAGAGCCCGCACACTCTCGACGCCGCCTTCGAATCCGACGAAGCCGCCACCCTCAAGGACTTCGCGGAAGGCCGGACCGCCTTCCTCCGCCACTGGCCGTACGCCTACGGCACGCTCCACGCGGCCCTGGGCAACGACAAGCTGGGCGTCGCACCCCTCCCCGGTGCCGCCGTCCTGGGCGGCCAGGACCTGGCCGTGGCCGCCAACCCGGCCATGTCCGGGGAACGGGTGAGGAAAGCGCAGGAACTGGTGCGGTTCCTCACCGACAGGACCAGCGAACGCTGCCTTCTGGACGCCGGTTTCGCGGCCACACGCAAGTCCGCCTACACCGACTCGGGCGTCGCGTGCGACGACCGTGGCGCGGTGCCCCGCGCGGCTGCGCCACCGGAGGGAGGCAGCGGCATGCCGCGCGACACGGCCGGGCGCCCGCTCTACGCCCGGAGCACGCTCCTGCCCGCTCTCGAAGCCGCGGCGCTGCGTCCGCGCACACCGCTGTACGGTGCGTTCACCCAGGCGTTCACGGCGGAGCTGAGCAAGCTGCACGGCTCGGCGAAGTCCCGGCAGGTATCCGACGAGGACGTCGCGAAGAAGCTGGACGAGGCACTCGGCAACGTCCTGCCGAGCGGTTGAGGCGGAGTTCGGGCCGCCGGGGGGCCGGGCTGGTCGGCGCCGACCGAGGCGCGGCGGCCGATCCCTGATCGTGAAGGCACTGGCACGTAGGCTCCGTTCGGCACATGGCCTCGTACTTATGACGTCAGAAGCACCGGGAGGTCGGTGAGCGCGGTGATCCTCCAGTCGGCGGCTCGTACTTCGGAAGTGTCGGCCCAGAGGTGACCGTAGGGCCCGCGCCTGAGGTGAGCGGTGCGGAGCCCGGCTGCTGCCGCGGGTGCGATGTCGTTCTGAGGGTGGTCCCCGACGTAAACCGTGCGGTGGGGATCAGCACCTGCAAAGTGGCTGCGGATGGCCTACGAGGATCACGGCTCACCGACGACCGTGACTTCGTCACCCGCATGATCGTCGAAGCTCTGTCCGGCGCGGACGAAGACTGACGTGAGGCTGTGAGCCCGCGCGGCGGTCACCCCGCATCGGGACGGTGACGTCCACCGCCCCTCAGCGGGTTCGGCGGAGCGCGTCGGCCACCAGCCGGTCCGCCCGTGCGTCCCGTCCGTCGCCCAGGGCGCTGTCGTTGGTCGAGCGCAGGAGGACGATGCCCCGTTTGCCGTCCTCGGTGAAGCCGTTGTCGTTCAGGTGGCCGGGAGTGCTGCCGCCGTGGCCCCAGTAGCTCCCCTGCCCGTCGCCCAGCGGCCGCTTGATGATGCCCAGGCCGTACTCGGCTCCGGGAAGGAAGTCATGGGTGGGCACCGTGGTGAGCATCTCGGCCTTCTGGGCGGGCTTGAGCAGTTTGCCGCCGAGCAGGGCTTGCCAGAACCGGGCGAGGTCGCCCGTCGTGCTGACCATGTCCCCTGCGGAACCGCCCCAACTCATGTTCAGTTCCGTGGTGTCGACCAGAGGGCCGTCGTCGGTGAACCGGTAGTAGGCGTGGGCGTGCGGGTCGGGAAGGGTGGCGTCGTTCCTGGCGGAGAAGGTGTGGGACATTCCCAGCGGCTTGGTGATCCGGTTGCGGACCTCTTCGCGCCAGTCGTGTCCGGTGACCTCTTCGATGATCATCCCGGCCAGGACGTAGTTGGTGTTCGAGTACGCGAACTTGCCCGGCTCTCCGGGCTGGAAGTACGGAGCGTGCTTCATCGCGAAGCCGACGAGCTGCTCGGGAGTGTAGGTGTCCCGTTTGTGCTTTCGGTAGTCCTCCTCGGTGGTCAGGACGGACATGGCCTCGTCCGAGGTGTAGTTGAAGAGCCCGCTCGTGTGCTGGAGCAGCTGCCGGACGGTGATCTTCTTCCCGTCGTTGCCGTTGCCGGTGACCACGCCCGGCAGGTGCTTGTCCACGGTGTCGTCCAGACTCAGGGACTTTCCCGTCCGGCTCCTGCCCTCGCCGACGAGTTGCAGGATCACCGTGGCGACAAAGGTCTTGGTGTTGCTGCCGATGCGCATGTAGCCCTGCTCGGGGACGGGCGTGCCCGTGGTCCTGTCGGCGACTCCGCTGCGCGCGGAGTATCTGCCGGCACCGGTGACCATGAGGGCTTCGGCCCCGACCACCCCGTCCTTCCGCGTGATGGCGTCCAGGTCGTGCCGCAGCGTGCTCCGGCTGTCGTCCGAAGCCTGTCCGGCACGGATGTTCAGCGGTGCTGCCTGGGCGGTGGTCGCCCAGGCAGTGGGGAAGAGCACGGCTGCGGCTGCCAATGCGGCGATTCCAGAGCGGGGCATCCGCATGTGTGTTACTCCTTCATCGATCTGCGTCCAGTGGGAACCAGGTCAAACGTAGGTTTTTCGTGGACCGGCAGACGATGGGGGAATCTCCAGGATCACGGGCATGTGATCCGCAGCGTGCGGGTGGGGTTATCCCCACCGCGTGCGGGCGAGGCGCTCCGCAAGGGGACGTCGCATCAGGACGGGTCGATCTCCAGTTCCACTCCCGCGAAGGCCTGCCGCAGGCCCTCCGACGTCAGGCAGTCCGTCGGCAGCGCGCCCGGCAGTGTCTGGATGCTGCGCACCGCCCGGTGCCCCTTGCCCAGGCCCTCGGTGACCGTGCCCTGGAGGCGGAGGGTGTAGACGCCCAGGGCCCGGGTGCCGAAGGCCGAGGTGTAGCGGATCACCGACTCGCCGCCGCCCGCGTAGTGCACGACCTCCCGTCCTCCGGCGCTGACGAGTGCGAGGCAACTGGCGCCGGGGGAGCTGCCCTCGATGGTGCCCGTGGCGCTCACCTCGTGGCCCGGGCGGTCCGTGCAGGTGTAGGCGGGGTGTGCCGCGATCGCGACGTCCCGGGGTTCGAGCGTCAGGCCCGGGGTGTAGGACGTGCTCTCCTCGCCCGAGCAGGACAGGGGAGCATGCGCGTGCGCCTGGGCGGCCGGGGCGAGCCCCAGGGATGCGACGGACAGCGCCATGGCGCACAGGGAGATCCGGACACCGTGCCTACCGAACATGCCCACCTCTTCGGTGACTTGGGGGAGGAATAATGCGGGACGGCTCCCTTCCTACCCGCCGGACCGTGCTGTTCCGCCCCGTCCCGCCCGGCACTCGCAGCACGCGACCCGGCGCGCGCCCCCTCAGGAGTCCAGGAACGGCAGTCCGCCCCCGCCCCGTACCGCCGCGTGCACCGCCAGCAGCACCCCCGCCGCCCCGGTCGCCAAGTCCATGGACAGCCGCAGGAGTCCGTCCATCGCGAACGCCAACTCGCCTTCGTAGGGGACGGCGTGCAGGCCGAGCCCTCGCAGATGTACCTCCCGCAGCTCCTGCGGTCCGCCCAGGTGCGCCAGGGCGTACAGCAGCCCGGCGTGGCCCGTGAACAGGCCCGGCGACAGCAGCAGTTCCGTCCGCAGTCCGTCGCGGATACGGTCCCGCAGCCGCGCGAAGTGGGGGTCGGGCCGGTGGCGCAGGAACTCGTGGAGGACGACGCCGATCCCCGCGCTGCCCGCAGCCAGGTCCGGCACCCGGCGCTCCCCGTCCCTGACCTGGACGTACCGTCCGTGCGGCGCGCCGCACCGCGCGACGTCCCGGGCCAGGGCGGTTTCCGCGCACCGCAGCCAGTGTTCCTCGCCCGTCGCCGCGCAGAGCCGCACGAACAGCAGGGCCGGGCCCGACCATCCGCGCATGAGTCCGGGCGCGGCGATGCCGTCGCCGTCCCCGTCGAGCGCGCGGGCGACGCGGTCGCCCAGCCGGACGGCGGTCTCGGCGTCACCGGCGTGCAGGAACGCCAGCGCGATCCCGGCCAGTCCGCCGAACAGGCCCGTCCCGCAGTCCCGCAGATCGAAGGCGGCCAGCCGCTCCAGCACCGCCCGCGCCTCCTGCACCCGGCCCCACTCGCCCAGGACGTGCGCCACCCCGGCGAGCCCGTCGTAGAGACCCGGCCGCGGCCACTGCGCCCGCTCGGCCGCCCGCACCAGCCAGTCGGCGTGCCCGGCGAACTCCGGGCGCGTGCCGTACCCGGTGACGTGCAGGGCGTGCAGCACCCCGGCCGCGCCGTACGCCAGGCCCGTCGCCTGGCCGTCGAACTGCCGGACATCGCCCGGGAAGAGCCGGTCCTCCCGTTCCGGGGTGGCGCTGCGCAGGACCGCCGCGCACAGCGAGTCCAGCACCGGTTCCCACTGCGCCGCCTCCCGGCCGTCCGGGGGCCAGGCCACGGCAGGCGGCTCGACGGCCGTGCCCGGCGGCGGCGCCAGCTCCTCGCGCAGCCGCGCCGCGAACGCCCGCGGCACCGGGAAGCGTTCCTCGGTGAACCGGATCAACTGCCCCGGTTTGCGCGGGTCGAAGCGCATCAGCTCCGTCAGCGGGCAGAAGACCGCCAGGCGCAGACACGCCAGCCCGTATGTGTCGACCGCGGTGCCCGACCGTGCCCACGGGGCGACGAAACCCGGTGTCCCCATGGCCGGTACGGCGTCCTCGCCGGTGCCGAACGCCGTCTCGAAGTCGACGAGGCACACGCTGCCGTCCGGCCGGATCAGCACGTTGCCCGGCTGGAGGTCCCCGAAGACGATGCCCCGCGCGTGCAGCGCGGCCACCGCCGCCCCGATCCGGTCGAGGATCCCGCAGGCCCACGCGGCGTAGGCGGCCCGCTCCGCGGGGTCCGGGTCGGGGCGGAAGAGCGGGTGGCGCCGGGCGACCGCCTCCGTCAGCGGCTCGCCCTCGACGAACTCCTGGGCCAGGAAGTGGTGTTCCCAGTGGACGGTGCGCCCCAGGACCTGCGGCACGCAGTCCAGTCCGGACAGGCGCTGCAGCACGGCGTGTTCGCGGGCCAGCCGGGCCACCGCGTCCCTGCCCCGGTCGTCGACGGCCGTGTACGGGCGCGCCTCCCGGAGCACCACCGTGCGCCCGGTGCCGGGGTCGACGGCACGGTAGACGCCGCCGCTGTTGGAGAAGCGCAGCGCCTTCTCGACCCGGTACGGGAGCCGGGCGCCCTGGCCGCTGCGCGAGGCCCGGATCCGGTCCGCGATGAACGGCGGGACGCCGGCCCACGGCGGCACCCGGAACACGGCCCCGCGCATGTCCGGCACCGGTTCGCCGTCCGGGCGCACCACGGCGGGCACGTAGTCGCCGTCGCGCGAGAAGCAGAAGCGCGGGGCGAAGCCCCCGTAGCGCAGGTACAACGGGCCCTCGTGCCAGCGCAGGTCGCTGAGGATGTACGGGCCCTTGACGCCCCGTAAGAGCGCGGACAGCTCCCGCAGTGCGCGCTCCAGCAGCTCCTCGCAGCGCGGGTAGATGGTGATCAGCTTGCCGCCGGCCGAGCGCGGCGCCCGTTTGCTGTTCACCAGCGCCAACAGGGTGCTGCTGCGCAGGAACTTGAAGCTGAGGCCGTGCTCGACGCAGTACTCCCACACCGCATCGACCACGCGCGCGGCCTCGTCGGCCGTCGCCGACGCGTGGATCTTCCAGCCCTGCGGCGGCAGCCGGGCGCCGGTGCGGCGGAGGGAGACCCAGCCGGCGCGCTCGTCCCGGCACCAGCCGGGGGGTGGGGGGCGGTCGGCCCGGGCGAATCGGTCGGCCGCGTCTTCGACGCGGTCGGGGGAGTCTGCGAAGACGGGGTTCGCGGCCAGGTGGCCTTGGGTGAGCATGGTGGTCCTCCTCCGGGTAGGGGCGCAGCCCCGGCGTCACCGGGGCTGCGCCCCGGACCTCCTGGGTGGTGCGTCGGCTGCGGGCCGGTGGGGGCTTGTCGCGCAGTTCCTCCCCCAGCGCCCCTGACGGGGCACGTGGTCGCGCCCACGCGGCGGAGCCGCATATCGATACAGCCCTGTGCCCCTGACGGGGCTCCTGGTCGCGCCCGCGCGCCGGCCGTCCCCGTGGGGCGATGGATGGACGGCCGGCGCGCCTCCCCCGGGGCCGGCCGTCAGACCTGCCCGAGGGTGCTCTGGTAACTGTTGCTACACGGCCACAGGGCGGGGGTCTCCTCCTCCATCTCCTGCAGCTCCAGGATTTCCGACACGCCGTTCACCTCCCTTCGGATCGAGGAAGGGAAGGACGGGGCCGGTCCTCTCGAACGCGGAGCTCAGCGCCAGCAGCACGCCCGCGGAACCGGTCGCCAGGTCCGCGGACAGGCGCAGCGCACGGAAGCCCGGGAAGGCGAGGTGCCCGCGGAAGGACTGGGCGTGCCAGGACAGCAGGCGGATCTGCCGCAGCAGGGCCGGGCGGTCCGCCGGGTCGTCCAGTGCGGCCAGCACGGCAACCGACCCCGAACGCCCGCGCAGCAGACCCGCGTTACGGACGTACACCGCGTCGCAGGTCCGGCGGATGCGGGCCAGCACCTCGGCCCGCTGCCCGTCGGGGCGGTGCCGCAGCAGGTCGCGCAGGACGAACGCGAGCCCGGCGCTGCCCCCGTGCAGGTACGGAAGGTGGGCGGAGCCGTCGAAGAGCGCCACGTGCCCGTCGGGCAGCGTCCGCAGCCTGCCCAGGTCGAGCCGCACCGCCCGGTCGGCCAGTTCGAGGAAGCGCCGCTCCCCGCACTCCTCGTAGAGCCGCAGGAAGAACAGGGCGATCCCGGTTGCGCCGTGCAGCAGCCCGTACGGCGCGGGCCGGCCCGGTCTGCCGGGCAGCGGGCCCTCCTCGACCGCCTCGGCCAGGTCGGCGGCCATGCGCAGCGCCGCATCGTGCAGAGCGGTGTCGCCGGTGGCGGCGGCGAAGTGCAGCAGGGTCAGGGCGATGCCGGCCCGGCCGCCCGCCAGGTCGAAGGTGAACGCCCGCTCGTCCATGGCCAGACAGCGGTCCAGCAGCTCGCGGGCGGCCTCGCGCCGGCCCAGCAGGTCCAGGGTGAGCGCGGCGCCGTGCAGCCCGTCGAACAGGCCGGCCCGGGGCCGGCGGTCGCGGGCGGTGGCGGCCGCCAGCCAGGCGGTGTACGGCTCCGGGACGTCCGCGCCCGCGCGGTGCAGCGCGTACAGCACTCCGGCCGCGCCGTAGCCGAGCGGGTAACCGCCGATGAGGGTGCGCCCGTTGGGGGTGCCCGGGAAGAGGCGGTCCTCGCGGTCGGGTGTGGCGCAGGCGTGGATGCCCTGCACGAGCGCGGTCCGGAGCGCGGGCCAGTCCGGTGGGTCCGCCGTCAACAGGGCGCCTGCCCGGTCCGGTTCGGCGGGCCGGTCCGCGGGCCACAGCCCGTGCACCAGGGCGGGGCCGAAGCCCGGGGGCACCGGGTAGTACCGGGTGACGGCCGCGACGAGGGTGTGCAGTTTGGCGGGGTCGCGCCAGGGGACCGGCAGGAACAGCCACAGCCGCAGGCAGTCGAGCAGATGGCGCACCGCCTCCGGGCCGCGGCAGCCGGGCGGCACGCTGAACCCCGGTTCGCCCGGCGCCGCCGGGCGGGTGTCGTGCAGGCCGGTCGCCGAGGCGAAGCCGACGAGCGCGACCCGGCCGTCGGGCCGCAGCACGACGTTCTTCGGCGGCAGTTCGCCCAGCCGCAGGCCCCGCCCCTGCACGGCTGCCAGCGCCCGGCCGATCCGCTCCAGCACGCCCAGCGCCCATGTGGTGTAGGACCCGGCCTCCCGGGCGGCGCGCTCGGCCGAGGTCAGCGGGAAGGCGGCCGAGGCGGCCTGCAGCAGGGTGCGGCCCTCGATGAACTCCTCGGCCAGGAAGTGATGTTCGGCGTAGGTGCGCTGGTCCACGAGCCGCGGTACGCACTCCAGTCCCGCGAGCCGCTCCAGTGCCGAGCGCTGCCGGCCGAGCCGGGTGACGGCGTCCTCGCCGCGCAGATCGAGCCCGGCGTGCGGGCGGGCCTCGCGGAGCAGCACCGGGTTGCCGGTGCGCAGGTCCACCGCGCGGTAGGTGCCGCCCCCGTTGCCGAGGCCGAGGGCCCGCTCGACGCGGTAGGGGAACTCGCCCGCGGGGGCGGCGTGCAGGGCCTCCAGGTCGGGGCGCAGCACCTCGGGCAGCTTCAGCCAGTCGGGCGGGGAGAACACCGGGCGGCGCGGCTCGGGGACGAGTGTGCCGTCGGGGGTGAGCAGCGCGGGCACCAACTCGCCCTCGCCGTCGGGGCACATCCGCCCGTCCCGGGACCCGTAGCGCACGTACAGCGGGCCCGGCCCGTGCCGCAGCCCGCCCAGCACGTAAGGGCCGGTCAATCCGTCGAGCAATGCGCCGAGTTCGGGGAGGATGCGGGCCAGCTCGTCCTCGCCGTCGACGTGGACGGTGATGAGTCTGCCGCCGGTGAGCCGGTCGGCCCGGTCGCCGTTGAGCTCGCGGGCGGCGGCCCGGCTGCGGACGAAGTCGAACGGGAGCCGGCGCTCGATGCAGTAGCCCCAGACGATCTCGACGGCCCGGACCACCTCGGGCAGCGTGACGGAGACATGGATCTGCCAGCCCTGCCCGGGGCCCGTCTCCTTGCCGGGCCGCAGGGTGACCCACCAGCCCGCCTCGCCGCGGGTCCAGCCCTCGGGGACGAGCCGCCGTGCCGCGGCCAGCCGTTCGCCCGCGTCCGGGTAGCGCTCGGGACGGTCGTAGAAGACCGGGTCGGCGCGGCAGAAGCGGTCGTAGTCCTTGAACGTCAACACGGCACGTCCTCCTCGGGGCGAGGACTCGATGGGTCACAGCGCGAGGGCGCTGAATTCCGGGGGGTTCGTCCGGACCGAGCGGCGATCGATCCGGGACCGCACCTCCGGGGAGCCGAAGTGGTAGTCCATCCGCCGCACCGCCTCCGCCCAGTCCTGCATGGTGCGCACGGCGGAGAGCGTCTCGACGACGAAGGGGTCGTTCAGCCGCGCGATGCCGCGCTGCCAGAGTTCCATCGGGGATTCCTCGAGCAGGTTTCCGACCGTTCCTTCGTAGACGGGAAGGGCCCGTACGTCGCCGTCCGGTTCGACCTGCATCACCCGTGCGTCGACGCCGCTGGCGAAGCGGTCGGGGCGCATGACGAGATTGCTGTTGTCGGTGGTGAAGACGCGCACCGATTCCGGGGCGAGGGCCTGGAGCCGGGCGTGCCGTTCCGTGCTCGTCAATTCCGCCACCTGTTCGTCGTCGAGAAGTTCGAAATGGCCGAACTCGGGGCGGCTGGCGAGGCCTTCGGGAACCGCCGCGTTGAAGGTGACGCTGCGGAGTTCCGGGAATCGCGGGGCGATGGCCGTGCAGAACTCCTCCAGCTGCGGGAAATTGCTGCGCACCACGACGCAGTCGATTCCGAACCACAGCGGGCTGCGCCGCCGGCGGCGCCGCTCGCGGGCTGCGGCGTCGAGCAGGGTGAGGGCGCTCAGGGCCCGGTCGAAGGAGCCGCGCCGGCCCCTGATCCGGTCGTGGATCTGCGCGGTGGCCCCGTCGAGACTCACGATGACCTCGTCGAAGACCTTGGCGAGCTCCGTGGCCATCCACGGTTCCATGATCCAGCCGCTGGTGTAGACGGCCGTCTTGATCCCGGCGCGGGACAGCCGTGCGGCCACCTCGAAGATGCCCTTGACGACGAGGGGTTCGCCGCCGGACAGGGCGACCACGCGGGGGTTGAGCGTGATCAGGGCATCGGCGACCCGCAGCATGTCCTCGTGGCCCAATTGCCGCGGAGCCCGGCGTCCGGACTCCGAATAGCAGTGCGAACACCGCAGTGGGCAGGCGTAGGTGGTGTCCCAGACGACCACCTCGGGACCGGACGACTCGAGCATGGTTCCCCTTCGGATTTTCCACCGGCTTTTCAACACGGAGCGGTTCGTGCAGAGTTCGTGGTGTCGTACGCCAGAACGACCTGCCGTCACCCGTCCGCCGTATCGGGGACTTTTCCACGGCGGACATACCGAGTCTGCCGCCCCGGCGGATTGGACGGGCACCCCGGAACCCCCCGATTCCACTGGAGGTTTTCCTCCATGCGCGTTTGCGGGACAGCTTCTGGACCAAGGTCATGAACTCCGCCCATAATGGCGCGGGTGAGGGGTACCGGCCGGCCCATGCGCATTGCCGCGATCTCCGGCGGACTGTGCCTTCTGTGGGCCGTGGCGGCCGGCGCGATACTTCTGCGGAACAACACCGTGACGCTGCCCTGGATCCTGGGCTCCGTCCTGCCGTGCTACTGCGCGGGCCTGTTCGCCTGGTGGCACGCTCCCGCCAACCCGGTCGCGCGCCGGCTGCTGCTCGTCGGCACCGCTCTCGCGTCGAGCATCGCCATCCGCTACACCGCCGCCCTGCTCACCACCCGGTACGGCTGGGACCTGACCGCGCCCGAGAACGGCCTTCCCTCGCCGGAGGCTTCAGCCGTCCTGCTGCCGACCGAGGTCAACAACCTGACCTTCAGCGTCCTCGTCGTACGCCTGCTCGCCCTCCTGCCCGACGGCCGTTACCGCTTCCGCCACGAGCGTGTCGTCCTGGGCGCGTTCTGGGGCCTGCTCACCCTGCCGCTCGTCCTGCCCCTCGCCGGGGTGCCCACCCGCATCGTCGAACTCGCCGTCTTCTACCACCCCGAGGCCTGGCTGCCCGGGGTCGGCGCCGCCCTGCTCGTCGTCCGCTGCCTGCGGGCCCGCGCGGCCGGGCAGGAGGACGTCGCGCGGCTGCTGCCCCTCGCCACCGCGGCGGCCGTCCTCTTCCTGGGCCGCGGCAGCTGCCGCCTCTTCCGCACCTGGCACGGCGAGACCGGCATCCTCTACCTCATCGGCTCGCTGCTCGGCGCGCTGCCGTATGTGCTCATCTCGCTGTCCGTCGTCTACGCGGCCTTCCGGTACCGCTTCCTCGGCGTGGACATCGTCATCCGCCGCGAAGTCGTCTACGGCACGCTGTGGCTGATCATCAGCGCGTGGTACCTGGGCATGGCGATGACGCTCGGGCTGACGGCCGGCCAGTACTTCCCGATCGGCCTGTCCGTCCTCGTCGCCGTCACCGCGACAGCCCTGTTCCAGCCGGTGCGGGAACGGCTGAACCAGCTCGCCGAGCGGCGGGTCTTCGGCAAGCGGCTCAGCAGCTTCGAACTGATCGTCCAGTTCGGCACCGCTCTCGAACACGCCTATGACCTCGACCGGCTGGCCCCCCAGCTGGCCGCGGGCCTCCAGGAGGGGCTGAACCTGCAGTGGGTCCGCATCCGGCTGGGTGGCGAGGGACTTCCGGCGCACCTGGGCGCCGCGGGCGAGGAGACGGACAGGACCTCCAGGACGAGCCTCCCCCTCTGGTACGGGCACGAGGTCCTCGGCCTCATCGAGTACGGGCCCAAGACGGAGGGCCGGTTCACGCCGGAGGACCACGACGTGGTCGAGACCCTGGCCCGGCAGGCCGCGCTGGCCGTCCACAATGTGCACCTCGCCGCCGAACTGTCCGCGCGCGTCGAGGAGGTGCAGCGCCAGGCGGGCGAGCTCGACGCCTCGCGCGCCCGCATCGTGCACGCCCAGGACGGCGAACGGCGGCGCATCGAGCGCCGGTTGCACGACGGCATCCAGCAGGACCTGGTGGCCCTGGTCGCCAAGCTGCGGCTCGCCCGCAACCGGCTCGCCCGCGGGGGCGACATCGACGCGGTGCTCACCGAGGTCCAGGACGACGCGTACCGCGTCATCGACGAACTGCGCGAGGTCGCCCACGGCATCCACCCGCCGGTCCTCACCGACCAGGGCCTGGTGGCCGCCGTCACCTCCCGTGCCCGCCGGATGCCGATCCCGGTCACCGTGCACGTCGAGGACTCGTTGGACCGGGTGCGCTTCGCGCTCGAGGTCGAGGAGTCGGCGTTCTATCTGGTCTCGGAGGCGCTGACCAACGTGCTCAAACACGCCGACGCCACACACGCGACCATCCGCATAACGCGGTCCGGCGGCTGGCTGGTGGTGGAGGTCACCGACGACGGCGTCGGCTTCAGCGGCGACCCCGCCGCCGGGTCGGGGCTGACCGGGATGCGGGACAGGATCGAGGCGGTCGGCGGCGATCTGCTGATCACCAGCCGGGCCGGGGGCGGTACTGTGATCCGCTCCCGGCTGGCCGAGCGGGTGCGCGAGGACGGAGGATGCCGGTGACACCGACGGAAACGCCCGACGAACCGATGCGGGTCGTGATCGCCGAGGACCACTACCTGGTGCGCGAGGGCACGCGCCGGCTGCTCGAGGACACCGGCCACGTGGCCGTGGTGTCGGCGGTCGGCGACGCGGACGAACTCCTCGACGCCGTCGACCGCTTGCGCCCCGAGGCGGTGATCGCGGACATCAGGATGCCGCCGAGCCACCACACGGAGGGCATCGCGGCGGCCCACGCGATCCGGGCCGCGCACCCCGGCATCGGCGTCGTGATGCTCTCGCAGCACGCCGACGAGAACTACGCGTTCGACCTCTTCCAGCGGGGGACGGACGGCCTGGCGTACCTGCTGAAGGAGCGGATCGGCGAACTGGACGAGCTGCTGAGGGCGTTGCGGGAGGTGGCGGCGGGCCGATCGGTGGTCGACCCGCGCATCGTGGAGGTCCTCATGGGCAGCCACACCCGCGCGGCGGACGCCCCGCTGGCGGCCCTGACCCGCCGGGAACTGGATGTGCTGCGGCACATGGCGGAGGGCAAGACGAACCGGGCGATCGCGATGGCGCTGACGCTGTCGGAGTCGACGATCGAGAAACACGTCAACTCGACGTTCTCCAAGCTGGGATTGGCGGAGGAGAGCCGGCTGCACCGCCGGGTGAGCGCGGTACTGGCGTATTTGCGGCATGCGCCGCGGGGGGCGGGGTAGGAGCGGGAGGCGCCCTCCGCCTACCGCACGTCCTCCCACGTCACCACCGGGCTCCCCGCCCGCAGCGCATAGTCCATCGCCGCGTCCCGCACCGGCCATTTCAGCCGCAGCCAGCACGGGATCGTCGCCGGGATCCCGTCGTCACCGGCGAGGTGCCAGAACGTGTTCGAGTCCTGCCGGGCGAAGTACGGGCAGAAGAACGAGACGACCAGCGTCACCCGCCGCCCCCGCGTCACGGGGGTCACCGCATGGAAGATCCGGCTCCCGTGCAGGAACAGGGTGGCGCCCCGGTCCCCGCAGTCCGCCTCGCGGATCCTCGGGTCGCCCTCCTGCACGCCGTCGAACTCGTCCGTGCGGCCGCGGAAGTAGCTGAACCGGCCGCCCTCGTAGTCCTCGTAGCCGTTCAGCTGGATCGTGAAGACGTAGTCCATGCCGTCGCGGTGCCACCGCACGATGTCGGGGCGGGCGCCGGGGCCCCTGCCCTCGAAGTAGTTGATCTGGGCGGTCGGGATGCGCAGCGGGTGCGGGATCAGGGGGACGCCCACCAGACGGGAGCACGTCAGCAGGAACGTCCGGTCGCGGATCATGTTGTTGATGAACGCCGACATCAGGTCGGCGCTGCGCACCCGGCGCGTGGCGATGAAGCGGCTGGCGCCCGCGGCGCCCTCCAGCCGGTCGCACACCTCGGTGAGGCAGGCGAGGCCCTCGGGTGTCAGGATCTGTACGGGGCCGACGAGTGCGGTGTCGTCCAGCCGGCCCTGGCCGCGGCCGAGTTCACGGGACGTGTAGCCGAACTCCTGGAGCCGCACCCGCGGCCCCCGGGGGTCCATGACCACGAAGTCGCTGCGCCAGCGCGGTTCGCCTGGCAGGTCCGGTGCCCGGCGCGGCGGCCTCGCGCGAACCGCGTGGAGGACCTGGTCGAATCCGGTGGCCGTTCTCGGGAGGTTGAGCGCGCTGCTTCTTCGGCTTCTCGCCCGGGTCGTCGACATGAGGGCAGTATGCGAACCGTGGCCGGGGCGCTGGCAAGGCCCAAGTCCGGCCACTGAAGCGGCTGTTGCATCAGAACGGGTGCTCCTCCTCGAAGTACGGGGCGCCCGGCCAGATGTACGGGACCCGGGTGAGGGCCTCCGACGTCTCCCACAGGGCGCGTGCCCGGGCCGTGTCCCCGGCGGCCGTGGGCAGTTCCACGGGGCCGGGGGCGCCGCGGGCCTCGAAGCGCCCGGTGGGTCCGTAGAAGCCGCCCGGCGCGATGCCGGGCGCGGTGCCCGCGTACAGGGACGGTAGCGCGGCGGCCTCGACGGGCTGGCCGACGAAGCGTTCCAGCGCGAGATCGGCCAGGCGCCGCACGGGCCGGGACAGGTGCCGCTGCAGGCCCGTCAGGCTGGAGCCCGGGTGCACGGCCACGCTGACCGGCCCCGCGCCCGCGGCGTCGGCGCGGCGTTGGAGCTCCAGCGCGAACAGCACGTTCGCAAGCTTGGACTTGGCGTACGCGGCCATCGGCCGGTAGTGCCGGGTGCTCTGCAGGTCGCTCGGATCGGCCAGCGGGCTGCGGGCGATGGCCGCGCTGACGGTGACGACGCGGGACCCGGGCGCCCGCAGCAGCAACGGCAACAGCCGTCCGGTGAGGGCGAAGTGGCCCAGGTGGTTGACGCCGACGGTGAGCTCGAAGTCGTCCACGGTGGTGCGCCGTTCCGGCACGGCCATCACGGCCGCGTTGTTGACCAGGAGATTCACCGGCCGGCCGGCGCGGCCCAGCAGCTCGGAGAAGGCCTCCACGGAGGACAGGTCCGCCAGGTCGAGCAGCTCGGGACGCACTCGCGCGCCCGGCGCCTCGGCGGCCGCGCGCCGGGCGGCATCCCGCATCCTGCCCTCGTCCCGGCCCGCCATGACGACCTCGGCCCCCGCCCGGGCGAGCTCCCGCGCGGTGACGTAGCCGATGCCGCTGCCGGCGCCGGTCACGACGGCCAGCCGGCCCTCCTGGCTGGGCATGTCCTGGGTGGTCCAGCTGTGCATCTGACTCCTCGGCGGCCGGTCGGCGGACCCGGGCGACCGTATTGTGCGCTGCCGGGGCGCCCGTCACCGCGCAGGCGCGCCCGCCGCGACCTGCTCGGCGACGTGCCGGGCCTGCCGGGCCACATTGCGCAGGTGGTTCGAGAACGGGATGCGGACGTGCGTGCCCACCCCTGCCAGCCACACGCGCTCGGGCGGCGCCTGCGGGTGCCGCCGGACCCGGAGGTCGGCCTCCAGCCGGCCGAGCGCCCGGCCGCCGGGCTGCGGCCCGGACAGGTGCAGTGCGCTGCGGTCCCGGTTCCAGTGCAGGGCGGGCAGCTCGAAACCGGTGGCGTTGACGACGTGCCCGAAGCGCTCCCGTCTCCCGTCCGGCCACTGCACCTGCCAGGCGCCGTCGCGGACGGCGACGGCCTCGGGGTAGGCGGGGGCGACGCGGAGGCGGCCCGCGTCGAAGTGGGCCAGCAGGCGGCGGGCGTTGACGACCGTCATCGCCGTGGCATAGCGGCCGGTGAAGGGCGCGAAGTGCGCCAGCAGGGCCCGCAGGCGGTGGTCGGGAAGTCTGCCGCCGAGGGCGATGGCCCCCTCGATCACCGGCACCACCAGGTCCGGCCAGGCGCAGGAGCCCGACTCGACCAGGGCCGTCTCCTCGCGCAGCCGCTGCACGGGGTCGGCGGCGGCGGAGGTCTGCAGACGCAGCGGCCGGGGGCCGAGCAGCCGGAGCGCCTCCACCGCGCACCGCAGCAGCCGGTCCGCGAGGTGCGGGTCCGCGGGGTCGAGCGCGGCGATGCGGTCGAGCGGAGGCAGCGGGTGCCCGGGCGCGGCGAGCGAGGGGCGCACGGCGGGCAGCTGCCCCGACGGCGAGGTGAGGGTGGCGTGGTGCCCTTCGCGGCACAGCAGCAGGGAGGCGTCGACGGCGGACTGGTGCGTGCCGAGGACGAGTACGCGGCTGCCGGCGCGCAGTGTGTCCCGGAGGCGGTGGGCGGGGTAGGGGCTGTCGAGGTAGGCGGGGTGCCCGGTGAACTCCGCGAACTTGTGCGGGACGCGGGGCCGTTGGACGCCGGTGCCGATGATCACGGCGTCGCCGGCGAGCTCCTCTCCGGTGCCGAGGCGCACCGGGTGGCCGGGCCCGGTGCCGACCGAGCCGGCCGTGGTGCGGTGGTGGCGGACGCCGATCCCGTGGGCGGCGGCCCGTGCGGTGGCCTGTGCGGAGCGCTCGTGGCAGTACTCGGCCATCCGCACCCGCGGGACGCAGTCCTTGGGCGTGCCCGTCCAGCCGTGGGCACGCAGGTGGACGACGAAGTCGTCGAGCCGGTCCGCCCGGACGGAGTTGATCTCGGCGGCACTGTTGCACAGCAGCAGCGGATCAGGGTCCCCGAAGGCGAGCCCCCAGCCGGGCGGGTGCGGGTCCACGAGGTGGACGGTGCAGGGGGCACCGGTGAGCCCGGTGCGGGTGAGGGCGTCGACGAGGTGGACGAGGACGCTCGTACCGGCGACGCCGGCACCGACGATCACGATGTTCTGCCCCATGGGCCGCAGTCTGCCCGTGGGCGGGGCAGTTCAGGCCTCGTCCTCCGCCAGCCGCGCCAGCAGATCCAGCGCCTCGATGACCACGGCCTGTTCCCGCTCGTCCAGCCGCTCGCCCAGCGCCTGTGCGATCCACCCCTCGCGGGTGCGTCGTACTTCCGTCAGCTGGCGGCGGCCCTTGTCCGTGAGGGACATGATGGCCTGGCGGCGGTCGGTGGGGTGCGGGGAGCGCTGGACGAGGCCCTCCTCCTCCAGGGCGCCGACGGTCGCGCCCATCGACTGGGGGCGGACCCGCTCGGCCCGGGCGAGGGCGACCGTGGTGGCGGGGCCGTGCCGGTCCAGCCTGCTGAGGACGGCGGCCTGGGAGAGCGTCACGCCCTCGCCCTCGGAGGCGGCGCGCAGGCGCCTCATCAACTGCCCCGTCAGGACACGCAGTTTCGCCGCTGCTTCGGCGAGCTCGGGCGGGGCGGCTGCGGCAGGGGACTGCGGCTGCTCGTGGATCACTTGGAAAGGGTACCTTTCGACAGGCTCCGGTCCGCCAGCGTGGCCGCGAGCAGCACGACGCCGAGCCCCGTGAGCACGAGGGCGATGGTGTGCAGGCCGTGGGTGCCGGCCCGGTCCCCGTACAGCAGTCCGATGAGCGCGGCGGAGACGACGGCGCCGGTGTACTGGGCCGTGCGGAGGAAGCCGGCCGCCGTGCCCATCCGGCCCTCGGGCGCCTGGGCGTAGAGCGCGGTCTGGTTGCCCACGGCGTTGAGCCCGTTGGGCAGTCCGAAGACGACACCGACGGCCGCCAGCAGCAGGACGGGCGTGCCGGGTCCGACGAGGACCAGCGCCGCGGCGGCCACCGTCATGGCGGCCGTGCCGGTCACCAGCGGTCCGCGGACCCGCCTGCCCCGCGCCCCGAACCACGAACACAGCGCCGCCGTCGCGGACATGGGCAGCATCACCAGCCCCGTGACGGTCGCCGAGTAGCCCGGGACCTCCTCCAGCCACTGCGTGTAGCCGTACAGGATGCAGTAGATGACGAGGAACGCCGCCCCGGAGCGGGCGTAGGTGCGCAGCAGGGGGCGGTTGACGGCCAGCATCCGCAGGTCGAGGAACGGCTTGCGGGCCCGGAGTTCCCAGGCGATGAGGGCGCCCGCCATGGCGAGGGCGAGCGCGAGCAGCGGCCAGTCGGGGTGGCGCAGGTGCATCAGGAAGAGCATCGCGGAGACCGTGACGCCCGTGAACAGCAGGACGCCCAGCGGGTCGAGCGCCTGCCACACCGGTTCCCGCGGTGCCGTGCGCGGTTCGTCCGCGGGCAGCCACAGCAGGGTGAGGAGGAGTCCGGCGGCGGCCAGCGGGACGTTGACGCCGAAGATCGACCGCCAGCCGGCCAGGCCGATGAGCAGGCCGCCGAGCGCGGGCCCGACGACCGCGCTCACCAGCCCCGCGACGGTCAGTGCGCCGAGGACGCCGCCCGGGGGCTCGCGGTCAAGCCGGGCGGACTGGGCGCGGATCATGGCCATGGCGGCGGGATAGGCGGCGGAGGTGCCGATGCCGATGAGGACCCGGACGGCGACGAGCATGCCGAGCGAGGAGGCGCCGAGCCCGGCCAGCCCGGCCAGTCCGACGAGCACCAGGCCCGCGGCGTAGACCCTGCGCGGTCCCAGGTGGTCGGCGATCCGGCCCATGGCGGGCTGCGCCACCGCGCTGGCCGCGTACAGCCCCGAGACGAGCCAGGCGGTGCCGGCGGCGCCGACGCCGAGATCGCGGCCGATCGGGACCAACGCGGTGGAGATCATGGTGGAGTTGACCGGGTTGAGCATCGAGCCGATCGCGACGGGCACGACGAACCGCGGGCCGAAACCGGTCTTCCGTATGCGGTCGCATGCGGGGGCGGTGCGGGTGGTCAGGGTGCTGGGCATCGGGCTTCTTCCGCCGTTCCTGCAGAGGGCAGCAGTCTGCCCGTCATTCAGGCAACCTTGCAAGGTTGCCTTCCAATATGGAGCGGGCCCGCGCGGTCATCCCGATGGCCCCTCCCCGGCTGCGCCGCCGCCCGCCGCGCCCTGGACTGGGACCGTGACCTGCATACGTACCCGGTCGCGCAGGGCATCGCGCGTCACCGTGACGGCAATGGCCGTCGCGGGCGCCCTCGTGGCCGGGGGATGCAGCGCGGACGACCCCCCGGGACGGCCGGAGCCGCGGTCGGCGGCACCCACGGGCACTCCGGGGCACGCGGCCGGGTCCGGCCTGCCGCCGCTGCCCGCGCACCTCGCCCGGCAGCGCCTCGACTGGGGGGAGTGCACCACCCAGGACGCGGGGCCCGCGGGCGTCACCCTGCGCCCCGACGCCGACTGCGCCTGGCTCACCGTCCCCGTCGACTACGCCGCCCCGGCGGGCGGCACCCTCAGGATCCGGGTGGCCCGCGTCCGGGCCCGGGACGGCGAACACCGCCTGGGCTCGCTGGTGTTCAACCCGGGCGGCCCCGGCGAACCCGGCGCCGCCCTCGTCGCCGACGGGGCCTTCGAGGCGACCCCCGACGTGGCCGCCCGCTACGACCTCGTCGCCTTCGACCCGCGCGGCACCGGCCGCTCCGCCCCGCTGCACTGCCCCGAGGGCAACGGCAGCGACCTCATCCCGCGCACCCCGCAGCAGGCGGACGCCGAGTTCCGCGCGGCGGCCGCGCAGGGCGAGGACTGCCGGCGGGTCACCGGCGCCCTGCTGGGCCACATGGACACCGTGACCGTCGCCCGCGACATGGACCTGCTGCGCGCCGCCCTCGACGAGCAACGGCTCAATTACCTCGGCGTCTCCTACGGCACCTTCATCGGCCAGCACTACGCGAGGCTCTTCCCCGACCGCGTCGGCCGCTTCGTCCTCGACAGCGTCGTCGACCCCGCCGCCGACCAGACCGCGGTCGCCCGCGGCGACATGAAGGCGCTCGACGCCAGCTTCGCCAGCTATGCGCGCACCTGCGCGGCGAACGAATGCCCCCTGGGCCGCACTGCCGACGAGATCGTCGGCAGGACCACGCAGTTCGTGCGGGCGCTGGACGCCGCGCCGCTGCCCGGGCCCGACGGCAGCAGGCTCACCACCGGCATTGCTGCGCAGGGCATTCGGGGCCCGCTCTACCAGGCCGAGAAGTGGCCGGACCTCACCGTGGCGCTGGCCGATGCCATGGCCGGCAGGCCCGGGGCCCTCATCGGGCTGGCGGCCGAGCAGATCCCCGTCACGGGCAGGCGCCGGGCGGCCGCTCCGCCGGTGGACGTGCCCGCGGACGATCCGACGATGCCGCGCAACGCCGTCGACTGCCTGGACAGGCCGGGGCCGCGCAGTGCGTCCCGACTGCTCGCGTACGTCGGCGAGTTCGACAAGGCGTCACCGCTGTTCGGGGCCACCGTGGCCACGGCGATGTTCCACTGCGCGGCCTGGCCCATCGCCGCGACGGGCCGCGCCGAGCCGCTCACGGCACCGGGGGCGCCGGCCATGGTGCTCGTCTCCTTCTCCGTGGACCCGGCGACGCCGCTGGACAACGCGAAGGCCGTGCAGAAGAACCTCGGCGGTTCGGCGCTTGTCGTCCGGGAGGGGACGGGGCATGCGGCCTATGCCGGGGGGTCGGAGTGCACCGACCGTGCGGTCGACGGCTTCCTTGTCGACGGGAGGCTGCCCCCGGTGCGGGTGGACTGCGCCTAGGGCGTGTCGACCCCGCGCCGCATGACGTACTCCCGGCGGATTACTCCGGTACCTCGCGGGGGCTACGAACGACACGGACGACACCAGGATGCTTACATCCACGAGCTGATTCGATACGGAGCTGCGGAATCTAGCGTCGATCCCATGAAACGCAATCGCCGTATCAGCGCCGTCGCGGCGCTGGCGCTCGCCGCCCTCGTCACCGGAACCGGCGCCGGGTTCGCCGCCACGACCACACCGGTTGCCACACCGTCGGCCACGCACACGTTCGACACCGCACCGGCCACGGCCACCGCGCCCACGCGGTCCTTCCAAGGCACGCTCCCTGCGCCGACCGGCCGCTACGCCGCCGGCGAGGACGTCATCCACCTCACCGACGCGAGCCGCCCCGACCCGTGGGTGCCGTCATCCGGCCCTCGCCGACTGACCGTCACGATGGTCTACCCGGCCGTCCCCGGGACCGGGACTCCGGCCCCTTACATGACCCTCGCCGAAGCAGCCGGACACATCCAGCGCGCGAAGATACCGGCGAGCTCCGGCATCACCCCGCAGACCCTTTCCAGCGTCACCACTCACGCCTTCGACGGCGCGCGGCCGCAGCGCGGCAAGCATCCGCTGGTGGTCCTCTCACCCGGGTTCGGGGACCCGCGCATGATGCTCACCTCGCTCGCGACCGAACTGGCCAGTCACGGCTACGTCGTCGCGCTCGTCGGCCACACCCACGAGGACAGCGGCGAGACGCTGGCGAACGGCCAGACGCCGCCGTGCGCGATCTGCGACGACCCGAAGCGCGACATGGACCCGGTCACCGCCAGCCGCGCGCTGGACGTGTCTTTCGTGATCGACCAGTTGACGCATGGCAATGCCGCGTGGCGCCTGGCACACCTCATCGACAAGCACGAGATCGGCATGGCCGGACACTCCATCGGCGGAGCGGCGGCCGCCACCACGATGATCGCCGACCCGAGAGTACGGGCCGGAGTGAACATGGACGGCACCTTCTCCCCGGCCCCGATGCCCGGCCAGATCAACCGGCCGTTCCTCATGCTGGGTGCGGCCGACTACCACTCGGCCGGCGGTCGTGACAACTGGGGGCAGGCCTGGGGCGCCCTCGGCGGCTACAAGAAGTGGCTGGCGGTCACCGGCGCCGACCACCCCAGCTTCACCGACGTGGACCTGCTCAAGGAGCAGGCCGGGTACCCGACGCCGCCCCTCGACCCCGAACGCGGAATCGTGATCACGCGTGAGTACGTGACGGCGTTCTTCGACCGGACGCTGAAGGGGATTCACAGTCCGCTGCTGGACGGCCCCTCGCCGAACAATCCGGAAGTGCTCTTCCAGCCCTAGTGCGGCGCCGCGTTGATCCTTCGGCGATTGTTCTTCTCGTCCTGCCCTACCGTCTACGCGGCACGAGTCCGGTGTCGAAGGCGATGATCGCCAGCTGGACGCGGTCCCGCGCCTCCAGCTTGGCGAACAGACGGGCGACATGGGTCTTCGCCGTCGCCGCGCTGATCACCAGCCGCTCGGCGATCTCACCGTTCGTCAGTCCCTGTCCGACCAGTGCCAGCACCTCGCGTTCCCGGTCGGTGATCCCCGCGATGGGACTCGGGTCCGCGGCGGGCTCGACGTCCGGTTCGGGGGCCGCGGGGCCGGACGTTCCGGCGAAGTCCGCGATCAGCCGTCGGGTCACGCTCGGCGCGATCAGCGCGTCGCCGGCCGCCACCACACGGATCGCGTCCAGGATCGCGTCCAGGGCCATGCTCTTGAGCAGGAATCCGCTGGCCCCGGCGCGCAGTGCGCCGTAGACGTACTCGTCGTCGTCGAAGGTGGTCAGCACCAGCACCTTGGGCGGGTCCGGCTCGGCGGTCGCCTGGCGGGTCGCCTCGATCCCGTCCATGCCCGGCATCCGGATGTCCATCACCACGACGTCCGGCCGCAGTTCACGCACCAGGCGCACCGCCTCGCGGCCGTCGCCGGCCTCGCCGACCACCTCCAGGTCGTCGGTGTCGCCGATCAGGATGGCGAGCCCGACCAGCATCAGGGGCTGGTCGTCGGCCAGCAGCACTCGCACGCTCATGCCGGGAGGCTCGCCGTCACCCGGAATCCGCCCTCCGGACGCCGGCCCGCGCTGAACTGGCCGGACAGCAACGTCACCCGCTCACGCATGCCGAGCAGGCCGAAGCCGCTCCCGCCGGCCGCGGAGTGCCTCGGACGGCCCGGCCCGCCGGAACCGTCGTCCCCGTCGTCCACCACCTCGATCCTCACTCCTTCCGGCTCGTAACCGACCGCGACCCGGCACATCCGCGCCCCGGAATGCCGCACCACGTTGGTCACCGACTCCTGGATGATCCGGAACGCCGACAGTTCGATCTCCGGCGGCAGTGGACGCCGCTCGCCCTGCCAGGTCACGTGGACCTGCACCCCGACGTCGGCCGTGCGTTCGGCGAGCAGCGGGACGTCGGCCAGGCTGCCGCCCGGCGCCAGCGGAGCGGCCTGCGGCATGGCGTCGTCCGGCTCGGCGCGGCGTAGCGCCCCGAGCATGCGCTGCAGCTCGAGCAGCGTCTCCCGGCTGGTGGTCTCGATGCCGGTCAGCGCCTGCCGCGTCTGCTCGGGCCTGGTCTCCACGACCCGCGCCGCCGCTCCCGACAGCACCGTGATGATCCCGATGCTGTGCGCGACGCTGTCGTGCAGTTCGCGGGCGATCCGCAGCCGCTCGGCCATGACGGCGCGGGCCGCCCTCTGCTCGTGCAGGGCTTCGAGGTATTCACGGCGTTTGCGATACACCCCTCCGAAGACCCACGCGACCGCGAACCACAACGCGAGCCCCCCGGTCCATTGGGCCGCGTCGCCGACGGTCTCCCCGGGGTAGCCGTGGATGTCGTTGACGAACGCGGCCGCGACGCCCGCGACGGAGCCGACGGCGGCAGCCTTCGGCCGCCGGGCGGCGAGGTACCCGCTCAAGGCGACGAGCAGGACGAACACGATCGCGGGCCGCGCGCCGAAGGCGGCGCCGAGGACCGATTCGCCCAGGATCACCGCGAAGACGGTCGCCGGCAGACGGCGCACCAGCAGAACCGGAAGGGCGAGCACGACGTACAGAATCAGCATCTGGACGGGCCCGAGGTCGGGGAACCGGAAGAGGCCGTCCGCAGGGGTCGGCATCGTCCAGGGGAGCAGCATCGCGTAGCAGCAGGCGGTGGCCGGCACCACGGTCTGTGACATCAGCCGGGTCACGCGCTTCGATGTCGAGAGACGCCGCAGAAGCTCTTCCATACGAAGATCGTATTCAGTGGCGTCGGCCCTGCGCGTCGCCCCGGGGATGTACGCGGGGTACACCGCCGGGCCGATGGCCTGGGGGGAGAGGTGACATCCGCCGGCCGACGCGATGGGTCATGGTCCGTTCCTAGGTTCATGGCCATGACGAATCCGCCGATGATCGCGCTCCAAGACGCGATGAAGAAGTACGACGACGGCCCGCCCGCGCTGGCCGGTGTGACCTTGTCCGTGGCGTCCGGTGAGTGCGTGGCGATCCTCGGCCACTCCGGCAGCGGGAAGTCCACGCTGCTGAATCTGATCGCCGGTCTGGACAAGCCTTCCAGCGGCACCGTGACCGTCGACGGCACCCGCGTCGACCAGCTCGGTGAGGCCGGATCGGCGAAGTACCGCCGGGCCTCGATCGGCATGATCTTCCAGTTCTTCAATCTGCTCGACGACCTGACCGTGTTGGACAACGTCATGGTTCCGGCGCAGCTGGCCGGGATGGGCAAGGGCGAGGCGAAGCGGCGGGCCGTCGAGCTGCTCGGCTCGCTGGGCATCGACCGGCATGCCAAGGCCTACCCGCAGCGGTTGTCCGGCGGGCAACGGCAGCGGGTGGCGGTGGCCAGGGCCCTGATGAACAAGCCGGCGCTGCTGCTGGCCGACGAGCCCACCGGCGCGCTGGACTCGAGCTCGGCCGAGGACGTGCGCCGGCTGCTGCTGGACCTGAACAGCGAGGGCCAGACCATCGTGTTGGTGACCCACGATGTGCAGTTGGCCGCGAGCACCGCGCGCCGCACGATCGAGTTGGTGGACGGCGCGGTCGAGCGGGACGTCGTCAACGACGGAAGCGGTGCCGGCCTGGCCGCCCGCACGCCGCTGACCCGTCCGGCGGGAGCGGTCGGATGACACTGCGCAAACCGCCGATGCCCCGGCGTCTCTTCGAGGTCGGATTCCGGGCCGTGGCCCGCATGCTGCCGGCGGTGAGCCGGTGAGCGCCTTGGGCAAGGTCGTACGCTCCGGCGTGGGCCGGCGTCGGGTCCAGTCCCTCGTCATGGCCCTGACGACGTTCGCCGCGGTGACGTCCTCAGTACTCTCCCTCGGCCTGCTGGCCGTCGTGCAGGCCCCGTTCGAGCACGCTTTCAGTGCTCGGAACGGGGCGCACCTGGCGGTCCAGTTCGACGGCTCCAAGGCCACGGCCGCGCAGGCCGCAGCCACCGCGCACGCCGCCGGCGTCACCGGGGCGGCCGGACCGTACCCGATCGCCGCCGCCCTGGACACGACCGTCGGCACGGACTGCCCCGACAAGGATTTCGCCGGTCACGACAACGGTCCGATCACCGTCACCACCCGGCCCGACCCGGGGAGCACATCCGGGATGGACCAACTCGTGCTGACCCAGGGGCGCTGGCCGACCGGCCCGGGAGAGATCGCCCTGCCGTGGCAGCACTTCGCCACCGTCTGCTTCGGCGATTCGGTGGTGTTCTCCTCCCTGCCGGGCAAGCCGTCGTTCAAGGTCGTCGGCTTCGGCGGCTCGGTGACCAACAGCGCGACCGCCTTCGCCACCGCCGACGGTTTCGCGCGGCTCACCGCCGCCGGCGCCAAGTCCGACGTGCAGATGCTCTACCGGTTCGCCAAGGCCGGGACCGACGCCGACATCGCCACCGACAAGCAGGCGGTGGCCGCCGCTGCGCCGGCCGGCGCGGTCGAGGGCGGACAGTCGTATCTGACCGCGGAGCAGCAGGCGACCGGCAACGCCAAGGCCTTCGTGCCGTTCCTGATCGGCTTCGGGATCCTCGGGCTGTTCATGTCGGTGCTGATCATCGCGATCGTGGTCAGCGGGGCTGTGGCCTCGGGAATCCGGCGCATCGGGATTCTGAAGTCGTTGGGCTTCACCCCTTCGCAGGTGGCCCGCGCCTACACCGCGCAGGCCATGATCCCGGCGACACTCGGCGTGGTGCTCGGCACGGTTTTCGGCAACCTCCTGGCCGTGCCGATCCTGGACGGGGCCACCAAGCAGCTCGGCGCGGCCGGTGCCACGATTCCGTTGTGGGTCAGCGCCGTGGTGCCGCTGGGCACCCTGCTGATCGTCGGCACCACGGCCTTGATCCCGGCACTGCGGGCCGGCCGGATGCCGACGGTGCAGGCCCTGGTGGCCGGCCGCGCCCCCAAGGCCGGGGCCGGTCGGACGGCGCAGCGTCTTGCCTCGCGGCTGCCGCTGCCCCGGGCCATGTCGCTGGGTCTGGCCCAGCCGTTCGCCCGGCCGGCCCGGGTCGTACTGGTCGGTGCGGCGGTGCTGTTCGGCATGGTGGGTGTCACGTTCGCGGTGGGGCTGGGGTCCTCGTTCAACAAGTACCTGGACACCAGTACCTCAGGCTTCAACGTCGCGTCGGAGTTCGTGATACCCACAGCCGACGTAGGCGTGCCCTGGGGTCGCTACGGCCCGAACGACCCGCGCAGGCCGCACCTGGACGCCGCCAAGGTGGCCGCCGCGCTCGCCGGGACCCCGGGCACGAAGGCCGCGTTCGGCTGGGGCGAGAGCGGCGCGACCATCGTCGGCGCCCCGCCCGGCGGCGAACTGCCGAAGGTGTTCACGGTCACCGGCGACGTCTCCTGGACGAAGATGGAGCTGCTGTCCGGCCGCTGGTTCTCGGCGCCCGGCGAGGCCGTGGTCGGCGACAAGCTGGCCACGACGGTGGGGATCCACGTCGGTGACGACGTCACCGTGGTGCAGCAGAACAAGCAACTGCCGCTGAAGGTCGTCGGCATCAACTTCGACACCAACGTGGGCGACTACACGGTCATGACGGATGCGGCCACCTTCACCGCCGCCGGTCTGGCCCCGCACATCGAGCAGTTCAACGTCGAGCTGGCCGACAACGTCAGCGGATCGGACTGGTCCACCTCGGCCGCCGCCGCACTGACCCCGCTGAACGCCTCGGTCCAGCCGCACTCGGACGGGGGCAAGAACATCGTGGTGATCACCATGGGCGCCCTGGTGGCCACGCTCACGCTGATGGTGGTGGCGGTCGCCGCGCTCGGGGTGCTGAGCATGGTGGTTCAGGACACCCGGGAGCGGGTGCATGATCTGGGGATCTTCAAGGCCCTCGGGATGACACCCAAGCAGACCATCGCGATGGTGCTGACCTCGGTGTCCCTCACCGGCCTGATCGCCGGGCTGATCGGGGTCCCGCTCGGGGTCGCGGTGGAGAAGGCGACGCTGACCCCGATGGGGAACGCGATCGGGCGGCACCTGCCGCCGAGCGTGTCCCATGTCTACACCGCCGGGCTGCTCGTCCCCCTGCTGGCCGGCGGGATCGTGATCGCCCTGCTCGGCGCACTGCTGCCGGCCGGCTGGGCGGCACGGACCCGGACCGCCACGGCGTTGCGGACCGAGTAGGACCGAGCAGTAGGCGGTTGCGCCCCGTCAGGGGCGCGGGGCTGTTCACTCCCCCAGCTACCGCTGGGAGGTGCCCCCAGCGGCTCCGCCGCGTGGGCGCGAGCACGCGCCCCTTACGGGGCGCGGCACGCCAACAAGGCCGCGTCGTCCGCCGGTTCGTCGCCCGACCACGCGAGCAGATCCGCCACCAGGCGGTCCAGCAGCGCCTCCGGAGACGACTCCGGCATCCCGGCCACCCGCTCCTCCAGCGGATAGAAGCGGCCGGCCGCATCCCTCGCCTCCGTCGCCCCGTCCGTGTACAGCAGCAGCGTGTCGCCGCGGGCGAGGACGAACTCCTGGCGGTGGTACGTGCTCCCGGTCAGGTCGCACAGGCCCAGCGGGGGATCGGCGAGCGGCAGCGCCGGCTCGATCGGCGTCACCGTGCCCGCGCGCAGCACCAGCGGGGGCAGATGCCCGCAGTCGACCAGCTCCGCGAGGTTCCCCGAATCCGCCACCCCCACCAGGGCCGCGGTCACGAACTCCTCGCCCGCGCCGCGCCGCCGGACGGTGGCGTCCAGCCGCTGCGCCACCACCGCGAGGTCCGGCTCGACCTGTGCCGCCTCGCGGAACGTGCCCAGCACGTCGGACGCCGTCTCGACGGCCGCGAGCCCCTTGCCCCGCACATCGCCGATGATCAGCCGGGTGCCGAACGGGGTCGCCAGCACCTCGTACAGGTCCCCGCCCACCCGGGCGTCCGCCGCGGCCGCCAGATAGCGCACCGCCACCCACAGCCGGCCCGTCCGCTCCGGGACCGGGCGCAGCAGCGCGAGCTGCGCGGCCTCGGCCACCGACCGCGACTGCAGCAGTTCGCGCTCCCGCGTCGAGACGAGCACGACGTTGGCGGTGCTGATGCAGGTGATGGCCAGCACCGTGACGCCGGAGGTCAGGTGGACGGCGAACGGCACGCCCGGGTCGGCCTTGGCGAGCCAGATGACGAGCAGCAGGGCCACGGCCCCGGCCGCCAGGGGTACCCGGGCGCGCCGGGTGCCGATCCCGGCGAGCACGGGGGCGGTGGCGAGCGCGGGGGAGATGGTCGACCGGGGGTTGCTGGCGATGTCCGTGACCACGCCGGTGACCAGCAGGGCGTAGGCCGCCCCGACGAGCGTGCGGGCCGGGAGGGGGAGCGGCGGCGCCTCGGCCGCTCCGGTGCGGCGTGGGTGCGGTTTCATGGCTGCTGCCCACCCTAGGGTCCGTGCGTTCCCGCGCAAGCGCGGACATTACTCCATAAAGGTGTATAGGTGCCGCTTCGGCTGCGCCCGGACCGGCGGCTGACCCACGATGGCCGACGTGAGCGGCAGGGTGATGACGCGCGACGCACACGACGTCCTGCTCGTCGTCTACGACGGCGTGCAAATGCTGGACGTCGCAGGGCCTTTGGACGTCTTCGACCGGGCCGCGCGCGCGGCCGGCGCCGGCTACCGGGTGCGCCTGGCCTCGGTCGGCGGACGGGCCGTCCGCACCTCGGCCGGTCTCGATCTGGCCGTCTCCGCCGACCTGATGAAGGTGCGCAAGCCCCCGGAGACGCTGATGGTGGCCGGGGGCTGGGGGTACGCCGACGCGGTCGCGGACAGCGACCTGCTGCGGCACGTGCAGCGGCTCTCGGCGGGGGCGCGGCGCATCGGTTCGGTGTGCACGGGCGCCTTCGTGCTGGCCGCGGCGGGGCTGCTCGACGGGCGCCGTGCCACCACGCACTGGGCCTTCTGCGCCGAACTGGCCTCCGCCTACCCGGCGGTGGCCGTGGAACCCGACGCCTTCTTCGTCCGGGACGGGGCGCTGGCCACCTCCGCGGGCGTCACCGCGGGCATCGATCTCGCCCTCGCCCTCGTCGAGGACGACCACGGTGCCGAACTGGCCTGTGCGGTCGCCAAGTTCCTGGTGGTCTTCATGCAGCGCCCCGGCGGGCAGTCCCAGTTCGGCAGCCGGACCCGCGGCGAGCTGCTGCGGGCCGGTGCCCTGCGGGACCTCGTCCTGGGCATCGACGCCGACCCGTCGGGCGATCTGTCCGTCCCCGCGATGGCCGCCCGGCTGGGCATGAGCCGCCGCCACTTCAGCCGCCTGTTCAGCCAGGCCGTCGGCACCAGCCCCGGGGCGTACGTGGAGCGGGCCCGGGTGGCGGTGGCGCGGACCATGCTGGAGCGGACGGTGGACGGAGTCGACGTGATCGCCGAACGGTGCGGCTTCGGCACGGTCGAGACGATACGGCGGGCGTTCTCCCGGGAGACGGGGGTGTCGCCCGCCGCCTACCGCGACCGTTTCCGGCGGGGGTGACTGCCGTGCCGTGGGCGGCCGTTCAGACGCCCGTCGTGGAACCGGGCCGGACGATCATCAGGACGGTGACGGCGGCCCACAGCAGATTGAACAGCCCGGCGTACAGGGCGAGTCGGGCCGGCGGCGCGGAGAGCGGCCCGGCGCCGCCGCCCTCCAGCCGGGCCACCACGGCACCCTGCCCCGGCAGCACCAGCGCCCCCAGGACGACGGCCGCCACCGCCGTCAGCGCCATGGAGACGATCAGCCAGGTGTCTCCCAGCACATGCATGTTCTTCGCGGTGGCGAACCCGAAGACCGGTACGGCGACGCCGACGACGGCATAGACCCGGCAGATCCGGTGCAGCATGCGGACGGTGGCCAGGTTCCGTCCGTCCTCCGGTGTGGCCACGGCGTGCCGGACGGCCGCGGGGAACATACTGGCCGCCACGGTCACCGGGCCGACGGCGATGACCGCGGCCAGGACGTGGGCGGAGAGAAGAAACGCGTTCACGATGGCAACCGCCCTCAGAGCGCTGCGGGCACGAGCCCGGTGGCGCGCCAGACGATTCCCCGCCGCTCGTGGGAGAGCAACTGCTCGACGGCGTGGGCCACCCGCGGCCCGAACTCGCGCTCCAGCAGATGCAGTCCGACGTCCAGGCCGGAGGTGACCCCGGCGCCGGTCACGAGGTCGCCGTCGTCGACGACCCGGGCGTCCACCGCCACGGCTCCGCAGGCCGCGAGGTGCTCCATCCCCTGGTGGTGGGTCACGGCATGGCGCCCCTTCAGCAGCCCGGCCATCGCAAGCAGCAGGGAGCCCCCGCACACGGTGGCCACGGTCGAACCGGGCCTGTCGAGGGCGGACTTGAGCAGCGCGGGCAGCGGCGTGCGCAGGGCGCGGGCGAGGACGTCGGGGATGGACGGAACGCCGTCGTCCGGTGCTGCCGGTTCCTGCCCCGTGCCCTCGCCGGCAGGCATCCGGCCCGCCGCCCCCGGCACCACGACCAGGTCCGCGCGGTCGGGGTCGAACGCGCCGACGGCCCGCAGGGACACGGCCCCGAAGGCGCTCGGCACCTCGCGGGCGCCTTCCGCGGAGACCAGTTCCACGCGCAGTGCGCCCCCGGTCGCCGGGCCCCCGGCCTCCAGCACCTCGTAGGGCGCGACGACGTCCAGGGGGTCGAAGCCGTCGAAGAGTACGACCTGGGCGAGCATCCGGCATCAGTCCTTTCACGCCACGGCGGCCCCGGGCGGGGCGCGCCGGGCCCGACGCTAACCGGGGGCCGCGGAGGGCGGACAGTGGCAGGAATGCCAGGCTTCAACGGATTCCCGCCACAGCTTGAGATGCGGGGAGTTCGCAGGTGAGGGCGGTACGCACCGCCCCTGCGCCGTCCTCAGGCGCCCGGCGGACGCGTACCGTACGGCCATGCACACCGTTGCCGTTCTCGCACTGGACGGGGTCATCGGCTTCGACCTGTCCACCCCCGTCGAGGTGTTCGGCCGGGCCCGGCTGCCCGACGGCCGGGCCGCCTACCGGGTGCGCGTCTGCGCGCCGCACGAGGAGGTCGACGCCGGGGCGTTCGCGCTGCGCGCGCCCTGGGGGCTCGACGGACTGGCCGACGCGGACACGATCGTCGTGCCGGGCACCGTCGACGTCACCGCACCCGTCCCGGCCGAGGTGCTGGACGCACTGTGCCGGGCGGCCGGGCGCGGCACCCGGATCGCCTCGATCTGCGCGGGCGCCTTCACCCTCGCCGCCGCCGGACTGCTCGACGGTCTCCGGGCCACGACTCACTGGATCGCGGCACCGTTCCTCGCGGCCCGGTACCCGCGCATCGACGTCGACCCGGATGTGCTCTACGTCGACAACGGCGCGATCCTGACCTCGGCCGGTGCGGCCGCCGGGCTCGACCTCTGCTTGCACATGGTGCGGCGCGACCACGGCTCGGCGGTGGCCGCCGACACCGCGCGGCTCAGCGTGATGCCGCTCGAACGCGACGGCGGGCAGGCGCAGTTCATCGTCCACGCGCCGCCCGCCCCCGACGGGACCACCCTGGAGCCGCTGCTGCGCTGGATGCGGGACAACGCCGGCCGCGACCTGACGCTGGCCGGCATCGCCGCGCACGCCGGCACCAGCGCCCGCACCCTCAACCGCCGCTTCCGCGAACAGACGGGCACGACGCCGCTGCAGTGGCTGCACCGGGTCCGCATCCAGCAGGCGCAGTACCTGCTGGAGACCACCGCGCACTCCGTGGAGCGCATCGCCGCCCAGACGGGGTTCGGGTCGCCGACGGCCTTCCGGGACCGGTTCAAACGCCTGGTCGGCACGAGCCCGCAGGCGTACCGGCGTGCGTTCCGCAGGCCGGCCGCCCCTTGAGCGCGTCCGTGATGGCGCCGGCCGTGTCCCGCAACAGCTTCTCGTAGCGGGCGGACCCGTCGCAGGAGGGATCCAGCCGGCGGCGGGGGCCGGTCAGGCCCAGGGCCACGGTGTACGCGGCCGTGCACGGCACGGCGATCGCCAGCGAGGCCTCGTCGGACCGGCCGGTGTCGGCCGCGAAGACGCAGCGCCGGTCGTACGGGGCGGCGACGGCCCTGGCCAGGGCGCTGGTGGCGGGGCAGATGCTGCCGGTGAGCAGCTGCTGCGGAGTGTTGTCGGGGCGGAAGACGTGGTGCACGATCTGCACCCCGACCGGGTGGGGCACGGCAAGGAAGACGCTCATGCCGCTGCGGGCGGCGAGCGCGTCGGCCCAGTTCATGGCGGACGCGCGCAGGTCGTTGCAGTCGGGCGGGGCCGGTGCCGGCTCCGCCGGGGCCAGGGGCCCGGCGGGCAGACAGGCGTCGCCGTCGGGGTCGTCGCGCACCAGTCCTTCGGACCGGAGGTCGCGGAGCAGGGCGCGGACGGAGTCGGCGGGCAGTCCGAGGTATGCCATCAGCCGGTGTTCGGTGACACCGCGCTCGGGGTTCCGGGCCAGCAGCCGGATGGCTGCGGCGGTGTGGGACATGGGGAACACCTCCTCCGTGTCCACGGTACGAACGGGAGGGGCTTGCCGTGTCGGCCGATCGGCCGATAAGCGCCGCACCATGCGCCCCGTAAGGGGCGCGGGGAACTGCGCGCTCAGCCACGGACGGCCTGCGGCCGACGCACCACCCCAGGGGTCCGGGGCGGAGCCCCAGGGACGTCGGCCGCGGGCGCGCCGTGGCTGATCGCGCAGTTCCCCGCGCCCCTTACGGGGGCGCCTGTCGGGCGCCGCAACCTATCCCGCGAGCCGCGCCATCTCGTCCAGGCCCTCCGTGCAGGCGGCAGCCACTTGGTCCAGGGACAGCCCCAGCACCGTGGCCACGGCTGCCACCGTGAAGAACGCCGGTGTCGGTGCCCGGCCTGTCTCGATCTTGCGCAGCGTCTCGGCGGACAGGCCCGCCGCCGCCGCGACCTCCACCATGCTGCGCGCCCCGCGCGCCTCCCGCAGCAGTGCGCCCAGCTGCTCGCCGCGCTGCCGCTCCCACGGGGTCAGAGGAGTTCTCACCATGACCGTGATATTAATACCGCTGGCGCCAACCGGTATAAGAATTGGATTCGATCGGAGCAGTACCCATGGTGGAGATCAAGTCGGAAGCGGCCCTGGCGGCGATGCGGGAGGCGGGCCGCGTGGTGGCGAACGCGCTGGCCGCCGTGCAGGAGGCGGCTGCCGTGGGGGTCGCCCTGCGGGAGTTGGACGAGGCGGCCCGGGCCGTGCTGAGCAAGGCCGGGGCGAGCTCGCCCTTCCTCGGATACCGGCCCTCCTTCGCCCCCACCCCGTTCCCCGCCGTCATCTGCGCGTCGGTCAACGACGCCGTCGTACACGGCATCCCCGACGACTACCGGCTGCGCGACGGCGACCTGGTCAGCATCGACTGCGGCGCGGAGCTCGACGGATGGACCGGCGACGCCGCCGTCAGCTTCGTCGTCGGCACCGCGGCCCCGGCCGACCTGGAGCTGATCGGCACCGCCCGGCGGGCGCTGGAGGCGGGCATAGCCGCGGCGGTCGTCGGCGGCCGCATCGGCGACATCTCGCACGCCGTCGGCACGGTCGCCCGCGCCGCCCGCTGCGGGATGCCCGCGGACATGGGCGGCCACGGCATCGGCCGCCGGATGCACGAGGAGCCGGACGTCCCCAACTCGGGCCGCCGCGGCCGCGGTTACCCGCTGCGCCCCGGCCTGGTCCTGGCCATCGAGCCGATGCTGATGGCGGGCGGCCGGAACGCGTACGTCGTCGACCCCGACGGCTGGACGCTCCGCAGCGCCGACGGTTCGCGCGCCGCGCACGTCGAGCACACGGTGGCCATCACCGAGGAGGGGCCCCGCATCCTCACCCTGCCGTAAGACTTCCGTCATGGGATTCCCGGAGCACGGGCCGCCCCGCCCGCCGTTTCACCAGTGACACCGGGGACGGAAGCTGCAGGAGGCTGTAATGGGGCGCATACGACGGGTACTGGCCGGGCGAGTCGGCATCGGGCTGCTGGTGTGCGGGCTCGTGGCGGCGGCCGTGGGGGCGGTCTGGTTCCAGCCGTGGAAGCTGTGGGTGAACGAGACCGTGCGCGAGGCCGCCCCCGTCGCCCGCGAGCAGGGGGCCCGCACGCTGGCGACCGGCGAGTTCATCGGTCACGAGCACGCGACCAGCGGCACCGTGCGGATCCTGGAACTGCCCGACGGCAGCCGCACGTTGCGGCTGGAGAACCTCGACACCAGCAACGGCCCGGACCTGCGGGTGCTGATCACCGACGCTCCGGTGCGGCAGGGCCGGGCCGGCTGGTTCGTGTTCGACGACGGCGCCCACACCGAGCTCGGCAGGCTCAAGGGCAACAAAGGGGACCAGAACTACCCGCTGCCCGCCGGGCTGGACCTGGATGCGTACAGGAGCGTCAGCATCTGGTGCGACCGCTTCGACGTATCCTTCGGCGCCGCCGCCCTCACGCGTGCGCTATGAGGCGGTGACGTTCGTCTGTGCGGCGACCGGGGCGTCGCCGGAGACCGTGCAGTTGACCGTCACGCCGAAGACGTGCACCGCGGCATCGCCCGGCGCGAAGGTCGTCGTGCCCGCGGCGGTGAGCTGGACCGAGGCGGTGCCGCCGGTCAGCGTGGCCGTCGAACCGCTCGGTATGGCATCGGGGTTGGTGAAGCCCGTGGCGGTCACGCTGCCGGAGCCGGCGCCGCCGAGGTTGACGGTCATCTCGCCCGTCACGCTGCCTGCGGCAACGTCGATGGGCACCGTCAGCTGCGTGACGACGCTGATGGAGAGGTCGGCGTTGCCGCCCTGCGGGACGCTCGCCGGGGCCGTCATGGTGACCTGCAGGGACTGGACGCCGCTGGGCGCGCCCGGGCCGGTACAGGTGTAGCCGACGGAGACGGGGTCGGCGGCTGTGGCCTGCGGCGCGCCGAGGCCGAGGCCCGCGCCCGCAAGCACCGTCACCAGGGCCGCGCCGACCGCCGTCCGCCTGCGGTGTGTTCTCGGAGTCGTGTTCATCGCCGTGCTCCCTTCCGTCCGCGGCGGGGTCGCCGCCGGAACGAAGAGCCGGGGGGTCTGATGTGAACACGTCATGAGTGGCATGGGGCGGCCGAGAAGTCAACACACAAGCGCCCGCGGCCTGTTGTCAGGGCGCCAGGCCGTGCTCCCGGCACGCCCGGTTCCACCGCTCGGAGATCTCCGCCGTCAGCAGCCGGGTGCGCCGGGCTTCCGCCGCGTACAGCCGGTAGTACACGGGGAACATGCGTGACACCCGCATCGACAGCAGCAGATCCGCCGGAACGATCCGGCGCAGCACGCAGAACGGTGCGGGCACGGCGCAGGGCGCCTCGGCCGAGTGCAGCAGCGAGGATGTGCAACCCCGCGCGTACACCGCCGGCCGCACCACCTCGTGCGCCGCGGCGATGAGCGGCAGCACCGGCCCCGCCGGCCCCGGGAACGCCACGACCAGCCCGGGCTGTTCGTCCCGCTCCCGGCGCATGGCCCCGTCGAACCAGGCGAGATATCCGGCCAGCGCCCGCGCCACGGCCCGCAGCGCCGTGCGGCCGGTCACCCGCAGCTCCGCGTAGTGCACCGCACCGGCCAGCAGCGCCTGGGACGCGAACGGGCAGACCAGGCCCATGCAGTCGCGCAGGTACGGGTGGAAGGCCGCACCCAGTTCCGTGCCGTCGGCGATGCCGCCCAGTACGACCGGGTCCGGCCGGTGCAGCTCCCCGGCAGGGGGTGGCGCGGGCGGCAGGGACATGGTCCGACGGTAGGGGCACGCGCCGCCGCTGACCAGCCGTGCTGCAGCGGGAACAGGTGTCCGCAATGGCCTACAGTGCGGGCATGAGTACAGCAGACGAGGGGACGGTGCGGGCGGACGTCTGGATCTGGTCCGTGCGTCTCGTCAAGACGCGCTCCCTGGCCGCCACGGCCTGCCGCGCGGGCCATGTCCGGATCAACGGCGAACGCGCCAAGCCGGCCCAGCCGGTGCGCGTGGGCGACGAGGTGCGGCTGCGGCACGAGGGGCGCGAGCGCGTCGCCGTCATTGCGAAGATCGTTCGGAAGCGGGTCGGCGCCCCCGTCGCCGCCGAGTGCTACGTGGACAACAGCCCGCCCCCGCCCCCGCGCGAGTTCGCCGCGGCACCGGGGCAGCGGGACCGGGGCACGGGCCGCCCGACGAAGCGCGACCGCCGCGAGCTGGAGCAGCTGCGCGGCGAGCGCTGACGAGGTGGTGGAGCGAGGCCCGGCGCGCCCCGTCAGGGGCGCGGGGAACTGCGCGACCGGCCACGACGCGCCCGCAGGCGAAGTGCTCGGGGCTTCGCCCCGGACCCCTGGGGTAGTGCGTCGGCTGCAGGCCGATGGGGGCTGGTCGCGCAGTTCCCCGCGCCCCTTACGGGGCGCTGATCAGGCCGCGCGCCCGCCCAAGCGGCCGCGAGGGCGAGCAGCGACACCAGCAGCAACGCGACGACGGCCCACCGTGGGCCGTCGTTGCCCGGGGCCTCGCTGCCACCCAGATGCAGCGCAAGGGTGACCAGCGCAATGCCCAGGGCCGTCCCCAGCCCCCTCGCCATGTTGACCAGCCCGCCACCGGTTCCGGACGAGCGGGCCGGTATCGCCGCCATGACGATCGCGTTGTTCGCGGGGGTGAACGTCCCCAGCCCCACCCCCAGCACGACCAGCAGCGGGGCCAGCACCGCGGCCGTGGGCGGCAGGGCCGTCATCGTGGCCAGCGTCCCCGCGCAGATCACCCCGCCCACCAGGCACCGCCCCCGGTCCGCCGTCGTGGCCGGCAGGACGCGGTCCGCGCAGGTGGCGCCGAGCGCGAAGCCGGCCGGCAGGGCCGTGAGCACCAGCCCCGCGGTGAGCTCGGAGGCACCGCGGGCGGTCAGCACGACGGGAACGAGCACCAGCGGGCCGAAGAGCACCAGATAGCTGCACAGCGCCCCGGCCAGCCCCGTCGCGATCTCCCGTCGCCGCAGCAGCGCGGGGTCCACCAGGGGCCTTGCGGCCCGCAGTTGGCGAACCGCGAAGCCCCGGCCGGTCACCGCGGCCGCCGCGAACAGTGCGGCCACGGCCCAGGCGGGGAACGGCAGGCCCGAGGCGGCCGAGACGCCCAGCAGCAGACACGTGGTCGTGACGGCCAGCAGCGCCAGGCCGGGCCAGTCGAATCCGGCCGCCGGGGTGCGGCTGCGCGTGCGCGGCAGCAGATAGTGGCCCGCGACCAGCGAGACGATCCCGACCGGCACGTTCACGGCGAAGACCCACCGCCATCCGAACGCGCTCACCAGCGCACCGCCCACCGTCGGACCGAGCGCCAGGCCGAGCGCCTGTGCCGCGGCCTGCACGCCCAGTGCGCTGCGCAGCTTCTCGCGCGGTGCGCTGGTGGTCACCAGGGCCACGCTGTTGGCCTGCATCATGGCCGCCCCCGCGGCCTGCGCCACCCGGAAGCCGACGAGCGCCGTGAGCGAACCGGCCAGCCCGCAGGCGCCCGAGGCCACGGTGAACACGGCGAAGCCGTACAGGTAGAACAGCTTGCGGCCGTGCGCGTCCGCGAGTCTGCCGACCGGCACCAGCAGCGCCACCAGCGTCAGCAGATAGGCGAGCGAGACCCACTCCACGGCGGCCAGCGAGATGCGGAACTCGCTCCGCAGGGCGCCGTACGTCAGCGTCACGATGCTCGCGTCCAGCTGCCCCATGAACGCGCCGAAGCACACCGTGGCCACGGCCAGCCGCCAGGCCCCGGGACGCTTGCGTATCCGTGCGGGCCGGGCCCGCTCCTCGACCAGCAGGGAGGGGAGCAGCGACTGCGGGGTCCTGTGGCGTATGCCCATGCCGTCTCCTCGGAACAGTGTCTCTCCGGACAGACGGTATTGCGCCCCGTAGCGCTGCGTTCAAGTCAAAGAACGTTTGCGGGGCGCGTACGGGCCCGCCGTAACGAGGGGTTCCGGTTGGATCTGGCGGATGCAGATCAACCGCATCACCACAGCCGCCCTCCTCACCGCCGCCCTGGGCCTCGGCCCGGTCACCGGCGCCGCGGCGGCCCCCGTCGAGAAGCCGGCCAAGTCCGTGTCCCTGCGCCCGGCGGAGGGCGGTGGCGGCTGGCAGGGCGACGGCCTGTCCCTGAACGCGGAGGACAACCGGAAGGTCGACGACTTCCTCGACCACGCACAGCGCGCCGAGCGCAGCATCAGCCCCATGGTCCGGGCCGCGGCCCGCATCAGCGACGCCACCGTGGTCGGCTTCGACCACCGCCTGAAGTCGCCCGACTCCCTCAAGCGCAAGGTCGCCACCTCCCTGAAGGAGACCCCCGGCGAGACCGCCGACCAGGCCCTCGCCCGCATCAACGACTCGGTCCGCTACACCCTGCAGTGGCCGGACGGCCGGTACGTGCACGGTGTCGCCCTCGCGTCGAGCGTGCTGGCGGCCTGGGGCAACGACAGCGTCAAGTGGTCCAACACCTGGGGACGCAAGCAGGGATACAAGGCCGTGAACTCGGCCTGGCGCGACCCCCTCGAAGGCCACGTCTTCGAGGTCCAGTTCCACACCCCGCAGAGCAAGTGGGCCCAGGAGGCGACCCACAAGCTCTACGAGGAGCAGCGTCTGCCGAGCACGACGCCCGAGCGCGCGAAGGAACTTCAGGCCCAACAGGACGCGATCTTCGCGGCCGTGCCGGTGCCCGCGGGGGCGGCGGAGCTGACGGCTCCGGAGCGGCTCGCGCGGACGCTGCCCGCGGCGGGCTGAGCCCGCACCTGCGCGTCGTACCGCTCCCACACCAGCTGCGCGACGGCCTCGTGCGCCCCAAGGGGCGCCGATGTCGCACAGCCCCCGGCGTCCTCCGCGCGGCGGGCGAACCAGCCCGGGGCGAGGAGGTAGCGGGCCACGGCGACATCGGCGTGGCCCGCCTTCCGGAGGGAGGCCACCGCAGCGGCAGGGGAGGGGGCGGCGGTGGCTCCTCCGTGCAGGAAGGCCGCCATGACCGGGCGGCCCAGGCGGGCCGAGAGCAGCCGGGCGGTGGCCCGTGCGGCCGCGTTCGCCGCGGGGTCCGTCGAGCCCGCCGCGGCGAGGACGACGGCGGAGGCGTCCCCGCACGACGCCCCCGCCTCCGCCAGGCGGTCCTCCAGGGCGACCGCCAGCAGGGGGTGCGGGCCCAGCGGCGGGCCCACCCGGACCCGGGCCCGCGGGGCCGCCGCGACGGCCCGCGGGATGTCCGTGCGGACGTGGTAGCCCGCGCCGAGCAGCAGCGGCACCAGCACCACGTCGCCGCCGAGGTCCGTGAGGGCCTCCCGCACGGTGTCCACGGACGCCATGCGGACCGGCACCTCCGGGCGCAACCGGGCGACCTGCCGCAGCAGTTCGGCGGTCGTGGCCGTTCCCTGCGGGTCCCGGGTGCCGTGCACCACGGCCAGCAGCGGCATCATGGCGCGACCGCCAGCCGGTAGCCGCGCTTCGTCACGGTACGGACCAGGTCGCCGTGCGGCCCGAGTGCCGTGCGCAGCCGCGCCACCGCCGCCTCGACCGCGTGCTCGTCCGGCAAGGGGCGCGCCTGCGGGCCCGTCCACACGCGGCGCAGCAGGTCCGCGCGGCTGAGCACGGCGCCGGGCCGTTCGGCCAGGGCGCGCAGCACCGCGGCGGGCAGCGGGGGCAGTTGCAGGGCCGTACCGCCCGCGAGCACCGCGCTGCCCTGCAGCACCAAGTTCCCGTCAGGGGTGGCCAGTTCGCGCCGGAAGCGCCCGGTCAGCTCGCGCACGAGCGTCCGCACCAGTGCACCGAGCCGGCCCCGCTCCGGCCACACGCACGGCACGCCCGCCGCCAGCAGCGGGCGGGCGCAGATGGAGCCGATGCACACCGGCAGCACGTCGCCGCGCAACGCGTCCAGGACGTCGGCGCGTTCGGACGCGGCCAGGAAGGCCTCGATGGCGGGGGCGCTGGTGAAGGGCAGGGCGTGGATCTCCCGGCGGGCGGTCTGTTCGGCGAGGCGGCGCAGGGCCTCGGGATCCTCGGGCGGGCCCCACCGGTACACGGGCGCCGCGACGACCGAGGCGCCCCGGGCGCGCAGTGCGGCGGAGAACTCCTCCAGCGGGGCGCCGTGTTCCTGCACGACGACGCGCTTCCCCTGCAGGTCGTGCTGCAGCAGCCAGGTCAGGACGTCGTCCAGCGCCTCCGAGTCGGGGGCGTGGCTCTCGCGCAGGCCGCACGCCCGCAGCGCACCCGCCGCCTTCGGGCCCCGGCTGATGACCACGGCCTTCCGGCAGGCCGAGGCCAGGGCCGTGCCCAGTCCCCAGTCCTCGGCGGCGCTCATCCAGCCGCGCCAGCCCACGCCCGTCGTGGCGACGACGAAGTCCGGGCCGCCGCCCGCCAGGCAGGCCTCGGTGGCCCGGTACAGCAGCCGGTCGTCGGCGAGCGGCACGATGCGCAGGGCGGGTGCGGTGACGACGGAGGCGCCGCGGCGTTGCAGGAGTGCCGTGAGTTCGTCGCGGCGGCGGTCCGCCGTGACGCCCACGGTGAAGCCCGTCAGAGGTTCCGGGGTCGTGCCGGCGGTCATGGGGCGAGGGTCGCGTAACGGCGTTAACCCGTCGTTGCGGCAGTGTCACGCGACCGTTAGTTCGACGGACGTTTTCCTACGGGCATGTGTCGCGCTGCGCACACCGGCCCCCGGTGCAGGTGCGTGAACTGTACGAACGAGGTAACGCCGCGGTCTTGTCGCCGGAACACGGACCCGTGACGCTTCTCGGCATGACCACTCCGCCGTCGGGGGCGACCGACACGCACTGCCCGTACTGCTCCCTCCAGTGCGGCATGCGCCTGCGGCCGACCTCGGGGGAGCCCGCTCCCGTGGAGGTCGAGGAGCGCCCGGACTTCCCCGTCAACCGGGGCGCGCTGTGCGGCAAGGGCCGCAGCGCCCCCGCGATCCTGGCCGCCCACGCCCGCCTCACCGCGCCGCTGGTCCGCGACGCGCACACCGGGCAACTGCGCGAAGCCTCCTGGCCGGAGGCCCTCGACCGCGCGGCCGACGGGCTCGCCGCCGCCGCGCGCCGGTACGGCTCCGACGCGGTGGGTGTGTTCGGCGGCGGCGGGCTCACCAACGAAAAGGCCTATCTGCTCGGCAAGTTCGCGCGCGTCGCCCTGCGCACCGCCGCCATCGACTACAACGGCCGGTTCTGCATGTCCTCCGCGGCCGCCGCGCAACGCGCCGCGTTCGGGCTCGACCGGGGGCTGCCGTTCCCACTGGAGGACATCCCGCGTGCGGGATGCGTCGTTCTCGTCGGCAGCAACCTGGCCGACACCATGCCGCCCGCGGTGCGCTACCTGCGCGAACTGCAGGAGGCGGGCGGAAAGCTGATCGTCGTCGACCCTCGCCGCACCCGCACCGCCGCCCTCGCCGACCTGCACCTGCAGCCCGCCCCCGGCACCGATCTCGCCCTTGCCCTCGGCCTGTTGCACCTCGTCGTCGCCGAAGGGCTCGTCGACGAGGAGTTCGTGGCCGCCCGCACCACCGGGTACGAGGCGGCACGCGCCGCGGCCATGGCGCACTGGCCCGAGCGCGTCGAACACCTCACCGGCGTGCCCGTGGCCCTGATGCGCCGCGCCGTCGGGCTGTTCTGCGGCACACCGGACCGCACCGGCATGGTGCTGACCGCCCGCGGCGGCGAACAGCACAGCAAAGGCGTCGACACCGTCGGCGCATGGATCAACCTCTGCCTGGCCACCGGACGCGCCGGGCGCCCCGCCGCCGGATACGGCTGCCTGACCGGGCAGGGCAACGGGCAGGGCGGCCGCGAACACGGGCAGAAGGCCGACCAGTTGCCCGGCTACCGTTCGATCACCGACCCCGCGGCCCGCGCCCACGTCGCCGCGGTGTGGGGCGTGGACCCGGACGAGCTGCCCGGCCCCGGACGCAGCGCCTACGAACTCCTGGACACCCTCGGCACCCCGGACGGGGCCAGTGCACTGCTGCTCATGGGCTCCAACCCCGTCGTCTCCGCACCGCACGCGCAGCACGTCACCGAGCGTCTGCGCGCCCTGGACTGCCTGGTCGTCTGTGATGTGGTGCTCTCCGAGACCGCCGAGCTCGCCGACGTCGTCCTGCCCTCCGCCCAATGGGCCGAGGAGGACGGGACGATGACGAACCTGGAGGGCCGGGTGATCCTGCGCCGGGCCGCCCTGGCCCCGCCCCCGGGAGTCCGCACCGACCTGGAGATCCTGCACGGACTGGCCGAACGGCTCGGCGTGCCCGAGGGCTTCCCCGCCGAGCCGCAGGAGGTCTTCGAGGAGCTCCGGGCGGCCTCCGCCGGGGGCCAGGCCGACTACTCCGGCATCACCTACGAACGGATCGCCGCCGAGGACGGCGTCTTCTGGCCGTGCCCCGCGAGCGGCCCCGGGGAGCCCGAACACCCGGGCACCCGGCGCCTGTTCCTCGACCGCTTCGCCACCCCCGACGGCCGGGCCCGCTTCGCCGACGTCTCGCACCGGCCCGCCGCCGAGGAGCCCGACGCCGACTATCCGCTCCGGCTCACCACGGGCCGGGTGCTCGCCCAGTACCAGAGCGGCGCCCAGACCCGCCGCACCCCGGCCCTCGCCGAGGCCGCGCCCGGCCCGTTCGTCGAACTGCACCCCCGCCTCGCGGCCCGCCTCGGCGTCACCGACGGCGACGGGCTCACCGTCGTCAGCCGGCGCGGCCGGGTCACGGCGCCGGCCCGGCTGACGGCCGCGATCCGGGCCGACACCGTCTTCATGCCCTTCCACTGGCCCGGCGAGGGGCGTGCTAACACCCTGACCAACCCGGCGCTCGACCCGGTGTCGCGGATGCCCGAGTTCAAGGTGTGCGCGGTGCGCGTGGAGAAGGCCTCGTGACCACCGCCCGCATCGCCGTCGTCGGCGCCGGGATGGCCGCCGCCCGCCTCGCCCAGCAACTGCGCCTGCACACCGAGGCATTGGACATCACCCTCTACGGGCAGGAACCGCACGCCCCCTACAACCGTGCCCTGCTCGCCGGGGTGCTCACCGGCCGGTACGCGCCGGACACGCTGACGCTGCCCGCCGGCGGGGCAACCGTCCGCACGGGCACCGAAGTCGTCGCGCTCGACCCGGCCGCCCGCACGCTGCGCACCGCCACCGGCGAGACGGCCGCCTACGACACCCTCGTCCTCGCCACCGGGGCCGCACCCGTACTGCCGCCCGTGCCCGGCCTGTTCGCCCCCGGCGGCCGCGAACTCCGGCCGGGCGCCCACGTACTGCGCACCCTGGCCGACTGCGCCGGCATCGTCCGGGACGCGCAGGCCGCAGGACGGGCCACCGTGATCGGCGGGGGAGTCCTCGGCATCGCCGCCGCCCAGGCCCTCGCCACTCTCGGGTGCGCGGTACGGCTCGTCCACCGCGAACCGCACCTGCTGGAACGGCACCTGGACGCGCAGGCCGCCACCATCGTGCGCCGGACCCTCGAAGCCGCGGGCGTCGACGTCCGCACCGGCGCGGACACCACGGGCGTGCCGGACGACGGCCCGCTCCTGCTCGCCTGCGGAGTCCGGCCCCGCACCCGCCTGGCCCGCGCCGCCGGACTCGCCGTCCGCACCGGCATCGTCGTCGACGACACCCTGGCCGCCTCCGCCCCCGGGGTGTACGCGATCGGCGACTGCGCCGAGCATCGCGGCACCGTGCACGGCCGCGCCGAACCCGCCTGGGAACAGGCCGACATCCTCGCCGCCCGGCTGTCCGGCGCCCGCCCCCGCTACCACGGATCCCCCGACCGGCTCCGGCTCACGGCCGGGGCACTGGAGATCGCCGCCTTCGGCGCCTCCGCGTCCCCCGGACCGGACACCGACACCCTCCGCCTCTCCGACGCCACCCGCGGCATCCACAAGAGCCTCATCCTGCGCGACGCCCGCCTCGTCGGGGCGGCCCTCATCGGCGACCTCGCCGCCGTGGGCGAGATCGCCGAAGCCGTCGGACACGGGCAGCCCCTGCTCCCCGACCCCGTCCACCTGCTCACCGGACACCCCCCGCCCGCCTTCTCCGCCGAAGGAGCCCCCGCATGAGGGACCCGAACGACCCCCGTCCCCGCCTCGTGCTCGTCGGCCACGGCATGGTCGGCCAGCGCTTCCTCCAGGCGCTCGCCGACCGCGGCCCGCTCGCACAGCGCGTCACCGTGCTCGCCGAGGAGCCCCGGCCCGCCTACGACCGCGTGCACCTCACCTCGTGGTTCTCCGGCACCACGGCCGAGGAACTCTCCCTGTGGCCCGACGGCTTCGCCGCCGCGCACGGCATCGACCTGCACCTCGGCGACCCCGCCACCGCGATCGACCGCGACCGCCGCACCGTCACCACCCGCTCGGGGCGGACCGTCGCCTACGACACCCTCGTCCTGGCCACCGGCTCCGCCCCCTTCGTACCGCCCGTCCCCGGACACGACCTCCCCGGCTGCTTCGTCTACCGCACCCTGGAGGACCTGGAGGCCATCCGCGCCCGGGCCGGACAGCCCGGGGTCACCACGGGCGTCGTCGTCGGCGGCGGACTGCTCGGCCTGGAGGCGGCCGGTGCCATGCTGGCCATGGGCCTGACCACCCATGTCGTCGAATTCGCCCCCAGGTTGATGGCCGTCCAGGTCGACGAGGGCGGTGGCGCCGCACTGCGCCGCGAGATCGAGAGCATGGGCGTGGGCGTCCGCACCGGCACCGCGGCGAAGGCCGTCGAAGCCGCGGCCGACGGCTCCGCCGGGCGGATGGTGCTGTCCGACGGCACTTCCCTCGACGCCCACCTCGTCGTCTTCGCCGCAGGCGTACGCCCCCGCGACCGGCTGGCCCGCGACTGCGGACTGCCCGTCGGCGAACGCGGCGGCATCGTCGTGGACGCCGCCTGCCGCACCGCCGACCCGCACATCCTCGCCATCGGCGAATGCGCCCTGGCCGCCGACGGACGCGTGTACGGGCTCGTCGCCCCCGGCTACGCCATGGCCGAGGCCGCGGCGGCCGAACTCACCGGCGGCCGCGGCAGCTTCACCGGTGCCGACACCGCCACCCGGCTCAAGCTCCTCGGCGTCGAGGTCGCCGCCTTCGGCGACCCGCACGGCACCGGCGACGGCGTCCTCGAAGTGCTCTACTCCAACAGCCGCGAGGGCGTCTACAAGAAGCTGTGCATCGACCCCGAGGGCCGGCTCGTCGGCGGCGTCCTCGTCGGCGACGCCGACTCCTACGACCTGCTGCGCCCGCTCGCCGCGGCCGGCAACCCGCTCACCACCCCGCCCGAACAGCTCGTGCTGCCCGCCTCCGCCGGACCGGCCGCGGCGGGGCCGGCGTCCCTGCCGGACGAGGCGGTCGTCTGCTCCTGCCACAACGTCACCAAGGGCGCCCTGTGTTCGGCCGTCACGGACAAGGGCTGCACGGACGTGCCCTCGGTGAAGCGGCTCACCAAGGCCGGTACCGGCTGCGGCTCCTGCACCAAGGCGCTGGAGTGCATCGTCGGCGAGGCCCTCGGCCCGCAGGCGTCCCGGCCGCGCGGGCTGTGCGAGCACTTCGACCGCACGCGGGCCGAACTGTACGAGATCATCCGGGTCAAGGGCATCACCTCGTTCTCGCGCCTGATCGACGAACACGGCCGCGGCGAGGGCTGCGACATCTGCAAGCCCGCCGTCGCCTCCATCCTCGCCGCCCTCGGCAACGGCCACGTCCTGGACGGCGAACAGGCCGCACTCCAGGACACCAACGACCACTTCCTCGCCAACCTCCAGCGCAACGGCTCCTATTCGGTGGTGCCCCGCGTCCCCGGCGGCGAGATCACCGCCGCCGGACTCATCACGATCGGCGAGATCGCCCGCGACTTCGGCCTCTACACCAAGATCACCGGCGGGCAGCGGATCGACCTCTTCGGCGCCACCGTCGACCAGCTCCCGCACATCTGGCGCCGCCTCGTGGACGCCGGCTTCGAATCCGGCCACGCCTACGGAAAGGCCCTGCGCACCGTCAAGTCCTGCGTCGGGCGGACCTGGTGCCGCTACGGCGTGCAGGACTCGGTCGGCCTGGCCATCGAACTGGAGCTGCGCTACCGCGGCCTGCGCGCCCCGCACAAGCTCAAGGCCGCGGTCTCCGGCTGCGCCCGCGAATGCGCGGAGGCGCAGAGCAAGGACTTCGGCGTGATCGCCACCGCCCAGGGCTGGAACCTCTACGTCGGCGGCAACGGCGGCACCACCCCGCGCCACGCCGACCTGCTCGCCGCCGACCTGGACCACGCCACCCTGCTGCGCACCATCGACCGGTTCCTGATGTTCTACATCCGTACCGCCGACCGCCTGGAACGCACCGCCCCCTGGCTGGAACGGCTGGAGGGCGGACTCGACCACCTGCGGGCCGTCGTCATGGACGACGCACTCGGCATCTGCGCCGAACTCGACGACCTCATGGCCCGGCACATCGCGACCTACGAGGACGAATGGCGGGCCACCCTCGACGACCCCGAACGGCTGCGCCGCTTCGTGTCGTTCGCCAACGCGCCCGGAATCCCGGACCCCACGGTGCGCTTCATGCCCGAGCGCGGGCAGATCCGCCCCGCCACGGCGGCGGAGGTGGCGGCGCGATGAGCACACGGACGGTCGAGATCGACGCGGGCGGCGGCTGGCGGCCCGTGTGCGGCTACGACGAACTGCAGCCCGGGCGCGGGGTGACCGTGCTCGTCGACGGCCACCAGGTGGCGCTCTTCCGCGACCGCGCGGGCGAGCTCTACGCGGTCGGCAACCAGGACCCGTTCAGCGGGGCCCACGTGATCTCCCGGGGCATCCTCGGCAGCCGGGCCGGAGTGCCGGTGGTCGCCTCGCCCATGTACAAGCAGGCCTTCGACCTGCGTTCGGGCGCTTGTCTCGACGAGGAGGACACCCCGGCCGCGCTGCCCGTCTGGCCCGTACGCATCACCGAGGCCCCCGCCGCGCGGCCGCACCGCATCACCGAATGGCGGCCGGAGGACCCGGTGTTCTGGGAGACCACCGGCGCCCGTGTCGCGCGGCGCAACCTCGTTCACTCGGTGCTGTGCGAGCACATCGGCTTCTCCGTCTGGAGCCTGTGGTCGGTGCTCGTCCTCTTCCTCGGGCCCGAGTACGGCATCGACCCGGCCGGCAAGTTCCTCCTCACCGCGGTGCCGACCCTGGCGGGCTCGGTGCTGCGGCTGCCCTACACCGTCGCGGTGGCCGTCTTCGGCGGCCGCACCTGGACCGTCGTCAGCGCGCTCGCCCTGCTCGTCCCGACCGCGCTGACCGCCTGGGTCCTGCACCCCGGCGTCTCCTACGGCACGCTCCTCGCCGTCGCGGCCGTCGCCGGGGTCGGCGGAGGGAACTTCGCCTCCTCCATGGCCAACATCAACTCCTTCTACCCGCAGCGCCTCAAGGGCCGCGTCCTGGGCATCAACGCGGGCGGCGGCAACCTCGGCGTCCCCGCCGTCCAGCTGCTCGGACTCGCCGTCCTGGCGACCGCGGGCGCCGCACACCCCCGGATCCTCCCGCTCCTCTACATCCCGCTGGTCGTGGCCGCGGCCACGGCTGCGTTCCTGCGCATGGACGACCTGGCCCATGTGCGGCCCGCCGGGCGCCCGCTGCGCGAGGTGAGCCGCAACCCGCACACCTGGCTGGTCTCCCTCCTCTACATCGGCACCTTCGGCTCCTTCATCGGCTTCGGCTTCGCCTTCGGGCAGGTGCTGCTGGTGCAGTTCCCCGACTCCTTCCCGACCCCGGTACGGGCCGCCGCGCTCACCTTCCTCGGACCGCTCCTGGGCTCGCTCGCGCGGCCCGTGGGCGGCTGGCTGGCGGACCGGTGGGGAGGGGCCCGGGTCACGTTCTGGACCTTCGCCGCCATGGCCGCCGGCACCCTGCTCGTCCTGGTCGCCTCGCAGCGCCACTCCCTGCCGCTGTTCCTGGCGGGCTTCGTGCTGCTCTTCGTCCTCAGCGGCGCCGGCAACGGCTCGACGTACAAGATGATCCCCGGCATCTTCCGCGCCGAGCTGCGCCGCGGGGCCGCCGCCGGGACGGACATGCGGGCCGCCGAGGAGCGGTCCCACCGGCACGCGAGCGCCCTGATGGGCATCGCCGGCGCGGTCGGCGCCCTCGGCGGAGTGCTCGTCAACATCGCGTTCCGCCAGGCCTTCCTCGACAGCGGCTCGGGCGAGCCGGCCTACGCGGCGTTCCTCGCCCTCTACCTGCTCTGCCTCGCGGTCACCTGGGCGGGCTACCTGCGGCCGGCCCGGCGGACGGCCGGCGTCTGAGGGCGGCGGCCGGGCATCCGGCACGGCCGCCCGGCCGCCGCCCTCGCGATTCCCCCCTCCTGCCTGCTCCATTGGGGCGACTGGAGGCGTGCGGCGCGCGGACGCCGGGCGCGGCCGGGCAGGCATCTGCTCTGCGTGGGGCGTCGACCGGGACGCCCCGTCGAGCAGAGGGAGCAGCGAAACATGCGCATGCCACACCGGGTGACCACGGCGATTGCGGCCATCGTCCTGGCCGGGGCGTCCGCGGGCACGGCACTGGCCACGGAGTGCCCCCGCGACGAAGCCTTCCTGAGAACCTTCCACCAGGCCAACATCGCCCAGATCCAGGCGAGCAAGGATGCCGTGAAGCACGCCGTGTACCGGTGCACGCGGGACGCCGGCAGGATGATGGTGATGAACCACGAGAAGATCGACAGGATCATCCGTGACATCGCCCACCGGCAGGACGTGTCCCTGTCCTCGGACATCCCGGCCGACCAGCAGGTGGTCCTCAAGACGCTCAGGGCGAACGCCCGTACCAAGACGTACGACAAGCTCTGGCTGACGGCCGAGGAAGCCGGGCACATGCAGGCGATGACGCTGCTCGACGACGAGATCTCCCACGGCCAGGACGCGGCCTCGCGCGACGCGGCCCGCGACGCGCGGCCGGTCGTCGCCCGGCACCTCGATGTGATCCACAAGTGCATGAAGAAGGTGGACCCCTCGAAGCGGGATGCTCCCAAGAAGGACCCGGCCAAGAAGGGGTACGGCAAGAAGACGACCGGCAGGAAGAATCCGGCGAAGAAGGACCCTGTGAAGAGGGACGCCATGCAGAAGGACCCGGCGAAGAAGATCCGGGTGAAGGAACTCGCACCGGCCGACCCGAAGTAACGCCGACAGGTCCCGCGCCCCGTCGGGGCGCGGGTCGCCCGTCACCGCGTGCCTTGACGCCCTTCGAACGGCTCGTGCAGAGTTGATCAGTGAGCACGACCGACGCCGTCATCCGCCCCCGTCCCGTCCCGGACCCCCGCCTTCGCCTCTTCGTCCTGCACCACGCGGGCGGCTCCCACGTCCCGTACCGCGCCTGGGCCGGCCACCTGCCGCCCGAGTGGGAACTGTGCCTGCTGGAGGCGCCCGGCCGCGGCACCCGCCGCGGCGCCCCGGCCCGCACGGCGGACGAACTGGCCGGCGTCTTCCTGGAGGACGTCCGGCCCTGGACGGACCGGCCCTATGCGGTCTTCGGCCACAGCATGGGCGCCATCGCCGCCTACGAACTGACCCTCGCCCTGCGCGACCACGGCCTGCCGCTGCCGTGCTGGCTGGGCCTCTCCGCCGTCAGGGCGCCCGAGCACCACCCGCGCCGCGACGGACGCCGCTTCGACCTGCCCGACGCCGAACTGCGCACCGCCGTCCTGGAAATGGGCGGCACACCGCGCGAGGTCCTGGAGGAGCCCGGGCTCTGGGCCTACCTCGAACCCATCCTCCGCGCCGACCTGCAGCTCGCCGAGACCTGGCAGCCGCGGGCGGCCGTACCGCTGCCCGTTCCGCTGTCGGTGTTCTCGGGCGACGCCGACAAGGGCGCCCTCCCGCACCTGATGGAGACCTGGGCGGCGCACAGCAGCCGGTTCGTGGGCGCGCACGTCCTGGAGGGCGGCCATTTCTACCTGCAGCCCGATCCGTCCGCCCTGATCCACCGGATCGTCACCGACATCCGAGGGAATTCTGTTCCTGGTGGGGAACCATCCCCTGTGGAAGGCACTCTCTGAGGCCGAAGGTGCACAGTCGTACGGACAACTCGCATGCGGGGAGCACGGGATGACGCACAAATTCGCGCAACAACGGTCGTCGTCGGCACTGCGGTCCGCCGCGAGACCGGCCGTGGTCCTGGCCGCGGGACTGGCGCTCGTCATGAGCGCGGCGGGAGCCGGCCAGGCGGCCGGCGGGCGGGCGGCGGTCCGGACCGCCTGCGGGGCCCTCGCCGGGCGGGCGGCGGCCGTGCCCGAGGCGGCACCGGCCCCCGACCTCAAGGCCGTCGGGAACGCGGCACAGCAGATCTCCTACAGCCTGGCCCCCGAACTGCCCATCGGGCTCTGGTCCTCCTCCGCCGTCACCCTGCGCACGCCGGTCCGCAAGGGGACGGTGCGGCTGGACGTCGACAGCCGCGGCTTCAGCACCGACTCCCTGGTCGTGCAGCGCTACGTGCCCGCGACCCGGACCTGGACGGACCTCAAGACGGGCCCCGGCGGCGGCAGTGCGCCGACTCACGGCGTCTTCACCTTCCCCGTGACGACGTCCGCGGACGCCCGCCACCCGCAGACGGTGGCCCTGCGGCTGCAGGACCTCGACCGCCCCGGCACGCTCACCGTCACCGCGACCGTTGACGACGGCCGCGGCCACACCTACCGGGCCCCGGCCCGCACGTCCGCCGCGACCCGGCCGACGACGACGGTCACCGGCTGGCCGGCCAAGGGCGTCACGCTGACGCGGGGCGGGGCGGCACGCCCGTTCACCCTGACCGTCAAGAACACCACCGGCCGGACGTATCCGGCCATCGCCGTCTCGTACTTCGCGTACGGGGCCGGCAGGAGCCACGCCCTGCGCCCGGCCGACCTGATCCTCCAGCAGTACCGCGCCGGCCACGGCTGGGAACGGGTCCCGCTGGTCGCCAACGGCTGCGACCCCGGCATGAGCACGCCGCTGCGCCCGTCGTCCCGCTCCGTCGCACCGGGCGCGACGGCCGACTACCGGCTGCGGGTCGCGGTGTCCCGCACGGCTCCGGCGGACGTGGCCACCGCGGAGTCGGGCATCGCCGTGTCGAACGGCGACCAGTCCTTCTCCTCCCGGGAACTGCCGTTCGCGATCGGCGCGGGGAAGTAGGGGCGGAGCCGCCTACGCCGCGTGGCGCACCCGTCGTGTCCGGCGGTACTCGCCGACGAGTACCGCCAGGGCCGCGGGCACCGAGGGGTGGGCCGGACCGCGGAGAATCCCCGCCCCTTTCGCCGCCACGGCGTCGGCGGTGAGCAACTCGATCCGCACCGCCGCATGGACGAACGGCCGGTGCACCGGCGCCACGAAGCCGGCCATGCGGCGCGCGGCCGCCAAGTCCTCGCGCGCCGACCCCAGATGGCGGGCCAGCAGCGCCCGCACCCCCGGGGTGTCCCGCCCGTCCTCCAGGTCCGTACGGGCCACACCGTGCTCCCGCAGGGTCTCCTCGGAGAGGCCCAGGCGCTCGTCCCGCAGGTCCTCGGCCAGATCGTTGACGAAGTCCAGCCGCTGGCTGCCGTCGATGTAGGAACGGCAGGCCTCCCGGAAGGCGTCGGTGCGGTCGTCGGGGGCGAGGAGGGAGGCGATGAGCATGAAGGCCGGCAACGAGTAGGAGTCGACGTAGTGCGCGTAGTCCTCCTCGGTTGCGAAGCCCTTGAAGGACAGGTCGGCCGGGGCCGCGGCGAGGAAGTCCTCGATGTGGCCGCGCAGCACGGGGTATTGGGCGGCGGTGTGCAGCAGCGGGCGGAGTATCGGGTGACCGGCGGAACCTGTGGCCAGGCCCTCGCGCACCTGCTTCTCCCACTCCGCGTGCCCGGCCATGCGCTCCGCGAGGGGGCGGGCTTCGTCGAGGAGCCGGTCGGTGTGGTGCATGAAGGCCGTCGCGGCGACGACGTGCGGCACCAGGGCAGGGGGCAGCAGCAGCCGGACGGCCAGATAGGCCTGGCGGCGGTAGCCGGCCACCAGGACGCGCCCGCGTGTGAAGTCGGCGCGCAGCTGCGGGTCGTGGATGCCTGCGGCATCCAGCATCGTGTCCCACGAAGTCATCTGTCGTTCTTCTTCGTCGTGCCCGGCGGCGGACACCCGCCGGTGCCCGCCGCCGGGCGGGGCTAGGCGAGGGGTGCGGCGAGGGAGTGCCTCGTGCCGTACTCCTGCAGGGCGGGCAGTTTGGCCGTCGTCGCGGTGTCCGACGGCATGGAGGTGAAGAGCTTCATGCCCGGGGATTCCAGGGCCTCCAGCATCACGTAGTCGAACGTGAGGCTGCCGAGCTCGGGGTGGAGGAATTCGCGCTGGGTCGAGTGGAACTCCGCGATGTCGTGCTTGTCCCACCAGTCGCGGAACTCCGGGCTCGACTCGCGCAGTTCGCCCGTGATGCGGTCCAGGTACGGATCGCCGATGCGCTGCCGGGAGTCCGCGCGGAACTGGGCCAGCAGCGACTGGGCCTGGCCCGCCCAGTCGGCCATCAGCGTGCGCATGCCGGGATCGCTGAACGTCAGCCGGATGAGGTTGCGTTCGGCGGCCGGCAGGCGGCCCGGGTCGCCGATGAGGCCGGCCATGGAGCGGTTCCAGGCCACCAGGTCCCAGTTGGCGTCGCTGAGGTAGGCCGGGTGCGGGTCGAGGGCGTCCACCAGCTTCTGCAGCGCGGGCGTGGGAGCGTCTGCCGGACAGGGGTATTCCAGCAGGGGCTCGTCGGCCAGTGCGTACAGATGGCGGCGCTCGTCCCTGTTCAGCTGGAGGGCGCGGGACAGGCTCTCCAGTACCTGGCGGCTCACGGTGATGTCGCGGGCCTGTTCCAGCCAGGTGTACCAGGTGACGCTCACCCCCGAGAGCTGGGCCACTTCCTCCCGGCGCAGGCCGGGCGTGCGGCGGCGGGAGCCGCCCGGAATGCCGACGTCCTCGGGGGTGATCCGGGCCCGGCGGGACCGGAGGAACTCCGCCAGGGCGCGGCGTCGTTCAAGGTCAGCCATCAAACCCCCGTCTCTCGAGGGCCGGCGGCGGGTATGGGTGGTGGTCCGGATAGTAGTGGTGTCGATACCAGCATAATCGGTCACTGTACGCGACAGCTTCCCTGTCGGAGGATCAAGAACGTCAGCCCGGGTCCTTCCGCTACAGGGGTGCGGAAGGGCCCGGGGGCATCCCTCCTGCCGGGCCAGGAGCAACGCCCGGTCCCAGGTGGGGGCGTTGCCGGTGGTGGCGGCGAGAAGAGCGGGCACCACGCCCGCCGCCCCTTCCGGAAGGCCGGGGCCGTCCTGGGTGAAGGCGCCGCCGTGATCGACGAATTGTGACAGTTGAACGGTCAGTTCAACTGCGGCGCCATTGAATTCCGGACGCGAACTGGACGCCGGATAAGCGGAGTCAGAGGTTCCGTCCATTCGGGGCGTGGCATGGCACGGCCCCGCGCCGGAGGATACGGCTCCCGCCCCTCGGACGGGGGATGGCCCCGGAGCCGTCGGTGCCGCGAAGCTGGAGGGCGGGCCCGGTACCCTCGCGCCGGTGCCGCCGACGACGAAGGAGTGACGTCGTGTTCCCTCGGGACAGCCGGCTGCGCGGGCGCGCCGCCGTGGCCCTCGCCGCCCTCGCGCTGGGCGCCGTGACCTGCCTGCCGGGCGGTGCGTCCGTACAGGCGGGCGATGCGGAGAACTGCCGGGCCGCCACGTCGCAGGGCCCGGTGCAGGGCACGGTCCGCGCCGGCACCTGCGCATATCTCGGCGTGCCGTACGCCGCCGCACCCACCGGGCCCCGGCGCTTCCGCCCGCCCGAGCCGCCCGCGGCCCGGCGGGGGACGCTGAACGCCGACGTCGCGAAGCCGCCGTGCCCGCAGGATCTGGCCGACGGGAACGGGCAGGGCGACGAGGACTGTCTCCACGTGAACATCTGGGCCCCGCGGACGCGCGGGGCGCACAGGCCCGTCATGGTGTTCCTCCACGGCGGCGAGAACGTCATCAACAGCGCGAGCGACGCGATGACCGACGGAGCCGCCCTCGCCGCACGCGGCGACGCGGTCGTGGTCTCGGCCGACTACCGGCTCGGCATCCTCGGCTGGACCGAACTCGGCTCCCTGGACCGCTCGTACGCCGGCTCCGGCAACAACGGGCTGCGCGACGAGGCCGCCGCCCTCGGCTGGGTGCGCGAACAGGCCGCCGCCTTCGGCGGGGACCCGCGCAATGTCACGGTCTTCGGGCAGTCGGCGGGCTCGGTGTCCATCAATGCGCTGCTGGCGGGCGAGCACCCGGAGCGGCTGTTCCGCCGGGCGGTCACCGAGAGCGGGCCCGGCTACCTCGTGCACACCCGGCACTCGGCCGAGTCCGCGGCCCAGCGCGTCTTCACCGCGGGCGGCATCCACCGGGTCGGCGACCTCGCCGCGCTGGACACCCGGCAGATCCTGGAACTCCAGCGCACGGCGCGGGCAGCGGCGCCCGGACTGGCCGGCGCGGTCTTCTTCGGGCCGTACGTGGACGGTTCGCTGGTGCCCGGCCAGGTGCTCGACCGGGTCGCGGCGGGCAGCGCCCGGAACGTCGACGTGATGACCGGCAGCAACAGCAACGAGACGGACTTCTGGGCCCTGTTCCAGCCGGGCATCCTCGAACTGCCGCTCAGCGCGTATGCGGTGTTCCCCGCCCCGCTCGCGGCGCGCAAGCAGCAGATGTACGACGTCTACGCCGCCGACCGCCCGGGACTGGCCGAGGGCCGGGTCGTGAACGCCATGCTCACGGACCAGATCTGGCGGATCCCTTCGGTCCGGCTGGCCCAGGCCCAGTCCCGCTGGCGGCCCTCGTACGTCTACCAGTTCGACTGGCATGTGCCGTACGCGAAGGGAGTACCGGACGCACAGAACCTCGGCGCCATGCACCAGTTGGAGCTGCCGTTCGTCTTCGGCACGCTCGACCTCGGCTGGGTGCCGCGCGGCAAGGAGACCCTGGCGGCGCAGCGGCCGGAACTCACCCGGCTGTCGCAGGCGATGATGGACGCCTGGGCTTCCTTCGCCCGCACGGGCAATCCGGGTTGGCGCGCGTACTGGGGCACGGACCGCGCAACCAGGTTCTGGGACCTGAACCCCGTGGTACGCAGTGCGCCGAGGGACAACGAACGTGCGTTGTGGGACGGATACGCGTTCCCGTCCTGGGACTCGTAGAACAGAAACCCCGCGCCCCGTAAGGGGCGCGGGGAACTGCGCGATCAGCCACAGACGGCCTGCAGCCGACGGACCACGCTTCCAGCGGAGCGTCAGCGCTGCACGTTGCCCTGCGGCGCATTGTCCGCGGTCACATTGACCGCGGCCCACGCCTTGTCGACGGTCTGGTACTCGGTGCTGCCCTGACCGTAGATGTCCGCGGCCGCCTGCAGCGTGGCCGTGCGCGCGTCGTGGAAGTCGGAGCTGGAGACCAGGTAACGGGTGAGCGCCCGGTAGAAGATCTGCTCGGCCTTGTCGCGGCCGATGCCGGTCACGGTCGAGCCGTCGTAGGTCGGGGAGTCGTACGCCACGCCTCCGACGGTCTTCTGGCCGCTGCCCTCGGCGAGCAGGTAGAAGGCGTGCGACGAGACGCCCGAACCCGCGTGCACCTCACGGTCGTAGGAGCCGCTGTCCCAGTAGTCGACGGTGCCCTCGAGCTTGTCGAGCGAGGGGTGGTCGAGGCGGCGCAGGAAGGTCTGCTCCAGGCCGAGCTTCTCGCCGATGAGGTAGTTCGGCGGGTTCTGCGGGTTGTTCGTCTTGAACTCCACGGCGGTGCCGAAGATGTCCGCGAACGACTCGTTGAGGGAGCCCGCCTCGCCGAACTGGTTGCCCCGCGCGTCGGTGCGCGTGGGCTGGAAGTTGGCGGTGGCCTCGACCACGCCGTGGGTGAGCTCGTGACCGGTGACGTCCAGGGCCACCAGCGGCTGCTTGAACGTTTCTCCGTCCCCGTCGCCGTAGAGCATGCAGGAGCAGTCGGGCGACCAGAAGGCGTTGCCGACGTTGCTGCCGAAGTGGACGAGCGCGTGCGGGCCGGCGCCGTCGTTCTTGATGCCGTTGCGGCCGAAGACGTTCTTGTAGTAGTCGAACGTGCTGGTGATGCCGTACTGGGCGTCCACCGCGGCGGTGTTGACGTCCGACGTGGTGCCGTTGCCCCACTTGTTGTCGGTGGTCGTCAGCTCCTTGCCGTTGGCGAAGGCCCCCAGCTCCTGCGAACCCGCGTCGCGGGTCTCGGTGTTGCCGCGGGAGGAGTCCTTGAGGACGAAGGAGTTCTGGCCGGTCTGCGTGGTGAGCAGGGGCACGGTGCCGACGTAGAACGAGGTGCCGCTGCCGGTCGCCGGGGCGGGGAAGCTGCCGGTCGTGGGCTTGGCGGGCTTCTTCGCCGGGGTCCTCGCGCCGGTGCGCGGGGCGGCCTGCAGGCCCAGGTCGCGGAGCTTGGCCTGGAGCTGCGGGGAGATGAAGCCGTCGGTGAGCGGGGTGTTGCTGAGCACCTTGCCCGAGGCGGCGTCGACGACCACCGAATGGGCGCTGCCGGCCTCGGCGTTGCGGCTGCCGGTGACGGTGACCTGGTAGGCCAGCACGCTCTTGCCCTCGCGGGCGTCGATGACCAGCTGGGCGGAGCCCGCGGTGCCCTCGGCGGAGGCGGCGGCCTTGGCGGCGGCCTCGTGGGCGGCCAGCTTGGGCTTGACCGTGGGGACGGTCACGTCGTGGTGGACGGCGCGGCTCGCGCCGACGTACTTCTGCTGGGCGTCGAGGTGGACGACGATGTCGCCGCCGATCACGGGAACGCCCTTGTGGCTGCGCTCGAAGCGGACGTGGCGCTTGCCCTCGGGGTCGACGAGGGCGTCCTTGACGGTCAGCGTGTCGGCCTTGCTCACACCGGTGGCTCCGGCGTGGGCGAAGGCCGCGGCGCGGGCCGCCTTCACGAGCTGGGTCTCCGCGCTGCCGGTGGGCCGGGCCGAGGCCGAGGTCACCTTGGCCGCGGAGGCGGGCGAGGGGGCGGCCGTGGCCGTGCCCGCCATGGTCGCCGCCGCGACGACTGCGACGGCGACGGTGACTATTCGTCTGTGTGTGGGGGTTGTACGCATGGGGTCTGCGCCCTTTGTCCTGGGCGGTCCGGGCAGGCCCGGACGCGCGCAATGCACGTGGTGCCGTCACATCGGCACCACGGGGACCTGTGGTCCCGCCGAGGACAATGCCGCTTTGGCATGCGCATGAAAAGAGGGGAAGGGTGACCTGTCCGGACAGTTGATCAACTGTTAACAAAGGACCAACGGCCCGTAACGAGTGGGCAACTTCCCGTTCCGTTGCACCTCAAGACGGGTCAACCTGCCGGAGGGTTGCCGCCGTTCGGGAAGTGATCACTATGTGAGACGCGGCCCCGGCCAACTGCCGCCCGGCACGGTCGTTCCCGAGGCGCGCAGCCGCCGGGCGACCCGGTCCGCCGCCAGGTAGACCCAGGCGCGGACGGCCTCGCCGGAGCCGGTGAGCCGCACCTCGCGCTCGACCCGGTCGTAGAGACTGGCGGGATCGCCCGGCATGTGGTTCTCCAACACGTCGAGCGCGGCGAGCACATGGCGATAATCGGCGGGCGCGAGCGTGATGATCTCGCCGAGCACGTCGCCCGCGGGATCGGCCACCGCGTACGGATAGCCCGGCCCCTCGTACAGCACCGCGCCGTGCAGCCGCGCGGGCCGGACGGCGGTGGTGCGGCCGCGCAGGAAGAGGTCGTGGTTGCACTGGCCGGGGCGCAGCGTGCCGTAGACGAAGACGGGCAACTGCCGGTGGTCCTGCGGGGTCACGTCGGATTCCCTTCGCGTACGCGGCACCGGAATCCCTCCGTCCGGTGTCAGGGACCGGCGCCCTCCCCCTCCACCTCTTCCTCGACTTCCCCCCGCCTGCGCACTCGTACCGCGAGCAGGCTCCCGAGCACGCCCGCCGCGAGCCCCCACAACACTCCCAGCCCCACCAGGTGCAGCAGGCGTGCGTGCAGCCGCACTTCGCCGCTGCCGAAGCCGCCCAGGTCGCCGAGACCCAGCAGGGACAGCCCGTAGCGGGCCGAGACGTTCGTCAGCAGTCCTGTCGCGAGCAGGGTCACGGCCAGGGCCACCGCCAGGTGCACCGCGTGCTGCCAGGTCCGCGTCCGCGCGGGCGCGCGCACCGCGGCCAGGAAGCCGGCCGCGAGCAGGGCGAGCACGGCGAGGGCGACCAGCACCCAGGCCCGGCCGTCGTGTTCGGCCAGCGTGGCGGCGTTCACCGTGGCCTCGCCCCGGTGCGGCTCGCGCAGGACCGCTGCGAGGGCGGAGGGCATCGGCAGCCCGATGCCGGCGGGCACATGGCCCGTCCAGGAGCCGCCGAGCCCGACGCCGAACGCCATCCAGGCCAGGTTCGGCAGGCCGAGCAGCAGGACCGCACAGGTCTGCGCGGGGTGGCCGTGCGTGAAGAGGGTGACCACGCCGACGACGACGCCCAGTACGACGTAGGCCAGCAGCACGGCGAGCATCGCGAAGGCGGCGGGCCGGACCGCGTCCTGGAGGGGCAGCAGCCGCGGGGGCAGCGGGGCCCGCCGGGACACCGCGAGGGCCGCGGCGAGCACGGCCAGCAGCCACAGCAGCCCGAAGCCGAGGGTGGGGCCGGGGTCCGCCCGGAAACCCACGGCCGGGGTCACGCCCAGCGCCTCGCCGATGTCGTTGAGGATGTCCCCGCCGATGCGCAGGGTGAAGGTGTGCCGGGCGGCGCGCGTGAGCAGCAGCAGGACCAGCAGCCACAGCACGGCCGTCCGGGCGACCCGGCCCAGCAGTTCCGTCCCGCCCGTCACCGCCCGGTGCCGCAGCGGGTGCAGGAAGACCGTGCCCATGGCCAGGGCCCAGGCCAGCGTCACCGACAGCGGTACGACTGTGAGCTCCGCGGCGGTGTGCCCGAAGAAGCCCGCGCCGCCGGTCAGTTCCACCGAGCCGCCGACCGCCGCAACCATCGTGGCGGCGACCACCGAGGGGAAGGCGTCGCCGGGCAGGCCGTCGGCGCCTGCGGCCCAGAGGCCTGCGGCCGCTACGGCCGCCATCGCCGCTGTTCCGGCGACCACGGCCGCGAGGGCCTCGCCCCAGGCGCGCAATGGCCGGCTCATGGAGTCTCCGTCCTTCTCCGGTACGGCTGCGGCCAACCTAAGCGGCTCCGCCGCGTGGGCGCGAGCAGGCGCCCCGTCAGGGGCGCGGGGAACTGCGCGAGCAAGCACGACGCGCCCGCAGCCGAGGTTCCCCCAGCTACCGCTGGGGGTGCCCCCAGGGCTGCGCCCCGGACCTCCTGGGTGGTGCGTCGGCTGCGGGCCGGTGGGGGCTGGTCGCGCAGTTCCCCGCGCCCCTGACGGGGCGCTGACCGGGCGCCCCCTGACCGGGAGTGCGCCCCCTTACGGGGCGCCCCGGCTTGCGAGCCCCACAAAAAGCCGCATCAATCATGAATGCGGTACAAAGCAGAATGAACCGGCTTCAGCACAGGAGATGAGACACGGCCGTGTCGTCCGAACCGCCGTCAGCAACCCGCCTCGCCGGCCGCGCGCCGTGGTGGCGGTCCAGGACCGCCATCGTCATGGGCGCGCTGCTGCTGGCCGCCGCCCTCGCCGTCTGGTTCCTCCGCCAGGGCGGCGGCTCGGGAGAGGTCTTCCTCCAGGCCGCCTCGGCCGACGGCAAGGACCCCTTCACCCGTTCGACGGCCCGCAGCGCCGGAGGGTACTCCTCCGTCATGGACGACGCCGGCGCCGCCGCCGTGGCAGGCGACTCCCGCAGCCTGCCGGGCGCCACGCCCGGCCTCTATGCGGGCACCCGCAAGGCCGCCGGCTGCGATGTCGAACAGCAGATCGACTACTTCACCGGGAACCAGGGCAAGGGCCGCGCCTTCGCCGCCGCGGCCGGCATCGACCCGGACGTCCTCCCCGCCTATCTGCGCGGCCTCACCCCCGTCCATCTGCGCGCCGACACCCGGGTGACCGACCACGGCTACAAGGACGGCTCCGTCACCAGCTTCCAGTCCGTCCTGCAGACCGGCACCGCCGTCCTCGTCGACGACCGGGGCACCCCCCGGGTGCGCTGCGCCTGCGGCAACCCGCTGGGACCGCCCGTCGCCGTCCAGGGCACGCCCCGGGCCCGGGGCGACACGTGGGACTCGTACGACCCGGCGAAGGTCGTCGTCGTCACGCCGGCCGAATCGGTCCTGGAGGCGATCGTCGTCCACGACCCCGCGAACGGCGAGTGGTTCGAGCGCCCGGTGGGCAGCAGCGGCGACAACGACAGCCGGGCGACGCAGCCCAAGGGCGGCCTGCCCCCGGGCCCGGCGGCCCGTCACTCCGCAAGCCGGTCGCACTGAGCCGCGGCCCGATGCACACACCGCCCCCCGCCTCCCGGCAGGCCTCCGCAGCCGCCGCCCGCCCGGCCCGC
>NZ_JABBXF010000139.1 GCF_013030945.1 Streptomyces morookaense | reverse complement strand
CGGGCGCACCATCGCCGGCGATAAAACCGATGAATGGCTGCAACCAGCCTGTAATGAAATGTACCGCGTACTCAAAAAAGACGCGTTAATGGTGAGCTTCTATGGCTGGAACCGCGTCGATCGCTTTATGGCCGCCTGGAAAAATGCGGGATTCAGCGTTGTTGGTCACCTGGTCTTCACCAAAAACTACACATCGAAGGCCGCATATGTGGGCTATCGCCACGAATGTGCCTACATCCTGGCAAAAGGCCGTCCACGTCTGCCACAAAACCCGCTGCCGGACGTGCTGGGCTGGAAATATTCGGGCAATCGCCATCACCCGACGGAAAAGCCCGTTACCAGCCTGCAACCGCTGATTGAGAGCTTCACACACCCGAACGCAATTGTGCTGGACCCGTTTGCAGGCAGCGGCTCAACCTGCGTCGCCGCCCTCCAGTCCGGACGCCGGTATATCGGTATCGAGCTGCTTGAGCAGTATCACCGTGCCGGGCAGCAACGCCTTGCCGCCGTGCAACGGGCCATGCAGCAGGGGGCCGCGAATGATGACTGGTTTATGCCGGAGGCTGCGTAAATGAACTATGCAGGACACGAAAAACTGCGCGCCGAAGTGGCGGAGGTGGCCAATGCCATGTGCGACCTGCGTACAACCATGAATGAGATGGAGCAGCGGTACAGCTTTAATGCCGACACCCTGCCGGAACGTCTGGTGCGTCAGACGCTGTTTCGCGCAAACCGCCTCCTGATGGAGGCATATACCGAAATTCTGGAACTGGAAGCGTGCTTTAAAGATTGAGAAGGAGACGAGAATGTACGGAACATGCGAAACGCTATGCCGGGAGCTGGCAGTAAAGTATCCGGGAGACATGCCGCTGATGCTGGTTATCTGGTCCCCGGAAGAGATTCAGGCACTGGCTGACGGTATGGAAATTTCTCTGACCGGTCATGAAATCAGGACCGTCCTGGCACGCCTGGAGGACATCCCGGAAGACCAGCGGATTGAGTCCGGTATTTCTTCCGCTGCGGTGATGGAGATTATCCGCAACGAGAGCGAAAACCGCCTGGTGACCGTCCCTGCTGAACTGCTGGCGTCCCTGATTCAGACCGCTGAACAGGCATTGTGGAAACGTGAATGGGCCGCCCGGGATCATGGCCTCGCCGTCCCGGAATGCGTCACCCGCCGTCAGGAGGTGGTTAATCAGGCCCGCACCCTGCTGAAAAACAACACACACGAAAACGACTGATGTTATCGCCGCCTGCCCTGCGGGCGGCGATACAGGGAGAACGCTTAATCATGAACGAAAACAGCACGCTGAACGCACTGATTTGTCGTCACGCCCGCAACCTGCTGCTGGCGCAGGGCTGGCCGGAAGAGACGGATGTTGACCAGCGTAACCCGAAGTATCCGGGCTGGATCAGCATTTATGTTCTGCTGGATGCGCCCCGGCTGGCGACGTTACTTATCAACCGTCACGGCGGCGTACTGCCGCCGCTCCTGGCCTCCGCCATTCAGAAACTGACCGGAACCGGGGCGGAACTGGTACTGTCCGGCAGTCAGTGGCAGTCGCTGCCGGTACTTCCGGCAGACGGAACGCAGGTGTCTTTCCCGTATGCCGGAGAATGGCTGACCGAAGACGAAATCAGGGCTGTACTTGCGGCGGTGCGCGATGCGGTACGCAGTGTCAGTTGCCGGGTGGCAGAAGATGCGCGGCGTATCCGGGCGGCGCTGACCACCACCGGTCAGACGTTGCTGACTCGCCAGACGCGCCGCTTTCGTCTGGTTGTGAAGGAAAGCGATCACCCCTGCTGGCTCGATGAAGATGACGAAAACCTGCCCGTGGTGCTCGATGCCATCGTGAACCGGGGAGCACGTTTTTCGTCGGTGGAAATGTACCTGGTCAGCGATTGTATTGAGCATATCCTGTCCAGTGGGCTGGCCTGCGATGTGCTGCGTATACCGGATGAACCGCCCCGCCGCTGGTTTGACCGTGGTGTTCTGCGGGAGGTGGTCCGGGAAGCCCGGGCCGAAATCCGCAGCATGGCGGATGCCCTGGCAAAAATCCGGAAATGATGACGTTGGCGGGGTAAATCCCCGCCTTTTTCCTGCCGGTCCCCGGACAGAGCACAAAGGAAGTCGCCGCCGGCTCCGCTTTACCCGGCCATGCGGGGCATGGCCTTGTGGGTTTTCAGTTATGTGGCCTCAGCGTCGTGTGCGGGCTGTGCCGTGCCTCCATCGTAGCCGGGCTGGCAGGGATGCAAGGGTACGCTTCGCCGCTGCGGTCACCCGGTCCCTCCTTCCCGTCTGCCGTGATTTTCCGGTCGTTCACCCGCTCAGATTTCGCGGTCTCACCCTCCAACTCCCGCCAGCCGTGTGCGTCAGGCTGCGGCTTCCCTTGCGCCCTGTGCATCCCCGCCTTATCGCCCGGCTTTTATGGAGGCACGGCACCGCCCGGTGTCGCGGAATATGTGAACAACGGAGGAAAACATCATGCAATATGCGAAACCTGTCACTCTGAACGTTGAAGAGTGCGACCGTCTCTCCTTTCTACCGTATCTGTTTGGCAACGATTTTCTGTATGCCGAGGCGTATGTGTACGCGCTGGCGCAAAAAATGATGCCGGAATATCAGGGAGGCTTCTGGCACTTCATCCGCCTGCCGGACGGTGGCGGTTACATGATGCCGGATGGCGACCGTTTCCACATGGTGAACGGTGCAAACTGGTTTGACCGTACCGTGAGTGCTGATGCCGCAGGCATCATTCTGACTTCCCTTGTGATTAACCGCCAGTTGTGGCTGTACCACGACAGCGGGGATGCAGGACTGACCCAGCTTTACCGGATGCGCGATGCGCAGTTGTGGCGTCACATCGAATTTCACCCCGAATGCAACGCGATTTACGCGGCACTGGACTGATTAACGGACGGGGCGGCAATGCCGCCCCTGTAAAGGAGACGAGAACATGTACTGTACTGTTAAAGAAATTATCCGCGAAGTGCTGAACACAGACGTGCCGGACAGTGAATGCGTTTTTGCCGTGGTGCTGACCCGTGGGGATGTGCGTCACATAGCCCAGGACTGGAGTCTGACAGACGATGAGCTGGAAACCGTCATGCAGCGACTGGACGATGCCTTTGCGCATGGTGCGGATGTCAGCATTGTTCACGACGTTGTTCGTGAGCTGATGGAAGAAAAGCGCGCCAGCCGTCAGGTGACAGTTCCGGCGGTGATGCTGGAAAAAGTGATGGCGCTGGCAGGCAGTGAAATGAAGCGCCTGTATGCCGTCGGGAGCGAGAACGGGGGCGACGGTGACGCATTCGTCAGGGAAGAACGCGAAGCAATGGACGTTGTGTTACAGGCGCTGGACGGGGAGCACATGTCATGAATATCAGCACAGAAACCCGCGAAATTCTGCGCAATTACAAAGCCGTGATTAATGCGCGGCGTCGTGAAATGGGGCAGAAACCGCTCACCACTGCGCAGATTGTTGATGAAATCTGCGATTTTGTGGCGAATCAGCAGGCTGTATTCCTCGGCGGTCACTACATCCTTCAGGGCAGCATAAACAGGTGATACAGGGGCAGGCGGTGGAGGCCGCCTGTCAGCCCGCGCGAAAACCCCTGGCAGGCTGACGCCTGCCGGAAGGGAAGCGGGCCACGCTGGCGCGTCGCCCGTTACCCTTCCCGTCTGTGATGTGTCTGACTCAGGAGTGTTTCTTTCTTATGTTATGGAACTGTTCCTGATGTTGTTGTTCCTTTATCTACTGCTCTGATTCTGACTACTGCAGTGTTGTTCTGTCTGCCGGGTCGGGTAGCAGCGGCACATTGCTGCGCCGCCGCCCCCTAAGAACGGAGCGTGCGAGTTTCCCCGCACTCCGCTCAAGCCTTTATAAGTGCTTTCGGTGAGCACCGGCTTCCCTGCTGTGTAACTGTCGGTGGCAGTTCGGATGTAACAACTCGAGATTGGTCAGTTCGTCACTGCCGCCCATAACTTTCCTGATCCGGTGATGTATATTCCATCCGGTCTGGTTGGTTATGGGTTGTCCGCACTGCGGACAGTGTTTCCCCTGCCTCTTCCAGAGTTGAACTACTGTCTTCATCTTCTTTGATTTGCCTTTCCAGATTAGATCCAGACGACGTTCAAAGTAGATTTCCATTCCGGGGGTGTATGGTGTTGCTTCGCCTTTGATTTTTATATGGCGCTTTATCGGTGTTTCCATTGCCCGGAAGAGAGTCAGAATTTTCCCTTCCGGGGTTATGGCTTTAAAGATCCAGCGCCTGCCTTCAAAGGAGAAGTATCGTCCGGCGATCCACCGCAATCCTTTTCGGGGGTGCCTTCTTACACACCATCGCCATATAGCTCGCCAGATTTGGGTGTCGACATAATTAAATGTTTCTTTCGCCACGACGTGTCGGTGATAGGTAGCCCATCCCCGGATTACCGGGTTTAGCTGGCCTATCAGTTTCCATGCCGGGAGCGTCGGATTGCGTTTAATTATTTCTCTGACTTTACAGAGGAAGTTCTTCAGGTTTTTCTTCGACGGTTTAATCAGCATTTTACCGTTGTACTTCCTGACGTTCTGCCCTAAAAAGTCGAAGCCTTTATCTATATGTGTAATCGCGGTTTTTTCTTCCGACAGTTCCAGCCCTCGTTCGCGCATGAAAGCTGCAATCAGTGGTCTGACCTCATTTTCCAGCAATTCACGGGAGCTGCCTGAACAGATGAAATCATCAGCATATCTCACATAATTCACCTGGTGCTTTGCACTGTGATAACCACTTTTCCTGAACGTTTGCATCAGTTCCTTCTCCAGTCCGTCCAGAGCCATGTTGGCGAGAACAGGGGATATGATGCCTCCCTGCGGTGTCCCGCTGTTCGTATGGTTAAACACGCCTCTTTCCATGTAACCTGCTTTCAACCATTTTTTAAGCAGTCTCCTGTCCATCGGAATATGGGAAAGCAGCCAGTCATGGCTGATGTTATCGAAACACCCTTTAATATCGCCCTCCAGTATCCATTTGGGCGATACTTTCTGGCTCATCCGCAGAAAAATGGACTCAATGGCGTCATGCGTGCTGCGCATTGGTCTGAAACCATAGCTGTTATGGTCAGCAGTGGTCTCGGATACGGGTTCCAGAGCCAGCAGCCACAGTGCCTGCATGGCCCGGTCCCTCATTGTGGGTATGCCCAGCGGTCGCGTTTTGCCGTTTGATTTTGGGATATGTATTCGCCGTAGTGGCTGTGGCCTGTAACCACACAGATTCAGGCTGCATATTCCTTCCCATTTCTCCTTCGGTGTGTGCCATATTTTTCCGTCAATACCGGGTGTCCTTTTACCGGTATTTTCAGTTACACGCCTGACAGCCACGGCTTTGCCGGAGAATGAGCGGGTGAGGATGCGCTGTAGTTCTCTGACCTGCCGCCATTGTTGCTGTCGGGTTGCCTTTGCAATCCGTAACTGTAGCTTTCGCACCCGGGCATGGCATGCTTTCCAGTCTATGGTGTGCCAGCCTGTCGGGTGGGGTATCGTGGACACACTGATGTGTGTATTCATCTCGCTGATATCCTTTTGACTGCTTTACAGCTTTTCATGCAATTAAAGACCAGACGGAAGTCTGCCCGCTTTCGCGTCGGGGAACCTGCCCCGTATCCCGGTCATTACAACCGGGCATTTGCTTTTTCCGTCCTCCTCTGCCCGCACCGCCTACAGTGTTCCTTACGGTTCACCTGCCTGTAAGGCAGCGATACGGGTTTACCAGGTTCCGCTTAACATACAGAGGGTCAGGGCGGGTTCTGTCTCTTCACCGGGGGTCTCTGCGCCCATGTGCTCCCTGTGCGCGAGGTAGCAACCGGACCCCGTACCTTTTGGTTCAGGCCTGTCAGCATCTTTGGCCTGTTGCCGATAACGGTGTTTATCAACAGTTCACATGTGTTAACCCTTCTGACCAGCCTTGCTCTCCTGCCACATGATGCTTGCAGCAAGGTAAAGCCCCTCACGGGGCTTTACCCGGGCTGACGCCCGGCTCTCGTTGTCCCGGGAGCTTCAGACCCCGCCGTTGCCGGCAGCGCCTGTCCCGGTAGGCTACAGCTAATGGGATAGCTGGTTTTATCAATGTAAAACAATACGTTAAGCGACTTCCTGTCGCACGCGCACCTTCGGCTCCCGGCTGCCTGGCGGCATCCGGTCGTCAGGCCCGACTCCGACAGGCAGCTGCTGGCGCACCTGCCAGTCTCCGCCGAACCCGCTGGCGCGGTTTCGGGCTGCCGCTACGGTCCGATGCGTGAAAACCCCTGGCTTGCAGCGACCGTTCCGGTCGCGCCGCCTCTGTCGCGCCGTGGCCTGCGCTCCCGGCATCCCGGCAAAAGGCCGCCGGGATGTAAGGGGCAACGCCGTTTCGCGCACGCGCTCTCCGTCGTTGCGGCGGGCCCCTGCTCATTGCCTGCCGGGTGCCACACACCCGTATGAGTCCCTGTCGCCGGGGGCATAGACAGCCA
>NZ_JABBXF010000138.1 GCF_013030945.1 Streptomyces morookaense | reverse complement strand
GCCGGCCGCCTCGCCGAACTGGCCGCGGAGGCCGGGCGGTTGCGTACGGCCGCGGACGCCGCACAGCAGGAGCTGGCGGCGCTGCGCGAGGCCCGCGCCGAGGCGGAGGAGACCGCCGCCGAGGCGGTCGTCGTCCGCGACGAGCGGCAGGAGACCGCCCAGCGCGCCCGCCGCGTCGCCGACGCGCTCGCCGGCCTCGCCTACCGGCTGCGCGAACGCGCCTCCTGGCAGGCCAAGTTGCGCGATCTCGCCGAGGAGGGCGCCGAGGCGGAGGAGCGCGCGGAGGAGTGCATCGACCGGGCGCGCGCCGCTGACGAGGAGCGCCGCGCCGCGCAGCGCGCCGCCGACGACGCCCGCCGCACCGCCCGCGCGCTGCGCGCCGAGCGCGCCGAGATCGCCGGCGCCCCGGACGACATCGCGGAGGACGACCAGGCCCCGGCCGCCTCGCTGCCCGCACTGCGCGAGGCCTACCGCGCCGCCTCCCAGGTGTACGAGAAGGTCGGCGTCGGCGCCGACCTGCGCGCCGAACAGGCCCGCGCCGAGAGCGACGAGAGCGCCGCCCGCGCCGAACTCGACCGCCTCACCAACAAGGTGCGCACCCGCGCCGCCCAGCTCCTGGAGGGCACCGACGGCGCCGACGGCCCGTCCCGCCAGGCCGCCGCCGCCCGGGCCGAGGAGCTCGTGCAGACGCTGGAGACCCGCGCGTCCGCGGCCAGCGAGCAACTGGGCCGGCTGCGCGGCGAGGCCGAGCGCCTCGCCCCGGAGGACGGCGAGGCGCACACCGAGCTCCCCGAGGACCGGGTGCCCGCCGACGCGGCCCAGGCCAAGGAGCTGCTGCGCACCGCCACCGCCGAACTGGCCGCCCGCACCGACGCGTTGGAGAGCGCCCGCACCGCGCACGCGGGCCTGCTGCGCGCCCACCGGGCCGCCGAGGAGGCGGCCGGCGGCTTCGACGACACCGCCGCCCTCCTGCGCGACCTGCTGCGCGACACCACCGGCGACGAGGAAGCCGACGAACCCGAGCCGTACTCCGGCACGTTGGAGGAGGCCCGGCAGGCCGCCGCCGAGGCGCGCCGCTCCCTGCGCGGCTGCGCGGGCGACCTCTCGGCCGCCGAGTCCGCGGTCCGCGAGGCGAGCGACGTACTCGTCCGGCACGCCAACTCCACGCGCTACGAGCAGGTACGCACCCCCGCCCGCCAGCAGATCCGCGAACTGCCCGCCGCCGCCCTGCCGGAGCACGCCGCCGCCTGGGCCGAGGCGTTCGCGCCCCGGCTGCGGGTGCTGACGGACGAGCTGGAGCAGCTGGAGCGCAACCGCGACAGCATCGTCGACCGGCTGCGCGGCCTGGTCGAGTCCTCACTGGCCACGCTGCGTTCGGCCCAGCGGCTGTCCCGGCTGCCGGAGGGCCTGGGGGAGTGGTCGGGGCAGGAGTTCCTGCGCATCCGCTTCGACGACCCCGACCAGTCCACGCTCACCGAGCGCCTGGGCGAGGTCATCGACGAGGCCACCCGGTCCGCCGTCAAGAAGAACTCCGACCTGCGCCGCGACGGCATGTCGCTGCTGCTGCGCGGTGTGCGGGCGGCGCTGTTGCCGCGCGGCGTCGCGGTGGAGATCCTCAAGCCGGACGCGGTGCTGCGCGCCGAGCGGGTGCCGGTGGGGCAGATGGGCGACGTCTTCTCCGGCGGCCAGCTGCTGACCGCGGCCATCGCGCTGTACTGCACCATGGCGGCGCTGCGCAGCAACGACCGCGGCCGCGACAAGCAGCGGCACGCGGGCACGCTGTTCCTGGATAACCCCATCGGCCGCGCCAACGCCACGTATCTGCTGGAGCTCCAGCGGGCCGTCGCCGACGCCCTCGGCGTGCAACTGCTCTACACCACCGGTCTCTTCGACACCACGGCCCTGGCGGAGTTCCCGCTGGTCATCCGGCTGCGCAACGACGCGGACCTGCGCGCGGGCCTGAAGTACATCAGCGTCGAGGAACACCTGCGCCCGGGCCTGCCGCAGCAGGACCCGGACGCGGAGCCGGTACACGGCGAGATCACGGCAACCCGGATGTTCCGCCGCCCGACGGAGGCCTAGCGCCCCATAGGGGCGCGGGGCTGTAC
>NZ_JABBXF010000137.1 GCF_013030945.1 Streptomyces morookaense | reverse complement strand
GTTCCGCCGCCCGACGGAGGCCTAGCGCCCCATAGGGGCGCGGGGCTGTACCGATATGCGGCTCCGCCGCGTGGGCGCGACTGGGCGCCCCGTAAGGGGCGCGGGGAACTGCGCGACCAGCCCCCACCGGCCCGCAGTTGACGCACCGCCCCAGGGGGTCCGGGGCGCAGCCCCGGGAACGGTCGGCTGCGGGCGCGTCGTGGCCGATCGCGCAGTTCCTCCCCAGCTACCTCCCCCAGCTAACGCTGGGGACCCCCAGAGGTGCCCCCAGCGCCCCTAACGGGGCGCTGCCACCCGCCGTATGCCGCGCGCAGCGCTGCTCGGCACGGAGATCACCCCGTGCCGCTGCCGCCACACCTGCCGCGTCACCCACACATCCAGCACGCTCCATGTCGCCAGCACGGTGCTCACCACCGCACACAGCAGCGCCGGGAACGCCAGCCACGAACCGGCCAGCGCGAACAGCACGGTGATCACCGTCAGGACCAGCGTCACGGCGGCGATCAGGGCCGCGCGCACCGCGGCCGTACGGATGGGATCCGGCATTCTCGGCCGCCGGGCAGGCTCCTCCACCCACAAGGGCCTGCGGGCCGGCACCGCGCCGGCGCCCGTGTCGCGGTTCCGCTGCACAGAACGCTCACCTCCCCCGGTCGGAACTCTTCCTCTCCCTTTGTACAGAGAGCGGCCGGGAGTGCCCGAAGGTTCCCGTGATGAGGGGAAAACCGGCCGGGTCACCTGTCCTTGGTCCGTACTGGTCTTCGGGTCCACTACCTCGCAGTAGTAGGCTCACGCCGCATTGTTGTCGGAACACCACCCCCGTGCACCGGGGTTGCCGTAGGGGAGGCCATGCGCTTTCGCGGGAAGTCGATCCGCCGGAAGATCGTGGCGCTGCTGCTGGTGCCGCTGCTGTCCCTGACCGCGCTGTGGGCCTTCGCCACGGTGATCACCGGTCAGGAGGCCGTCCAGCTGTTCTCGTTCGCCGACGTGATGCGCAAGGCGGGCTTCCCCGCCGAGGACGTGATCCTCGCCCTGGAGAAGGAGCGCCGCCAGACCGTCGTCTACCTGGCCGACCCCCGTCGCTCCGGGGCCCTGGCCGAACTCGACGCCCGGCAGCGTGCCACCGACAAGGCCGTCGCGGACTACCGCGCCGGCATCGACCGCGGCGCGCGCAACGCCATGGACTCCGGCACGAAGGATCGTTTCCGCGCCATCGAGACGAGCCTCGACAGCATCGAGGGCCTGCGCCGCAGGGTCGAGGACAGCACCCTCACCCGCTACGCCGCCTTCCAGGACTACAACGAACTCGTCGACCCCTACTACGACTTCCTCGGCAGCCTCAGCGCCGTCCAGGACGCCGACATGGAGCGGCAGGGCCGCGCGCTGGCCGGCCTCATCCGTGCCCGCGAGTCGGTCTCCCGCGAGGACGCCCTGCTCTCCGGCGCGTTCGTCGCGGGCAGCCTGGACCTTCAGGACCTGCGCTCCTTCTCCGACCGCACCGCCGAGCGCAAGATCCTCTACTCCCTCAGCCTCCCCGCCCTGCCCACCGCCGACCGCACCCTCCTGGACGCCTACTGGCGGGGCCCGCACGCCAGGGCGCTGGCCGCCGCCGAGGACGCCGTCGTCCTCGGCGGTCCCGGCCGCACCGACCAGGCCATCGGGCAACAGCAGTGGCAGGTCACCGTCACCCCGTCCTCGACGACCTCGCCAGGCTCGGCAAGCAGGCCAGCAACCGCTACGCGGGCCGCGTCCAGCCCGTCGCCGTCGGCGTCCTCGTCAAGGCCGCCGTCGCCGGCGTCCTGGGCCTCGCCGCCCTCGTCTGCTCGCTCGTCATCTCGATCCGCATCGGCCGCGGCCTCGTCCGGGACCTGCGCCGGCTGCGCAAGGAGGCCCACGAGGTCTCCGGCGTACGGCTGCCCAGCGTGATGCGCCGCCTCGCCGCGGGCGAGACCGTCGACGTCGAGACCGAGGCCCCGCGCCTGGAGTACGGCTCCGACGAACTCGGCCAGGTCGGCCAGGCCCTGAACACCCTGCAGCGCGCCGCCGTCGAAGCCGCCGTCAAACAGGCCGACATGCGCCGCGGCGTCTCCGACGTCTTCGTCAACCTCGCCCGCCGCAGCCAGGTCCTGCTGCACCGCCAGCTCACCCTCCTCGACACCATGGAACGCCGCACCGAGGACACCGACGAGCTTGCCGACCTCTTCCGCCTCGACCACCTCACCACCCGCATGCGCCGCCATGCCGAGGGCCTGGTCATCCTCTCCGGTGCCGCCCCCGCCCGGCAGTGGCGCAAGCCCGTCCGGCTGATGGACGTCGTCCGGGCCGCCGTCGCCGAGGTCGAGGCCTACGAGCGCATCGACGTCCGCCGCCTGCCACGGCTCGCCGTCGACGGCCCGGCCGTCGGCGACCTCACCCACCTCCTCGCCGAACTCCTGGAGAACGCCACGGTGTTCTCCCCGCCGCACACCGCGGTCCAGGTCGTCGGCGAGCGGGTCTCCAACGGCTTCACCCTCGAAATCCACGACCGCGGCCTGGGCATGACGGCCGACGCCATGCTGGAGGCCAACCTCAAGCTCGCGGAGACCCCCGAGTTCGAGCTCTCCGACACCGACCGCCTCGGCCTGTTCGTCGTCAGCCGGCTCGCCCAGCGCCAGGGCGTCCGGGTATCCCTGCAGACCTCCCCCTACGGCGGCACCACGGCCGTGGTGTTCATCCCCTCCGCACTGCTCACCGAGGCCCCGCGCCGCAGTGGCGCGGGAACGGACGAGGACACCGGCGGCCAGCCCCTGCCCGGCCACCGCCCCCGGCCGGTGCGCCGGCAACCCGGCCCGCTCGACGCCCTGTTCGGGGATACGACGGACGTATCCGGCGAGGAGCACCAGCAGGCCCCCGACGGCCCGCTCCCGCTGCCGCGCCGCAGGGCCCCCGTCCTGGTCTCCGACCACGGCCGCAGGGTCACCGAACGCACCGCAGGACGGCCGCCCGCCCCGGACGAGGACCGCACACCCACCGGGGGCCTGCCCCGGCGCGTGCGCCAGGCCAGCCTCGCCCCACAGTTGAAGGACGACCGGACCGCGGCGCCCGACCGGCCCGCCCCGGACCCGGCCGGTCCGGACGCCGCCCGCGACGCCGACGAGGTACGGGCCAGGATGGCCGCCCTCCAGCGCGGCTGGCAGCGCGGCCGGGACCGGAACGCAGCCGAACAGCACATGGCGAACCCGCCAGGAACGACAGCACCAGGAACGACGATTGAGGGGGACGGTCGATGACCGCACCGAAGGAAGCCCTGCGCAACGACCGGGCCGGCGAGGGCGGCGAGCTCAACTGGCTCCTCGACGACCTGGTCGAGCGCGTCGCCAGCATCCGCAAGGCACTCGTCCTGTCCGGCGACGGACTGCCGACCGGCACGTCCAGGGAACTCACCCGCGAGGACGGGGAGCACCTGGCCGCCGTCGCCTCCGGCTTCCACAGCCTCGCCAAGGGCGTGGGCCGGCACTTCGACGCCGGACAGGTCCGGCAGACCGTCGTCGAGCTGGAGGAGGCCTTCCTGTTCGTCAGCGCCGCGGGCCACGGCAGCTGTCTGGCGGTGCTCGCCGATGCGGACTCCGACATCGGCCAGGTCGCCTACGAGATGACCCTGCTCGTCAAGCGCGTGGGCGCGCACCTGGCCACCGCTCCGCGCACCGGCGCCGCCGCCGGCGCGTGACGGCGGGCATGGACCGGGACCCCGAGCAGCCGGCGCGCTGGTTCGACGACGCGGCGGGCCCCGTGGTCCGCCCGTACGCCATGACCCGCGGCCGCACCCGCAGCGCGGCCGAGGACCGGCTCGACCTGATCGCCCTGGTGATCGCCGAGGAGTCCCTGGCCGGCCACCCGGGCGGCGCCCACGCCCTGGCCGACCAGTCGCTGTCCCCGGAACACCTCGACATCGCCGAACTGGCCCGCAGCACGCCGCAGTCCGTCGCCGAACTGGCCGCGGAGCTGGACCTGCCGGTGGGCGTCGTCCGGGTGCTGGTGGGCGACCTGATCGACGCGGGGCACGTCCGCGTCACCCGTCCGGTGCCCCCGGCGGAACTGCCCGACGAGGGCATCCTGCGGGACGTCATCGACGGCCTGCGGGCGTTGTGAACCACTCTCCGCAGGCCCCGGCGCCGGGGCCTGCGGAACGATCGGAGGAGAACCCATGGTGTTCGGCCGCACCGAGCGCACCCCCCGGCGGCCCGCCGCCCCGGTGACGACCCTCAAACTGCTGGTGGCCGGGGGCTTCGGCGTGGGCAAGACCACCCTGGTCGGCTCGGTGAGCGAAATCCGGCCGCTGCGCACTGAGGAACTGCTGACCGAGGCGGGCCGGCCGGTGGACGACATCGCGGGCGTGGAGGGCAAGACGACCACCACCGTCGCCATGGACTTCGGACGCATCACCCTCCGCGAGGACCTGGTCCTCTACCTCTTCGGCACGCCCGGCCAGGACCGCTTCTGGTTCCTGTGGGACGAACTGGCCCAGGGCGCACTGGGCGCCGTCGTCCTCGCCGACACCCGCCGCCTGGAGGACTGCTTCGCCGCCGTGGACTACTTCGAGCGCCGCCGCATCCCCTTCACCCTCGCCGTCAACCTCTTCGACGACGCCGCCCGCTACCCCGAGGAGGCCGTACGCGACGCGCTCGACCTCGACCCGGAGGTGCCGGTGATGATGTGCGATGCGCGCGAACGCGAGTCGGCCAAGGAGGTCCTGGCCTCGGTGGTGGAGCACGCGTTGGCGACTGGCGTCACCCGAGCCTCGTAAGGGGTGTGCCCCCAGCGCCCCTTACGGGGCGCACCAGCCAAAGGTGCGCTCAACGGCCTTCCGCCACTGCCGGTACTCCCGCTCCCGCGCCTCGGTCGCCATCCGCGGCCGCCACGCAACGTCCTGCCGCCACTGCGCCCGCAGTTCGTCCAGGTCCTGCCACACCCCCGTGGCCAGCCCGGCCGCGTAGGCCGCGCCCAGGCACGTCGTCTCGGAGACCACCGGCCGGATCACCGGCACCCCCAGCACGTCCGCCTGGTGCTGCATCAGCAGCCCGTTGACGGTCATCCCGCCGTCCACCTTCAGCGCCGTGATGGGCACCCCGGAGTCCTGCACCATCGCGTCCACGACCTCGCGCGTCTGCCAGCTCGTCGCCTCCAGCACGGCCCGCGCCAGGTGCGCCCGGGTGACGTAGGCCGTCAGACCGGTGATCACCCCGCGGGCGTCCGGACGCCAATAGGGCGCGTACAGGCCCGAGAAGGCCGGCACGACGTAGGCGCCGCCGTTGTCGGGCACGCTCGCTGCCAGCGCCTCGATCTCGTCCGCGGAGCGGATCAGGCCCAGCTGGTCGCGCAGCCACTGCACCAGCGCGCCGGTGACCGCGATCGACCCCTCCAGACAGTAGACCGGCGCCTCGCCGCCCAGCCGGTAGCCCACCGTCGTCAGCAGACCGCTCTTGGACACCACCGGCCGGGAGCCGGTGTTCAGCAGCAGGAAACTGCCCGTGCCGTAGGTGTTCTTGGCCTCGCCCACCGCGTAGCAGGTCTGCCCGAACACCGCCGCCTGCTGGTCGCCCAGCGCGGCGGCCACCGGCACCCCGGCGAGCCGGCCCACGGCCCTGCCGTACACCTCGGCGGAGGAACGGATCTCCGGCAGCACCGCCTCGGGGATCCGCATGGCCTCCAGGATCGCGGGGTCCCACTGCAGGGTCTCCAGGTCCATCAGCAGCGTGCGCGAGGCGTTGGTGACGTCGGTGACGTGCACCCCGCCGTCCGCGCCGCCCGTCAGGTTCCAGATCAGCCAGGAGTCGACGGTGCCGAAGGCGATCTCCCCGTTCTCCGCCCGGCGCCGCAGCCCCGGCACCCGGTCCAGCAGCCAGGACACCTTCGGCCCCGAGAAGTAACTCGTCAGCGGCAGCCCGGTGGACCGGCGGAACCGGTCCTGCCCCTCGGCGCCGCCGAGTTCACGGCAGAACCCGGAGGTGCGGGTGTCCTGCCAGACGACGGCGTTGTGCACCGGTTTGCCGGTGGCGCGGTCCCACAGGACCGTCGTCTCGCGCTGGTTGGTGATGCCCAGCGCACTCAGCTCGTCGGCCCGCAGCCCCGCGGCGGCCAGCGCCCCGGCCACCACGGCCTGGACCTTCGCCCAGATCTCGGCCGCGTCGTGCTCCACCCAGCCGGGCTGCGGGAGGATCTGGCGGTGCTCCCGCCGGTCGACGGCGACCACCGCACCCCGGCTGTCGAAGACGATGCAGCGGCTGGACGTGGTGCCCTGATCGATCGCGGCGACGTACGGGCCTGTCATGACGCCTCCCGGAGAGCGGCCCGGCAATGGCACCGCGCAGTGTTCTGCGGGCCCGGTGGAGCGTCAAGGCCGGTCGCGTCAGCAGACGGGGAAGTCGAAGTACGTGTCCGGGAACGGCTCCTTCCGCAGCGTGTAGTGCCACCACTCCTCGGCGAGGTTGACGAAACCCGCCTGTTCCATCACGGACTTGAGCAGCAGCCGGTCAGCCCGCTGCCGGCCCGTGATGCGCGGGTCGAGGGTGTGGGCGAGCGTGTCGAAACAGTCGAAACCGGTACCCATGTCGAGGGAGTTGTCGGGAAAGCGCTCCGCCTTCGGCGCGTAGCAGGGCACGAGGGGCTCACCGGGCACATAGGGGCGCGTCGGACGCGGCGGGCGGCGCACGATCGTCAGGTCCATCGTGCTGCCCCGGCTGTGCCCGGACTTCGCCGCGATGTAACCGTCCGCGAACAGCCGCGACTTGTCCACGCGCGGATAGAACTCGCCCTTCATCCGCACGTCGTCCAGGTCCTTCGCCCACGCCACGAAGTCGTTCACCGCACGCTGCGGCCGGTAGCAGTCGTAGACCTTGAGCGTGTATCCCGCGGGCCGCAGCCTGCGCTGCACCCGGTGCAGGGCCTCGGCGGCAGGGCGGGTGAGGATGCAGCGGGGCCGCAGATAGCCGTCGATGCGATGGCCGGTGAAGTTGTGCACCGTGGCGTAGCGGATCTCCTGGACGATCGTGGGGTCGACGTCGGCGAGTTCGACGAAGCCCTTGGGCAGGCGCCCGGCCGGCGCCGCCTGCGCCGTTGCCGGAAGGGGCGCGGAGAGGAACAGCATCAGGGCTGCGAGGGCGGCGGACAGCCGCGGCAGGGTCAGCATGCCCCCTTCAGATACCAGGCACCACGGCATCGGGGAAAGCGTCCGGCACCCCCCGCAGCCGCACCGGGTAGGCCGGTTCCGGCAGCCCTTCCTGCCCCACCACCACCGATCCGTCACGCCACTTCGTCGTGAAGCGCACCACCTCCGCCGTCCCCGTGCCGGGCTCCGGGTCGGTGATCAGCACCCCGCCGCCCGTGCGCCCCGGGGCAGGCGGCCACACCTCCAACTCCACCTGCCCCGTGCCGCCGGAGGCCACCGGCACCACCGAACCCGCCCGCACCAGCACCGGGATGCGCGACAGCGGGGCGTCCAGCAGCACCTGCCCCGGCCCCTCGTGCGCCCGGCCCGTCGCCGCGTCGTACCACCGCCCGCGCGGCAGCCGCACCGCCCGCCGGTCCGCATCCGGCTCCAGCACCGGCGCCACCAGCAGCGAATCGCCCAGCAGGAACGCGTCCTCGCAGTCGCGCAGCGCCCGGTCCTCCGGCGAGCGCCACCACACCGGGCGCACATACGGAGCCCCCGTGCGGTGCGCCAGGTGCGCCAGTGTCACGAAGTACGGCAGCAGCCGCATCCGCTCCCGCAGCGCCGCCCGCGCATGCTCCAGCACCTCCGGCCCGAACTCCCACGGCTCGCGGCGCCCGGCCGTGATCGCCGAGTGCGTGCGGAACAGCGGGAGATACGCGCCCAGTTGGAACCAGCGGAGGTACAGCTCCGGCGACGGCGACCCGGTGAACCCGCCGACGTCCGGCCCCGAATACGGAACCCCGCACAGTCCCAGACCCAGCACCAGCGCCAGCGACGCCCGCAGCCCCGGCCAGCCCGTCGCCACGTCGCCCGACCATGTGCCGCCGTAGCGCTGCATCCCCGCCCAGCCCGACCGCGAGAAGAGGAACGGACGCTCCCGCGGCCGCAGTCGGCGCAGCCCCTCGTAGCCCGCCCGGGCCATGGACAGCCCGTACACGTTGTGCGCCTCGCGATGATCGCCGCCCCGGCCCTCCAGCGCATGCCGGGCCGAACGCGGCAGGGACGGATCGCCGAACGGGGCGAACGAGACCGGCTCGTTCATGTCGTGCCAGAACCCCGCGAAACCCTGCGCCAGCCGCTCCGTGTACAGCCCGCCCCACCAGGAACGCACCTGCGGATCCGTGAAGTCCGGGAAGACCGACTCGCCCGGCCACACCTCGCCGCGCACCTCCCGCCCCTGTGCGTCCTTCACGAAGGCGCCGGCCGCCGCCCCCTCGTCGTACACCGCCAGCCCCGGCTCGGCCTTCACCGCCGGGTCCACGATGGACACCAGCCGCACGCCCTGCTCCCGCAGATCCGCCGCCAGCCCCGGGAGATCCGGGAACCGCTCGCGGTCCACGCTGAAGACCCGGTGCCCCCGGTAGTGGTCGATGTCCAAGTGCACCGCGGACAGCGGCAGATCACGCTCCCGGTACCCGGCCGCCACCCGCCGCACCTCGCGCTCGCTGCCGAACCCCCAGCGCGCGTGCTGCGGCCCCAGCGCCCACGCGGGCGGCAGCGCGGGCGCGCCCGTCAGCGCCGCCCACCCGTGCAGCACCCGCGCCGGGGTGCCCACCAGCACCCACGAGCGCACCGGCCCCCCGTCCATCCGCACCTCGCAGCGCCCCGGCCGGTCGTGCCCGGAGCCCGCCCCCTCCTCGCCCTCCCACAGCGTGACCCTGCCGTCCCACGAGTTGTCGTGGAACACGAGATGCGTGCCCGCGTCCGCCACCACCAGCTGCACCGGCATCGTGATGTACAGCGGATCGTCCCCCGGCCCGAAGGCACCGCCCGGGTCGGTGTTCCACAGCCGGTACGCACCATCCCGCAACCGCGGCCCGCTCGCCCTTCCCCCCAGCCCGAAGAACCGCGCATCCGCGGCCACCTCGGACCGCTGCACCCAGCGCCCTCCCGGCGGGCCCCCGGGACCCGCCGCTCCCTCAAGGGCCGTCGGCCTCCCGGCATCCGCCGGCCTCCCGGCGTCCACCGTTCCCACGGCCCCCACCGCCCCTCCGGCCCCCGCCGGACCCCCGGCCCCCGCCGGACCCCCGGCCCCCACCGGTTCCCACCACCGCGGCGGCAGGTCCCGCCGCAGCACCACCCCGCCCGGCGTGCGCACCTCCACCGCGCCGCGCCGCGAGACCGTCACCAGCACCCGCTCGGAGACCACCCGCCAGCCGCCGTCCGTGTCCGGCTCCAGCACCGCACGCTCGTCCGCCTCCGGGCACGCGCCGGCCAGCGCGTACGACGGCTCCGGCGCGGCCCCGTCCCAGCCGCAGAACACCGCACCCCCCGCCGCCACCCGCACCCGCAGCGACGACCGCGCGAACCGCACCACCCCGCCGCCCGGCTCCGGCTCGGCGCCCAGCGCCTCGCCGGGCACCC